>NZ_JBEOWP010000001.1:582441-675166 GCF_040296095.1 Micromonospora sp. NPDC002389
GGGTGTTCCCGGGCGCTTGCGGGCGGAGCCGGGTGTTCCCGGGCGCTTGCGGGCGGAGCCGGGTGTTCCCGGGCGCTTGCGGGCGGAGCCGGGTGTTCCCGGGCGCTTGCGGGCGGAGCCGGGTGTTAGCAGGGGACCCCTGCTATACCGCTGGCGTTAGCAGGGGTCCCCTCCTTGCACTCACATCCTTGCAGTCACACGGCAGCCAGGTCCCAGGCGCGGACACCGCCGACGATGCCGGCGCTGTTGGGCACCACCACCACGTCGTCGCCCATCCGGGCGAGCTGCTCGGGGCGGATCAACCGGGAGTTACCGCCGCCCAGATAGAGCCGGTCCCAGCGGAACACCGGGCGCAGCCCCTCCACCACCTGCCGGATCCGTCGGGACCAGAACGCGTCGCCCAACCGGCGGCGTTCCGGCTCGCCCACGTACGTGTCGTAGGTGGTGCCCCAGCGCACCGGGGCGTGCGACAGCTCCAGGTGCGGGGCGAGCACACCACCGTCGAAGAGGGCGCTGCCCAACCCGGTGCCGAGGGTCAGCACCAGCTCGCAGCCGGTGCCCGCGACCACCCCGGCACCGTGCACCTCGGCGTCGTTGAGCACCAGCGTGGGCAGCCCGAACGCGGCGGCGAGGGCGCTGCGGGCGTCGTACCCGGACCACTGGGCGTGCAGCGCCGGGTCGACCCGGCTACGCGGGCCGGAGCGGGTCACGTAGTGCGGGGTGGCGACCACCACGCCGTGCCGGATCATGCCCGGCATGCCGACCGTCACCCGGTCGGCGGTCGGGAGCCGGTCGCCGAGTTCCCGCAGGGTCCGCACGAACAGCTCCGGCGGCAGCGGGTACGGCGTCGGCACCCGCATCGGTTGGGCCCGCATGGTGCCTGCGGCGTCCAGCACGGACGCCTTGATCCCGCCACCGCCGCAGTCGATCGCCAGAGTGGTCTGCACGACCGTGAGTCTGCCTCGTGTGCGGCGCCCGGGCATGGCGGGCCACGCCAACCACGCCGGCGGGTAGGCTCGGCTGCTTGTGAGCGCCACGCTGATCGCCAAGGACCTGGCCGCCGGGCACGGGGAGCGGACGCTGTTCACCGGGCTGGACCTGGTGGTCGCGCCCGGGGACGTGATCGGCCTGGTCGGGCCGAACGGGGCGGGCAAGTCGACGCTGCTGCGTACCCTCGCCGGGCTGTTGCCGGTGGAGGCCGGCGGCGTCGCGGTGAGCCCGCCCGGCGCGAGCGTCGGGCATCTGCCGCAGGAGCCGGATCGACGTCCCGGCGAGACGATCCGGGCGTTCCTGGCCCGGCGGACCGGGGTGGCCCGGGCACAGGCCGCCCTCGACGCGGCTACCGAGGCGCTGACCACCGGCGCGCCGGGCGCGGACGACGCGTACGCCACCGCGTTGGAGAGCTGGCTCGGGCTGGGCGGGGCCGACCTGGACGAACGGGCCGAGGAGGTCGCCGCGGAGCTGGGGCTCGCCGTCGATCTCGACCACGAGATGACCGGGCTCTCCGGCGGCCAGGCGGCCCGTGCCGGGCTCGCGTCGCTGCTGCTCAGCCGGTACGACGTCTTCCTGCTCGACGAGCCCACCAACGACCTGGACCTGGCCGGGTTGGAGCGGCTGGAACGGTTCGTCACCGGGCTGCGGGCCGGCACGGTGCTGGTCAGCCACGACCGGGAGTTCCTGACCCGGACGGTGACCCGGGTGCTGGAGCTGGACCTGCACCAGCAGCAGGTCAACCACTTCGGGGGCGGCTACGCGGCGTACCTGGAGGAGCGGGAGGTGGCCCGCCGCCAGGCACGCGCCGAGTTCGAGGAGTACGCCGACACCCGGGCGGCACTGGAGGCGCGGGCCCGCACGCAGCGATCCTGGATGGAGAAGGGTGTCCGCAACGCCCGCCGCAAGGCCACCGACAACGACAAGATCGGCCGCAAGTTCCGCTCCGAGGCGAGCGAGAAGCAGGCGGCGAAGGCCCGGCAGACCGAGCGGCTGATCGAGCGGCTGGACGTGGTCGAGGAGCCACGCAAGGAGTGGGAGCTGCGGATGGAGATCGCCCCCGCGCCCCGCGCCGGCGCCGTCGTGGCCACCCTGCGCGACGCGGTGGTACGCCGAGGCGACTTCACCCTCGGCCCGGTGAACCTCCAGATCGCGCTCGCGGACCGGGTGGCGATCACCGGGGCGAACGGGTCCGGCAAGTCGACGCTGCTGGCCGCTCTGCTGGGCCGGCTGCCGCTGGACGCCGGTCAGGCCGCGCTGGGCCCCGGCGTGGTGGTCGGCGAGGTGGACCAGGCACGCGGGTCGTTCCTCGGGGACGCGCCACTGCTGGACGCCTTCCGGGTCGCCGCACCGGACCTGTCGCCGGCCGACGCGCGGACGCTGCTGGCCAAGTTCGGCCTGCGCGCCCAGCACGTGCTGCGCCCGGCCGCGACGCTCTCCCCGGGCGAGCGGACCCGGGCCGCGCTGGCGCTGTTGCAGGGGCGCGGGGTCAACCTGCTGGTGCTCGACGAGCCGACCAACCACCTGGACCTCCCGGCGATCGAGCAGTTGGAGTCGGCGCTGGCCGGCTACCCGGGCACGTTGCTGCTGGTGACGCACGACCGGCGGATGTTGGACGCGGTACGCGTGGACCGCCGCCTGCGGGTCGACGCCGGACGGATCGCCGAGTCCTGATCCCGGCCTGCGGCCCCCGCCGGAGCGACAATCACTGCATGCTCAGGTGGGAGTACGCACTGTTGGTGCGGCGCCGCCAGGCGGCGAGCACCGACGCCGGCTGGGAGATCGTCTTCATCTGGTACGGCCCCGACGGTTCCATGATCGACGTCACGCCGTACGGCGACACCGCGCTGGCCCATCTCAACCGGGCTGGCGACCAGGGCTGGGAACTGGTCTCGATGAGTGAGGACCCGTCCCTGGCCGGCCACGCCGAGTTGCACCGCTACCACCTCAAGCGCCCCAAGGTGCCCGCACCCCGACAGCGGATCGGCGCCGCCGGCCGCCCCCGGCGTACCGCCCCCGGCTGATCGATCTCCCTGCGGCAGCCCGGCTCCCTGCGGCAGTCCGGCCGACGGCCCACCCGAGCGTCACCCCCTGGGATAAGTTGCGCATAACGGGCAGCGATCCGGGGTATCGCGCCGGCCGGAGGTAGGCGAATGGTCGCGTTGGCACACACCCCGCCCTCGGCCGAACGGCTGCGGGCGGTCGACCGGTTCCTCGCGGAGGCATGGGCGGACCAGGCCCGCCACGACGAGAGGCTGCGGTCGCTGGCCGTCGAGGTCCGCTTCGACCGGGGCGTCGCCCACCTGACCGGCGAGGTCGACGAACCGGCCCAACTCCGCCTGGTACGCGAGCAGGTCGGCCGGCTCGCCGGGGTCTTCGGCGTCTGGTGCCGGGTACGCGTCGGCGGACGCGACCCGGTGGTGGTGGACCTCGGCTGCGGCGGCACCAAGCAGTGGCCGGGCAACCTCGGGCTGGACATCTTTCCGGCCCCCGGGGTGGACGCGGTGGCCGACCTCTCCGGCTCGCTGCCGCTGGCCGACGACTCGGTGGATGTCCTGTTCGCGGTGCACATCCTGGAGCACCTGATCGACTTCCTGCCCCTGCTCGACGAGTGCCACCGGGTACTGCGCCCCGGCGGCGTCCTGCACGTGATGAGCCCCTGGTGGGGCCATGTGAACGCGGTCGCCGACCCGACCCACGTCCGGCTGCTCGACGTGCAGACCATCAAGGGGGTCTGCGCGATGCGTCCACCAGGCACCCCACGCTGGCACCCACTGCACGCCGGCACGGACGGCGCGTCGATCTTCGCCGACCTCACCCCGCTGGGCGTCGACGACGACGGCCCCTCCCCCACCCACATGGCCCGCTTCTTCGACTGACCACCCGCCGGCCCACCCGGCACTGAGCTGCGAATCAGGCCGACCGGCCGCGAATACCCCGGACGTCACCGGCGTCCGGGGTATTCGTCTGTTTCAGCACCGGTCACCAATATTTCTCAATGGTTACACCCGAATGCCGCGACCTTGATCGAGACTGGTCGAACTCCGGGTACTCGCCGGTAACCATTGCCCCACCGCACACCCCCGCGGAGGTATCCCCCGTGCTCAGACGTCTCACCACCGTCCTCGCCTCCGGCGCGGTCGCGCTGGCCGCCACGCTCGCCGTGGCGTCCCCGGCGACCGCAGCCGTCACGCCCGCCCAGAAGCTGTCCGTGCTGTCGAGCTGGACGCAGACCAGCGCCAGCAGCTACAACGCCTGGAACTCGGCCCGGCAGAACCGCACACCGTGGGCCGGCTACAACTTCGACTGGTCCACCGACTTCTGCTCGTCCAGCCCGGACAACCCGCTCGGGTTCCGCTTCTCCCTCTCCTGCCACCGCCACGACTTCGGCTACCGCAACTACAAGGCGGTCGGCCAGTTCAGCGCCAACAAGTCCCGCCTGGACAGCGCCTTCTATGAGGATCTCAAGCGGGTCTGTGCCACGTACAACGCGGTCGTCCGTCCGGCCTGCCTCAGCCTGGCCTGGACCTACTACCAGGCGGTGAGTGTCTTCGGCTCGGCCGCCGCCGTCCAGCAGTCCGACATCGACCGGGCCGCCCGGATGAAGGCCGACGCGGAACGCCTCGCGCGCGCCTGATCTCCCGGCCGAGGGGTCCGCGGCCGACGCGGACCCCTCGGTCAGGCGTGTTCGGTGTGTCGGTCGGCGGCGGCGGTCGACTGGCGGGGTGTGGCCCGGCCCGCCCGCGCCGCGAACCGGGCCGAATCGGCGGCCAGGTCGGGATGCTCGACGCCGAGCGCCAACGCCACGGCCTCGTCCAGGCCCAGCTCCGCGCCTTCCCCGTACGCCTCGTCGAAGGCGGCGTCGCCCAACGTCCGACGCAGCGCCACCTGCCGCTCGTTCCAGTAGCCGTCGTAGATGCCGGTGGTCGACCGCAGCCCCGCCCGGGTCGCCTGCGCCGCACCGAACAACCGGGCTGCGGTCAGCGGCTCGTCCCCGGCGAGGCAGCGCACCGCGATCGCGTTGAGCGTGTCGCAGGCCCGGCCGTGGAAACCGTGGTTCATCCGGGACCGCAACGCCGCCAGCAGGTGCTCGTGCGCGGCCACCAGATCACCCCGGGCCAACGCCACCATGCCGAGCAGCATGTCCACCGAACGCCGCCCCCGGTCGACCGGGCGGGCCGCCTCCACCGGTCGTGCCGCCGCGAGCAGGTCGGCCGCCTCGTCCAGGGCGCCCCGCCGCCAGAGCAGCTCGGCCAGCCGGAACACCGCGAACAGCGCCTCGGACTCCACCCCCTGCTCACGCGCCCAGTCGATGACCTCCCGGCAGACCCGTTCGGCCTCGGCGAACTGTCCCATGTCCACCAGCGGCGCCGCCCGCCCGGCGAGCACCCGGGCCAGCAGTCCGGCGTCCCCCGCCTGCCGGGCCGCCGCCTCGGCCCGCTGCGAGTAGCGCAGCTCCTCGGCGTACTCGCCGTCGCCACCGGCGTGCAGCGAATGCATGTGGTACGCCGCCGCCAGCTCGGCCTCGGGGATCGCCTCCCCGGTCTCGGCGATCCGGCCGTAGAGCCGGAACAGCCACAGGCGCCCCTCCCGGGCCAGCCCGCGTTCCCGCCACCACTGGTCGAGGCCACTGGCCAGCCGCAGGCCCGCCCGGGCACTGCCACCGGTGGCGCACCAGCGCAGGGCGGCGCGCAGCTCACCGGCGAGCGGATCCAATGCGTACAGCGACAGCGTCACCGGCTGGCCGTCCGGGCCCAGATGTGCCCGTTCCAGCGCGTGCGCCGACCAGTCCACGTGCCGGTTGCGCGCGTCCTGCTCCTCACCGGCCTCGGCGAGTCGACGGGCCGCGTACGCCCTTATCGGGTCGAGCATCCGGTACGTGCAGCCGCCGGCCTGCGGCTCGGCCAGCACCATGGACTTGTCCACGAGCACCGAGAGCGGGTCGAGCGGGTCGTCGTCGAGCAGCCACTCGACGGTCGGCAGGTCGACCGGGCCAGCGAACACCGCCAGCCAGCGCAGCAGCCGCGCGGCCCTCGGCCCGAGCGTGCGGTACGACCAGGTGACCGTCGCCTGCATGGTCAGGTGACGTTCGATCGCCGACCGCGCCACCGCCCGCGTCGCCGGGGACTGCGGACTCGCCCCGGTCGCCGCCGCCACCAGGTCCACGGTGTCCCGCTGGTTGCCCGTATTGCCGTGGTCGGTCGGTGGTGGCTCCGGATCGTCGCGACCGGCGTCCAGCGTGCCCAGCACGTCGTCGAGGCGTTCGGCGAGCTGCCCGACGGAGAGCACGCGCAGCCGCGCCGCGGCCAGCTCGATCGCCAACGGGAGCCCGTCCAGCCGGCGTACCACCCGGCGCAGGTCCGCCGACTCGACCGCGTCCGGACGTCGCCCGCCCCGGGCGGCGGCGGTCCGGTCCAGCAGCAACGCGACCGCGTCGCTCTCGGTGCCGTCCGGTGACGGGTCGACCGAGAGCGGCGGGATGCGCCACACCACCTCGCCGGGCAACGCCAGCGGCTCCCGGGTGGTCGCCAGCACCTTCACCCCGCTGCCGCCGGAGAGCAGCCGGGACACCGCCTCGGCGCAGGCCGTCGGCTGCACGTCGCAGGTGTCGAGGACGATCAGCATCCGGCGACCGGCCGCGTACTCGACCAGGGTGTCCACCATGGGACGGCCCGGTTCGGGACGCAGCCCGAGCACCGCGGCGATCGCGAACGCCACCAGACCCGGATCGGTCACCGAGGCGATGTCGACGAACCAGACCCCGTCGGGGTACTCGTCGACCAGGTCGATGGAGAGTTCCACGGCCAGCCGGGTCTTGCCGCCGCCACCGGCACCGAGCACGGTGACCAACCGGTGCCCGGCCACCAGTTCCCGCAACTCGATCCGTTCGGCCTGCCGGCCGACGAACGAGGTGACCGGGATCGGCAGATTGTGCGCCACCGCGTCGGCCGTACGCGGACGCGGGAACTGCCGCTCCAGGCCCGGGGCGACGAGTTGGAAGAGACGTTCCCGGTCGTCGAAACCCCGCAACCGGTGCAGCCCGAGGTCGATCAGGGACGCCCCGAACGGCAGCGGATCGGCGTGCCGCGCGGTCGCGGCGGAGCAGAGCACCTGCCCGCCGTGCGCGGCGGCGGCGACCCGGGCGGCCCGGTGCACCTCCGGGCTGGCGTACTCGCCGTCACGTGGCTCGGCCCAGCCGGTGTGCAGGCCCATCCGCACCCGGGGCGCGGCCTCCGGGGTCGGCCACTCGTGCTCGCCGAGCGCGCGCTGCGCGGTCAGGCAGGCGGTCAGCGCGGCACCGGCGTCCCCGAAGGCCAGGAAGAACGAGTCCCCCTCGGTCAGCAGCTCGGCGCCCTCGGTCGCGGCGATCGTCCGGCGCAGCAGACGGCGGTGTTCCCGCAGCACCGGGCGATACCCGGAGCCGAGCATCTGCGCCAGTCGCGTGGAGCCCTCGATGTCGGTGAAGACGAACGTCACCCAGCCACTCGGGAGGTGGATCCGTGGCGGCATGCGTGGAACCTCCCCCCTGGCCTCGGCTTCATACTTCCCGAAACCAGATCATCACGCATCGTGAGAACGGTCGGCCGAGACTCCGCCCCAAGGTGCCATCGCACCCGGCATCCGGGCAAGACCGACATCAACCGTCCCACCACGTACGACGGCTCTCCGGCCGGTCCGACCACGTCCGACCGGCCACCGTCGCCAGCGGCGTTCAACAGCCGCAACCGCCACCACAGCAGCCGCCGCCGGAGGGTGCGGGCGGACCGCCGGAGGCACCGGCACCCCGTCCCGTGACCGCGACCGTCGACAACAACTTCACCGTGTCGGAGTGCCCCTTCGGGCAGGATGCGGGCTCGCCCGCCTGGGCCATCGGCCGGTTGACCTCGAAGGTGTCACCACAGGCGCGGCAGCGGAACTCGTACCGGGGCATGGCATCAGGGTACGACCGGACCTGACGCTCGCGGCGACATGGGTGATACTCGACGGGTGGCAGACGGCGAAGAGCGTTCGACCCTTCGACCCCTGCGACCGGCCACGCCGGGCGCCCAAACCGGCGCCACTACGGACAGACCGGTCAGCGCGGTCCCCCGGCCGCGCCGACCCTGGTTGAGATCCGGCGAACCGGCCGGCGGGTCGCCCACCACCGGGGCCGACACGGCTGCCAGTGCGCCGACGATCAGGGCGGCCACACCCGCGCCCGAGCTGCCGGCCAAGCCTGCGCCCGACAAGCCTGCGCCCGACAAGCCTGCGTCCGAACTGCCGGCCAAGCCCGACCCGAAGCCCGAGTCCACGGCCGACGTCACCGCCAAGGCCGACGCGACCACCAAAACCGAGGCCGCCAGCAAGACCGAGCGCGGGACCACCACCAAGACCGACGACGCCACCAAGACCGATGGCGACGCGGCAACCGGCACCGCCACCAAGACCGATGGCGACGCGGCGAACGCGACCGGCACCGCCACCAAGACCGACGGGGAGGTGGCGGGCGGGACGGGTGACCGGCCGCGGCGAGCCCGGCGACGCCGGGTGCGCTTCGCGCACGCCGTACGCGTGCCGGGTCCACGGGCCGCCGCCCGCGCGACCCGGGACTGGTCGCGGCGGCCCGGCGGGCGGCTGACCCTGCCCGGGGTGTTCCTGCTCGCGCTGGTCATCGCGACCGCGACGGCCGGCGCGCTGCTGGTGCCGGCGACCGTCGGCGCGCCGCGTCCGGTCGCGGCCGACGCGACCGCCGGGCCGGAGGCGACCGACGGCACGCTGCCGCTGACCGAGGCTCCACCGATCGGCGCGGTGCCGCCGACCACCGAGACGCTGCCGCCGGGAGCTACGCCGTTCCCGGGCACGACGGGGGGTACCGCGCCGGTGGCGGGACGCCCTTCCGACGCCCTCGCCGGGTGGGCCCGCGAGGTCGGCGCCAAGACCGGCATCGACCCGATCGCTGTCCAGGCGTACGGCTACGCCGAGCTGGTGCTCGCCGAGACCAACCGGGCCTGCGGCCTGAGCTGGACCACGCTGGCCGCGATCGGCTTCGTCGAATCTCGGCACGGGCAGGCCAACAACGCGCGGCTCGGGCCGGACGGCAGGGCCACTCCGGAGATCATCGGACTACCGCTGGACGGGCAGGGCGGTCGGATGCGGATCGCCGACACCGACCGGGGCGAGCTGGACCGGGACACCACCTACGACCGGGCGGTCGGACCGATGCAGTTCATCCCGACGACCTGGCAGGAGAACGGCGCCGACGCGGACGGCGACGGGGTCAAGGACCCGCACAACATCCACGACGCCGCGCTGGCCGCCGGAACGTACCTGTGCAAGGGGGGCCGCAACCTCACCGTTCCGGGTGACTGGTGGAACGCCATTCTGTCGTACAACAACGTCGGTCGGTACGCCCAGGCCGTCTTCGAAACGGCCAACCGGTACGGACAGGCGAGTCGCACGTGAAGTGATCGTCCCCGCACATTGGAGGACTGGACACTTCCCCCCGGCAGCGGTTAACGGCAAGCTAGACGCGTGATGGTGCGCGAGTGGGACCCCAGGACCGCGTCGTCCGCCGAGATCGCGTCGCTGTTGGACACGCTGAACGCGGTCCTGGCGGTCGATCTTCCGCAGGATCCGCCATGGCGGGAGAGTTCCGTGCGGGAGTACCTCACCGAGGTGATGCCCGGCGAACGACGGATCGCCTGGGTGGCCCAGGCCGAGCAGGCCGCCGACGGGACGCCCGGCCCGATCCTGGGTCAGGTGCACGTGCTGCTGCTCGGCAGCATCGGTGTGCTGGAGGTGCTGGTGCACCCCGACCACCGGCGTCAGGGCCTCGGCCGCGATCTCGTCCTGCGCGCCTCCCGCCGGGTCTACCAGGAGGGCTTCGAGTCGATCGGCGTCGAGGTGGTGGGTGACACCCCGGCCGTCGCCTTCTACGAGTCGCTGGGCTTCAGCCGGGAGTACGTCGAGACCCGCAGCGTGCTCGACCTCGCCGGGGTCGACTGGACCGAGCTGGCCGAGATGTCGACCGGTGTCGGCGCCGGTTACCACGTGCAGTTCCACCCGGGCGGCCCACCGGACGAGCTCATCGAGGCGTACGCGCGGGCCAAGGCCGAGATCCGTGACGTCGAGGACGGCGAGCTACGGCCCAGCTCGTACGACCCGCAGCGGCTACGCGACAGTCTCGACTGCCTGCACCGGCGGGGGATGAAGCCGTACATCGTGCTCGCCCTGCACGAGAAGACCGGCGAGGTGGCCGGCCTGACCGAGGTGGTCGTGCCGGCACAGCACCCCACCCGTGCGGATCAGTACGACACGATCGTGGTGCAGGATCACCGCGGCTACGGGATCGACCGCGCGATCAAGGCCCGCATGCTGCTGGAGTTGCGCTCGGCCGAGCCGCAGCTCATCGAGGTCCAGACGTGGAACGCCCAGGCCAACGAGGCCATGCTCAAGGTCAACGCGGAGCTGGGCTACCGGCCCGACCGGGAGTGGTGCGAATACAGCGTCGACGTGGCCGAGTTGGTGCACCGCCTCGACGCCGCGCGCTGAGGCTCGGGGTCGCGGTCGGTCAGTAGGACCAGGATCGGGGGTTCGGGGGCGGCGGATCGTTGCGGACCGGGGTGGGGATCAGTAGCGGTCGCGGAGCAGGCCGGCGGCCTCCACGGCCCAGTAGGTGAGGATGATCTGCGCACCGGCGCGGCGGATCGAGGTGAGCGTCTCCAGCATCACCTTCTCGCGGTCGATCCAGCCGTTGGCGGCGGCGGCCTCGACAGTGGCGTACTCGCCGGAGACCTGATAGGCGGCGACCGGGACGTCGACCGCGGCCCGGACCGCGGCGACCACGTCGAGGTAGGGCAGGGCCGGCTTGACCATCACGATGTCGGCGCCCTCGGCCACGTCCAGCTCGACCTCGCGCAGGGACTCGCGCAGGTTCGCCGGGTCCTGCTGGTACGTCCGGCGGTCGCCGTCGAGCGCCGACTCGACCGCGTCGCGGAACGGGCCGTAGAACGCCGAGGCGTACTTGGCGGTGTAGGCCAGCACGGCGACGTCAGCGTGACCGGCCGCGTCGAGCGCCCGGCGTACCACTCCGACCTGGCCGTCCATCATCCCGGACGGGCCGACCATGCCGACCCCGGCGTCGGCCTGGGCCACCGCCATCTCGGCGTACGCGGCCAGGGTGGCGTCGTTGTCCACCGAACCGTCCGGCCGGAGCAGGCCGCAGTGCCCGTGCGAGGTGAACTCGTCCAGGCAGAGGTCACTCATCACGACGGTGGAGTCACCCACCTCGGAGACCACGTCCCGGATGGCGACGTTGAGGATCCCGTTCGGGTCGAGGCCACCGGAGCCGCGCTCGTCGCGCGACGCCGGCACCCCGAACAGCATGATCCCGCCGACGCCGGCGCGTACCGCCTCGACGGCCGCCTTGCGCAGCGAGTCGCGGGAGTGCTGGAGCACGCCGGGCAGCGAGGAGATCGCCCGGGGCTCGGTCAGCCCCTCCTTGACGAACATCGGCACGATCAGTTCGGCCGGGTCGAGACGGGTCTCGGAGACCAGCCGCCGCACGGCTGCGGTACGCCGCAGCCGGCGGGGACGGTTCTCGGGGTACGGCACGGTGCCCTCCCTGACGACTACCGGAACCTGAGCGCGGTCGGCCCCTGGACCTTCGAGCCACGGCGCTGCTTCGCCGGCATCGCGGCGAGCTTCTCCCGCAGCTCGACGGCGTAGCCGGCGAGCGCCTCCACCAGGTCCGGCACGGAGGCGTGCGGCGGCTGGACGTCGACCCGCAGGCCGAACTCCGTCGCGGTCTCCGCGGTCTTGGGCCCGATGACGGCTACCACGGTACGCGCGTGCGGCTTGCCGGCGATGCCGACCAGGTTCCGGACCGTGGACGACGAGGTGAACAGCACCGCGTCGAACCCGCCCGACTTGATCGCGTCGCGGATCTCGGCGGGCGGCGGGGCCGCGCGGACCGTCCGGTACGCGGTCACGTCGTCGACCTCCCAGCCGCGCTCGGTGAGCCCGGCGGCGAGCGTCTCGGTGGCGATGTCGGCGCGCGGCAGCAGCACCCGGCCCACCGGGTCGAGCACCTCGTCGTGCGGCGAGAACTCGGCCAGCAGCCCCTCGGACGACTGCTCCCCGGAGGGGATCAGCTCCGGCTGGATACCGAAGGCGCGGACCGCGTCGGCGGTGGCCTCGCCGATGCATGCGATCTTGACGCCACCGAAGTGCCGGGCGTCCAGACCGTGCTCGCCGAACTTCTCCCAGACCGCGCGCACCGCGTTGACCGAGGTGAAGATCACCCAGGCGTACCGGCCGTCGACCAGGCCCTTGACCGCCCGCTCCATCTGGGCCGGGGTACGCGGCGGCTCCACCGCGATCGTCGGCACCTCGCACGGGATGGCCCCGTACGCGCGCAGCCGGGCACTCATCGCGCCGGCCTGCTCCTTGGTGCGGGGCACCAGCACCTTCCAGCCGTACAGCGGGCGGTTCTCCCACCAGCTCAGCTTGTCGCGCTGGCCCACGCCCTCGCCGACGGTCAGCACGACCCGACCGGTGAAGCCGAGTGCCGCCGCGACGAAGGAGTCCACGGTCGACGTGGTGGTGTACTGCGTCTCCCCGGTGCCGTCACCGGTCACCCCGACGTCGGTGGTGCCGTCGACCCCGGCGGCGAGCAGCCCGTCGCGGATCGCGGCCAGGTCACCGGCGTCCACCGCGAGCGCCAGCGAGCCGCGCTGCACCGCTCCGGCCAGCGCCTCGAAGTCCAGCGTGCCGACGTCCTCGACGTCGGCGGCGGTGCGTACGCCGGGCAGCGGCACACCCGCGTACGCGGCGACGCCCTCGGCCTGGCCGACGCCGGGCACCACCTCGAAGTGCGCGGCGGTACGTGCCACCGCCTGCACCTCCTTGACCACCGAGTCGTGGCCGAACGGGTCGCCGGCCACCAGGTGCACCGCGTTCTGCCCGGAGCGGGCAGCCGAGATCAGTACCTTCGCCACGTCGCCCGGCGCGCCCTCGGCCGGGGTGAACTGGGCGTCTTCCCTGGCCTCGGCCCGGACGACGTCGAGCAACGACTCGGGGACTCCCCGGTCGTACACGACCTGGTCGGCGTCGACCAGGGCGTCGTGCGCCCGGCGGGTCAGCAGGCCCGGGTCGCCGGGACCGGCCCCGACGAATGCGATCCGGCCTACGGGCTTACGGGTGCGGGTCATTCTGTGCTCCCAAATTGCTGGGTCCCCGGGCCGTCGTGTCCTTGCGGGCCGAGGATCGAGTCGGCGCCGAGGTCGAGGAGTTCGGCGGCGAGTGCCTTGCCGATCTCCGCCGCATCGGCGGGCGTTCCGGTGCGGGACAGCCGGATGTCACGGGTGCCGTCCGGGCTGATCACCGCCCCGCGCAGGTAAATCTCGTCACCGGCGTCGCCTTCGGCGAGTTCGGCGTAGGCGGCGACCGGAGCGGAGCATCCGGCCTCCAGGGTGGCCAGCATCGCCCGCTCCGCGGTGACTGCGGCGCGCGACGGTGCGTCGTCGAGCGTGGCGAGCAGTTCGACCAGGTCCGGGTCGTCGGCCCGGCACTCCACCGCCAGCGCACCCTGGGCGGGCGCGGGCAGCATCAGCATCGGGTCGAGCGTCTCGGTGATGACGTCGGCCCGGCCGATGCGGGCCAACCCCGCCCGGGCCAGGACGACGGCGTCCAGGTCGGCCTCCGGGCCGAGCACCCGGGTGAGCCGGGTGTCGATGTTGCCCCGGATCGGAGTGACCGACAGTTGCAGGCCCAGCGCGTGTAGCTGGGCGATCCGGCGCAGCGCGCCGGTGCCGATGTTCGCCCCGGGGGCGAGCTCGGCCAACGTCTTGCCGTCCCGGGCGACGAGCGCGTCACGCGGGTCCTGCCGCGGCGGCACCGCGGCGATGTGCAGCCCGGGCGCGGTGGCGGTGGGCAGGTCCTTGTACGAGTGGACGGCGAAGTCGATCGTGCCGGCGACCAGCGCGTCCCGCAGCGCGGAGACGAACACGCCCACCCCGAGTCGGTGCACCGGCGCGCTGGACCGGTCGCCGGCGGTGACCACCTCGACCAGTTCGACGGGGCGTCCGGTACGGGCGGTCAGGGCGTCGGCGACGTGCCCGGACTGGGCCATCGCCAACGTGCTGCCCCGGGTACCGAGGCGCAGTGGGGCGGCGCTCAAGCGGCGCTCGCTCATGCCGGCCCTCCGCTCCGCTGCGTGCCACCATGAGGCACCTTCGCACTGAGCTGACGATTCGCTCGCTGGCGCTCGCTCATTGCTCACCTCCGGGTGGGGTGATGTCGGGGACGGTGTCCACCGGCGAGGTCTGCGGGACCTGGAGGTCGAACAGCTCGCGCAGCAGGGCGGCGTACTGGTCGCCGCCGGGTTCGGCGGCGAGCTGCCGGACCCGCACGGTCGGCTGGTGCAGCAGTCGCTGGACCACCCGGTGCACGGTGCGGGCCACCTCGGCACGCTGGTCGTCGGTGAGGTCGGGGCGGCGCTGCGCGAGTCGGCGCAACTCGGCGGTGACCACGTCGTCGGCCCGGCCGCGCAGGGCGGCCACGGTCGGTGCCACGTCGGCACCGCGCAGCCAGGTGAGGAAGGACTCGACCTCGGCGGCCACGATCCGTTCGACGGCGGCGGCGTCGGCGGCGACCGGCCCGTCGGCGAGCAGTGCCGCCATCCGGTCGATGTCGATCACCTCGACGCCGGGCAGCTCGGCCACACCAGGCCCGACGTCGCGGGGTACGGCCAGGTCCAGCAGGACCAACGGACCTCGCTCCGGCTCGCGGGCGGCCACCGCCTCGGCGACGACCGGACGGGTGAGGACCGGCTCGGTGGACGCGGTGGCGGCTACTACGATGTCCACCGTGGACAGCGTGTCGGCCAGCTCGGTCATCTCCCGCGCGGCGGCACCGTACGACTCGGCCAGCCGGACGGCCCGGTCGGTGCTGCGGTTGGTCACGGTCACCGGCCCGGCACCGAGCCGGGACAGCGTCGCCACGCCCAGCGAGCCCATCGCCCCCGCACCGACCACCAACGCGGGACGACCGACGAGGTCGTTGCCGAGATGACCGGCGGCCAGCCCCAGCGCGGCGGTGACCACGCTCTGTCCGGCCCGGTCGATGCCGGTCTCGGAGTGGGCCCGCTTGCCCACCCGCAGCGCCTGCTGCATCAGCTCGTGCAGCAGCCGGCCGGCGGCGTCGGTCTCGCCGGCCCAGTGGTAGGCGTCCCGGAGCTGCCCGAGGATCTGCGCCTCGCCGATGACCATGGAGTCCAGCCCGGCGGCGACCCGGAAGACGTGCTCGACCGCGGCGGAGTCGAAGTGCACGTAGAGGTTGTTGGCCAGCGCGGTGGGCGGGCAGCCGGCCTGCTCGGCGAGGACGGCGCAGATGTCGCCGAGGCCGCCGTGAAAGCCGGAGACGGCCGCGTACACCTCCACCCGGTTGCAGGTGGAGACGAGGACGACCTCGCTGACGTACGGCTGTGCCATCAGCCGGTCCAGGGTGGCTCCCAGATCGGCCGGCGGCACCGCGAGCCGTTCCAGGGTGGCGACCGGCGCGGTGCGGTAGGAGGCGCCGACGACGATGAGTTTCACGTGCCGATCGCCTCCTGGCTCTCGGTGACCGCGAACCCACCCGGCAGGGCGGTGAGAGCGGACCCACCGGCGGCGGGGAGCGCGGTCAGTGCTGCCTTGCGGTGCTCGTGGAACGACAGGATCTGCAGTTCGATGGCGAGGTCGACCTTGCGGACGTCGACCCCCTCCGGAACCGAGAGTACGCACGGCGCGAAGTTCAGGATGCTCGTCACGCCGACGGCGACCAACTGGTCGGCGACCCGCTGGGCGGCGGGGGCCGGGGTGGCGATGACACCGATGGCGACGGCCTCGGCGGCGGCGACCTCGGGCAACTCGTCGATGTGCCGCACGACGAGCCCGTTGATCTCCTCGCCGATGCGGCGGGGGTCGGCGTCGAAGAGGGCGGCGATCCGGAACCCGCGACCGGCGAACCCGTCGTAACCGGCCAGCGCGTGACCGAGGTTACCGACGCCGACCAGGGCGACCGCCCGACGCTGGGTGAGCCCGAGGACGTACTCGATCTGCTCGACCAGCAGCGCCACGTCGTAGCCGACGCCCCGGGTGCCGTACGAGCCGAGGTGGGACAGGTCCTTGCGGAGTTTCGCGGAGTTCACCCCGGCGGCGTTGGCCAGGCCTTCGCTGGAAATCGTCTCGTGGCCGGTTTCGGCGAGGTTGTGCAGGGCACGGAGGTACTCGGGGAGCCGGGCGACCGTCGCCTCGGGCAGGTCCGGGAGCGCCGGTACGGCACCGGCGCGGCCGGGCGCGCCTGGGTGACGATGCTGACTCATGAGACTCCGTGCGGTGCGATCCTCGACCAACTCCACCGGCCGGTCGTTTCGGGACTCCCGCTGGCGACCGAAATTGCCGGCTGTGCTAGCAGGGCGCGTCGGAATTACAGAGTAGGCGCTTGTGAAGACGTGCACAAATCGCGATCTTGTCGGCACGCGCCGCGCCCCCACCAGCCCCTCCGTCCCGCAAGATCGACCGGAGACCCCTTCACCACGACTACCGGCGCGATTATTGCTCAATCCCGACTTCTCTGACCAATCACACACGCCAATCATTGATCGAATGCGGAGATCGAGAGACCGCGACCACGCACGGTGACACCCGTTTCGGCTCAGCTGGGCGATTCCACCGTCGGGACGTCGGCCAGCGCGGTGGCGAGCGTCACGGCCTCGACCAGGGTGTCGGCGACCGGGTGGCCGGAGACCTCCAGCCGGGACCGGTCGGTGAAACCGCCGCTGTAGAGGACGGCCCGCCCACCGACGGCGTACGCCGCGTCGGCGTCGTCGATCGAGTCGCCGATCACCACCACCGACCGGCCGTCCACGCCGATCTCGGCCAGGTGGCGGGCCAGTGACTCCGCCTTGCGGTCGCCGCCGACCCGGTCCCGCCATCCGTCGACCCGGACGAACCGGCCGGCCAGCCCGTACGTCCGGACCGCCGGGACCAGCTCGTCGTGGAACCACATGGACAACAGCGACTGGCTGCCCGGCCAGGCGGCCATCGCGTCGACCGCGTCGTGGGCCAGCTCACAGCCGGTCAACCCCAGCCGGTACGCGTCGTGGAAGATCTTGTCGAGGCGGCCGAAGTCCTGCTCGTCCACGGCCCGGCCGAGTACGTCCGCGTAGTAGTCGGCGATCGGCCGACGGAACCGCACCCGGTGCTCCGCCACCGTCACCGACGGCCCGCCCGCGCTGCTGAAGGCGGCGTTGGTGCAGGCCACCACCAGATCGAGATCGTTGAGCAGGGTGCCGTTCCAGTCCCACACCAGATGGGTGCGCGCAGGGGTCATCACCGCACCCTACCGGCGGCCTCAGAGCTGCGGAGTGGTCAGATCCTTGAGCAACCGCTGCTCCTCCACACGCCAGTAGCCGTGCTCCTTGCCATCGAGCAGCACCACCGGCAGCCGGTCGCCGTACTCGCGTTCCATCTCGGCGTCGCCGCTCACGTCCTGCTCGATCCACCGGTCGCCGGTGACCGCGACGACCCGGTCGAGGGCCGCCTTGGCGTCCTCGCAGAGGTGGCAGCCGGGTCGGGTGATCAGGGTCAGGCGGGGCTCACGCATCGGTCTCCTCCGTCGTGCCGGTGGGTCGGAGCAGGGTCTTGCGTACCTTCCCGATCACCGAGCGCGGCAGCAGGTCGACGAACTCGACGTCGGTCGGGCACTTGAATCTGGCCAGATTACGCGCGCAGTGCGCGATCAGCTCGGCACCGGTCGCCCGATGCCCCGCCGCCGGCACCACGTACGCCCGGACAGTCTCCCCGGTCCGGGGGTGCGGCACCCCCACTACCGCCGACTCCGCCACCGCCGGATGGGCCGCGAGCACCGACTCGACCTCGTGCGGGTACACGTTGAAGCCGTTGACCAGGATCAGCTCACCGAGCCGGTCGACCAGGAAGAGATCACCGTCGGCGTCCGCGTACGCGACGTCGCCGGTGGCCCACCAGCCGTCCGGGTCGGGCCCGCCCGTGCCGTCC
Organism: Micromonospora sp. NPDC002389; assembly: GCF_040296095.1. NCBI lineage: Bacteria > Bacillati > Actinomycetota > Actinomycetes > Micromonosporales > Micromonosporaceae > Micromonospora > Micromonospora sp. NPDC002389. The sequence continues at coordinate 600,471 of NZ_JBEOWP010000001.1, forward strand.
GGCCAGTACCCGGAGAAGAGGTTGGCCCCGCGCACCACGATCTGACCGGGATCGGTGCCGGCCACCGGGTCGGACAGGTCCCACTCCTCCGCGTCGTCGTCGGGGGCGGCCAGGCCGTCGCGCCACAGCTCGGTCCCGTCCGCCCCGACCAGCCGCAGCTCGACGCCGGGCAGCGGGCGGCCGATCGAGCCCGGTTTCGGCTCCCCGCCGACCAGGGTCGAGGTGAGCACCGGCGCGGTCTCGGTCAGGCCGTAGCCGATCTGCACCGGCCGACCGGTGGCCTCGGTGAAGCGCGCCGCGTCCGCCGGATCGAGCGGCGCCGCGCCGCAGACCACGACCCGCACCGCCGCCATCGCCTCGGCCAGCACGTCGGCGTCCGCCCGTGCCCAGGACTGCACCATCGACGGTACGCCGATCAGCACGGTCGCCCGGTGTCGGGCGATCTCGGCCAACGCCGCGTCGGCACCCGGGTCGTCGACGAGTACGCCGGTCGCCCCGTGGTGCAGCACCGCACCCAGTCCGGCGTTCAGCCCGTACGCGTGGAACAGCGGCAACGCCAGCAGCACCACGTCGTCCGGCCCGACCACCGGCGGTGCGATCCGGTCGACCTGCTCGTGGTTTGCGGCCAGGGCACCGTGCGAGAGCATGGCGCCCTTCGGCTGTCCCTCGGTGCCCGAGGTGTAGAGCAGTACCGCCAGGTCGTCGGCGGCCCGCACCGGGAAGGTCGGCGTACCGCCGTCGGCGCCGGGCGGTGTGGTGTGCACGGCGCGCAGTGCGGGCAACTCGGCGTCGGCCACCAGGTCCCGGACGCGTTCGGTGCCGATCAGCACCGACGCGGCCGAGTCGGCCAACACCTGTCGCAGCTCGCGGGCCGTCAGCGTGGGGTTGACCGGCACCGCCGTCAGTCCGGCCCGCAGCGCACCGAGCAGACCGACCACGAAGTCCGGTGAGTTGGGCAGTGCCACGGCGACCCGCGCCGGTCGGCCGTCCGCGCCGGGGGCCGCCTGGGCCAGCGCCAAGGCCACTCCGGTCACCGTCTCGTCCAGTTCGGACCAGGTGATCGTCCGGTCGGAGAAATACAGCGCCGGCTGGTCCGGACTGCTCCGGGCCGCCCGGGTCAGGTGGTCGGCCAGATTCGGCCCGGTGCCGTCGGCCGCCTGCGGGCGGCCGACAGTGCCTGCGTCCTCGTCGGGGGCGGGGCGCGACCCCGGCCCGACGGCTGCGTCTCGGTCCTGCACGGTCGCTGAGTCTGGCACAGCCGGAGCCGCCCGGCCATGCCTGCGGACGACGATCGACGCCGATCCGAGGACACCGACACGTCGGCCCCGCCGATCGATCCCGGTGCGGCCCCGGCCGGACCACGTCGCACCGACCACCGAGGACGCGGCTCGGTCCCGTGCACGGAACTCCGGCGGCGTCACCGTCGGTGTGCGACAGCCCCGACGCGTCCCCGCCGCTGCCGGCCGCGTCGAGTGCTGCCGGAGGCGCACGGGCCACCGGGCGAACCGTCTCACCACGACGCTGACCTGGGGATACACCCTGGAACAACCCGTCGGCGAGTTGTCAACAACCCCCGACGGACAACCGGTCCGCCAGGGGTGCGACCCGCCGAGAAATACTTTGGCCCTGTGTAACGGACTTGCCACGCGCGGGTGACGTTGGCCCTATCATCACTCGGGTCGGCTCACCCCATTTTGCCGTGAGTCGACACCCCTCAGCCCGAGGAGGCCCCCGTGCCCGTGAGCGCATTGGACCAGCACCTCAAGGGGAACTGCCGCCCGCCGGCACACCCCGGAGCCGCCCTGCCCGCCGGAGGCCCGATCGATCGACCGGGCACCGTCGGCGCGACGGCCGGTGCAACGGAGGTGGCCCGATGACCGCCTTCGGCTTCGCATCCCGCCCGGTCGGCCTGCCCGGCCCACTACCCCGTACGCCGGTCAACGAGCGCGGCAACGCTCACGGCCAGCAGGACACCACGGGCAACCTGCCCGCACGCGGCGAAGGCGTCGCCAACCGGGTGGGCAGCAGACCACATCAGAACGAACCTCCGCACCGACCACCGACGCCCGGCGGGAACACGAAACCCTCCGGTGGTCGGGTCGCCTCACCGAGTCGACCGACCATGCCGTCCCAGGCCCGCCGCAGCGGGGACGCCCCGGTGACCGAGGTGTCCACCTCGGAGACGGCGGTGCTGCCGGTGGTCTCGTCGGCGGGCACCTCCACCGGGTTCCCGAGCCGCCCCGACCCCTCCGACCCGGCCACCGAGGTCTGGGCCCTGGTCGAGCGCGCCCAGGCCGGCGAGGCCGAGGCGTTCGGGCTGATCTACGACCGCTACGTCGACACCGTCTTCCGCTTCGTCTACTTCCGGGTCGGCAACCGGCAACTCGCCGAGGACCTCACCTCGGACACGTTCCTGCGGGCCCTCAAACGGATCGGCAGCTTCACCTGGCAGGGACGCGACCTCGGCGCCTGGCTGGTGACAATCGCCCGCAACCTGGTCGCCGACCACTTCAAGTCCGGCCGGTACCGGCTGGAGGTCACCACCGGCGACGTGCTCGACGCCGACCGGGAGGACCGTGGCCCGGAGGGCAGCCCGGAGGCGGCGGTGGTGGAGCACATCACGAACGTCGCCTTGCTGACAGCCGTCAAGCGGCTCAACCCGGAGCAGCAGGAGTGCATCGTGCTGCGGTTCCTCCAGGGTTTCTCGGTGGCCGAGACCGCCCGGGCGATGGGCAAGAACGAGGGCGCGATCAAGGCGTTGCAGTACCGCGCGGTGCGGGCGCTGGCTCGACTTCTCCCAGACGGTTTCCAGCCGTAGCCGATCACTTTGCGTGATTTCGCCGCCGGCCGGCCCGTAACCCGGCCCCGGCACGGCGCGTTTCTCCGAGTGCGACCGATGACCGGCCGGAAACCTCCGAGGTGGACCGGCGGCGGTGCCGACGAGGGCTTCCGTACCCGGTGTCATGCGGTGGTCGGTCGCTGGTGGTGAACGCGGCCGACCGGCCGCGACCAGCGAGAGGAGGTGCCGCGGTGGACAACGCCCTCTTCTCCCGTCGGCGCACCGAGCGCTTCGCGCAGCTTCTCGACGAAGCCAACGGTGGCCTACGTCATCACGTCCGGTCCCGCGCCGACGATCAGCTCGCACCGCTCGTCGCGCTCAGCCGACAGCTCGGCGCCAATCCGCCGAACACCGAGGTCGACCCGGAGTTCCGGACCGGCCTGCGGGCGATGCTGCTGGCCACGGCCGACCGGGAGGGCATCGGGACCACCGTCGCCGCGCCGGTCGAGAAGGCCGCCACCGGTCGCGGATCGCTGCTACCGGCCGTCACCGCCCGCCGGGCCCGCGCCCGGGGCGCGATCCTGGTCGGCATCGCGGCCGGCGCGATCGCCGTCTCCGGCATCTCCGCCGCCAGCGAGAACGCGGTACCCGGTGACGCGCTGTACGGCATGAAGCGCAGCACCGAGCGGGCCCAGTTGGCGCTCGCCAGCTCCGAGATCAGCCGTGGGCAGCTCTTCCTCGACTTCGCCCGGACCCGGCTGGCCGAGGCGTCCTCAGTCAGCGGCAACCGGGCCGGCTACCGCGCCGTGCTGGACGACATGGACGCGGACATCCGCCAGGGCGTACGCCAGCTCACCGGCGCCGCCGTGCGGCGCGCGGACCCGGCGGCGCTGAACACGGTCGACGCCTTCCTCACCGGGCAGCGCCGCACACTCGACGCGCTGGCCGACCGGGGCTCCCGCGCCGACCAGGAGCGGACCGCCAAGTCGCTGGAGCTGCTGGACCTGGTCGCCGAGCGCACCGAGGCGCTGCGTACCGCCATTGCCTGCGGCCAGTCGGCCGGCACCGCCAGCGACGACCTCGGCCCCACCCCCGGCGTCTGCGCCTGACCCGGCGGGCGCACGTCGCCCCCGCGTCCGGCGGCGGAAACCGCTGCTCCGGATACCCTCGCTTCGGGCAGCAGGGCAGGGTGAGCGACGTGAGGGGGAGCAGGTGGCGCGCAGCCGCAAGGTGACCGTCAGCACCGACGTGCACGGGCACACCACCGGTTGGGCGCAGACCGAGCCCGCTCCCCCGGCCGCGCCCGATCCCCGCGCTGCGGCCTTCTTCGACGTGGACAACACGATGATGCAGGGCGCGTCGATCTACTGGTTCGCCCGTGGGCTCGCCGCCCGCAACTACTTCACCACCGGCGACCTGGCCCGGTTCGCCTGGCAGCAGTTGCGGTTCCGGCTGCTCGCCCGCGAGCACGCCGGCGACATGTCCCAGGCCAAGGAGGCCGCGCTCGCCTTCGTCGAGGGTTGGCGGGTCCAGGACGTCGAACGGCTGGCCGAGGAGATCTTCGACGAGTTGATGGCCCCGAGGATCTGGGCCGGTACCCGCCGGCTGGCGCAGGGCCACCTGGACGCCGGTGAGCGGGTGTGGCTGGTCAGCGCCGCCCCGGTGGAGATCGGCCGGGTGATCGCCACCCGGCTCGGGTTGACCGGCGCGATCGGTACGGTCGCCGAGATCGTCGACGGGGCGTACACCGGTCGGCTGGTCGGCGACCTGATGCACGGCCCGCTCAAGGCCGAGGCGGTCACCCAACTCGCCACGGTGGAGGGTCTCGACCTGAGCCGGTGCGCCGCATACAGCGACTCTGCCAACGACCTGCCGATGCTGTCGCTGGTGGGGCGCGCGGTGGCGGTCAACCCGGACGGCACGTTGCTGCGCCAGGCCCGGCAGCGCGGCTGGGAGGTACGCGACTTCCGCACCGGCCGACGGGCGGTCAAGATCGCTCTCCCGTCCACCGCCGCGGCGGGACTGGTGGCCGGAGCGGTCACCGCCGGGGTCGCCTTGCAGCGCCGCCGCCGCGCGGCCGACGCCACCTCCGGACGCACCCGACGCAACGCCGAGCCGTAGACGAGGTCGCCGCGTAGACCGGGTCGGCGTCCCGCTGTCGGGTCGTGGACGCGGGCCGACGCCACCGGGCCGGGGACGGCTACGGGCCGAACGGGTCCGGACGGCGTTCCAGCAGTTGGTGCACGGTCTGCTGGATGGTCTCCCGGACCTGGTCGGCGAGGTTGAACACGACCAGCGGGTCGTCCGCCGAGTCGACCAGGTGGGCCGTCGGGATCGGCGGGCAGAACTCGATCAGCCACTTGCTCGGCAGCGGCACCATGCCCAACGGCCCGAGCCAGGGGAAGGTCGGCGTCACCGGGAAATACGGAAGCTTGAGAAGTCGGGCGAGCGGCTTGAGGTCGGCGAGCATCGGATAGATCTCCTCGCCGCCGACGATGGCCACCGGGATGATCGGGGTGCCGGTGCGCAGTGCCGCCGACACGAAACCGCCCCGCCCGAAGCGTTGCAGCTTGTAGCGGTCCGCGTACAGCTTGCCGATGCCCTTGAAGCCCTCCGGGAAGACACCCACCAGCTCGCCGCCGCGCAGCAGTCGTTCGGCGTCCGGGTTGCAGGCCACCGTGCCACCGGTCTTGCGGGCGATCTCGGAGACCACCGGCATTCGGAAGACCAGGTCGGCGCCGAGCAGGCGGAGATACCGGTTGGCCGGGTGCTCGTGGTGCAGCGCCGTGGAGAGGATCAACGCGTCCAGCGCCACGGTGCCGGAGTGGTTGCCGACCACCAGCCCCGCCCCGTCGGCGGGTACGTTCTCCAGACCGGTGACCTCGGTCCGGAACCAGTCGCGATAGAGGCGACGCAGCAGCGGATGGAAGACCGCCTCGGTCAGCTCCGGGTCGAAGCCGAACTCGTCCACCTCGTAGTCGCCGGCCAGCCGTCGACGCAGGAACGCGAGCCCGCCCGCGACCCGTCGGTCCCAGACGTCACCGGTCCGGTCCGGCACCGCCGGCTCGGCGGGACGGTGCCCGTTGCGCCGCGCGGGGTCGAGGTCCGCCGACACCGGAGGCGGTACGGCGTACCGGTCGTCCAGGTGCGCCTCGTCGCGCTGCTCCTCCGGCCCGGTCACGAGCGCTCCCGTACGGCGGCCCGGGCCTGGCGGATGCTGTCGAGCACCATCTGCTCGGCGGCGGCCAACTGCTCCCGGGTCACCACGGCCCGGCCGTGGTGGGCGTTGATGAAGTCGTCGAAGGCGGCGGCGGTCGAGCGGGGGGTGAACCCGTACTCGCGCTCCAGGCGGGAGGTGTCCACCACCCGGCCGTGCACGAAGAGGTCGACCTGGTCGAGCCCGTACCGCCCGAAGCCCATCGTCCGGGCCAGCGCGATGGCACCGGCGACACCGGGCTCCAGCACCGGCACCGAGATCCGCCCGGCCCGCCGGATCGCCTGCGACAGCGACAGCACACCGCGGCCGGCGACGTTGTAGGTGCCCGGATGGTCCTCGACGACCGACCGGTGCACCACCTCCAGGGCGTCGTCGAAGTGCAGGAACTGCAACCGGGCGTCGCGGCCGAAGATGGTCGGCACCACCGGCTGGGAGAAGTACCGGGTCAGCGTGGTGTCGGCCGTCGAGCCGATGAAGGGGGCGAAGCGCAGCACCGTGGCGGTGACGTCGGAGCGGCGGCGACGGAACCCGCGGACGTACCCCTCGATGTCGAGGATGTCGCGGCCGAAACCGCCGCGCGGCACCTCGCGGGGTTCGGTCTCCTCGGTGAAGACGGCCGGGTCCCGGAACGACGCGCCGTACGCGGCGGTGGAGGACCGGACGACGATCTTGCGCAGGTGCGGCGCCCGCTGACAGGCGGCGAGGAGCTGCATGGTGCCGATGACGTTCTGTTCCTTCATCGCCGCGCGACCGCCGTGCTGCGAATCCGGGGCGCTGACCAGGGCCAGGTGCACCACGGTGTCGACGTCGAGGTCGGCGAGCAGGCCACCGATCGACCCGGCGTCCACCCGGACCCGTTCCACCTGCGCCAGCAGCTCGGCCACCTCGGGGCCGGGCTCGGCCAGGTCGACACCGATGACCCGGGCGATCCGGGGATCGGCGGCGAGGCGGGCGGCGACGTGCGCGCCGAGATAACGACTGACCCCGGTCACGACGACAACCCCCGGAGGGCTCGATGAGCCACCGGGGGTCATGTCTCGCACCTACCCCGGCCGCAGCGACCGAGCCGGGACAGCCACGGCCTGATCACCTGAGCCTCCGAGGGTCGACAGTTGGCAAGCGACGAATGCCGGGCCACGGCCCGGCACACGGTCACTTGCCGAGACGGCGACGCTGGACGCGGGTCTTGCGCAGCAGCTTGCGGTGCTTCTTCTTAGCCATGCGCTTGCGGCGCTTCTTGACCACCGAGCCCATACGAAAGCCTTTCGATGCAACGTGCGGCGCGACCGGCAAGACACCACGAATCCGTGGCGTCGGCGACCGCTTGCGGACAACGGACCGGACCGGCGGAGTGGGCGGCAGAGCGCACCAGCGGTCACGATCGCAAGTCCAGCGTAGCGGGGATGCGTCAGCAGGACCAACGCGCCCCCGGTCGATGCCCGTTCACCGGGCCCGCCGCGACCGGATCCGGCTCGCGGGTCAGGCGGTCTCCTGGAAGGCGCCACGGAGATATTCGTGCACCGCGTGCTCGGGCACCCGGAACGACCTGCCGACGCGTACGGCGGTCAGCTCACCGCTGTGCACGAGACGGTAGACCGTCATCTTGGAGACCCGCATGACCGTTGCCACCTCGGCGACGGTCAGGAACTTGACATCCGAGAGTCGACCATCGGATTGCGACCCGGCCATGGCTCACCGACCCATCCCATGCCCGGCGCGTGCCGCCACACGGGTCCTCCCGCGCGGCCGGCGACGCGCGTGTTACCAGTACGGTAGCGGGACGGCTGTGACCGGCGCGATCCCTTCCTGCAACTGATCATGATTCGATCGGCGCACCGGGGCGAAAAACCCCTGGTCGAGTGGATGTGAGCCGATCCGGCAACCGATCATCCTCGGCCACCTGACGGGAACCGTCACTCGGCGCGCAGCGCCACCACCGGGTCGAGCCGACCGGCCCGCTGCGCGGGCAGCACCCCGAAGACGATCCCGACCGCCGCCGAGACGCCGAAGGCCAGCGCCAGCGACCACCAGGTCACCGCCGCCGGGATCGGCGACACCGCGGCCACCAGCATTGCCCCGCCGACCCCGAGGGCCATCCCGGTGAGCCCGCCGACCGAGGTCAGCAGCACCGCCTCCAGCAGGAACTGCACGCCGATGTCGCGTGGACGGGCCCCGACCGCCTTGCGCAGCCCGATCTCCCGGGTCCGCTCGCGTACCGAGACGAGCATGATGTTGGAGACGCCGACGCCGCCGACCAGCAGCGAGATCCCGGCGATGGCAGCGAGTACGCCGGTCAGGATGCCGAGGATGTCACCCAGCACGCCGAGGATCTGCTCCTGGGTGACCGCGCTGAACTCGGTGCCCGGATGCCGGCCGTTCAACTCGGTGACGATCCGCTCGCCCAGTTCGTCGATGCGCTCCCGGTCCGGTGCCTTGACCGCGATCGCATCGACCCGCTGGGTGCCGTACAACCGTTGGGCCGCCGTCACCGGGATGTGCACCTCGTCGTCCCGGTCGACGCCGAGGCTCTGCCCCAGCGGGGTGAAGACGCCGATCACCCGGAACCGTACGCCGGCCACGTTGACCTGCTGGCCGACCGCCTCCCGGTCCGGGAACAGCGCCCGGGCCACCGAGTCGCCGAGCACCGCGACGCGGCGACCGGTGTCCACGTCGGAGCGGGTCAGGTAGCGGCCCCGACCCAACTCCCGGGCGAAGACCTCCGGGGTGGTCTCCAGCACCCCCTGCACGGTGGTGAAGTCCTCCCGGGTGCCGGCCCGTACGGTGGCGCCGGAGGCGACCGTCACGGCCACCCGACTCGGGTCCCCGACCACCCGGCCGACCGCGTCCACGTCCTTGAGGGTCAGCGGCGACACCGCCGGGGCGGACCCGACGTCGAGCCGCCCCGGCACGACCAGCAGCAGGTTGGAGCCGAGCCCCTCGACCTGCTGTTCCACCGTCTGCTTGGTGCCGGTGCCGATGGCCACCAGCAGCACCACCGAGGCGACACCGATGATCACCCCGAGCATGGTCAGCGCGCTGCGCATCCGGTTCGCGCGCAGCGCGTCCCAGGCCACCCGCCACGCCTCCGCCAGCCTCACCGGCGTATCCCGTCGCCGCCCTGGTCGGCCGCGCTGCCGGACGAGCCGGTCAGGCCACCGCCGGCCTGGTCCGGCGTACCGGCCGCGCTGTCCGCGACCATCACCCCGTCGCGCATCGTGATCCGGCGGCGGGCCCGGGCCGCCACCTCCGCGTCGTGGGTGACCATCACCAGCGCCACGCCGGACTCCGCGTTGAGCCGTTCCAGCAGTTCCAGAACGGCCGCGCCGGTGCTGCTGTCCAGGTTGCCGGTCGGCTCGTCGGCGAGCAGCACCGTCGGATCGGTGACCAGCGCCCGCGCGATCGCGACCCGCTGCTGTTCGCCGCCGGAGAGCTGGTTGGGCCGGTGGTCCAACCGGTGTCCCAGACCGACCCGCCCGAGCATCGCGGCGGCCCGGGTACGGCGTTCGCGGGCCCCCACCCCCCGGTAGACCAGGGGCAACGCCACGTTGTCCACCGCCGAGGTACGCGGCAGCAGGTGGAACGCCTGGAAGACGAATCCGATGGTCTCGTTGCGCAACCGCGCCAACTCGGGTGGGGCCAGCGCGCCGACCTGTCGCCCGCCGATCGCCAGCCGGCCACCGGTCGGCCGGTCGAGCCCGCCGAGCAGGTGCATCAGGGTGGACTTGCCCGAGCCGGACGGCCCGATCAGCGCCACGTAGTCACCGGCCGCCACGGTCAGCGTGACGCCCCGCAGGGCGGGTACGGAGATCCCGTCGAGCTGGTACGTCCGGGAGACGTCGACCGCCTCGATCGCCGGAGCCCGGCTCACCCGACCTCCTGGCCGTCCCGGACCTGGTCGGTGCCGCGCACCACGATCCGGTCGCCGGGCTGCACCCCGTCGACGATCTGCACCAGGTCCTGGCCCTGCACGCCGACGGTGACCGCCGCCTGGCCGGCCCGACCGTCGCGGATCACCCAGACCGTGTCCCGCCCGTCGACGGAGAAGACCGCCGAGGCGGGTACGGTCACCGCGTCCGCCGCCTCCCGGACCCGCAGCCGCAGCACCGCGTTCATGCCGGGGCGCGGCGCCGGTGCCGGTTCCGCCTCGCCGAAACGCCCCGGGCCCAGCGCGAGCCGGACCCGATAGCTGACCCCGCCCCGGGCCGAGGCGCTGGGCAGCACGTCGATCGACTTCACGGTGGCCTCGTACACCGCACCGGTCACCGCGTCCAGCTCCACCGTGCCGGTCAGCCCGGCCCGCACCAGCAGCACGTCGGTCTCGTCGACTTCGGCCAGCAGACCCAGCTCACCGGTGTCCACCACGGTCAGCACCGGCGTGCCGGCGGTAACCCGCCCACCGACCGGGACGGCGGTGTCCACGCCGGGCGGGGGTCCCGCCGGGGCGGCACCGAGCGCGGCCGGGTCCAGCCCGGGCGGCAGCCCGCCCGATCCGAGCAGACCGGCGAGCGCACCCGACGGATCACCGCCGGCAGCGACACCGCCCGGCTGCACGACCCCGGCGATCGGCGCACGCAAGGTCAACGCGTCGACGGTCGCCTTGGCCAGGTCGTACGCCTGCTGGGCCTGGAGGCGTTGGGCGGTGGCGAGCGCGCCGACGGCGGAGTTCAGGTTGCGGACGCCGCGCTGCACCTCACGTACCGCCTGGTCGGCGGTGCGGGCGGCGGAGTCGTACCGCTTCTGCGCGGCCTTGACCTGGGCCAGCAGTGCCTTGCGCAGCTCCGGGTCGCTGATCTTGCGGGCGGCGGCGCGGGCCGCCTCGTGCGCCTCGTCGGCCGCGCGGTCGGTGCCGCGCAGGCTGCCGGCGAGGTCGCCGCCACCACCGCCGGGCCCGGCCCGCTTGGCGGCGTTGAGCGCGGCGCGCGCCTGCCGGAGACGCTCCCGCGCGGCGGGCGACTCGACCACGGCGAGCACCTGGCCGCGCCGGACGCGCTCGCCCGGCTCGACGCGGAGGCTGGCCAGGGTGCCGTCGGCCGGGGCGGTCAGGGTGGCCGCCGCGCGGGCGGTGACGGTGGCCGGGGCGTCGATCTCCTCGGCCACCGGGGCGAGCGTGGCCGAGGCGAGTGAGATTGCCGGCGGGTCCCCGCCGCAGGAGGCGGCGCCGGTGAGGGTCAGGACGGCGACGGCGGTCAGGGCGGTGAGCAGGCGGGGCCGCGTGACTGCGGGCAGCCGCGGCGAGTCGGTGCGGCGCACCCGCCCATGCTACGAGTCGCCCCCGACGGATCTGCGGCACGCCGCCTGGTCAGCGCACCGTGGCGCGGATGTACGCGACGCACTCCCGGTGCAGGGTGCTCCACTCCTCGTCGAAGATCTCCTCGCTGACCTGTGCCGGCACGCGCAGGTCGTGCAGCACGGCCTTGACGAAGGCGCGCACCCGTTCCTCGCCGAACCGGTCGACGAAGTAGCGGACCGCCAGGAAGGCGGCGCCGTAGCTGCCGTTCACCTGCTCCTGCGGGGTGTCGGCGTCGGGCATCAGGGACTCCAGCTTCCCGTCCCAGTCGCCCTCGACCAGTTGGCGGACCGAGTCCAGCCCCTCGTACCGACCGACCGGCTGGCCGTCGACGCCCGCCTGCTCGGCCAGCCCCTCGCTCAGCCACCACGTCGACTCGTCCGCGTAGTCCTTCTCCGGCAGCGAGGCGGCGTGGGCCAACTCGTGCCGCAGCAACTCGTCCAGATAGGGGCCGTACTCGAAGCTCTCCGGGCCGAGCACGATCTCGTAGTGGCCGCCGCCGACGTTGATCGCGTACCCGGCGCCCCACTCCGGCTGCTCACCGCCGTACCAGCGTTTCCACTCCTTCGGCCCGGCGTAGAAGATCCGGTACCGGTCCGGCGGGTTGCCCGTCACCACGTACGCGTCGGCCACCGTCGCCGCCGCCTCGGCCCGCCGCAGCAGGCCCGGCAGCCGCGTGCGGTACGCCGGTGTAGTGGCCACGACGGTACGCTCGCCCACCTCCACCACCAGGTCGCTGACCTCCCAGGGCAGGCTGCCGGGCTGCCCGTTGGACCGGCCGTTCACCGGGTACGACGATTTCGACTTGGAGAACGCGAGCAGGCGGGGCTCCGCGCCGTCGCGCCACCGGGTCTCGATCACCACCGGGCTGGTCGTGCACTCCGGCAGCACGAAGCAGTACCGGAACTCGACCGGCAACCGCCATTCGCCCGCCCGCCCGGCCGAGGTGGGCAGCCCGCCCGGGCGCGCCTCCCAGCGGGTGACCTTGAGCGCGGTCAGCGCGGCGTACCGGCGGCGCAGGTCCTTCTGCGCGGCGGGTGCGGCGATCGCCAGGAAGCCGGCCCGGTCGCGACCGAGCAACGCGGCCGACTGCCGGTCCAACTGCACGGTGATCCGCTCGGCGACCTGCCGGGCGGCGATCGTGGTCGGGTTCTCGGTCGGCGAGGCGGCGGTGGCGGGCTTCCCGAGGTCGGTGTCCGGCAGCCCGCCGGCCAGCAGCACCACCGGCACGCCACAGGCCAGCACCAGTACGCCGGCGACCAGTGCCGTCCAGAGTGGCCATCGGCGGCGAGGGCTCCGGCCCGGCACGGGCGGCACGAACCCGGACGGTTCCAGCCCTCCCGGCGTCATCTGCGAGGGTGTCGTGTCGGCCGGCGTTGTCGCAGGCGGCCTCGTGTCGGCCGGCACGGTCTCAGGCGGCCTCGTGTCGGCCGGCGTCGGCTGCGCCGGCGCTGTGTCGGCCAGCCCGGCCGCAGGCGGTGTCGAGTCGGCCCGCGTCGGGTGGTCGCCGGCCGTGGTTCCCCCGTCGGTCACCGGCGCAGAGTACGGGTCCACCTGGCCGCGCGGAAGTGACGCCTCGTGGTGCGTCGGCGGGCGGGCCGACGGGTGGACGGGCCGACGCGGGTGAACGGGCCGACGCGGGTGGACGGGTGGACGGTCAGCCGGGGCCGGTTCCGGCGGGTCCGGGCCAACTCCGGTAGGCGACGCCGAGGGCGGTCACCATCTGGTCGAACGAGCGGTCGACCTCGCGCGGCAGGCCGAAGTCGCCGGCCGCCTCCAGCGACACGAAACCGTGCACGGCGGCGCGGAACATCCGGACCCCGTCCACCGCCGCCTCGCCCTCGATCCCGTACCCGCGCAGGATGGCGTAGACCACCTCCACCGCGCGTCGGCCGGCGACCACGTGCGCAGGGTCGTCCGGGTCCGGCACCCGCTGCGTCGCCGGGTAGCGGCCGGGATGGCGGCGGGCGTACGACCGGTAGGCGGCGGCGACGGCACGCAACGCGTCCTCGCCACTGCGACCGGCTGCGGCCGTGGTCATCTCGTCGGCGATCTCGGCGGTGGCGAGTGCGGAGAGCTGCTGCGCGAGCGCGTCGGCGCCCTTGACGTGCTTGTAGAGGCTGGGCAGCGCGACGCCGAGCCGGCCGGCCAGCGCGGCGAGGGTGAGCTTGTGATAGCCGACCTCGTCGGCCAGCCGGGCCGCCTCGCGGACCACCACCTGGGGGTTGAGCCCGGCCCTAGGCACGATCGATCACCGCGAGGAACTCGGACAGCTCACCGGCCATCGCCTCGGGCCGGTCGGCGTGCGGGTAGTGCCCGGCCTCGCTGATCATGCGCGCCTCGGCGACCGGGAAGAGTCGTCGGGCGGCACGCGCCTCGGCGGCAGGGTCGGCGAAGTCCGGGTCCTTCGTGCCCATCAGCACCAGCACCGGCTGCCGCACCCGGGGCGCGACGGCGGTCCAGTACGGCTCGACCGGGACGATCAGGCCGCGTACCGCCGCCATCCGGCCGGGCCGGCGCAGCGCGGCCACCATCGCCTTGCGGTACGCCGCGTCGTCGGCGGGCCGGTGGACCGGGAAGAGAGTCCGGTGGAACAGCCCGAACAGGCGGGCACTGCGCAGCACCGCACCGATGGCCAGCCGCATGAACGGGTTGAGCTTGCGCTGCTCGACGAACGCGCCGACCAGCACGATGCCCTCGACCAGCTCCGGTGCCTCCGTCGCGGCGAAGACGACGGCCGCCCCGCTGGACGAGTTGCCGACCAGCGTGGCCGGGCCACCGCCGAGGTCCCGGACCACCGCCAGCAGGTCGGCGCCGACCTCCGCTGGGGCGTACGACGGCCAGCCGACGCTGGAGTCGCCATGCCCCCGGACGTCGACCGACGCCACCCGGTAGCCCGCCGACACGAGCAGCGGGACCAAGTGACGGTAGGAGTGGCGGTTCTCCCCCATGCCGTGCGACAGGACGACCAGCGGCCCCTGCCCGTGTACCTCGTAGGCGACGCGTCCACCGCCATGCTCGACAAAGCTAACAGTCATAGCCAAAAAGCTAACCCCATTAGCTAAATTCGTCAAGGCGACGGCCCCGGATCGTCGGTCGACGGTCCGGGGCCGATGGACGGTTACTTGCCGGGCAGCCGGGCTGGTTCTGTGCGGCCGGGCTGGTTCTGTGCGGCCGGGCCGACTCCGGGCGGCCGGGTTACTTCCGGGAGGCCACGGCGCGGGCGAAGAAGGCCAGGTTGGCGGGGCGCTCAGCGAGCCGGCGCATCAGGTAGCCGTACCAGTCGTCGCCGTAGGGCACGTAGGTGCGGACCGTGTAGCCCTCGCCGACCAGGCGGGCCTGCTCCTCCGGCCGGATGCCGTAGAGCATCTGGAACTCGAAGCCGTCGGATCCCCGGTCGAACCAGCGCGCCCGGTCCTCGCCGATGGCGATCAGACGCGGGTCATGGGTGGCCAGCATCGGGTAGCCGTCGCCGGACATCAGGATGTTCATGCACCGGACGTACGACTTGTCCACCTCGCGGGACGACTGGTACGCCACCGATTCCGGCTCCTTGTAGGCGCCCTTGCACAACCGGACCCGCGATCCGGCCGAGGCCAGCTCACGGCAGTCCGACTCGGTCCGCCGCAGGTACGCCTGGAGCACCGCCCCGGTCGACGGGAAGTCCTTGCGCAGGTTGGCCAGGACGTCCAACGTCGAGTCGGTGGTGGTGTGATCCTCCATGTCCAGCGTGACGGTGGTGCCGGCATCGGCGGCGGCGGTGCAGATCGCGCGTGCGTTGTCGTACGCGAGGTGCTCGTCGAAGGTCTGGCCGAGCGCGGACAGTTTGACGCTCACCTCGGCGGCCGGGGTGAGGCCCGCCTCGGCGAGACTCCGCAGCAGGGCGAGATACTCGTCCCGGGTGGCGTTGGCCTGCTCGGGGGTGACGGTGTCCTCACCGAGGTTGTCGAGGGTGACCGCGAGACCGTCGCCGACGAGTGCGCGGGTCACGCGCAGCGCGTCGTCGGTCCCGGCGCCGGCGACGAACCGGCGCACGACGTCCCGGGAGAACGGGGCCGTCGCGACGAGCCGCTCGACCCGGGTTGACCGGGAGGCGGCGAGGATGACGGAACGGAGCATGAGCCGAGCGTAACGCCCGAGCCACCCCCCAGCGCGCCCCGCCCGAGGTGAAGGAAGGGCCCCTTATTAACACTCAGGAGTGAGAGGGGAACCCTTCTATACCTGAGGCGTTAACAGGGGGCCCTTCCTTACACCCAGCCCGCACACCCAGCCCGCGCACCCACCCCACGCACCCAGCCCGCGCACACGATCCGCGCACCCGGACCCCGGGCGACGGGCGTGGCGTGCATCGGTTACAACGATGAACGTGGAAAACCGCCCCCGCCGCCGACTCCGGTCGGCCTCCGTGCAGCTCGGCGCACTCACCGCCCTCGCGCTCGCCCTCTCCGGCTGCAACATGTCCTCCGACGACGACGATGACGACTGCGCCATGGGCCCGTCCGGAGGCGGTGAGACAGTCGCCCTGGCCCTGCACACCCCGACACCGTCGGCGGCCACGGCCGTCAACCGAGGGGCTCCGGAGCCGGTCGCCGCGTCCGTGCCCGACCGGGGCGGCTTCGGCACCCATCTCGCCTCCTGCGGCGGCTGAGCGTGCGCCGGGAGCAGGTCACCCCGCGACCCGACTGGGACGCGACCATCCGCGCGCAGGGGCTGGTGTACGTCGACACCGAGCTGCCCGACGGCGGGGTGATGTCGTACTGGGACGAGACCGCCGCGTACGCCTTCGAGCTGGACGAGGTGCTGCGGCTGGAGGAGGCCACCGAGGAGCTGCACCGGATGTCGGTCGCCGCCGCCGAACACGTGGTGGCCCGCAACCGGTACGCCGAGTTCGGCATCCCGCAGTGGGCGGTCGAGGCGGTGGCCCGGTCGCTGCGGGAGACGCCGCCGACCCTCTACGGCCGGTTCGACCTCTGGTACGACGGTAGTTGGCCGCCGAAGCTGCTGGAGTACAACGCGGACACCCCGACCGCGCTGGTCGAGGCGAGCATCATCCAGTGGTACTGGCTGGAGCACACCCGCCCGGAGCTGGACCAGTGGAACAGCCTGCACGAGCGGCTGGTGGGCGCCTGGGCGAAGATCGGCACCGGTCTGCACGACCGCCGGGTGCACGTGGTCTGGTCGAACGAGGAGGAGAGCGGCGAGGACCACATGACCGCCGGCTACCTGGCCGAGACGGCCCGCCAGGCCGGGCTGGACGTGGAGCTGCTGCCGATCCAGGAGATCGGCTGGGACGGCCGCCGCTTCGTCGACACCGCCGGGCAGCCGGTCACCACCTGTTTCAAGCTCTACCCGTGGGAGTGGATGCTGGCCGAGCCGTACGGGCCGTTGGCGCTGGACCCGGGTACGCCGACCACCTGGATCGAGCCGGCCTGGAAGCTGCTGCTGTCCAACAAGGCGCTGCTGGCCGTGCTCTGGGAGCTGTACCCGGGGCACGAGCTGTTGCTGCCGGCGTACCTGGACTCGCCGCGCGGTATGACCGAGTACGTCGCCAAGCCGTTGCTCGGCCGGGAGGGCGCAGCCGTACGGATCGTCACGGAAAGTGAGGAGATCACGAATCCGGGCGACTACGGCAGTGAGGGATTCTGCTATCAGGAGTTTCGGGCACTGCCCGAATTCAACGGAAGTCACCTGGTCCTGGGCGCGTGGGTGGTGGACGGCGAATCGGCGGGGGCGGGGCTACGGGAGAGCGCCAGTCTGATCACCGACGGTTACGCCAGGTTTCTCCCGCACTACATCGACGCGCCACGTCCGGGATGAGTCGTCTACCGTTGGAGTGTGAACTTCGACGCGTACGCCCGGACCGGAGTTGACCTCGTCAACGCCCGCCTGGACGACCTCGACGACCTGCGGGCCATCTTCTGCGACGACCACGAGTGGATGCGCGACGAGGTCGCGGAGCGGGATCTGGCCACCTTCCGGCGCGCACAGAAGCGGTTGCGGGACGTCTTCGAGTACGGCACCACCGGGCGGGACGGCGAGGCGGTCGCCGAGCTGAACTCGCTGCTGGAGGTCCATCCGGTGCAGCCGCGCATCTCGGGGCACGACTCCAGCGACTGGCACATGCACGCGACCGGCCGGGGCGCCTCGGTCAGCTCGGAGTACCTGGCCGGCGCGGTCTGGGGCCTGTCGGTCTGGCTCTGCGAGTACGGCAGCGCCCGGTTCGGGGTCTGCGCCGACGACCGCTGCGGCAACGTCTACCTGGACACCTCGTCGAACTGCTGCCGCCGGTTCTGCTCGGAACGCTGCGCCACCCGCTCGCACGTGGCCGCCCACCGCGCCCGCAAGCGGGCCGCCGTGCCGGCCCAGAGCGACCCGTTGACCTCGGTGTCCTGACCGCCCCTGCGGCCGACCGGCCGAGGTCAGGCCACCGCGCCAACCGACCGGCCGAGGTCAGGCCGCCGGCCGGCCGAGCTGCCCAGGTCGGGCCACCGCGCCGGCCGACCTGCTGAGGCCGCCGCGCTGGACGCGGCCGAGGTCAGGCCGCCTCGACCGGGGACGGCGTGTTCAGGTGCTGGCGGGCGAAGGCCAGCGCCTCCCGCAGGTCCGCCTCGCGCACCTGACGACTCTTCGCGCCCCGGGTGGTCACCTCGACCGCCACCGAGCCGGTGAAACCCCGCCCGGCCAGCGAGCGCAGCAGCTCGGCGCAGGGCTGCGTGCCGCGTCCGGGCACCAGGTGCTCGTCGCGTCCCTCGCCGGTGCCGTCACCGAGGTGCACGTGCGCCAGCCCGGCGCCCATCCGGTCGGCCATCTCCAGCGCGTCGGTGTGCGAGGCGGCGCAGTGCGACAGGTCGAGCGTGTACGACCGGTATCCCGTCTCGGTCGGGTCCCAGCCCGGTGCGTACGGCACGAACTGCCGCCCGGCCATCCGCACCGGGTACATGTTCTCCACCGCGAAGCGCAGCCCGCCGAACTCGTCGGCCACCGTGTCCAGCCCCTCGGCGAAGGTGCGGGCGTAGTCCCGCTGCCAGGTGAACGGTGGGTGCACCACCACGGTCGGCGCGTGGAGCGTCTCGGCCAGCACCGCCGCCCGCCGCAGCCGCTCCCACGGGTCGGTGCTCCACACCCGCTGCGTCACCAGCAGGCAGGGGGCGTGCACGCTGAGCACCGGTACGCCGTAGTGGTCGGCCAGCCCGCGCAGCGCGCCGGCGTCCTGGCTGACAGCGTCGGTCCAGACCATCACCTCGATCCCGTCGTAGCCGAGCTCCGCGGCGAGCTGGAACGCCGCCGCGGTCCGCTCAGGGAAGACCGAGGAACTGGAGAGGAGCACCGGGACGCGGGAAGTCACACCACCGAGGGTAGCCGCCGGCCGTTACACCAATCAGACGATAATCCGTGAATCGGATTCTCCGGACAGCCGGGCTCACACCGGTCGCGTACCCCGCTCACACCGCGTCCACCTCCGGCGCGAGCCGATCCAGCCGGTCCAGGATCACACCCTCCCGCAGCGCCCAGGGGCAGATGTCCACCGAGTCGACCCCGAGCCGGCGCATGACCGTCTCGGCCACCACGGCACCGGCCAGGAGCTGGTGCGACCGGCCGGCGCTCACCCCCTCCAGCTCGACGAGCTGGGCCGGTGGGATGTGCCGGATGAAGCCGAGCACCTGCCGCAGCCCGGACCGGGTCAGTCGGCGTTTGGCCCAGAGCCCGGCACCACTGGGCGCGGCACCGGCGAGCCGGGCCAGGGTGCGGAACGTCTTGGAGGTGGCCACCGAACGGTCCCAGCCCACCTCGGTCATCCGCTCGGCCACCGGCTCCAGCAGGCCGTCGACGTACTCGCGCAGCTCGTCCACGGTCTCCGGCGCGGGCGGGCGGTCACTGCACGGGTCCACGCCGAGCCGGTCCCGGGTCAGCCGGCCGGCACCCAGCGGCAACGAGACCGCCAGATCCGGGTCCTCGTCGATACCGGCCGCGATCTCCAGGGAGCCACCGCCGATGTCCAGCACCAGCAGTCGACCGGCGGACCAGCCGAACCACCGCCGCACCGCGAGGAACGTCATCCGCGCCTCGTCCGCGCCGGGCAGGACCTCCAGGCGTACGCCGGTGGCGTCCCGGACCCGGGCCAGCACCTCGGCGGCGTTGGTGGCCTCGCGTACCGCCGAGGTGGCGAAGGCGAGCAACTCGTCCACGCCCAGCGCGGCGGCCGAGGCGCGGGCTGCCCCGACGGCCTCGACCAGGGCGTCCGCACCCGTGTCCCGGAGCGCGCCGTCCGGGCCGATCTGCTCGGCGAGCCGCAGCACCGCCTTCTCCGAGTGCGCCGGCCACGGGTGCGCCCCGCGATGGGCGTCCACCACCAGCAGATGCACCGTGTTCGAACCGACATCGAGGACACCCAGTCGCATGGGGAAACACTAGGGGAGATCGGATCGCGTCACTCACCGGCCATCCCCGTACACCACGCGTACGCTGGGCCGAGTGACAGGGCAGATCGAACTCCGCGTGCTGGTGGACGACCCGACGGACCCCCGCAGCCGTGAGGTGCCGCTGGACTTCCCTCGGGAGTGGATCGAGTTCGTCGACCCGGCCGACGAGCGGCACCTGATCCGGGCCGACCTCACCTGGCTGCTGTCCCGCTGGACCTGCGTCTTCGGGCAGGGATGCCACGGCATCATCGCCGGCCGTTCCGCCGACGGCTGCTGCTCGCACGGCGCGTTCTTCACCGACACCGACGACGAGAAGCGGGTACGCGGCGCGGTGAAGCGGCTGACCCCGCAGACCTGGCAGCACTACCGACGCGGCACCAAGAACTGGACCGAGAACGACACCGTGGACGGCAAGAACCCGGCGCGGCGTACCGCCACCCAGGGGCCGGACGCACCGTGTGTCTTCCTCAACGACGCCGACTTCCCCGGGGGCGGCGGATGCGCGCTGCACGCCCAGGCGCTGCGCGACGGGGTGCACCCGCTGGAGTACAAGCCGGACGTCTGCTGGCAGTTGCCGGTCCGCCGGGACCAGGAGTGGGTGAAGCGGCCGGACAACACCAAGGTGCTGGTCTCCACGCTGGCCGAGTTCGACCGGCGGGGCTGGGGCGCGGGCGGGCACGACCTCGACTGGTGGTGCACCTCCTCCACCGACGCCCACGTCGGCAGCGAGCCGATGTACGTCTCCTACGGGCCGGAGCTGACCGCCCTGGTCGGCGCCGCCGCGTACGCCCGGTTGGCCGAGCTCTGCGCGGCGCGGATCCGGCAGGGCCTGGTCGCACCGCACCCGGCCGACCCGGCCTGACGGCCGGTCGCCGGCCGGCGGATCACGGCTCGAACTTGTAGCCAAGACCGCGCACAGTCACGATGTGGCGCGGGGTGGACGGCTCCGGCTCGATCTTGGAGCGCAGGCGCTTGACGTGTACGTCGAGCGTCTTGGTGTCGCCCACGTAGTCGGCGCCCCAGACGCGGTCGATCAACTGTCCCCGGGTGAGCACCCGGCCGGCGTTGCGCAGCAGCAGTTCGAGCAGCTCGAACTCCTTGAGCGGCAACTGCACCGCGCCACCGTCGACGGTCACCACGTGCCGTTCGATGTCCATCCGGACCGGGCCGGCGGCCAGCGTCGGCATGCCCGACTCGGTCGTCTCGGGGGTCTGTCGGCGCAGCACCGCCCGGATCCGGGCGACCAGCTCACGGGGCGAGTACGGCTTGGTGACGTAGTCGTCGGCACCGATCTCCAGGCCGACCACCTTGTCGATCTCGCTGTCCCGCGCGGTGACCATGATGATCGGCACGTGCGACCGCTGCCGGAGCTGCCGGCAGACCTCGGTCCCGGACATCTCCGGCAGCATCAGGTCGAGCAGGACGATGTCGGCCCCGGTCCGGTCGAACTCGGTCAGCGCCGACGTGCCCGTGGCGGCCACGGAGACCTCGAACCCCTCCTTGCGGAGCATGTACGACAGGGCGTCGGAGAAGGACTCCTCGTCCTCGACCACCAGTACGCGGCTCAACGGTGTTTCCTTTCGATCCGGGTCGGACCGGGCGGGGAGCCCGGTCTGATCCATGTGTGGTCAGACCTGCCGGAGGTCGGCCGGACCGGCCTCGATCCCAGCAACCGGCAGTGACGCCAGCAGATCGTCCGGCGGTCGGGCCGGCAGCCGGAGGGTGAACGTCGACCCACCACCAAGAGTGCTCGTCACGTCCACCCGGCCGCCATGGTTGCTCGCGATGTGTTTGACGATGGCCAGCCCCAGGCCGGTGCCGCCGGTGGAGCGGGACCGGGCCTGGTCGGCCCGGTAGAACCGCTCGAAGATCCGGTCCACGTCGGTGGGCGCGATCCCGATGCCCTGGTCCGCCACGGCGATCTCCACGTGGTCGTCGGTGGCCCGCGTGGTGATCCGTACCGTGGTGTCCTCGCCCGAGTAGTTCACGGCGTTCTCCACCAGGTTCGCCACCGCCGTGGCCAGTTGGCTGTCGCTGCCGTACACGGTCAGCCCCCGGCCGGAGTCGGCCGTCACCTGGATCCGGCGGGCGGCGGCCGTGGTCCGGGTCCGGTCCACCACCTCGGAGATGACCCAGTCGAGCGCGACCGGCTCCGGCGCCGGCTGCGGCTCGGCGCCCTGGAGCCGCGTCAGCTCCAGCAACTCCTGCACCAGCCGCCCCAACCGGGTCGACTCGTGCTGGATCCGCTCGGCGAACCGCCGGGCCGCCACCATGTCCTCGGAGAGGTCCGGCCGGTCCCCGTCGGGTGGTTCGGTGGCGTCGAGCAGCGCCTCGGCGAGCAGTTGCAGCGCGCCGATCGGGGTCTTCAGCTCGTGGCTGACGTTGGCCACGAAGTCGCGCCGCACCCGGGCCAGCCGGTGCGACTCGGTCACGTCGGTCGCCTCCACGGCGATGTAGCCGCCGCCCAGGCCCATCGCCCGCAGGTGCACGCCGAGCGGGTTGTCCCCGACGTTGTCGCGGCCCCGGGGCAGGTCCAGCTCGATCTCGCGGCGGACGCCGGTACGACGTACCTGACCGGCCAGCGTACGGACCAGCGGGTGGGCGATGATCGAGCCCGGGCGGCCACCGGTACGCAGCAGGCCCAGCGCCCGGGCCGCCGGATTGACGAGTACGGGTACGTCCTCGGGGTCGAGCACCACCACTCCGGCGCGCAGCGAGTCGATCGCGCGGCGGCCGAGCCCGACCTGCACCTCGTCGGCGATCGTGTGCCTCCCCCTACCGAGCCGGAGACCGGCCCACCCACGTCCGGCGGAGCCCGCCGACCGGCGCGCCGCCGGGACGAACCGGGACAGCAACAGTCCGGCGACCACGCCGACCACCAGGGCCGAGGCCACTCCCACCGTCACCGCCCACGTCACCCGGCGATCGTAGGGTCATTGTTAACCCGGCTACCGTACGGAACGGGACGAAGCACTCTCACTTCCGGGAAAGTTCACCTGCGCGTCCGGCTCAGTTCATCGGCGTTCACCTGGGGTCCTCCCGGTGCTCCTAGCTTGGGCGGCGTACCTGCACGAACCCTCGCCGGCACGTGCCGGCGCCGACCGACAGGACGTGAGTATGCGCGACGAGTTCCGGGCCGATCTCGACACGGTCAGCCAGATGCTGGTGGAGATGGCCGAGGGGGTACGGGCGGCGCTGCGCCAGGCGACCCGGGCCCTGCTCACCGCCGACCGGCAGGCGGCCGAATCGGTGATCGCGGGCGACGCCGGGATCGACGCGCTCTACCGGCAGGTGGAGGAGCGGGTCTGTGACCTGCTGGCCCGCCAGGCGCCGGTCGCCTCCGACCTGCGTGCCATGATCACCGCGCTGCACGTCGCCGCCGACCTGGAACGGATGGGCGACCTGGCCGACCACGTCGCCAAGACCGCGCTGCGCCGGCACCCGTCGCCGGCCGTGCCGGCGGAACTGCGGCCGGTCTTCACCGACATGGCCGGCATCGCCGACCGGATGGCCGAGAAGATCGCCTCCGTGCTGGCGCGTCCGGACGCCACCGTCGCCGCCGAGTTGGACGGCGACGACGACGCGATGGACGAGCTGCACAAGGGGCTGTTCGGGGTGCTGCTCGGCGAGGACTGGCCGTACGGCGTGGAGACGGCCATCGACGCCACCCTGCTCGGGCGCTTCTACGAGCGGTTCGCCGACCACGCGGTGAACAGCGGCGAGCACGTCGTCTACCTGATCACCGGCGAGCCCGTAACCCCGGCCTGAGACCGAAGGAAGGGTCCCCTGCTAACGCCTCGTGCATAGCAGGGGACCCTTCCTAACATTCAGGCCCGACGGGCAGGGTGCGATCAGCGACCCTGGTTGGCCACCGCGGCGGCGGCGGCCTTGGCGGCCTCCGGGTCGAGGTACGTGCCGCCCAGCGTCTGCGGACGCAACTGCGGGTCCAGGTCGTAACGCAGCGGGATCCCGGTCGGGATGTTCAGCTTGGCGATCGCCTCGTCGCTGATCTGGTCCAGGTGCTTCACCAGCGCCCGCAGCGAGTTGCCGTGCGCCGCCACCAGCACGGTCCGGCCGGCCAGGATGTCCGGCACGATCGAGTCGTACCAGTACGGCAGCATCCGCTCGACGACGTCCTTGAGGCACTCGGTACGCGGCATCAGCTCGGTCGGCAGCAGCGCGTACCGGGGGTCGCCGACCTGCGACCACTCGTCGTCGTCCGCGATCGGCGGCGGCGGGGTGTCGTACGAGCGGCGCCAGAGCATGAACTGCTCCTCGCCGTACTCGTTCAGGGTCTGCTTCTTGTCCTTGCCCTGCAGGGCGCCGTAGTGCCGCTCGTTGAGCCGCCACGACCGGCGCACCGCGATCCAGTGCCGGTCGGCGGCGTTCAACGCCAGTTCGGCGGTGCGGATGGCGCGGCGCATCACGCTCGTGTGCACCACGTCGGGGAGCAGGTCGTGCTCGCGCAGCAGCTCGCCGCCGCGGCGCGCCTCGTTCTCCCCCTTCTCGGTCAGGTCCACGTCGACCCAGCCGGTGAAGAGGTTCTTGGCGTTCCAGTCGCTTTCGCCGTGCCGCAGCAGGACCAGCGTCCCGACGGTGGGTCCCTCGCTAGCTGTCATGCGGATCATCCTGCCGCAACCCGTGAGTGGACGCGCGGGAAGGGGGGTGACGACCACCACGTGGAAAACGGGGTGACCGGGCTTCCGGCCGACATCTAAGTTGTAAGGGATCATCTCGATCATTGGTCATTACCGAAACGGGGGTGCGCCGAGGTGCGCGCGATACGGGGCTGGTTCCGGGACACCACAGGCGGGCTACCGAAGACGTTCTGGTATCTCTGGACCGGGACGCTGATCAATCGCCTCGGCTCGTTCGTCCTCGTCTTCCTCGCCATCTACCTGACCCAGGAACGCGGCTTCTCGGCCTCGCAGGCGGGCCTGGTGATCGGCGCGTGGGGCGTCGGCGGCGCGGTCGGCACCACCATCGGCGGTACGCTCACCGACCGCTGGGGACGGCGACCCACCCTGCTCACCGCCCACCTCGGCGCGGCGACCATGATGCTCGCCCTTGGCTTCGCCCGGGACCTGTCGACCATCGCGGCGGGCGCGCTGCTGCTCGGCCTCTTCGCCGAGGCAGCCCGGCCGGCGTTCGGCGCGATGATGATCGACGTGGTGCCGGAGCGGGACCGGCTGCGCGCGTTCTCGCTCAACTACTGGGCGATCAACCTCGGCTTCGCCTGCGCGGCGGTGCTGGCCGGCTTCGCCGCCCAGGCCGGTTACCTGCTGCTGTTCGTGGTCAACGCGTCGACCACGCTGGTCACCGCACTGATCATCTTCATCCGGGTGCGGGAGACCCGCACCGTCACCGTGGGCGTGCCCCGCGACGGCAAGCGCACCGGCGCGCTGCGCACCATCCTCACCGACCGGGTGTACCTGGGCTTCGTGGCCCTGAACCTGCTCGGTGCGCTGGTCTTCCTCCAGCACATCTCGATGCTGCCGATCGCGATGGCCGACTCCGGCCTGAGCCCGGCCACGTACGGCTCGGTGATCGCGCTCAACGGGGTCCTCATCGTCGCCGGCCAGCTCTTCGTACCCAGGCTCATCCGGGGCCGCAACCGCTCGCACGTGCTCGCCCTGGCCGCGGTGGTGATGGGCGTCGGCTTCGGACTGACCGCCTTCGCCGACGTGGCCTGGTTCTTCGGGCTCACCGTGCTGATCTGGACGCTGGGCGAGATGCTCAACTCGCCGTCCAACGCCACCCTCATCGCCGAGCTCTCCCCCGGCGAGCTGCGCGGCCGCTACCAGGGCGTCTTCTCGCTCTCCTGGCAGCTCGCCGGAGCGGCCGCGCCGATCCTCGGCGGCCTGGTGCGGGAGCAGGCCGGCAACGCCACGCTCTGGCTGGGCTGTGCCGCCATCGGCGCCGTGATGGCCGTCGGCCACCTGGTCTCCGGGCCGGCCCGGGAGCGGCGTGCGCTGGCGTTGCGTACCGCCGGTGCCGCCCCCGTGGTGACCCTCCAGTCGACCGCACCGCAGCCGGCGGCACCCCAGGCGGCCGAGCCGGTGGCGACCGGCAAGAGCTGAGTCCGCCCCCTCGCGCCGCACCGCCGACCTGCTCGGGCAAGATCTGTTAGGTGTCCGAACAGATCGAGGAGGTCGGGGTGCGGGCCGCAGACCAGCACGACGGCGGTACGCCCACCGGGCCGCGCCGCTGGCTCGCCGACACCGCAGGAGGATTGCCCGCCACCTTCTGGTACCTCTGGGCCGGGCTGCTGATCAACCGGGCCGGCGCGTTCGCGATGCTGTTCCTGTCGCTCTACCTGACCGCCGCCCGAGGGGCCAGCGAGTCGCTGGCCGGGGTGGTCGTCGGGGCGTACGGCGCCGGTGGGGCGGCCGGGGTGCTGCTCGGCGGGGTGCTGGCCGACCGCTGGGGACGACGGTCGACCCTGGTGTTCGCGCACCTGGTCACCGCCGGGCTGATGGTCGCGTTGGCGCTGAGCCAGCACCTCGCGGTGATCGCGGCACTCGCCCTGCTGGTCGGCGTGACGCACTCGATGCCCAGCCCGGCGTTCGTCGCGGCGATCGTCGACGTGGTGCCGGAACACCGCCGATCGCGCGCCTTCAACCTCCAGTTCTGGGCGTTCAACCTGGGCATGGCGGTGGCCTCGCTGCTCGCCGGGCTGCTGGCCGAGGCGAGCTACGTCGCGCTCTTCCTGGTGGACGCCGCCGCCACGCTGGCCACCGCGTTGCTGATCGCGTGGAAGGTCCCGGAGACGCTGCCCGCCAGGTCGACAACCGCAGCGGGTACGCCACCACCGCCGCTGACATCCGTCCGGCTCCGACAGCGTCGCCCCGGCCTGCACACCGCGCTGGCCGACCGGCACTTCCTGGTCTTCGTCGGGCTGACCTTCGTGCTGGCCGTACTGACCATGCAGGCGTCGACGATCATGCCGCTGGCGATGCGCGCGGACGGGCTCGGCCCGTCGGCGTACGGCACGGTGGTGGCCCTCGGCGGGGTGCTGATCGTGCTGGGGCAACTCTTCGTACCCCGGCTCATCGACCGGCACCGCAAGGGCACCGTCCTGGCCGTCTCCACGGCACTGCTGGCGGTCGGCTTCGGTGCGTTGGCCCTCGCCGACGACCTCGCGTTCTACCTGGGTGCGTGTGTGGTCTGGACGGTCGGCTCCATGCTGGCCGCGCCGCCGAACGCGCAGATCAACGCCGACCTCGCACCGCCGGCCCTGCGAGCCCGCTACCAGTCGGTGTTCTATCTGGCCTTCCCGGCGGCGTCGTTCGTGGCGCCGACGCTCGGCGGGTTCAGCCTCCAGCAGTGGGGCGACGGGCACTGGCTGATCGTCGGCGCGCTCGGGCTGGCGGCGGCCGGTGGCCACCTGCTCGCCGGGCCGCCTCGGGAACGCCGGGTGGCCGCGCTGCGGCAGGCCACGGCGGAACCGGTCGGCACCTCGGTCACCGCCGCATCCTGAACAGCGCCTGCCGGCGGCCCCGGGATCTGGTCGTCGACGCCTGCGCGCGCTGTCCGCCACACGCGTGGTGCCCGGTACGCGGGGCGTACCGGGCACTCGCGTCGTACGACCGGCGGCGGCGGGCGGCACTCACCCCCGTAAGCGACGCCCGCTCGCGCCGCCGGTCCAAACAGGTGGGGCACCGTCCCCCAACGGTGTTGATCCACCCGTCCCCCGACACCCCACTCGGTGCACGGACCTGATCGATCCGCCGCTCCCCCGAACGGTTCCGAGCGTGGCGCGGTGTAATAAAGCTAGTTCGGCCAGCAGGGGCTATTCAACTCGAACGGCTGTCTTACCCGTCACAACGCGCAGTTCCGGCCCCCGGACCAGCACGTTTGCCCCTACTTGGCGCCAACAGCGGGTACCCGACCGCGATTCCCGCAAACCTCAGCCGTCCTCTCGATCGGGTGACTCGGTACGGAAGAAGTTGCTCTGCCGACCGTCCCGCATCTGCTCCTGGAAGATCAGGTTCAGCCGCCGCAGATCGAAGGTGTGGAACCACTCCTCCCAGGTGATCTCGCGGATTCGGCTGCTCTCCCGGTACCCCGGGATGTTGAACGTCAGCACCCCGGCCCGACCCTCCCGCTCGGTGCCGCTGATGGTCGCCGGCTTCGCGCCGCGCGCCCGGGCCCACCGCTGGATCACCTCGTGGTTGGTGGTGACCAGGCTGCGACCGGGACGCTCCGGCCGATCCTGGAGCGAGGCGATGACCTGGGACGACCGGGTCGACCGCGCGGTCGACTTACCGGTACGCACCGCACCGCCCCGCGACGACGCGGCCTTCGCGACCCCGGCCCGACCCGACGTGCTCGTACGGGCCGTGGTGCTCTTGCGGGCCGTGGACGTGCTCTTGTGTGCGGCGCCGGTCGTCTTCCGGGCCGTACCCGACGTCGCCTTCCGGGCCGTGGTCGCGTTCCGGGCCGTGGTCGCGTTCCGGGCCGTGGTCGCCTTCCGGGCCGTCGTTGCCTTCCGGGCCGTGGTCGCCTTCCGGGCCGTCGTCGTCTGGCGGGCCGGAGTCGTCTTGCGGGCGGTGGTCGTCTTGCGGGCCGGACCCGAGGTGGTCCTGCGGGCCGTCGTTGCCTTCCGGGCGGTGGTCGCCTTCTGGGCCGGCCCCGACGTGGTCTTGCGGGCCGTCGTCGTCTTGCGGGCCGGGGTCACCTTGCGGGCGGTGGTCGCCTTCCGGGCCACGGTGGTGGTCTTCCGGGCCGGGGTGGTGCTCCGGGCCGCAGCGGTGTTCTTGCGAGCGGTGGTGGTGCTCTTGCGGGCGGTGGCCGCCTTGCGGGCCGTGGCGGTCGTCGCCTTCCGGGCCGACGTGGCCCGCTTCGCGGGTGCCGCCTTCGCCCGGCCCGGCGCGGTACGGGTCGACGTGGTCTGCCGGGTCCCGGCCGCCTTCGTGGCCTTGGCCCGACCGGCCGGGCCGCTGCTGCGGCGGGCGGCACCACCCGACCGCATGGTCTTCGCCAGCGTCTTCACCAGTTCGGGCTTGCGCAACGCGGAGATCCCCGAGACGCCGTACCGCCGCAACTGGCCCCGGATGTCCTCCGCCCGCATCTGCGAGATCTCCGACTCCGACATCCGGGCGATGCTGCTGTTTCGTCGTGTGGTGCTGGTCGCGGTCCCGCCGCGACCCGAGCTGCTTCGCTGAGCCATGGACGCTCACGCTCCTCGACACTCGGTCTCGGCGCGGCGGGTCCCAACGCCGCACCGCGCGGTGCGGCGGCTTACCCGTCAGGAGCGATCCGAATCCCCGTACGTGCCGTGGTGCAGGCCGCGTTGATCGGGTCGGCGCTCAACCTGCTGGACGGCTCGTCCTGCTGCGGAAACGTCTCGCCCTGCGACGCCGACGGCTGACAGTGCGGACCGCTCGGCGTACGGAGATGTCTCACCCTGCGGAGACAGCTCGGCATGCGAGACGGGTCGCCCTGCCACCGCGACGGCTCGACCTACGGAGACGGCTCGGCCTGCGGAGACGGCTCGAAGAGGTGCGCGAAGGCGGCGAGGTTCGCGGTGGATTCGCCCCGCTTGACCCGCCACTCCCACTCCCGCCGGATCGAACTGCCGAAGCCGATCTCCAGCATCGTGTCGAAGGACTCGTCGGCGTAGGTGAGTACCGCGCCGAGCAGTCGGTCGAGTTCGTCGGCGTCGACACCGGCGGGGTTGACCCGACCGGTCAGGTAGACGTCGCCGACCGCGTCGACGGAAAACGACACCGCGTACATCCGGGCGTTGCGCTGCAACAGCCAGGCCCACAGTTCCTCGCGCCGCTCGTCCGGCTGGCGCATCACGAACGCCTCGATCCGCAGCGCGTGCTCGCCGACGATCAGGTTGCAGATCGTCTTGAGCTTGTGCGTACCGGGCAGGGTCACCGCGTACGACCCCGGGCCGGTGGACTCCCAGTCCAACTCCCGCTCGGCGCAGACCGACTCGATCAGGGCCCCAAGGTCACTCATCGGATCAACTCTACGGCCGGCACTGTCCGTGCGCTGTGCTGCCGAGGTGTTAGGAAGGGACCCCTGCTATGCACGAGGCGTTAGTAGGGGTCCCTTCCTTACACGCAGCCCGCACACGCAGCCGTTACACGGAACCGTTACGCGCAGCCGTTACACGGAACCGTTACGCGCAGCCCGCTACCAGGAACGGGAGGCGGTCAGTTCGGCGGTGAGGCGGGCACGGTGGGCGGCGATCGCCTCGCCGTAGACCGTCAGCAGGCTGGCGGCGGTGCGGTGCCAGGAGAAGTCGCGAGCGTGTCGGGCTGCCGCCACGGACAGCTCGGCCCGGCGGGCCCGGTCCGGCAGCAGACGGCCGAGCGTACGCGCCCAGTCGACGGGATCGTGCCCACGGACCAGTACGCCGCTGACCTGATCGCGTACGGCGGTGACCAGACCGCCGACGGCGGCGGCCACCACCGGCGTACCGCAGGCCTGGGCCTCCAGCGCGACCAGCCCGAAGCTCTCGTTGTACGACGGCACCGCGACCAGATCGGCCGCCTGATAGAGCAGCGGCAGGTCGGCGCCGGTGCGCGGCGGCAGGAAGTGCACCCGGTCGGCGACACCGAGCGTGGCGGCCAGCTCGATCAGCGCGGTGGGTCGGTCCAGTCCGGTGCCGCTGGGACCGCCGCAGATCACCACCGCTACCTCCTCGGCCAGGGCCGGGTCCCGGTCGCGCAGGGCCGCTATCGCACGGATCAGCACGTCCGGGGCCTTCAGTGGCTGGATCCGACCGACGAAGGCGACCAAGTGCCCCCGGACGGGCAGGCCGAGCCGGGTCCGGGCGGCGACGGTGGCGGCCGCCCGGTCGCCAGAGAGCGGACGGAAGCGGTCGAGGTCCACGCCGGGTTCGACGACCGCGACCCGGGTCGGGTCGGCGTCGTACCGGTCGATCAGGTCTCGCGCCTCGACCTGGGTGTTCGCCACCAGCCGGTCGGACTCGGCGACCACCTGTTCCTCGCCGATCACCCGGGCCTTGGGTTCCGGCCGGTCCCCGGCGGCGAGCTGCGCGTTCTTCACCTTGGCCAGGGTGTGCGCGGTGTGCACCAGCGGTACGCCCCAGCGCTCCTTGGCCAGCCAGCCGACCTGGCCGGAGAGCCAGTAGTGGGAGTGGATCAGGTCGTAGTGGCCCGGTGGGCGGGCCGCCTCGGCGCGCAGCACCCCAGCGGTGAAGGCGCAGAGTTGGCCGGGCAGTTCCTCCTTGGTCAGTCCTTCGAGCGGACCGGCCATCACGTGCCGTACCTGCACACCGGGGGCGACCTCCACCACCGGGGGCAGGTCACCGGAGGTGGCGCGGGTGAAGATCTCCACCGCCACGTCCGCCTCGGCGAGCCGCCGGGCGACCTCCAGGATGTAGACGTTCATACCGCCCGCGTCGCCGGTGCCCGGCTGGTGCAGGGGTGAGGTGTGCACCGAGAGGGTCGCGATCCGCCGGGGGCGGGGCCACGGCAGGGCACCTCGCTGACGTCCGACACCGGTGTGCATTTCCGCCACGTCCGCTCCCTTTGCCACGGTTGATGCCGACGCGCACGACCGGCGCTCCTGCGTCAACCTCCACGCCGGATGTCATCTTCCCGATCGGCGGCCGGAAATACGCCGTCCAGGCGTCCCGGCGTGACCGACCTCATCACCAGGGTGCCGCTCCCGGCCGCGGCAGCAGGGGCGAGAATGGCCGGATGAGTCGTGTCGCCAGGTCTGCACGATGGCGACACTGAGGTCCCGGCCGCTCGGTGTGGTGACCCGGGGCACCACCAATCCCAACCGGCTGCGCCGGGTGGACAACTGGATGGTGGAGAACTGCGCGGACGTGCTGCGGGACGCTCCGGACCCGCTGGTGGTCGACCTCGGGTACGGTGCCACACCGGTGACGGCGGTGGAGCTGCGCGCCCGGCTGGCCGCGCGGGTCCGCGCCGACGTGCGGGTGGTCGGGCTGGAGATCGATCCGGTACGCGTCGACGCCGCCCAACCTGCCGCCGACCCACCCGGTCTCACCTTCGCCCGGGGCGGCTTCGAGCTGGCCGGGCTCCGGCCGACCGTGGTCCGCGCGTTCAACGTCCTGCGGCAGTACGACGAGAGCGAGGTGGCCGCCGCCTGGGCAACCGTGCTCGCCGGGCTGGCTCCGGGCGGGCTGCTGGTGGAGGGCACCTGCGACGAGCCGGGTCGACTCGGCAGTTGGATCCTGCTCGACGCCACCGGTCCCCTGACGCTGACCCTGGCCGCCCGGCTGACCACGCTGGAGAACCCGGCCGAGCTGGCCGAACGGCTGCCCAAGGCGTTGATCCACCGGAACGTGCCGGGCGAGCCGATCCACGACCTGATCCGCGCTCTGGACGACGCCTGGCGGGCTGCCGCCGGCTACGCACCGTTCGGCCCGCGCCAACGCTGGCTGCGCGCGGTGTCCACGGTGCGCGCCCAGGGCTGGCCCGTCCTGCGCCGTCCTCGCGAGTGGCGTCAGGGCCAACTCACGATCCCCTGGCCCAGCGTCGCCCCGCGAGGAGGGGTGTAAGGAGGGGTCCCCTACTAACGCCTCGTGTATAGGAAGGGTCCCTTCCTTACATCTCAGCCGGCCCGCCTACGACCGCGCGGCGAGGCGCGGCGCAGCGGTGCGGGCGTCAGATGGTGCAGTTGACGAGGACGGGTTCGGGGTGGAGGGTCACGGCGAACCGGGCCTCGACGGTGTCACGGATCTCGCGGGCCAGCGTGATCAGGGCCTCGGTGCTGGCGGTGCCGGACTGGTTGGTCAGCGCCAGGGTGTGCTTGCTGGAGATGGCGACGCCCTCGGGGCCGGGATGGCCCTTGCCGAAGCCCGCCTTGTCGATCAGCCAGGCCGCGCTGATCTTGACCCGGTCCCCGGCGCCCGGCCAGGCTGGCGGCTCCCCGATGTCGGCGGACCGCTGCCGCAACAGTTCGTAGCCGGCGGTGTCCAGCACCGGGTTGGTGAAGAACGAGCCGACCGAGCGGGTGTCCGGGTCGGTCGGGTCCAGCACCATGCCCTTGCCGGCGCGCAGCCGCAGCACGGTGGCACGCGCCTGGGTCGCCGGCACCCGGTCACCGACCGAGACACCGAGCGTACGGGCCAGTTCCGCGTAGCGCACCGGGCCGGACAGCGGCGAACGGGCCAGCCGGAAGTCGACCGAGAGCACCACCAGCCGTTGGCTGTACTTAAAGACGCTGGCCCGGTACGCGAAGCCACAGTCCACGGTGGGGACCGTCGTCACCTCACCGGTGACGCGGTCGTAGACCTGTACGCCGACGATGGTCTCCGCGACCTCCTGCCCGTACGCCCCGACGTTCTGGATCGGGGTCGCTCCGGTCGAGCCGGGGATGCCGGACAGGCACTCCAACCCGGACCAGCCGTTGGCCACGGTGGCGGCGACGAGGTCGTCCCACGGTTCGCCGGCCTCGACCCGTACGGTGACGTTCACCTCGTTCTCGGCGAGCACGCGCAGACCCCGGGACCGGACGAGGACCACGGTGCCGGGGAAGCCGGCGTCGCCGATCACCACGTTGCTACCGCCCGCGAGCAGCAGAACGTCGTCCTGTGCCTCGCGTACCCGGGTGACGATCTCGTCGGCGGTGGTGGCGGTGACAATCCGGCGAGCCGGGCCACCCAAGCGTAGTGTGGTGTATTGCGCTAGATCGCCGGTGCTGGCGGGTTCAGCGGCGACTGTCGGCTGGGCGTAGGCGTCGAACACGCCTTTCACCCTAGGCTGGTGGGTAGCCGCGGCACCCATTGGTGGCCGGGTCACCCCCGGGAGGATGGCGATGAGCAGATTGCAGGGCAGCAAGGACTTCTGGATCGGCGCGCTTCGGACGGAGGGTCCGGCGTTCGCCGCTGCGGTGGCCGAAGCCCCGCCCGAGACACCCGTGCTCTCCTGCCCCGGCTGGACGGTCGCCGACCTGGCCCTGCATCTCGCCGGCGTCTACCGCTGGGCGCACGCGATCGTGGGCTCGGGCGGGACGACGGCCCCGGAGCGCCGGGCACAGCCGGTCGAGCCGGTGCCGGGTGTGACCGCCGCGGCGCAGTGGCAGCAGGCGTACGACGAGCTGATGGCCCTCTTCGACACCCTCGACCCGGAGGCTCCGGCGTGGAACTGGGCCCCGCAGCCGAAGAAGGCGGGCTTCTGGCCGCGTCGGATGGCCCACGAGACCGCCGTGCACCGATGGGACTCCCAGCTCGCCATCGCCGCCGGTGAACCGATCGAGGCCAAGCTCGCGGCCGACGGGGTGAGCGAGGTGTTGGACACCTGGCTGCCGGCGGGTCGGCGGGCGGCGACCGGGCAGTGGCGCGGGGTGGTGCGGTTGAGCGCGAGCGACGCCGCCCAGGAGTGGTATCTGCGGCTGCGCGGCGAGGGGGTGGCCCTGCTCGACACCGGCACGATCCTCGACCACGACGACCACCACGCCCGGGTGCACGTCAACGCGACCGCGAGCGACCTGCTGCTGGCGCTCTGGGGGCGGGTCAGCTTCGACACCCTGACCGTGGCCGGCGACCGCGCCCTGCTGGACGGGGTCCGCGCCGCCTGAGTCCGCGTCGGCGGCCGGCCACGCCCGACAGTCGACACGGCCGCTTGGCCGGCACGTCGGCCAAGCCGATATGGCTGGCACGACGGCCGGTAGAGCCAGCACAGCCGGCGAAGCCGAACGCGGCCGGCACGACAGCCGGCGTAGCCGACGCAGCACGGACATGCCACGGGCGGCCCTCCCGATCGGGAGGGCCGCCCGTGGCCATTCTGTGACCTCGCCGAGAGAGCGCTCTCTTGACATCGATCGAGGGCAGACCGCAAGCTTCGTGAGAGCGCTCTCTGGACTTCACTCCACCACC
Organism: Micromonospora sp. NPDC002389; assembly: GCF_040296095.1. Taxonomy (NCBI): domain Bacteria; kingdom Bacillati; phylum Actinomycetota; class Actinomycetes; order Micromonosporales; family Micromonosporaceae; genus Micromonospora; species Micromonospora sp. NPDC002389. The sequence continues at coordinate 635,007 of NZ_JBEOWP010000001.1, forward strand.
ACCCCCGACCTGAGAGGGGTCACCAGACCATGGGCACCTTCCCGCGCCACCGCCTCGCTGCGGTCGCCCTGGCCGCCGTCGGCGCGTTGCTCGTCACCAGCGGCTGCGGTGGCGGCGACGACGCCGAGGACGGCACGATAACCCTCACCGTCGACGTCTTCGGACAGTTCGGCTACGAGGAGCTCTACAAGCAGTACATGGACGCCAACCCCGGCGTGAAGATCGTCGAGCGGGGCACCGGCGGCAACCTCGACGAGTACTCGCCGAAGCTGACCCAGTGGCTCGCGGCGGGCAAGGGCGCCGGTGACGTGGTCGCCATCGAAGAGGGTCTGATGGTCGAGTACAAGGCCAACCCGGACAACTTCGTCAACCTGCTCGACCACGGCGCCGCCGACCTCAAGGGCAACTTCCTGGAGTGGAAGTGGAACCAGGGGCTCACCGCCGACGGCCAGAAGCTGATCGGCCTCGGCACCGACGTCGGCGGCATGGCGATGTGCTACCGCACGGACCTGTTCGACAAGGCCGGGCTGCCGACCGACCGCGAAGAGGTCTCCAAGCTCTGGCCGACCTGGCAGGAGTACATCGCCACCGGTGAGAAGTTCAAGGCGGCGAACACCGGCGCCGCGTTCCTGGACGCCGCGACCAACACGTTCAACACGATCGTGCTCCAGACCGCCGGCAACGCGCAGGGCTACCACTACTACGACACCAGCGACAACCTGGTGGTGGACAGCAACCCGGCGGTGAAGCAGGCCTGGGACACCACCATGGCCATCATCAACGCGGGCCTCTCCGGCAAGTACGGCTCCTGGTCCGACGAGTGGGTCTCCGCCTTCAAGCAGTCCAAGTTCGCCACCATCGCCTGCCCCGCGTGGATGACCGGGGTCATCGAGGGCAACGCCGGTCCGGAGGCCAACGGCAAGTGGGACATCGCCCGGGTGCCCGGTGACGGCGGCAACTGGGGCGGCTCGCACCTGGCCGTGCCGCGCCAGAGCAAGAACCAGGACGAGGCGATCAAGCTGGTCAAGTTCCTGACCAGCGCCGAGGGCCACATCGGTGCCTTCAAGGCCAAGGGCCCGCTGCCGTCGTCGCCGCAGGCGCTGGAGGACTCGGCCATCACCGAGGCCACCAACGCGTACTTCTCCGGCGCGCCGGTCGGCCGGATCTTCGGTGAGGGCGCCAAGACCCTCAAGCCGGTCTACATGGGCCCGAAGAACCAGGCCGTACGCACCGAGGTCGAGAACGCGGTCCGCACCGTCGAGCTGGGACAGCGCAACCCCGAGCAGGGGTGGCAGGACGCGATCGCCAACGCCAAGAAGGCCGCCGCCAAGTAGCCGGCCCGACGGTCCCCACCCCGTCGCCGATCCACCGGACCCGACGCGTCCACCCCGACGCGACGGCGACCGGAGGATCGGCGCGGGGCGGGGGCGTGGAAAGGAGTCACGGGTCATGGCGTTGCAGCTCGACGCGCACCCGCCGGCCACCCCGGCACCGCGGAACACCCGCCCGCCACGGTCCGGCCGACTGAGCCGGATCGACGCGAAGTACTCGCCCTACCTCTACATCGCCCCGTTCTTCGTGATCTTCGCGATCTTCGGGGCGTGGCCGCTGGCGTACACCTTCTGGGTCTCGCTGCACGACTGGGACCTCCTCGGCAGCAATCCCACCTTCATCGGCGCGGACAACTACACCCAACTGCTGGTCGACAGCGACTTCTGGCACTCGGTGGTGAACACGCTCGGCATCTTCGTGATCAGCACTGTGCCGCAGTTGCTCCTGGCGCTCTGGCTGGCCAACCTGCTCAACCGGCACCTGCGTTTCCGGACCGGCTGGCGGATGGCGGTGCTGGTCCCCAACGTCACCTCCACGGCCGCCGTGGCGATCGTCTTCGGGGTGCTGTTTGGCCGCGAGTTCGGCATGGTCAACTGGATGCTCGACCTGGTGGGCCTCGACCCGATCGGGTGGAAGTCCGACCGGTTCGCCTCCTGGGTGGCCATCTCCGCCATGGTCGACTGGCGCTGGACCGGCTACAACGCGCTGATCTTCCTGGCCGCCATGCAGGCCATCCCCCGCGACCTGTACGAAGCGGCGGCGATCGACGGCGCGAACCGGGCCCGGCAGTTCTGGGCGGTCACCGTGCCGCTGCTCAAGCCGACGATCATCTTCTGCGTCATCATCTCCACCATCGGCGGGCTCCAGCTCTTCACCGAGCCCCGGCTGTTCCACTCCGGCACCAACGCGATCCGGGGCGGCCCGATGCGCGAGTCGCAGACGCTGACCATGTACATGTTCGAGAACGCCTTCGCGCCCTACTACAACTTCGGCTACGGCTCGGCTGTGGCGTGGCTGCTCTTCGCCCTGATCGCCATCGTCGCGGCGATCAACGTACTGATCATCCGCCGGCTCGGGGCCGGTGCCCGACCGAACGTCGGCGGGCGGAAGGGAGGCCCGCGATGAGCGAGCGCAGCGAGCGAATCCTTCGGTTCAGCGCGTTGGGGCCTCGTCGCGACGCCGAGCGAAGCGAGGTGGCGCGATGAGCCGGCTCTGGCGGGCCAGCCCGCTCACGTACTGCGCGCTGATCGCCGCCACCGTGATGTCGCTCTTCCCGATCTACTGGATGTTCGTGGTGGCCAGCCGCAGCAGCGACGCGATGGGGCAGTTGCCGCCACCGATGACGCCCGGCGGCAACCTGGGCGCCAACATCGCCCGGCTGTTCGACAACACCGACGCCTACTTCCTGACCGGTCTGATCAACTCGGCGATCGTGGCGACCACGGTCACCGTCTCGGTGGTGTTCTTCTGCAGCCTGGCCGGGTTCGCCTTCGCCAAGCTGCGGTTCCGGGGCCGCAACGCGATGCTGATGGTGATCATCGCCACCATGATGGTGCCCACCCAGCTCGGCGTCATCCCGCTCTACATGCTGATGACGAAGCTGAACCTGAACGACCGGCTGCCCGCCGTGATCCTGCCCGCGCTGGTCACCGGTTTCGGCGTGTTCATGATGCGCCAGTACGCCGGCCAGGCGGTCAGCACCGAGCTGATCGAGGCGGCCCGGGTGGACGGATGCGGTACCGCCCGGATCTACTGGAACGTGGTGGTACCGGCACTGCGGCCGGCCGCCGCCGTGCTCGGCCTGCTCACCTTCATGACCACGTGGAACGATTTCCTCTGGCCGTACGCGGTGCTCAACGATCCGGAGAATCCCACCGTGCAGTTGTCGCTACGGGCCCTGTCCGACGGCTACTACCAGGACATGTCCCAGGTGTTCACCGGTACGGCCATCGCCACGCTGCCGTTGCTGCTGGTGTTCGTCCTGTTCGGCCGCCAGATCATCGGCGGGATCATGGAAGGTGCGGTGAAGGCGTGACTGGACTCAGGTTTCCGGACAACTTCCTGTGGGGTGCGGCCACGGCGGCGTACCAGATCGAGGGGGCGGCCCGCGACGACGGGCGCGGCGACTCGATCTGGGACACCTTCAGCCGTACGCCGGGCAAGGTCCACGCCGGGCACACCGGCGACGTCGCCTGCGACCACTACCACCGGTACGCCGACGACGTGGCGATGATGGCGGAGCTGGGCCTCCAGGCGTACCGCTTCTCGGTGTCCTGGCCCCGCATCCAGCCCGACGGCAGCGGGCCGGTCAACCCGCGCGGCCTGGACTTCTACGACCGGCTGACCGATGCGCTGCTCGGTCGGGGCATCGACCCGATCGTCACGCTGTACCACTGGGACCTGCCGCAGACGTTGCAGGACCGGGGCGGCTGGACCGACCGTGACACCGCAGAGCACTTCGCCACCTACGCCAGTGCCGTGCACACCCGGCTCGGCGATCGGATCGACACCTGGACGACGCTCAACGAGCCGTGGTGCTCCGCGTACCTCGGGTACGGCAACGGGGTGCACGCGCCCGGGGTGCAGGACGCGGGGGCGGCCTTCTCCGCCGTACACCATCTGCTGCTCGCGCACGGTCTGGCCGCCCAGGCCCTGCGGACCGGCGGGGCGGCCCGGGTCGGCATCACGCTCAACCCCGCGGACGTGCAGCCCGCCGACGCGGACAGCGCGGCCGACGCCGCCGCCGTACGCCTGGTCGACGGCCTGCACAACCGGATCTTCCTCGATCCGCTGCTGGTCGGCGGGTACCCGGACGACGTCCGCGAGCACGTGGCGCGGCTGGTCGAGCCGACCTTCGTCCGGGACGGCGACGAGAAGATCATCGCGGCGCCGATCGACCTGCTCGGCATCAACTACTACTCCCCCACGTACGTCGCGGGGCGTCCGGACGGCGGCGGGGGCGGTGGCGCGTACCCGGGCACCGAGGGCGCGGTGGAGTTCCTGCCGGCGGTCGGTCCGCTGACCGACATGGGCTGGATGATCGAGCCGGCCGGGCTGACCCGGCTGCTGGAGCGGATCGCCGCCGACTACCCCGGCGTGCCGTTGCTGATCACCGAGAACGGTGCGGCGTTTCCGGACAAGACCGCCGACCCGTCCAGCCCGCTCCAGGACTCGGACCGGATCGCCTACCTCGACGGCCACCTGCGCGCCGCGCACGAGGCCATCGCCCGGGGCGTCGACCTGCGGGGCTATCTCGTATGGTCATTGCTGGACAACTTCGAGTGGGCCGAGGGGTACCGGAAGCGGTTCGGCATCGTGCACGTCGACTACCTCACCCAGCGGCGTACACCGAAGTCGAGTGCCCGGTGGTACCAGGAGGTGATCTCCCGGAACGGGCTGTGACGAGATGGTGGTTTCTCCTATGACGGGGGCGCAGCGGCCCACTCTGGAAGCGGTGGCACGACGGGCCGGGGTGTCCCGGGCCACCGTCTCCCGGGTGGTCAACGGCTCGACCACGGTCGCCGAGCCGATCCAGGAGGCGGTCCGCCAGGCGGTGGCCGAGCTGGGGTACGTGCCGAACCTGGCCGCCCGCACCCTCGTCACCCAACGCACCGACTCGATCGCCCTGGTCATGCCGGAGGAGGCCACCCGGGTCTTCTCCGACGACCAGGTGTTCCCGGGCATCATCCGGGGCGCCGCGCAGGAGTTGGAGGCCGCCGACAAGCAGCTCGTGCTGATGCTGGCCGGTTCACCGGCCGGTCACGAGCGGGTGGAGCGGTACACCACCGGCCGGCATGTCGACGGAGTGCTGTTCGCCTCGCTGCACGGCGCCGACCCGCTCCCCGCCAAGCTGGCCGCGCTCGGCATCCCGGTGGTGTGCAGCGGCCGTCCCCTCGACGGGGCGGACATCCCGTACGTCGACGTCGACCAGGTGGCCGGGGTGACCCGCGCGGTCCGGCACCTGATCGACGGGGGCCGCCGCCGGATCGCCACCATCGCCGGCCCGCAGGACATGGTCGCCGGGATCGAGCGGTTGACCGGCTACCGGGAGACGGTCGCCGCCGCCGGACTGCCGGAGATGGTGGCCGTCGGTGACTTCACCCGCGAATCCGGGGCGGCGGCCATGCGGGAACTGCTCGCCGCCCACCCCGACCTGGACGCCGTCTTCGCCGCCTCGGACCTGATGGCGCACGCCGCCATGCGTACGCTCCGCGAGACCGGACGACGGGTGCCGGACGACGTGGCGGTGATCGGCTTCGACGACATCGAGACCGCCGCCTACACCGATCCGCCGCTGACCACCGTGCGGCAGCCGATAGTCGAGCTGGGCCGGCAGGGCACCCGCCTGTTGCTGCGTCTGGCCGCCGGGGAGGACGTCGAGCCGGCGCTGATCCTCCCCACCGAGCTGATCATCCGCGAGTCCGCCTGAGGCGTTCGTGCCGCGTGCAAGGAAGGGCACCTTACTAACGCCTCGTGCATAGAAGGGGTCCCTTCCTAACACCGAAACCAGGTGGCAACCGGCTCGCCGGACTGGTTAGCCTGCCGCGCATGTCCAGTTCCGTCCGATTGCTGCCCGTGCCCGCCCTCAGCGCCGCCGCCCCGTACGCCTACCTGGCCACCGTGGAACCCTCCACCCGCCTGATCTACACCGCAGGCGCCTGCCCGCTGGACGCCGACGGGAACACCGTCGCCCCCGGTGACTACACGGCCCAGGCCCGGCAGGTCATGGCCAACCTGGAGACCGCGCTACGCGCCGCCGGTGCCACGCTCGCCGACGTGGTCAAGAGCACCGTCTACGTGGCCTCGTCCCAGCAGGCCGACCTGGTCGCGACGTGGGAGGTGGTACGCGACGCCTTCGGCGACCACGACGCCCCGAGCACGCTGCTCGGCGTGGCCGTGCTCGGCTACGACGACCAGCTCGTCGAGGTCGAGGCCGTCGCCGCCGTCCCGGCCAGCTAACCGTCCTGCCGTCCGCCGCGTCCGTGGGCACCATGCGTGAGGCTGCTGGCCGTGATCTCGAAGACGCCGCCGGCCGGGGCGCGATCGGTGCGGGTGCCGCGCATTGCCGCACCTTGGCCTGCCGGGTACGTGAAGGCGTTAGCGCACACGAAGGTGGGTAGATCTGTTGTCGCTGGGACGACAACAAAGCTGCCCACCTCGCGGTTCAATCGATTCGTGCGGATGCCCCGAGATGATGCCGACCCGTTGCAGTGGCTGCTGTTCGAGCAGGCCGCGATCATCACCTGGGCGCAGGCCACGGCCGCGCTGAGCCCGTCCAAAGTGCGCCATCTGCTGACCTCCGGGCGATGGAGCCGGGTATGCCGGGGCATCCTGCGGGCCGAGCCGCCCGATGGGCCGTACTCCCGGACACAGGCATCGTGGGTGGCGGTGCTCGCGGCCGGGGAGGGCGCGATCCTCGCCGGGCTGGCGGCGGCGACGGCCGGCGGGCTGCGCGGCACCTGGCGTCACGACACCATCGACGTGCTGGTGCGACACCATCGCCACCGCGCCGACCTGCTGCGCCGGCTGCCACTCGGCCTGCCTGCGATCCGGGTACGCCGGGCCCGCCACCTCCCCGACACCGACCGCCAGCGGGCGCGCCCCGACCGTACGTCGATGGCCCGATCCCTGGTCGACGCGGCGCAGTGGGTGCGTACCGACGACGAGGCGCAACAGATCCTCGCGGCCGGCTGCCAACAGCGGCGGGTGACCCCGGCGGAGGTCGGGGCGGTCCTGGATCGGATGCCCCAGGCTCGCCGGGGCGCGCTGATCCGGGAGACGCTGCACGACATCGCGGGCGGCGCGGAGGCGCTTTCCGAGATCGACCTGGTCCGGTTGTGTCGCCGCCACGGGCTGCCGCCGCCGCAGGGACAACATCGACGGCGGGACACCGACGGTCGGAATCGCTACCTGGACGCCTACTGGCCTCGGTGGTCGCTGCACGTGGAGATCGACGGCGGGCACCACATGGACGCCCGGCACTGGGCCGCTGACCTGCGGCGACAGAACAAGATCTGGATCGAGGGCGACCGTATCCTCCGTTTCACCGCCTTCGACGTCCGACACCGCCCGGCCGAGGTGGCGGCCCAGATCCGCGCGGCCCTGGAGGCCGCCGGCTGGCAAGGCTGAGATTGTGGGTACGGCTGAAGTCGTCCCCGCCGTTCCGACGCGGCGGGGACAAGGCCGCGGACCCGTTTCTGATGCCCGGCCCGCCGCCTCTTCGCGGTCGCCGTGCGACCGACATCGCGCCCACCTCGCCGGGCCCACCGCCTCTCTTCCGCCACCCACGCCCAACGGCGCGCCACCGGCGGACCGCAGCCCTGCGGACCTCGGAGCGGCGGAGCGGCGGAGCGGCGGAGCGGCGGAGCGGCGGAGCGGCGGAGCGGCGGAGCGGCGGAGCTAAAGGTGTTAGGAAGGGCCCCTTCCTAACACCTCAAGGGCCGGGGGTCGGTGCGGATGGGGACAGGCAGGACGGTCGGGCCGTCATGTCGCAGACCGCTGCACACAGCTCTGTGGGTCCGCCGGCTGACAAGGCCCAACGTCGCGGCACCGCCCGGCCGCAGCCGCGCCAACCGCCCGTCGGCATGGCCCGATGTAGCGGCACCACCGCCCGCAGCCTGCGAACCGCCCGTCGGCAAGGCCCGACGTCGCGGCAGCGCCGCCCGCAGCCCCGCGAACCGCCGGTCAGCGAAGCTAATCGGGGAGGTGGGTAGATCTGTTGTCGCTGGGACGACAACAGATCTACCCACCTCCCGGTGATAAACCCGAGGCGGAACCGGCGGTGGACCGGCTAGCCTCCGCCGGATGCCTGAACCAGCGTTCCTCCTCCGCCAGGCCCGCCCCGACGACGCCCCGGCGGTGGTGGCGCTGCGGAGGCTCGTGTTCCCCTTCCTGCTGCGGGGAGTCGCCTCCACCCGGCAGTTGATCGCCACACCGCCGCCGGGTCTGCACTGGGCCGGCTTCGTCGCCGAGGTCGACGGGCAGATCGTCGGCTGGGTGTGCGCGTCCCGCAACGAGCACACCGCCGAGGCGGTCGGCGAGGTGTCGCTGCTGCACGTACACCCCGACCAGCGGCGACGCGGGATCGGCAGCGCGCTGCTGGCCGAGGCGATCACGCACCTCGCCCCGCTCGACCTGACCCGGCTGCACGGGCGTGCGCTGCCGGAGGCACTACCGTTCGCCCGCCGGCACGGCTTCACCCCGAGTCGGCAGGAGCACTTCTCGGCCCTGGACCTGCACACGCTGCCACCCTTGCCGACACCTCCCGACGGCGTGCGGCTGGTCCCGCTGGCGGACGTCGACCCGCGCCACGTGCACCGGGTGGACGTGCTGGCCAGTGCCGACGAGCCGGGCGACGTCGTGTCCGGCGCGATCGACTACGCCGACTGGCTCGCCACCACCTGGGACAACGTCGGCCTGGACCGGGAGGCCAGCACCGGGGTCGAGGTCGACGGCGAGCTGGTCGCGATCAGCCTGGTGAAGCGGGACGGTACGCGGATGTGGTCCGATTACACCGGCACGGTGCCGCAGCACCGGGGACGTGGGCTGGCCCGGCTGGTCAAGCTGGCCGCGTTGCACCGCGCGGCGCAAGGCGGGGTCACCACCGCGTACACCGGGAACGACGCGGCGAACGCGCCGATGCTGGCGGTCAACACCCGGCTCGGCTACCGGCAGGTCGCCACTCAGTGGTCCTGCGTCCGAGAGCTGTGAACGGCGGCCCAGTCCGTAAAGCGGGCCGCCAGGCCGACGTGGCGCTCACCCGAGTCCGGTGCGCCGATCTGGCCGGCAGCCTCCTCGCGCAGCGCCGTCAGGTAGGCCACCAACTCGACCCGGCGCGTCCGGTACTCCGCCAGCAGCCGCAACTTGGCCGGAGAACACGGCCACGCCGCACCGCACGCCCGGCAGCGCCAAGTGGGGCGCGCGGGCTCGTGCGCGGCGAGGTCACCGTTGCACCGGTCCCGGGCCCGCCGCCGGAGCGCGGCGGGGAGCGACGCACGGGCGGCGTAGCTGCCACGCGTTCCATCCCCGCAGCCTGCACGAACAGCGTCCGCCGGGCGGTCGCATTGCCCGCCGCGTTGAGCTGATAGACCTCGATCCAGACCCATCCGTCGTACGTCGTCAGATCGAGCTTCCGAATCACCCGCACCACGATCGGCTTGCCGAACTGTGGGGACGCTGCCCTGCTCAGGAGGTACACGCCGGGGGTGACCGTCGGACTCGCGCCCGCCCGGCGCCCGCTCACCAGCCACGCGCCGGAAGGACGTCGGCGAGATCCGGGCGGACCTGCGCATAGCGGCGACGGACGCGAAGTGTCCGGTCCTCCTGCACCTCATGGCCGTACACCTCGATCCACACGTTGCCGTCGCGCTCGATCCGGTCCCCCACCTCGGCCACGTACAACCTCAGCTCCCCCACGCCGGGCCGGTAGGCACCCTCGGGCACGCGGGCCACGTCGCCCACGGCAAGGCCGGTACGCGGAACGGGCTCACCCCACCGCGAGGCGGGTACGGCGTTCACGGGCTTGGACACGGTGCCTCCTCCATCGATGTTGGAGGGGGCCGCCCTGAGTGCTCGCCCACGGGCGACCCCCGACGGCACGACCAGCGGGCCACCCCTCGGCCTCCACTCGCCACACCGCCTGGTGACACTCTGGTATGGAGACCGTTACGCTCGGAAGGCACTTCGAGCGTCCGGGCCGTGCTGGCTGAACACGCGCCGGTCCTGAGGCGACATGGGTAGTCGATCTTCGAGGTGGGGGGCCTTGCATGTCTGACATTCCGAACCCCGTGGCGACCTTCATCGTTGGCGAGATCCGCCGCGCACGAGGCACCGGCATGACGCAGGAGGCATTCGGCCGTGCCGCTGGTTTCAGCGCGTCCCACGTCAGCGCAGTAGAAAGCGGCACCAGAGCACTGACCTTGGACTTCATCCGGGGAACCGACCGTGCGCTCAAGAGCGGTGGCCTGTTCGAGCGCATAGCGACGGAACTCGGCGCGCCGTCCTGGTTTCTGCCGTGGCTCGATGCAGAGCGCGGAGCAACGCAACTGCACTACTTCGAGCCGAACTTGGTTCCTGGCCTGTTGCAAACGGAGGCATACGCTCGCGTTGTTCTGCGACTTGACCCCCGGCTGACGGACCAAGAGGTAGACCGTCGGGTCGCAGCTCGACTTGACCGTCAATCCATCCTCGGGCGTGAGTCCCCGCCTCGCCTCGTCGCCGTCGTTGACGAAGGGGCAATCCGGCGCGCTGGCGACGGGGCCGAGAAACTGATGGCCGAACAACTGCTTCACCTTGTAACTTGCGCAGAGCGTCCCAACATCAGCATTCACATCGTCCCGACAGACGTTGGGCTTCACGCCGGGTTGTCCGGCCCGTTGTCCCTGGCACACATGCCGGACGGGAACTGGATTGGGCACCTCGAAAGTCAGCTCGGCGGCGATGTCCTGGACCGGCCAGACGACCTCGATACGCTCTTCGAGCGGTGGGAGAGCGTCCGGACCGAGGCACTTCCCCGGCGGCAGTCCCTGGACCTGATGAAGGAAGTGGCGAACCAATGGACCTGAGCAGCGCGCGGTGGCGAAAGGCCACACGAAGCGGCACCAGCGGCGGCAACTGCGTCGAGGTCGCCGACAACCTTCCCGGCGTCGTCGGTGTCCGGGACTCCAAGGACCCCACCGGCCCCGCCCTGACCTTCGGCCCAGCGGCTTGGCGAACGTTCATCAACCAGCTCGCCGAGCGAGCCTGACCCAGACCTACGACGAAGCGCCCGCCCAATCGTGGCGGGCGCTTCTCGTCGTCGGCCGGACGAGCAGTCGGCTCAAATCGGTGGAAGCGTCAGGACAGGACGCCTACGCTGGCCGGACTCAGGTTCGTACGTGGTGAGTGAGGTGCATTGATGACGGTCCGAGCAGCGGCGACCGGCTCCGGTCGACCGCCCTTCCCAGGCGCCCTGACCTCATCGAACCCGAGGAGCATCTCCCGTGGATCTGCCACGCATCTTCACCATTCGCGAGAGTAACCACCGCATACACAACCCGTTCACCCCCGGCAAGCTCGCCGACCTGGGCGAGGCGCTGCGTCTGGCCCCCGACACCCGTGTGCTCGACCTTGCCAGCGGCTCGGGCGAGATGCTCTGCACCTGGGCCCGGGACCATCAGGTCACCGGGACCGGGGTGGACATCAGCACGGTCTTCACCGAGCAGGCCCGTGCCCGCGCCGCTGAACTCGGCGTCGCCGACCGGGTCACCTTCGTGCACGACGACGCCTCCGGGTACGTCGCGGACGAGCCGGTCGATCTCGTCGCCTGCATTGGCGCCACCTGGATCGGTGGTGGCCTTCCCGGGACTGTCGAGCTCCTGAGCAGCAGCCTCCGCCCCGGCGGTCTGATGCTCGTCGGCGAGCCGTACTGGCGTCGGGAGGTGCCGGACCAGCAGACCGCCAGAGCATGCCTCGCGCAGGACGCGGAGGACTTCCTGCTGCTGCCGGAGCTGGTCGAGCAGTTCGGCGACCTCGGGTATGACGTCGTGGAGATGGTGCTGGCCGATCAGGACAGTTGGGACCGGTACCAGGCGGCACAGTGGCTGAACCTGCGACGCTGGCTCGACGACAACCCCGATGACGAACTGGCCGCCACGGTACGGGCGGAGCTCACCACCGAGCCTGTTCGCTACACGCGGTACCAGCGCGAGTACCTCGGCTGGGGAGTCTTCGCACTGATGGCCCGCTGAGGCGGGTCCACACACGGTCGAGAAGGGGCGGGGCGGCATGACCGCCCCGCCCCTACCAACAGCAGGCAGGCGTCAGCCGGTCGCGTGGACGCGCTCGGCGACGGCCAACGTGTCCGCACCGAACAGCACCAGCCGGGCCTCGGTGACGTGCGTCGGGGTGGCCGCGCGCAGCACCGACAGCGCCTGGCGGACCGCGTCGTCGACCGGCCAGCCGTACACCCCGGCGGAGATCAGCGGGAAGGCCACGACCGTCGCGCCCAGGTCGTCGGCGACGGCCAGGCTGTTGGTGTAGCAGGCGCGCAGCAGCGGCGAGCGGTCCTCAGTGTCCGTCCACACCGGGCCGACGGTGTGCACCACCCAGCGGGCCGGCAGGTCACCGGCGGTGGTCGCGACGGCCTGTCCGGTCGGCAGGCCCCGGCCGTACCGGGAGGCGCGCAGCGCGCGGCACTCGGCGAGGATCGCCGGGCCGCCCCGGCGGTGGATGGCGCCGTCGACTCCCCCGCCGCCGAGCAGCGACGAGTTGGCGGCGTTGACGATCGCGTCCACCCGCTCGGCGGTGATGTCCCCCTCGACCAGCGTGACGTCCATGCTCACGCCTCGGTGATGGGTTGGCCGAGCGTGCGACGGGCCAGCAGGGCGGCACCGGCCACCGCCGCCGGCATCAGCAGGACGGCACCGAGCGGGATCAGGAAGCAGACGAAGACGGCCACGCCGAAGCCGAGCGCGGTGGGGCGGTCCGCCTTCAACACGGCCCGACGGTCCCGCAGGCCCTTGCCCCGACGGTAGAAGGGCGCGCCGACCAGTTCCACGGCGAGCAGCCAGCCGCCCACCATCGCGCCGATGACGGGTACCACGGTCTGGCCGAGCAGCGGGATGAAACCGGCGGCGAACAGCGGAATGCCGACCAGGACGGCCAGCGCCACCAGGCGGAGCGAGTCGGCGATGCTGCGCCGCAGCGACGGCCAGAACGGCACCTCGACCGCGTCGGGGGTGCCGCCGTACCGCTGCTCCACCCGCTCGGAGATCTTCTCGTAGAACGGGTCGCCGATGACCAGCGTGACCGCCGTGAAGGTGAGCACGGTGAGCAGGCCGCCGAGGCCGAGGATCGCCAGGCCGGCGATCACCCGGACCGCGTTGCGCGCGGTCGTCGCCCAGTCGTCGGCGAACGGGGTGACGAACCGGGCCAGGTCGCCGACGAAGTACACCAGGGTGGCGTACACGGCGAGGAAGATCGTCCCGGAGATCAGCGCGGGCACGATGCCGAGCAGCATCAGGCCGGGGCTGCGGACGTACAGGGCGATGCCGCGCAGCAGCAGCGCGGCGCCGCCGACGAACCGGCGGGCGCTGCCCACGGCGGCGCCGGGGATCGCGGATGCGTTCACGTCGCAGAGCCTAGTCACCGCCGCCACATCAACCGGTTGACGGATCGCCGGGATCAACCGGGGCCGCCGCCGGGCGTCGCCCGTTGGTCGATTCGCTGCCGGGCCGCCGCCGCGACGCTTGAGGGGTACGGGAACGCGGCGGCGGGAGGCGGCATGTCGGTCATCGAGGTGACCAGTCTGCACAAGCGGTACGGCGAGACGGTGGCGGTGGCGGACGTGTCCTTCACCGTGGCGGACGGGGAGATCTTCGGCGTGCTCGGCCCGAACGGCGCCGGCAAGAGCACCACGGTGGAGTGCGTCGCCGGGCTGCGCGTCCCTGACGGGGGCGGGGTGTCGGTCCTCGGGCTCGACCCCCGCCGGGACGGTGCCCGGCTGCGCCAGCAGGTCGGGGTGCAGCTCCAGGAGAGCCAGTTGCCCGACAAGCTGCGGGTCGCGGAGGCGCTGGAACTCTACGCGTCGTTCTACCGCAGGCCGGCCGATCCGGAGCAACTGATCGAGGAGCTGGGCCTCGGCGCGAAGCGGAATGCGCCGTACGGCAAGCTCTCAGGCGGCCAGAAGCAGCGACTGTCGATCGCGCTGGCCCTGGTCGGCAACCCGAGGATCGCGATTCTGGACGAGCTGACCACGGGGCTGGACCCGCAGGCTCGACGCGACACCTGGGGACTGATCGAACGGGTTCGGGACCGAGGCGTGACGATCGTGCTGGTCACCCACTTCATGGAGGAGGCCGAGCGGCTCTGTGACCGGATCGCCGTGATCGATCACGGGCGGGTGGCGGCCCTGGACAGCCCGGCCGGTCTGGTCGCGGCGGTGGCACCGGAGCAGCGGATCCGGTTCCGGCCGTCCGCTCCGCTGGACGATCGACTGCTCACCGATCTGCCGCAGGTGACCACCGTGACCCGCAGCGGCAGCCAGGTGGTGGTGGCCGGCACCGGCGAGCTGCTGCACGCGGTCACCTCGGTGCTCGCCCGCCACCGGATCACCGCCGCTGACCTGCGGGTGGAGCAGGCGAGCCTCGACGACGCGTTCGTCGAGCTGACCGGGCACCGGCTCACCGACTGAAGGGAACGACGATGCACGCCTTCGGCCAGATCCTCCGGACCGAGACCAAGCTCTATCTGCGGGACCTCCCGACGCTGCTGCTCACCATCCTGCTGCCCGCCGGGATCCTGATGGTGCTCGGGCTGGTCCCGTCGTTCCGCGAACCGGACCCGAACTTCGGTGGGCAGTCCTTCCTCACGTACTTCACACCGTCGCTGCTGGTCGCCTCGGTGGCGATGGTCGGGGTGAACGTACTCCCGTCGGTGCTGGCCACCTACCGCGAACGCGGCATCCTGCGACGGCTGGCGACCACTCCGGCGAGCCCGGCGGCGCTGCTGGTCGCCCAGCTCGTCCTCGCTCTCGCCGGGATCCTGACCAGCGCGGTGTTGCTCGCCCTGGTCGCCCGGTTCGCGTTCGGCTCGCCGTTGCCGCAGCACCCCTGGGGGTTCGCCGCCGCCCTGGTCCTGGGTACGGCGGCGTTGCTGGCGCTGGGTCTGGTGATCGCGGCGGTGGCCGGCACCGGCCGGTCGGCGCAGGCGATGTCGGTACCGCTGTTCATGGTGGTGATGTTCTTCGGCGGGGTCTACCTGCCCCGGTTCCTGCTGCCCGACGTGCTGGCCGACCTCGGCGCGTACCTCCCGCCCGGGGTGCAGGCGCTGCTGGACGCCTGGACCGGCACCGCACCGGAGCCGCTGCACCTGGGGATAATGGCGGCGATCGCCCTGACGGCCGGCACCGTCGCGGCGAGACTGTTCCGCTGGCAGTGAACGGGGGCCAGGTGACCAGCAGCGTCGAGACCGGCGACCGGCCGCAGATCTGGCAGGAGCGGCTCTACCGGGTGCTGCCCTTCGGTGGGCTGGCCGTGGGCACCCTGTTGGCCACCCTCGCGCCGACCCCGCGCAGTCTCCCGCTCACGGTCGTCCTGCCCGTCGTCGGAGCCGCCGCCTGCTGGGTCGCCTGGTTCGTCACCCTGCATCCGGACTGGCACGACCGGCGGGGTCCGATGGCGTTCTTCTACGTGGGGCTGCTGGGGTTCGCCACCACGCTGGTGATCGCCAGCCCGTGGTACGGCTTCTTCGCCTGGGTCGGCTTCGTCTACGCGTTCTTCCTGCCGGGCCGGTGGCCGATGGCCGGGGTGACCGTCACCGCCGCGTTGCTCGGCACCTCGCAGAGCGGCGGGCTGCCGTCGATCTCCTCACACTGGCTGGTCTGGCTGGTGATGGTGCTGTTCAACCTGGTGGTCGCCGGGGGCGTGAGCTGGTTCGCCTTCGTGGCCGAACGGGAGGGCGAGAAGCGCAAGCGGCTGGTGGCGGAGCTGACCGATGCCAACGCACGGCTCGCCGAGACCGTGCGGGAGAACGAGGGGCTGCACGCGCAGCTCATCACGCAGGCCCGGGAGGCCGGTGTGCTCGACGAACGCCAGCGGATGGCCCGGGAGATCCACGACACCCTGGCCCAGGGGCTGACCGGCATCATCACCCAGTTGGAGGCGGCCGAGCAGTCCCGAAACCGCTCGGCCGACTGGCAGCGGCACGTGGACAACGCGCTGGACCTGGCGCGGGAGAGTCTCACCGAGGCCCGCCGCTCGGTCCGGGCGGTGCGCCCGGAGCCGCTGGAGACCGCCCGGTTGCCCGACGCGCTCGCCGAGCTGGGCGGGCGCTGGTCGGCCCGGCACGGGGTGGCGGCCAGCGTCAGCACCACCGGTACGCCTCGTCCGCTGCACCCGGAGATCGAGGTGACACTGCTGCGGGCCGCCCAGGAGGCGTTGGCCAACGTGGCACGGCACGCCGCTGCGTCCCGGGTCGGGCTCACCCTGTCGTACATGTCGGACGTGGTGACGCTGGACGTCCGCGACGACGGGTCGGGGTTCGACGTCGGCGGTGGCGTCGAACCGGACCGGGACGGCGGTTACGGCCTGACCGCGATGCGGCAGCGGGTGACCCGGGTCGGCGGTCGGCTGGCCGTCGAGTCCGAGCCGGGTACCGGCACCGCCGTCTCCGCGTCCGTGCCGGCGCTGCCCGGAGCCGCCGCATGACCGGCCCGGTACGCCTGCTCATCGTCGACGACCATCCGGTGGTCCGAGACGGTCTGCGGGGCATGTTCACCGGCGACCCCGGGTTCGAGGTGCTCGGCGAGGCGGCGGACGGTGCCGAGGCGCTGGCGCTGGCCGAGGCGCTGCGGCCGGACGTGGTGTTGATGGACCTGCGGATGCCGGGCATGGACGGGGTGACCGCGATCGGGCGGCTGGCCGCCTCCGGCAGCCCGGCGAAGGTGCTGGTGCTGACCACCTACGACACCGACGCCGACGTGCTGCCGGCGATCGAGGCGGGCGCCACCGGCTACCTGCTCAAGGATGCGCCCCGCGAGGAACTGGTCCGGGCGGTACGCGCCGCCGCCCGGGGTGAGTCGGTGCTCTCCCCCAGCGTCGCCGGGCGGTTGATGGGGCGGCTGCGGACCCCGCGTACGCCGGCCGAGGAGCCGCTGAGTCAGCGGGAACTCGAAGTGCTCACGCTCGTCGCCCGAGGCTCGTCGAACCGCGAGGCGGCGGCCCGGCTGTTCATCAGCGAGGCCACCGTCAAGACACACCTGCTGCACGTGTACGCCAAGCTCGGCGTCAACGACCGGGCGGCGGCGGTGGCCGTCGCGTACGACCGGGGCCTGCTCACCCCCGGCGGGCGGTGACCGGTGCGCGCCGCCCGACTGATCTCGTTGCTGCTGTTGTTGCAGTCCCGGGAGGTGATGACGGCGGCGGAGCTGGCCCGCGAGTTGGAGGTCTCCGAACGCACCGTCTATCGGGACGTGGTGGCGCTCTCCGCCGCCGGGGTGCCGGTCTACGCCGACCGGGGGCCGGCGGGCGGCTATCGGCTGCTCGGCGGCTACCGGACCCGGTTGACCGGGATGACCCGGGACGAGGCGGAGGCCCTCTTCCTGGCCGGACTGCCCGGCCCGGCAGGTGAGATGGGACTCGCCGACGCGGTGGCGGCGGCCGAACTCAAGGTGCTCGCCGCGCTGCCGCCGAGCCTGCGCGACGCCCCGGCCCGCACCGGGCAGCGGTTCCACCTGGACGTGCCGGGCTGGTACCACCACCGGACCGCCCCGCCGACGTGGCTGACCGAGCTGGCCGGCGCGGTCTGGCGGGACCGGGTGGTGACGCTGCGCTACCGACGCGGGGAGCACGAGGTGACCCGCCGGGTCTGTCCGTACGGTCTCGTGCTCAAGAACGGGACCTGGTATCTCGTCGGCCGGGTCGGCGAGGACGTCCGCACCTATCGGGTGGACCGGGTCACCGCCGTCGAGCCGCACGAGGAGACCTTCGACCGGGAACCGGACTTCGACCTGGCGGCGCACTGGCAGCGCCAGGCCGCGTCGTTCCTGCGGAACATGCTGCGGGCCGAGGTGACGCTCCGGCTGAGCCCGGTCGGCCTGCGCGTGCTCCGGCACCTGGTCGACGCCCCGTTCGGGTACGACGAGGCGGTCGCCGCCGCGAGCGGACCCGACGAACAGGGCTGGTCGACCATCCGGCTGCCCGTCGAGTCCGTCAACGTGGCGTACGCCCAACTGCTCGGGCTCGGACCGGAGGTGGAGGTCTGCGACCCGCCCGAGCTGCGGGCCCGGCTGGCCGAGGCGGCGGCCCGGACGGTCGCCCTCTACGCCACCGACCGTTAGCCGCCGACCGGCGTGCACCGCCGGTCGGCGGTCGGGGGTCGGCGATCGGGGGTCAGCGGTAGCCGGTGACGTCGGCGGGGCGACCGGCGTCGGCCACCTCGCTGATGTAGCGGAAGGCGTCCGGCTGACTACCGTCGACGTCGGTGAAGCCGTACACCTGGGACAGCTCACCGGCGGAGACGGACCGGCCGTTCCAGCGGTGCCGGTCGGAGTCGGTGGCGAGTGCGGCGACCGCCCGGCCGACGAAGGCCGGCGTCTCGGAGATCAGGAAGTGCGGATCGGTGGCGGCACCGTCGCGCCAGTTCTCCTCGGTGACGCCGAAGTGTTCCAGCATCGCCTCCGACCGCAGCCATCCCGGGCTGAGCGCGACGGCCGTGCCGCCGTACTCCTTCAGCTCGTGCGCCCAGATGAAGGCGAGCCGGTTGACCGAGGTCTTGGCCAGGTCGTAGAAGACCGACAACCGGTAGTTCTCGTCGTTGTACGCCTTCGTGCCGTCGCCGACCTCCACCACCAGCCCACCGGGACGGCGGATCAGCAGCGGCAGCGCGAAGTGGCTGGTGATCACGTGGGTCTCCACCGCCAGCCGCAGCGTCCGGAAACCGGCGTCGAGCGGCTGTTCCCAGACCGGCTTCTCCCAGGTGATCAGCGGGTCGGCACCCCACACGTCGTTGACCAGCACGTCGAGTCGGCCCTGCTCGGCGTCGATCCGCTCGACCAGGGCCCGCACCTCGTCCGGCACCAGATGGTCGGTCCGGACCGCGATCCCGGTGCCTCCGGCGGCGGTCACCAGCTCGGCGGTCTCCTCGATGGTCTCCGGCCGGTTCAGCTCGGAGCGCGCCGCCCGGCTGCTACGGCCGGTGGCGTACACGGTGGCACCGGCCGCGCCGAGTTGCACCGCGATCTGCCGACCGGCTCCCCGGGTGGCCCCGGCGACCAGCGCCACCTTTCCCGTCAACGATGTCGTCATGACGATCACGTTGCCAGGGATACCTGACAACCGACGTCAGCTTTGGCGACGACGTCCCGTCGGCTCGTGGCGACAAGTCGGACCTGGCGGTGCCGACGTCAGCCCTGCCGCCGTCAGCCGTCCTGCCGTCAGCCCTGCCGGCGTCCGCCCGGCCGGGCGCGAGCGGAGAAGGCCGCCGCTCCGGACCGCGTCCCGCCGGCCGGTGCCGCGCCGGAGCGGGCCGCCTGCGACCGCGCGCCCTGGGACCGACCGGAACCGGCCTGCGCCCCCTGGGCACGCTGACCCCGCCCCGAACCGGTCTGCGCCTCCTGGGATCGGCCTGCACCGCCCTGATTGCCCCGGGACCGGCCAGCACCGGCCTGACCGCCGTGGGACCGGCCGGTGCCGGACTGTGCCGTCTGGGGTCGCGCCGCACCGTTCTGGGTGGCGCCGGTCGGTGCCGACGTACCGCCGCGACGGCCGCCCCGGTTCGAGCGTGGCTCGCGTACCGGCTCGGCGGACTCGATCGGCCGGGCGACGAGCGTCCGCTCCCCCGGGGCGATCTCGCGCAGCAACGCGTCACCCGGACGCAGCCGCGTGGTGGTCGCCCGGATACCCGCCTTGCGGGTCAGCTCCCGCACCTCGGACGCCTGCTGGTCGGTCATCAACGTGACGACCGTGCCGGCCGCGCCCGCCCGGGCGGTACGACCCGACCGGTGCAGGTACGCCTTGTGCTCGGCGGGCGGATCGGCATGCACCACCAGGGCCACGTCGTCGATGTGGATGCCCCGGGCGGCGATGTCGGTCGCAACGAGCGTCTGCACCTCGCCGTCGGAGAACGCCTGGAGATTGCGGGCCCGCGCCCCCTGGGCCAGGTTGCCGTGCAGTTCCACGGACTTCACCCCGGCGGCGACCAGGCGACGGGTGAGCGTCTTGGCCCCTCGCTTGGTGCGGGTGAACACCACGCTGCGACCCGGCGTGGCGACCAGGTCGACCAGCACGGCGAACCGCTCGTCGGCGAGCACGTGCAACACGTGGTGCGTCATCGCGGTGACCGGGGACCGCGCCGAATCGACACTGTGCGTGACCGGGTCGGTGAGGAACCGGCGGACGAGCACGTCGACACCGGCGTCCAGGGTGGCGGAGAAGAGCAGACGCTGACCGCCGCGCGGGGTCTGGTCCATCAACCGCCGTACGGTGGGCAGGAAGCCCAGGTCGGCCATGTGGTCGGCCTCGTCGAGCACGGTGATCTCGACCGCGTCCAGGTGCGCGTGGCCCGCGTCGACGTGGTCGGCGAGCCGGCCCGGGCAGGCCACCACGACGTCGACCCCGGCCCGCAGCCCCTTGATCTGCGGGTTGGCGGCCACACCGCCGAAGACGGTCATGGTGCGCAGCGACAGGGCCTGCGCCAGCGGGGCCATCACGGCGTCGATCTGGGAGGCCAGCTCACGGGTGGGCGCGAGGATCAGCGCCCGGGGACGCCCGGCCCGTCGAGGCGCCGGGGTGGCCGCCAGGCGGGTGAGCACCGCCAGCACGAAGGCGTACGTCTTGCCCGAACCGGTGCGGCCACGGCCGAGCACGTCGCGTCCGGCGATCGCGTCGGGCAGCGTGGCCGCCTGGATCGGGAACGGCCGGTCCACCCCGGCCGCGGCGAGGACGCGGGTGAGCGCCTCGGGCACGCCGAGGTCGGCGAAGGTGGGAGTGGTCGAGGAGGTGTTCTGCTGCTGTGGGCGGCGTGCCGCCATGAATGCTCCGAACGTCGAAGAGAGATCCCGCCCGGCGCTGACCGCTTACCGGTCGCGGCGCGTGGCCTGGGAACATCGAGCCGGCCCGCCAGGACAGGGCCGCAAGGTCAGTCTACCCCCTGCCGCCCACCGACGTGCGGGAGCACGATCTGCTCAGGTGGTGGCGACGTCCTGCCACTTACGCTGGCCGTCCATCCACGCTCCGGCCAGGATCTCCGCCGACCGCAGGCCCGGACACGGAATGATCTTCGACCCGCCGGCGCCACCGCCGGCCCGGGCCTCGACCTCCCACGACTCGCCGTCGGTGCGGATGAACACATCGCGACGTCCACGCACGGTGCGGTCGCCGTTCCACCAGTGACGCTCGGTTCTCACCCACAGACCGTACAGCAGAAATCGCCGCCAAAGATGAGATGATCTTGTAATCTGTCGCGACGATCGGGTAAAGGATGCCGAGGCCGGACCAGCTCGGCGGGCCCGAACAGGCCGTCCGCACGCACTCCGGCCGGCGGCTAGTCGGCGAGGCGGATGCGTACCCGGCGGTTGGCCCGGCCCTTGCTCTCGACCTTGACCACCCGGACCTGGCCGATCTGCGCGGTGGACGCTACGTGGGTGCCCCTGTCGGCCTACACGTCCAACCCGACGATGTCGACGATGCGCACCTCTGCCTCGTCCGGCGGGATCAGGTTGGACTGGGTACGGATGATGTCCGGCAGGGCCAGCGCCTCCGTACGCGGCAACACCCGGGTCGCCACCGAACGGTCGGCCACCACCCCCATGACAGCGCAGGCTACCCGTTCAGGAACTCGGAGATCCGGCCGCGCAGATCGGCGCGTTCCGTCCACAGCACACCGGGGCGGGCGTACCGGTGCAGGGTGGCGCCCGGCAGCACGGCAGCGAGTTCCTCGGCCACCTCCACCGGGTGCAGGTCGTCTCCCTCGGCGGCGATCACCAGGGCCGGCGCGGTCACCGCCGCCAGCGCCCCGGCGTCCGACACCGGCACCTGCCCCGGCAGATCGGCCAGTCCGGCGGCGAGTCCGTCGCGGAGCAGATGGTCCAGCCGCTGCCGCAGGTACGCCCAACCGGCCGGAGTGTTACGCACGGCCGGCGGCATCTCGGCCGAGACCACCTCGGCCACCGCCGAGGCGTCCCCTACCTCCACCGCCGCGAGCAGTTCGGTCAGCCGGGCGTGGGCCAGCGGCCCCCGTGGCCGGTCCAGCGCGGCGGGCAGGAAGAAGACCAGCCGGTCGAAGCGGTCCGGGCTCTCCACCAGCAGTCGGCACAGCGCGCCCGCACCGAGACTCACGCCGAAGGCGCGGGTCGCACCGCTGAGATCGGCGACGGCGCGCAGGTCCCGGGCGAGGTCGAGGTAGCTCCACGGGCCGTCCGGCGCGTCCGAGCGACCGTGGCCACGGAACTGGAAGAAGACCTTGCGCCCGTTCACCCCGCTGCCGAACGGGCGGGTGGTGGCGATGCCGTTGCCGAACCCGTGCGCGAACACGGTGACCGGGTCACCGACGCCGGTGACCAGCCGCTCCAGGCGTACGCCGTGCGGGGTGTCGACCAGTTCGGTGTCCGGGTCGGGCAGCGGCGGGCGACCGGTACGCGGTGCGCCCGGCCCCGGCCCGCAGGTGCGAGGTCCGCCGTCCGGTGGTGGTGGCCAGCGGAACGCCCTCACCAGGATCCTCTACCGTCGCCCAGTTCACGCAGGCCGACGCGCACGTCGAGCAGGTAGATGAGGGCGGCGGCGACACCGATCAGCCCGAAGATGCTCAGCGTGCTGCGGGTCAGCAGGGTCAGCAGGGTCGTGACCGCCAGGATCGCGATCCACCCGCCCTTGGGCAGGGTGCCGATGGCGGGGAAGGCGTCGGAGCGCTGGGTGACGGCGTGCACGAGTGCCACCCCCTGCACGACCAGTGCGAACACGAACAGGATCAGTTCGATCACGTAGCGGACGTCGAAGACGAAGATCGGCGCGGCGTTGGCCATGACGGCAAGCTTATGCTGGCGACCCCGGATCCGTCCGACAGGACGGGACCGGGGTCGCCGTGGTCGATGCGTCTGTCGTGGTCACTCGGCAGCGGGGCGGGTCCGCTTCGTGGCCCGGGGCAGCTTCGCCGACGGCGTGGCCTTCTTGGCGGCGGCCGGCTGCCGGGTGCTCGCCTTCGCCGGGGTGGTCTTCTTGGCCGCGGCCTTCTTGGCGACCGGCTTGGCCTCCACGATCTCGGCGACCTCGGCCGGGCTGGGCGCCTCGGCCTTCTTGCGCCGCGTCACCGGCGCGGCGTCCGGCGCGATCGCGGTCGGCTCCACCGTGGCCTCGGTGGCGTCGATGTCGGCGTTCACCGTCTCGGCGGCCTCCACCACGCCCGCACCGACGACCCGCTCACCGTGCGCGACCAGCGCCCCGTACGCGGCCAGCGCCCGCTCCTGGGCGGCGTGGGCACCGGCGACGACCACGGCGGCGTTGCGGGTCGCCAGCTCACGCAGGCGGTCCAGGTCGGCGGCCTCGCGCAGCTTCTGCACATCGGCGGCCTCGCGCAGCTTCGTCGGGTCGGCGACCTCGCGCAGCCGGTTGAGGTCGGCCGCCTCGCGCAGCCGGTTGAGGTCGGCCGGCGTGGCCTTCTGCCGCAGCGACTCGGCGGTCTGGTTGGCGTTGCGCAGCGCGTCGTTGGCCTTCTGACGCAGCTCGAACCCGGCGACGACGGCCTTGCCACCGAGGTCGCTCACGACCCGCCCGCCGTCGGCGGTGACCCGGTCGCGCAGCTCGCCGACCACGGTCGGCAGTCGCCGCAACTGCTTCAGGGCGAGGTCGCCGGCACCGGCGGCGGCGTAGAGCGGAGCGGGAATGCGGTCGGTCTTCGGCTGGGTCATGGCTTCTCCTCCTGGGCCTCGGCGGCGGCCTTGCGGACCACCATGCGGGCGGCCTTCTTGGCTGGGGTACGGGTCGGCGCGGGGGCCGGACCGGCCTCCGTCACGGCGACCGATTCGAGAACGGCCTCGGTCGGCGATCCCTCGGCGGTGGTGGGACCGGTGGCGGCCAGGTTCGCCACGTCGGGCGAGGTGAGGTCGGGAACGTCGTTCGCGACGTTCGTCCCGCCGGCCACGTCGGTGTCCGCCGCGTCCTCCCGAGCGGCGTCCGAGGCGGCGGTCGCGTCGGCGAGCCGGGCGTTCTCCCGACGGAACGTCTCGTAGATCTGGGTCAGGGACTGCTTCTGGGCCATGGTCAGGTCCGGGTCGACCGCGATGGCCGCCAGTACGCCCTGACCCTCCTTGTCGTCGAGGAGCCCGGCGCGCAGGTACATCGCCGGGGTGGAGACCCGCAGCGCGCTGGCGAGCTGCTGGAGCACCTCGGCACTGGGACGGCGCAGGCCCCGCTCTATCTGGCTCAGGTAGGGGTTGCTCACCCCGGCCTGCTCGGCGAGCTGCCGCAGCGAGATCTTCGCGTTCCGCCGCAGGTCACGAATGAACCCGCCGACGTCGGGAAGGTCCTTGGAAGTGGCCATGACTCCACGCTAACCGGCACTGCTAGCTCCTGCAAGCAAAACGCTTGCCCGAGTTAGCAAGGTCTCATCGGGCCGGATTCGCGCCCGCGCTCGGCTGGTCGTACCGTCCTCGCTGCCTCCGGTTCCGGGCCCCGCGCACGGCGGTCACACCGTCCCGCCGCATCCGGGTTTGCGCCCGCGCGCGCCCGGTCGTACCGTCTCGCCGTGACCAAGATCGAAGTGAATGGCGCACGGCTGGCGTACGACGAGACGGGCTCGGGATCGCCGGTCGTCCTCCTGCACGCCGGCATCGCGGACCGCCGGATGTGGCACGCGCAGCTCGACGCGCTCGCCGTCCGGCACCGGGTGATCGCCGTCGACCTGCGTGGTTACGGCGAATCCGAGCTGCCGTCCACCGCCTTCGCCCACCACGACGACGTGGCCGGGCTGCTCGACGCACTCGACCTGCCTCGGGCCGCCCTGGTCGGCTGCTCGTTCGGCGGCGCGGTGGCGATCGACACCGCCCTGGCTTACCCGGCACGGGTCAGCGCACTCGCCCTACTCGGCACCGCCGTCTCCGGCCACGAGTGGTCCGAGCAGACGAACGACCTGTGGGAGAGCCTGGTCGGCGAGGTGGACCCGGAGGACTTCGCGGCCACCGCGGCCGGGGAGGTGCGGTTCTGGGTGGTGGGCCCGGAACGGGACCCGGCAGACGTCGACCCGCACCTGGTGGCGTTCGCCACCGCGATGGACGAACGCGCGCTCGCTGCCGAACTGGCGCTCAGCGCGGTGGACATTGCCGAACTGGACCCGCCGGCCAGTGGGCGGCTCGGCGAGCTGACCATGCCCGTACTGGTCATGGCCGGTGCGGCGGACGTACCCGACATCCGGCACCTGGCCGACCGCATCGCGGCCGAGGCTCCGCACGCGCTACGCCTGCCGGACGTGCCGGACGCCGCTCACCTGCTCCCTCTGGAGCGGCCGGCGCCGGTGAACGCTGCGCTGCTCGACTTCCTGCCTGCGGCGTAGGGATGAAAGGAAGGGTCCCCTGCTAACGCCTGCGGTATAGCAGGGGTCCCCTCCTAACCACTCAGCCGGCGGCGAACGACGGCGGTTGCCGAGGCGTCACCAGAGCGGACGGACGGCGCCGACCGGCAGGCCACCGCCGAAGAGCGGCACCTCGGCGAACTCCGCGAGCACCGGCGCGTCGACACCGAGCCGACGCAACGCGGAGACCAGCACCGGCATCCGGGGGCGACCAGCGCCGTCGTCGATCTTCAACGCCACCGCGCCGACGCCGGGCAGCGCCGTCGCGATCACGCCCTCCGCGCCCACCTTCGCCAGCAGCCCCGGTACGCCCCGCATCAGCCGGGTGTCGTCGGCCTCCGTGCCACCGACGATCTCCGGATGCCCGCGCATGGCGTCGGCCACCGTACGCGGAGCCGTGCCCTCCTCCGCCGTCACCAGCCGCAGGAACGCCCCGGCCAGCCCGGTCAGCGACGCCGACAGCACCGGCGCGCCGCAGCCGTCCACACCGACCGCCACGGCCGGCTCCCCGGTCAGCTCCTCGACCGCGTCCCGCAGTCGCTGCTGGAGCGGGTGCTCCGGCCGCCAGTACCCGTCCAGCGGCCAACCGGCGGCACGGCAGGTCAGCACCATCCCGGCGTGCTTGCCGGAACAGTTCATCTGGAGTCGGGTGGGACCGCCCCCGGCTCGCAGCACCGCCGCGCGGGCCTGTTCACCGACCGGAAGGTCCGGCGGGCAGTGCAGCGCGTCCTCGTCCAAACCGGCGGCGGCGAGCAGCCCGGCCACCCGGGCCAGGTGGAACTCCTCCCCCGCGTGGCTGGCCGACACCAGGGCCAGGTCGGCCGACCCGGTCAGCGGCAGCCCGGCGCCGATCATGCCGACCGTCTGCATCGGCTTGTTCGCCGAGCGCGGGAAGACCGGCGAGGTCACGTCACCCGCGGCGGCGACCACCGCGCCGTCGGCGTCGAGCACCACCACCGATCCCCGGTGTACGCCCTCCACGAAGCCGGACCGGACCACCTCGGCGAGGGCCGCGCCGCCCTCGTACGTCTCTCCCACAACGTGGACGGTACCGACGAAGCGGTGTGTGCCGGCACCGGGGTGAGCAGGGAAGCCACCTCCGGGTGTACAGCGACGGTGGGGAGTTCTCCCCTTACATTCCGAGCATCTCGCGCGCCTCGGCGGTGGTCATCGGCGGGCGCTGTGCGAGCTGGGCGAAGCCGACCGCGCGGGCGACGAGCTGCATGTTGGACTCCACCGGCCGCCCCTTGGCGTACGTGATCGTGTCCTCCATGCCGACCCGCAGGTGGCCTCCGGCCGACAGACTCGCGAGCAGCACCGGAATGCTGGTGCGGCCGACACCGGTCGCCGAGAACGTGGTCCCCTCCGGCAGGTCCCGCAGCATCTGCTGGGCCGCGACCAGGGTCGCCGTGGTGCCCGGCATCCCACCCGGCACCCCCATCACGAAGTCGACGTGCACGTGACCGCCGTGCGGCAGCCCGTACCGGCCGAGCAGCCGCTGCAACGCGGTCAGGTGGCCGAGGTCGAAGATCTCGTACTCGGGCACGACGCCCCGCTCCTGCATCCGGGTGTGCAGGTCGACGATGAACTCCCAGCGGTTGAGGAAGACGTCGTCGCCGAAGTTGACCGTGCCCATGGTGCACGAGGCCATGTCCGGTCCCGCCTCCAGCACGGCCAGCCGGTCGGACTCCGGGTCGGTGACCGCCCCACCGGTGGAGAGCTGCACGATCAGGTCGGTGCTCTCCCGCAGCGCCGCCACGGTCTCCCGCAGCCGTCCCTGGTCCAGCGTCGGGCCCGCCTGGCCGTCGCGGATGTGGACGTGGATCACGGAGGCGCCCAGCGCCTCGCACTCCTTCGCCGTGAGCAGCAGCTCGTCCAGGGTCACCGGCAGCGCCGGCACCTCCGTCTTGGCCGACTCCGCGCCGGTGGGGGCAACCGTGATCAACGTCGCTGTTGTCATGCCGGCGATCCTAGAACCCCCGGCCCGGTCCCCGGCGCAAGCAGGTGCCTCCGGTGCAAGCGGGGAGCAGGGGTCGTCGGTGTTAGCAGGGGACCCCTGCTATACCGCAGGCGTTAATAAGGTGCCCTTCCTTACATCACGTCGATGGCGGCGGTGCTCTCGCCGACCCGGAGCGTCGCGTCGTCGGAGACCGAGCGCTTCACCACGGCCAGCGCGATCTGGCCCTGCTCGTGGTGGAGCACGGCGGTGCCGACGAAGCCGACCGTCCGGTCGTCCAGCGTGATCGGGGTACCGGCGGCCGGGAGCTGGTCGGTCATCACCCCGTCCAGGTGCAGCAGGACCAGTCGACGCGGCGGACGGCCCATGTTGTGCACCCGGGCGACCGTCTCCTGCCCCCGGTAACAGCCCTTGTCCAGGTGCACGGCCGGGGCGATCAGGTCCACCTCGGCGGGGATCGTCCGGTGGTCGGTGTCGACACCGACCCGGGCCCGGTGGGCGGCGACCCGCACCGCCTCGTACGCCCACAGCCCGGCGGGCTTCACCCCACCGTCGCGCAGCCGGTCCACCACCTGCGCCATGGCGGCCCGGGGCACCAGCAGGTCCACGCCGAGCGGCACCCGGCGAGCCCAGCCGCCGCCGGGCAGCGGCTTGACGTCGTACCGGGCGGTCGGGCGGGCGGGCAGCTCACCGGCGCGGAACTTGGCCCCCGGTACGCCGAGCACCTCGGGCTCGGCGAGCGGCGGCACGTCCAGCAGGGCCACCGCATCGGGCGCCTTCGGCCCGACCAGCGACAGCAGCGCGTACTCGGCGGTGGCGTCGCGGGGCTCGACCCGGCTGAAGAAGCGCATCTTCTCCAGGTAGCCCAACAGGCCCCCGGTGGCACCGGGCTCGGTGTCCAGCCAGAGGGTGTCGCCGTCCTCGGTCACCATGGCGTGCTGCTCGACGTGCCCGTGCGGCGAGAGCACCAGCAGCTCGGTGCCCTGCCAGGGCCCCAGGTCGGCCAGGTGCTGGGTGGTGAGGGTGTGCAGCCAGGAGATCCGCTCCGCGCCCGGCACCGCGACCACGCCCCGGTGCGAGCGGTCCACCAGGCCGACCTCGGTGTCCAGCAACCGTTGCTCACGCATCGGGTCGCCGTAGTGCGCGGCCACCGACCGTACGCCGGCCGCCGCGTGTGCCGGCTCCGGCTGGTCCCGGCTGGCCTCGTCGATGCTCTCCACGGTCACCGCACCCGCGATGTCGATCATTTCTGCTCCCCGTCCCCGTCTCCGCACCGTTCGCACACGCCGAAGAAGGAGACGTGGCCGATGTCGACCCGGAAGCCACGCTCGGTCGCCAACTGGTCGGCCAGCGGCCGCAGCAGCTCGGGCTCCATCTCGTCGATCGCGCCGCACTCCCGGCAGACCAGGTGGACGTGCTGGTCCTCACCGGCGGCGTGATAGGTCGGCGACCCGTGCGACAGATGGGTGTGGGTGACCAGGCCGAGCCGCTCCAGCAGCTCCAACGTGCGATAGATGGTGGTGATGTTGACACCGGCGGCGACCTCGCGGACCGCCGTGTGCACCTGCTCCGGGGTGGCGTGCCCCAGGTCCAGCACCGCTTGCAGGATCAGCTGCCGCTGCGCCGTCAGCCGCAGCCCACGGGCGCGGAGCAGTTCCGCCAGGGAGGATTCGGACACCCTCCGATCATAGTTCGGAGGTGGGCGTACCTCCGGGTGCGGGCGTCGGCACTAGGCTCGGCGGCATGGTGGCGTCGCGGATCGGCGTACTGGGCCGGGGCCTGCGACCGCCCGGCGAGCCGCTGCTGCGCGGCGACGATCTCGGCGTCCTGCACGGCGACGGGCTGTTCGAGACCATGCACCTGCGCGGCGGTCGGCCGTGGCTGCGGCAGGAGCACCTGGCCCGGATGCGGGGCGGCGCAGCCGCCGTCGAGCTGCCCCTGCCGCCCGACGCCGACCTGGTCGCGCTGCTGGACGACGTCGCCGCCGGCTGGCCGACCGAGGTCGAGGGCGCGCTCCGGCTGGTCTGCACGCGCGGCCCCGAGGGCGGCGGAGGACCCACCGTGTACGCCACCCTCGCCGAGGTGCCGACCACGGCTCGGCAGGCCCGCCGGGACGGGGTACGGGTGGCCACGCTTCCGCTGGGCGTACCCGCGCAGGCCCGGCCGGACCTCGACTGGCTCCCCGCCGGCCTCAAGTCGACCTCGTACCGGGCGAGCACCGCCGCCCGCCGCTGGGCGGCCCGGGCCGGCGTGGACGACGTGCTCTGGGTCTCCTCCGACGGGTACGTGCTGGAGGGGCCGACCGCCAACGTGGTCTGGCTGGACGGGGACACCCTGTGCACGGTGCCGGCCCGGGACACCGGCATCCTGCCCGGCACCACCGTCGCGTGGCTGCTGGCGCACGCCGCCGAGCTGGGCTGCACGGCCGACGAACGGATGGTCACCCCGGCCGGGCTGCGCACCGCCGACGGCGTTTGGCTCACCTCGTCGGTACGCGGCGCGGTGGCGGTGCGCAGTCTCGACGGCACGCCGATGCCGCCCGGTACGCGTACCGGGGCGGTGCAGGAACTGCTCGGTTTCCCGCTGCCCTGACGGCCGACGTCGGTAGCCGAACGCCAGCCGCCGGTCGGCTCAGCCGGCCACCCGGATCAGGCGTGCCGACAGGTGCGGCGTGAGCGGCTGGCCGACCGCGGCCATGTCCTGCGCGTACAGCAGCGCTCCCTCGACGATGCCGAAGAGCCGGTGCCCGGCGGTCACCTCCTTGGCGGTGGAGGTCCGCACCACCGCGTCGGTGACGAACTCGATCTGCGTGCCCTTGCGCCGCCCGACGTGCAGCTCCATCACGCCGGTGGGGACGGTCAGCAGCGCCTCCAGCTCGTCGGTGACCCGGTCACCGTCGAGCACCGGACGCCACCAGCCGACCTCCCGACCGGCCGGACGCACCGGCTGGCTCTGCTCGTCGAGGATCCACGCCCGCGACTCGTAGTGCAGGAACGGACGGCCGTCGTGGCTGATCCGGATCTCCTGGGCGAAGTCGAAGTCCTCGATGGTGGGGAAACCGCCCCGGCCGCGTCCCCGCCAGACGCCGACGTACGGCAGCAGCCCGTCCAGGCTCGGGTGCAGCTTCGGCCCGACCCGCAGGTCGTGGCTCTCCTCGAAGGGGTACGGCTCGACCGGCGGCGCGTTCAGCCACGGCGGCGGTGCCAGCGGATTGTCGTCCGACGCGCTCGCGCTCACTGTGCCTCTTTCGTTCGCGACTGCGGGGCTCGCAACACCGGCTCACTCCTCGCGCTCACTGTCTACCTCTCGCTATGAGGACCGCCACATATACCAAGCCACCGGCGAGCGCGCCCAGGCCGGCGACCAGCAGGCTGACGAACCCGATCTCGGTGACCATCCGGGCCATCTTATGCTGGGCGGCATGGGCCGCACTCTCGTCGTCAAGGCCACCGCGGGCGCCGACGCGCCGGAGCGTTGCGCCCAGGCGTTCACCGTCGCCGCCACTGCGGCGGCAGCCGGGGTACACGTCTCGCTCTGGCTCACCGGTGAGTCGACCTGGTTCGCGTTGCCCGGTCGCGCACAGAATTTCGAGCTGCCGCACTCCGCGCCGCTGGCCGAGCTGCTGCACGTGATCCTGGCGACCGGCACGGTGACCGCCTGCACCCAGTGCGCCGCCCGCCGGGACATCGGCACGGACGACGTGATCCCCGGCGTGCGGATCGCCGGTGCCGCCGTCTTCGTGGAGGAGACGATGGCCGAGGGCGCACAGGCGCTCGTGTACTGAGGGCAGCGCGCCGGAACCGGCCCGACAACTCGGGCTAATGCCTACGATTCGGGTGTGACCGAGGCGACCGAGCAGTTCTTCGCGGCGCTGCCGGCCCGGGCCCCGGAGGTACTCCGCGCCCCCGTGGCGGGCAAGCTCCGGATCGACCTCTCCGACGGCCACCACACCGAACACTGGCTGGTCCGGATGCGACCGGGCGCGGCCGAAGTGGGCCAGGGCCCGGAGTCCGCCGACGCCGTCTGGTACTGCGGCGTGAACCTGTTCGACCGACTGGTCACCGGCCAGGCGCAGAGCATCTCCGCGGTGTTCCGCAACGAGAGCACGTACACCGGGGACGTGGTCCTGTTCCTCGCCTTCCGGCGCTTCTTTCCGGCACCCCCCGGCACCCGGGACCCGCGTGAGGTGGCTCGCGAGCACGTCAGGCGGACCCGGTGAAGGAACTGGTCAGCATCCTGGACGGCAACACCTTCCTGGTCAGCGACAGGCGCGGCGACATCGAGCCGGCGATCGACTTTCCCACCGGCCTCTTCTCCTTCGACACCCGGTTCCTCTCCACCTGGCTGCTGCTGCTCGACGGCGAGCGGCTGCACGCGCTGTCGATGGACGACTCGGAGTCGCACCAGACCCGGTACTTCCTGGTGCCGGGCGAGCCCACCCACTTCCTGGACGCCAAGGTCTCGGTGATCCGCAGCCGGGCCATCAGCGGCAGCTTCGAGGAGGAGTTGACCGTGCTCAACCACTCCGGGCAGCCGATGACGTTCACCGTCCGGATGGAGATGGGCGCCGACTTCGCGGACCTCTTCGAGATCAAGGACACCCAGCGCAAGCGCGGAGAGCACACCGCCAACCCCGGCGAGAACGCGCTGCGTCTGGACTACCGCCGGGAGGCGTTCCACCGGGAGACGGTGATCAGCAGCAGCGCACCGGCGGAGGTCGACCTGACCGGGATGACCTTTCCGATCGAGATCGGGCCGCACGGCGAGTGGACCACCCGGCTCACCGTCGCCACCACGATCTACGGCGCCCGTGGTGAGGACGTCCGCAGCAAACTCCCCTTCTCCGGCAGCCGGACGACCGCCGTCATCCAGGCCGAGCACGCCGAGTTCATCGCCAAGGCGCCGAAGCTGAGCTGCGACTACCAGCCGCTGACCGAGGCGTACCGGCGCAGCCTCGACGACCTGGCCGCGCTCCGGTACGAGTCGATCGCGCTCGGCGTCCGCCTGCTGGCCACCGGGCTGCCCTGGTTCATGACCCTGTTCGGCCGGGACAGCATCATCACCTCGCTCCAGGTCCTGCCGTTCCAGCCGGAACTGATCCCGCCCACGCTGACGATGCTGGCCGGTCTTCAGGGCCACCGGCTGGACGACTTCCGCGACGAGGACCCCGGCAAGATCCTGCACGAGCTGCGCTACGGCGAGACCGCCGGCTTCGAGGAGCAGCCGCACTCGCCCTACTACGGTGCCGCCGACTCCACGCCGCTGTTCGTGATCCTGCTCGACGAGTACGAGCGGTGGACCGGCGACGTGGCCCTGGTCAAGCGACTGGAGTTGGCCGCCCGGGGCGCGTTGGCCTGGATCGACACGTACGGCGACCTGCTCGGCACCGGCTATCTCTGGTATCAGACCCGCAACCCGAAGACCGGCCTGGAGAACCAGTGCTGGAAGGACTCGTGGGACGCGATCTCCTACGCCGACGGCCGGCTGCCGAGCTTCCCCCGGGCCACCTGCGAGCAGCAGGGCTACGCGTACGACGCCAAGCTGCGCGGCGCCCGGATGGCGCGGCTGTTCTGGAACGACCCGGAGTACGCCGACCGGCTGGAACGGGAGGCCGCCGAGCTGAAGGAACGGTTCAACCGGGACTTCTGGCTGCCCGAGAAGGAGTACTACGCGCTGGCCCTGGACGCCGACGGCACACCGGTGGACGCGCTCAGTTCCAACATCGGACACCTGCTCTGGAGCGGCATCGTCGAGGAGTCGAGGGCCCGGCGGATCGCCGATCACCTCGTCGGGCCGCGTCTCTTCTCCGGCTGGGGCGTCCGTACCCTCGCCGACGACCAGGGACGGTACAACCCGATCGGCTACCACGTCGGCACGGTCTGGCCGTTCGACAACTCGCTCATCGCCTGGGGGCTGTGGAAGTACGGCTTCCGGGAGCAGGCCGGGCAGATCTGCGAGTCGATCCTGGCGGCGGCGCGCTACTTCGACGGCCGACTGCCGGAGGCGTTCGCCGGGTACGAGCGCGACCTGACCGAGTACCCGGTGCAGTACCCGACCGCGTGCAGCCCGCAGGCCTGGTCGGCGGGGACGCCGCTGATGCTGCTGCGGGTGATGCTCGGGCTCGAACCGCAGGGCGAGCACCTGATCGTCGACCCGTACGTGCCGCAGGGCATCGGGCGGGTCGAGCTGCTGGACATCCCCGGTCGCTGGGGACGCGCGGACGCGCTGGGTCGCAGCCGCAGTCGCAGCCGGGACGACGCACGCGGCTGAGCGGGTCAGCCGGCGCAGCCGGTGGTGCCGATCAGCCGGCGCAGCCGGTGGTGGCGGCGAGCACCACCTCGCCCGTGCCCAGGTCGGCGAGGACCGCGACGCCGTCGCGCCGGAAGGCGTACACCTCGCCGGTGTCGACCACGGGCGTGCCGCCCGCCAGCGGTGCGAGCGTGGCCTGCGGCGACGCGGGCAACGCACCAGCGGCGGACCGGACGGTACGCGCCGACCCGCCACCCGGGCACGGCGCGGCCACCACCTCGTCGGGCTCCGTCGCGGTGCTGCCGAGCGTGCGCAGCGCCTCGGTCAGGGCGCCGACCTCGGCTCCGGCGGCGCCCGTCTCCGGCGCGGAGTAGTCGTCGCCGACCATGCGGCACCCGGTGTCCGCGGTCAACCGGATCCGGCCGTCGGAAACGGGTCGTCCCAGCACGGTGACGAACTCGCCCGCGTCGGCGCGCAGCCGGGGCCCCTCGGAGGTGACCCGGACGCCGGACCGCCACGCCGTGGGGAGCCGGTCGGAGATCTCCTGGAGCGCGGCCCGTTCCTCGCCCACCGGCACCGCCAGGTCGACGGCCCGGACCAGCTCTGCTCCCTCGGCGAAGGGGGTGATCCGGCAGCCCCGGTCCACCTCGGGGGCGACCAGCGCGGGCACCGCACCCCAGCTCGCCGCCACCAGCTCGCCGATGGCGGCGTCCACCACCGGGCCGGCCTCGGCCAGCGTGCGCTGCTCGCGGACGGTCGGCGGGTCCTGCCGGGCGGAGCGCCAGGTGAGACCGGCGAGCAGCACCGCCCAGGCCACGGTCGCCACGATCAGCCAGCGCGGCCACCGGGGTTCGGGGGCCGGGGGCCGGGGACCTGCGGGCGGGGGAAACCCCGTCTGGACAGCGCCGCTCACCGGGTCATGGTGTCACGCGTGGTGTAGCGCCTCGCCGGGACGCCCGTCGGCGGCCTCCGGCGGGGTGCTCAACCGGTAGCCCACCCCCCGGACCGTCTGCACCTGCGGGCCCCCGGGCAGCGCCCGCAGCTTGCGCCGCAACCGCTTGACCGCCGAGTGCAGGATGGCGGTGTCACCGAGGTACGCGCCGCCCCAGACGGAGGCGAACAGCCGCTCGTAGCTCCAGAGCGCGAGCGGCGGGCTCATCAGCCGGGCCAGCAGCTCCCGCTCGGTACGCGTCAGGCCCAGCGGCGCACCCCGCCAGGTGACCAGGTGACCGGCCCGGTCCACCACGAGATCGCCCCAGCTCGCCGGTCGGCCGGTCGGCTGGTCGGTCGACACGGCGGGCTCGGCCAGCGGGGCCGGGAACATCGCGCGCAACTGCGCGAGATCACTACAGATCACCACCGGCCCCACCCCGTCCAGCCGCTGCATGACCCGGTGCCGGACCGAGGCGTCGGAGCTGACGCAGACCAGGATCGGTATCTCCTCAACGGACACGTTGCCTCCCCCGAGAGCACCGTGCTGACCTGCGACTTTCCATCAATCGCCAACGACAGTCACCGATGGAGCCCCCGAAGCAGACTAACGGTCAGGATCCCGCCACGTCACTGACCGAGTACTGACCGACGCCGTCCATTGATCACTGACTGTTGGAGCAAGAGCATGACTCTCAGCGGGCGGGCGCTCACCATCAGCCACCCACATCGTCCGGTCCGCTCCGCGACGTCGCATCCCGGCGCGCGGGTCTCCGGCCCCGAACGGATCGGGGCCGACGACGTGGGGGAGGAACCTTGTTCACACGACCATCCGCACGGTCCTCACGGTGGCGGGCGGTGACGCTGCTGGCCGCCGCCGTACTCGCCGTCACCGCCCAGCCCGCCGTCGCCGCACCGCCCCCGCAGCCGACGGCACACCGGGCCGCCGTCGACCAGGGGCTGCTCGACCGGTTCGACACCGCGTCGACCACGACGTTCCTGGTGTACCTGCGGGAGACCGCCCCGCTGGCTGACGCCGCCCGGCTGCGCGACGCCGACCGTCGGGCGGACGAGGTGCACCGGCTGTTGACCGGCACCGCCAGCCGCACCCAACATGACCTGCGGGCACTGCTCGACGAACGCAAGGTGCCGCACACCGCATACTGGATCGCCAACGCGATCCGGGTCGAGGGCGACAAGGCGCTGCTGGACGAGATCGCCCGACGGCCCGAGGTGGCCCGGATCTCCCCCAGCCGCAGCTACCCGCTGGTCCGGCCGACCGCCACCGACACCGCCCGGGCCCGCACCGCAGCCGTCGAGTGGGGCCTGACCAACATCGGCGCACCGCAGGTGTGGGACGAGTTCGGCGACCGTGGCGAGGGCGTCGTGGTCGCCAACATCGACAGCGGCGTGCGGTACGACCACCCCGCGCTGGTCGACTCCTACCGGGGCAACCTCGGCGACGGCTTCGACCACGCGTACAACTGGTTCGACCCGACCGGCGTCTGCGCCGGCACCGCACCCTGCGACAACAACGACCACGGCACGCACACCATGGGCACCATGGTCGGCGACGACGGCGCCGGCAACCAGATCGGCGTGGCCCCAGGCGCCCGGTGGATCGCCGCCAAGGGCTGCGGCTCGAACACCTGCGCGGACGCCTCGTTGCTCGCCGCCGGCCAGTGGGTGCTCGCGCCGACCGACGCCGCCGGGCAGAACCCCCGGCCGGACCTGCGCCCCGACATCGTCAACAACTCCTGGGGCGGCGACGGGGGCGACCCGTGGTACCAGCAGACCGTCGCCGCCTGGCGGGCCGCCGGCATGTTCCCGGTCTTCTCCTCCGGCAACGACGGACCGGCCTGCGGCAGCGCCGGCTCGCCCGGTGACAACGCCAACGCGTACGCGGTCGGCGCGTACGACGTGAACAACGCCATCGCCAGCTTCTCCGGCCGAGGCTCCGGCACCGACCCGATCAAGCCGAACATCGCCGCGCCCGGCAGCAACGTGCGGTCCAGCGTCCGCAACGGCGGGTACGCCTCGTTCAGCGGCACCTCGATGGCCGCCCCGCACGTGGCCGGCACCGTCGCGCTGGTCTGGGCGGCGGCACCGAGCCTGCGCGGGGACGTGGCCGGCACCGAGGCACTGCTCGACCGCACCGCCCGTGACGTCGACGCCACCACCTGCGGGGGCACCCCGGCCGACAACAACGTCTTCGGCGAGGGACGCCTGGACGCGTACGCGGCGGTCCGGGACGCCCCGCGCGGCCCGGTGGGCCGGGTCACCGGCGTGGTCACCGACGCGGCCGACGACGACCCGGTCGCGGGTGCCACCGTGACCGACGGCACCCGCACCTCCACCACCGGCGCCGACGGCCGGTACGCGCTCAACGTGCCGGCCGGCGAGACCAGCCTGACCGTCAGCGCCTACGGCTACGCCGGTCAGTCGGCGACCGTCACGGTGGCCGAGGGCGAGGCCGTCACCCGGAACTTCGCGCTGACGGCGACCCCGACGGTCACGGTCAGCGGAAAGGTCACCGACGGTTCCGGACACGGCTGGCCGTTGTACGCGAAGGTCGAGGTGGCCGGGCGGCCCGGTGGGCCGGTCTTCACCGACCCGGTCACCGGTCGCTACTCGTTCACCGCGCCGGGCGGCAGCACGTACCGGCTCACCGTGACCGCCCACTACCCGGGCTACCGCACGGTGACCCGGGAGGTGCCGGTCGGCGGCGCGGCCACCACGGCCGACGTGGCCGTCCCGGTCGAGGCCGGGTGCACCGCCGCCGGCTACACCGGACGGTTCGGGGCCCCGCTGCTGACCCAGAGCTTCGACGGCACCGGCACCCCGGCCGGTTGGCGGGTCGACAACCGCACCGCCTCCGGTGGCTGGACCTTCACCGACGCCCGGTCGCGTGGCAACCTGACCGGTGGTGCCGGCGGGTTCGCCATCGTCGACAGTGACGCCCTGGGCAGCGGCAACACCCAGGACACCGACCTGATCGCCCCGCCGCTGGACCTCTCCGGCACCGCCGCGCCGGTGCTGCGTTTCCGCAGCGACTGGCGGGCCGTCGGGATCACCGACACCGCCGACGTCGACGTCTCCGTCGACTCCGGCGCCACCTGGACCAACGTCTGGCACCAGACCACCAGCCGGCGCGGCCCGCGCGTCGAGGAGGTGGCGCTGACCCCGGCGGCGAACGCCGCCTCGGCCCTGGTCCGCTTCCGGTTCAAGGGCACCTTCGCCTGGTGGTGGCAGGTGGACGACGTGGAGGTGGTCAACCGCGAGTGCACGCCGGTGCCCGGTGGGCTGGTGGTCGGCACCACCACCGACCGCAACACCGGTGCGCCCGTGGACGGCGTGACCGTCATCAGCGACGACCGGCCGCAGGACCGGGCGGTGTCGGCGGCGACCCCGGAGGACACCGCCGAGCCGGACGGCTTCTACTGGCTCTTCTCCGGCCTGACCGGCGCCCACCCGTTCACCGCCAGCCGTCCGCCGTACCAGCCGGCCACCAAGCAGGTCACGGTCGACGCCGACCGGGTCAAGCGGGCCGACTTCGCCCTCGGCGCCGGGCGGCTCACGGTCAGCCCCGCGTCGGTCGTGTCGCACCAGCCCTACAACAGCACCCGGACCACCAAGCTGACCGTGCGCAACACCGGCAGCGCGCCGGCCGCCGTCGAGCTGCTGGAACGCACCGGCACGTTCGAGCTGCTGAACCAGTCCGGCGCACCGCTGCGGGAACAGAAGATGAAGGGGATCAGCAAGGCCCGCACCGGTGTCGCGTACGGCGGGGCGGCACCCGAGGTGCGTACCACGGCCGACGACGCGTGGAGCCCGGTCGCCAAGCTGCCGGCCGCGATCTACGACAACGCCGCCGCGTGGCTGGACGGGAAGATCTACTCGGTCGGTGGTGGCGGTGACACCGGCACCGAGCGGCGGGCCTGGGCGTACGACCCGGGTGCCGACGCCTGGACGGCCCTGCCGGACCTGCCGGTGGCGCGTTCCAAGCCGGTCGCGGCAGCGGTCAACGGCAAGCTGTACGTGATCGGCGGCTGGGGCGCGGACGACCGTACGGTGACCACCGTCGACGTCTTCGATCCGGCTGCCGGCACCTGGAGCACCGTGCCGGGGGCGACCAACCCGGCACCGGCTGCGGCGGCCGGCGGGGCGGTGGTCGACGGGAAGGTGTACCTGGTCGGCGGCTGCGCCGACGCCACCTGCACGGACTCCGACCGGCTGGTGGTCTTCGACCCGGCGACCGGCACGTTCGGCACCCGGGCCGCCTACCCGCACCCGGTGTCCTGGCTGGCCTGCGGCGGGCTCGGCGAGACGGTGCACTGTGCCGGTGGCACCGGCAGCACCGAGTACACCGACGCCTACCGGTACGACCCGACGGCCGACACGTGGAGCGCGCTGCCGAGCATGCCCACCGAGCTGTGGGGCTCCCAGTACGCGGCAGCCGGCGGAATGCTCGTGCTGGCCGGTGGCGTGACGGCCGGTTCGACGGCGGTCAGCAACCGCACCATCGCCTACGACCCGGCCACCGGGGCCTGGCGTGACCTGCCCAACGCCCAGTTCGGCCGGTACCGGGGCGCGGCGGCCTGCGGCGCGTACAAGATCGGTGGCTCGCCCAGCTCCTTCGTGGGCTCGGCGGACAGCGAGCGACTCGGTGGTCTGGAGCAGTGTGCCGCCGAGGCGGACGTGCCCTGGCTGTCCAGCTCCCCGACCACCTTCACGCTGGCGCCGGGCGCCTCCCGGACGGTGACGGTGACGCTCACCGCCACCGCAGCGGCCGGGCTGCGGCAACCGGGGCGGTACGACGCCGAACTGGCGGTCGCCTCGGACACCCCGTACCCGGTGACGCCGGTGTCGGTGGAGATGAACGTCTCGCCGCCGTCGAGCTGGGGCAAGATCCAGGGCACCGTCACCGGCACCACCTGCGGTGGGGTGACGGTGCCGGTGGCGGCGACCGTCCGGGTGAACCTGATCTCGGCCGGCACCGGCACGACGCTGACCTCCGGCACCGACGGCAGGTACGCCTGGTGGCTGCCGAAGGGCCGGTACGAGGTGATCGTGGCCAAGGACGGCTGGGTGCCGCAGGTCAAGCGGCACCAGATCGAGGCGGGCATCGTCGGCTCGCTCGACTTCGCCCTTGATCCCGCGTCGAACTGCACCAGAGCGACCGGCATCTGACGCACTACCACTGGTGGCCGCCGGTCCGTCACGAACCGGCGGCCACCACCGCCCTATCCGCCCAGAATCCAGGCTGTAGCCCGTGGCCCGTAGCCGTGAACTCGGGCCGTGCACTTGGGCCGTGGCCCGTAGCCGTGAACTCGGGCCGTGAGCCGTGCTTGGCACCGCAACCGTGGCCATGGCCATTGGCTGTGGCCGCAAGTCGAGAATGCGGGTGAGAACGCTGGCGATGAGGTCGATGCTGGGTCGCCTGCTGCGGCCCGACCACGACGGCGGCTGCTCCCGCCACCCGCTACGCCCGCTGCCGACCTGACCGAGGCGACTCACGAGCGAGAGTCACCGCCAATCTTGGACAGTTTCCGTTAGCTGCTAACTGTCCTGTCCCGGTACATGTGTCAAGGGGAAGTCCCGATAGATGTGTCATGAGTTGCTGATCATGATGCTCGGGTGAGGCTGATGTAGTTCC
>NZ_JBEOWP010000002.1:0-641000 GCF_040296095.1 Micromonospora sp. NPDC002389
GGTCGGGGGCTGGGGGGGGGTGTGTTTGGGGGGGGGGGGGGGGTGGGGGGGGGGGGGGGGGGGGGGGGGGGGGGGGGGGGGGGGGGGGGGCGCCCCCCCCCCGGGGGGGGGGGCCCCCCCCCCCCCCCCCCCCACGACCCACACGAGAACTGGGAGAGTTCGATGCGGACGGTAATCATCTCCGGTGCCTCCAGCGGCATCGGCTGGGCCACGGCCCAACGGTTCGCCGCCGGCGGGGACCGGGTGTTCAACCTGGACGTGCAGGCCCCCGCCGATCCGCAGAACCCGGCGGTCACGTGGATCGAGACCGACGTCGCGGACTGGTCGGCGGTCCGCGATGCGGTGGCGCAGGTCGCCGAGACCGCGCCGATCGACGTGGTGATCGCCAACGCCGGCATCAGCGTGCGACACGGGGTGCTGGAGCTGACCGAGGCCGACGCGCGCCGCGTCGTCGACGTGAACCTGCTGGGCGTACTCGGGCTGTGGCAGGCGGCGGCCCGGGTGATGGTGCGGCAACGGGCCGGCGTGCTGCTGGCCACCGCCTCGGTCAACGGCGCGCGGGGCTACCCGCTCTACGCCGACTACAACGCGACCAAGGCCGGCATCGTGGCGCTGTGCCGCACGTTCGCCCTGGAGCTGAGCCCGTGGATCCGGGTGGCCTGTGTCAGCCCGGGTGCGGTGCTGACGCCGATGCAACTGGCCGAGTACACGCCGGCCATGCTCGACGAGGTGAACGCAAAGATCCCCGCCGGACGGCACGCGTCTCCGGAGGAGATCGCGGCGGCCTTCCACTACCTCGCCTCCCCGGAGGCGAGCTTCCTCACCGGGCAGGAACTGGTCATCGACGGCGCGGAGACCGCCGGAGCGACCACCGCCGTGTTCGGTGCCGACACGAGCGAACGGAGTGAGCAGATCATCGAGGCAGACGCGCCCCAGGGCGGGACGACGCGGAGCGGGGTGCCGGCATGAGGAAGCAGGGGACGACGCGGAGCGGAGTGCCGGCATGAGGAAGCAGGAGTCGGAGCAGACCAGGAAGACGGTGTTGCTGGTGGTGGTCGGTGCGGTCGTGTTGCTGGTGCTCGCCGGGGCGGGTTCGGCCGTCTTCCTGACGGCGCGCAGCGGTGGTGTCGCCAAGGACGTGGTGGACGACTACTACCGCGCGTTGGAGGAGCGGCGTTTCGACGACGCGTACGGGTCGCTCTGCGCCGAGGTACGCGCCGACCAGTCCCGGGAGGCGTTCACCTCGGCGGCCGAGGCGCGGCTGCCCAGTTCCCACGAGATGACCGGTGAGCTGCGGGTCAACGGCCTGCCGTGGAAGACCACCGGCACGGTCGGGGTCAGCGTCAGCTACGCCGACGGCACCACGCAGGCGCGGATGGTGTCGATGCTCCGCGAGGACGGCGACTGGCTCATCTGCGAGCCGTCGGTGTGACCTGCCGCGCCCTCGCCCCGTGGCACCGCGCCGCGGGACTTCCCGGGGCGGGGCGCGGACCGGGTCACAGCCAGCGTTGCCGTACGGCGTTGGCGCCGGCCTGGAAGCGGCTCTCGGCGCCCAGTCGGGTGGTCAGGTCGGACATCATCCGCTGCACGGTGCGGACCGACAGACCGAGTTTGCGGGCAGTGGCCTCGTCGGTGTAGCCGTCGCCGAGCAGTTGGAGCAACTGCCGCTCGGTCGGTTCCAGCCCGTTCTCGTCGGCGCTGGCCGTGGAGCCGAACGGTGTCGCGGTGGACCAGGCGTGGTCGAACAGCGAGCTGAGGGCGGCGGTGATCCCCGGGTTGTGGATCTCGATGGCGCCCTTGCGGGCGTCGGTGGGGTCGACCGGCAGCAGCGCGATGCGGCGGTCCACGATGATCATCTGGAACAGCACCACCGGCAGGCAGCGGGTCTCGCCGCCGAGGCTGTTGAACCAGCGGGCGTAGGCGAGCGTGTCGGGGTCGTTGCGGAAGCTCTCCTGATAGATCGACTTGATGGTCACGCCCCGCTCCAGGGCCTCCTGGTTGACCGGTTTGCTGGCGGCCATCGCGTCCGGCCGGTGTGCGCCACCCGGGTTGAACGAGAGGCACTCCACCTGCGTCAGCCGGGCGAGTTCCTGGAGGCGTTGGCGTACCGAGTCGAGTTGCACGATCTGGATCAGTTGGTGCTGCTGGTCCGGCTGGTCGACGTGGTGCGCCTCGGAGAGCGCGTCGATCGCCGCCTGGGTCGCCTCGATCTCGTACTGCTGTTGGGCGATGTCCGCCTTGGCGCGGGCGAGCAGCGCCGCGAGGCCGACCTTGGGACTGGTCGGCGTGATCTTGCCGGGGCTGACCGGCGACTCACGGACCAGGGCGAGTTCGATCAGCTCGTCGAGTGCGTCGTGCACCTGCCGCGCGTCGATCCGCAGGGACTCGGCGATCTCGGCGACCCCCCAGGTCGACTGGCGCAACATGGTCATGTAAACGGCCTCTGCGGTGGTCGATATGCCCAGGGTGCTGAACACACTGCTCCCTCCCACTCGTACTCCGTGCCCGACCGGTGGCGTGCCGGAAAGAGATTGTCAGACGGCAAAGACGGCTGGCAAGATCCTGCCACCCTGACGTGAACCCGCCTGGCGCGATCCCGTCACTTGGATCTTGTTGACCGTATCCGGGCGTCGCAAGAGACTGGCTTCGCCGACGCGGTAATCGGGGAAACCGTTAGGCAGGTTGCCTGATTCGGGAAGGAAAGTGGCTGTATGTCTCGTCGCCTGAAGTTCGCCCTTGCCGCCCTGGCTCTTGTGGTCAGCGCCTCCGCTCCGCTGCTCGGCGAGCGCGTTCCCCTCAACAAGACCGAAGGCCCGACCGCCGGGTACTCCTGGGGAATGCCGCTGCGCTAGGTCGCTGATGCCGTTCGCTGAACGTGGGGGCGTGTTGGCGGGGGATGTCTACGACACATTGGATGGAAACGTGCAGCTGTCAGCCGTAACGCTCATTCCGGTGACGACGGCACGGACGCCGCTGACGCCCGAACGGCTAAGGGACCTGATTCTCGGCTGTCGTGTGGATGGCGACCGAGTCGAACACGTCAAGGTGATAGAACGAGCGGGGTTGATGTGGATAGGGGCCTATGTCGCTATCTGTGACATGAGATCCGCCGAACTGAGTCTGGCTGATCTCTGTGTGCGGGCCGCCGCGCGACTGGACGGCTGGGAAGTGATCCGACAGTGGGAGCTGTGATCATCGTCCGGCCGCGCGGCGACCGACACCCGCTCTGAATGGGCGCGGAGAGTCTATCGCTGACTCTCCGTGGTCCGGTGGAAATGCAGTAGGACCGTGCCGGCCTATGGCTGGTCGGTGACGCGCGCCGTTATCGATGGGCATATAAGGTGATATACGATAGCCCAAGCTCTATACCCGTCCGTTCCACCATCACTGACAGAAACCTCGTGCAGCGGGCCGCCTATCAGGACCGGCGTGTACTCAGCGCCGACATCAGCGCCCTGCTGCTCAGCGCCGAACTGACCGATCTGACCCGGACCGAGCTCCTGGTCGTGGCGCCTATACCCGGTCAGATGCCGCTGCCGGCGGAGGTGTTCGGCGAGCTACGGGCCCGCAACCTGACGGTCCGCCTGCTCTTCACGCCCGGCCGGGAGCCGCTGGCCGAGCCGGTGGCCGCCCTCGCCCGGGACGGGATCGCGCTGCCGGCCCCGGTGGACCTGCCCTACTTCCTCGTGGTGCGGGACCGGGCCGTGGTCTATCTGCCCCACCAGGATCCGGTGCATCCGGGCAACGGTCGGCTGACCCGGATCCGCAGCGTGGTGATGGGTGACTCGCTGGCC
The DNA here is from genome assembly GCF_040296095.1 of Micromonospora sp. NPDC002389. Lineage (NCBI taxonomy): Bacteria > Bacillati > Actinomycetota > Actinomycetes > Micromonosporales > Micromonosporaceae > Micromonospora > Micromonospora sp. NPDC002389. Next base: position 3,795 of record NZ_JBEOWP010000002.1, read on the forward strand.
ACGGTGTTCGGCCTGATGTGGGACACCGCGGTGCAGCGCACCCGGGCCGCCCGGACGACGACCGCCCGGGTCGACGAGGGCGAGGAGCTGATCCGCGCGCTCGGCGAGGGGCTGACCGACGACCAGGCCGCGGCGACCCTGCACATGAGCCGGCGAACCTTCGCGCGGCGGGTGTCCGACATGATGCACCGGCTCGACGCCAACACCCGATTCCAGGCCGGTGTCCATGCCGCGCGACGCGGCCTGGTCTGATCAGACCGCCAGGTATGGCACCGGCCAGTGCCGCATCCGGAACGGGAGTACGAGCGTGCGGCCGTCGGCTTCGACGGCCAGACCTGCCTCGACCGCGTCAGCGACCAGCTCCGCGTCGTCGGCCTCCGGGCGGCCGTCCGCCGACTCGGCGAGATGCTCGAACCGGTCGGCACCGTCCTCGATGACCATTCGCGAGGCCGGCTGGCCGGGCCGGACGTCCTTGATAGTGACGATCCCCGGTCCCCGGCGGTAGTAGAACGACCCGTAGCGGTAGTCCCGCGCCCAGGCAACGGTGTGGGTGACGTCGTCCAACTCCACGCCCAGGCACGGCGGCAGCAGGTGCGAATAGGTGTGCAGCGGGAACGCCGGGCGACCGCGCAGCGTCCACCGCAGCCGTACCGCGTGGCTGGTGACCGCGCGGAGCATCCGCAGCAGGTCGAGGTCCTCCGCCGGGGACTGCCCGAACCGCAGCGGCTCGGGCAGCTCGACCGCGAGCAGGCTGTACGCCGCCGGGTCGGCCCGCAGCGCGTCGAAGTCGATCACCGCGCTCGTCGCCGTCGTCATGGGAATCAGCTCACCTTCAGCGGTTCGGTGGGGGTGGCCAGGGTGATCCAGTGGCCCTGCTCGGTGAAGAGCAGTCCGTCACCGGCCAGCTTCGCCAACCAGTCCTGCAACTCCTCCGTGGTCAGGCCGTACTCGGCGACCCGTGCGGCCAGGGCCTTCGCGGTCCGTCCGTTCTCCAGCTCGCGGTACGCGGCCACGAACCCGGCTCCGGTGATGCGGTGGTCCTGCTCCGGCCAGCCGACCCGCCGGTCCTCGATCACGATCTCCTCGTCGTCGGCGCTCAGGATCCGCAGCGAGCTGGACGGGTATGCGTCGATCCAGATCCCGATCAGCTTGTGCAGCCCCTCGGCGTCGGTCTCGGAGAGCCCGGCCGGATCGGTGTCGAACAGGTAGACCATGTCGGTCAGCCGTTCCGGCGCGAGCGCGTAGACGTGGTCGTACATCTTGGCGGGCCGGCGGTTGGGGAAGCCCAACAGCGGGTTCTCGAAGTACGGGCTGAAGCGTTCCAGCAGGATCCGGGCCGCACCGGCCGGCGGTTGCAGGTGCACCAGGGCCGGCAGTTGCCGCAGGACCGCCTCGTAGTCGGCGGTGGACTCGGTCGGGAAGCCGTAGAGCCAGCTCCAGGAGACGGTCAGCGAGGCGGCCTCGCAGTCGCGCAGCGTCCGCACGTTGCGTACCCCGGTGACGCCCTTGTCCATCAGCTTGAGGACCGGGCTGACCAGCGACTCGATACCCGGCTGTACGTGGGTCACGCCGGCCTGCCGCAGCACGGTGATCTCGTCCGGGCGCAGGTTGGACTTGACCTCGTAGTGGATGCGCAGGTCCCAGTCGAGGGCGGCCACGCTGGGCAGCAGGTCCCGGTAGTAGCGGTTGTCGATGATGTTGTCGACCATGATGGCGTCCAGCGTCTGGTGGCGACGGACCAGCGAGGTCAGCTCCTCGATGACCGTCTCCGGCGCCTTGGCGCGGAACTGCATGCCGGTGCCGTTGAGGCCGCAGAAGGTGCAGTGGTGCTTCTCGCCCCACCAGCAGCCCCGCGCGCTTTCCAGCACCAGCTTCGGCTCCACGTACTCGCCGACCGGCGACTCCGCGATGAGCGCGAACCAGTCGTCGTAGTCCGGCACCGGCATCAGGGCCGGCGGGATCAGCTTGCCCTGCGGGTTGTCGTGCCGACCGTCCTGGTCACGCCAGCACAGCCCGGGTACGGCGGCCAGCTCGATCCGGCCGTCCAGCGCGTCGAGCAGGGCGGGGAAGGCGATCTCGCCCTCGCCGCGTACCACGTAGTCGACGAACGGGAAGTTCTCGTGGATCGCGGCGCCCATCATCCCGTCGCAGTTGCCGCCACCGAGCACGATGGGCACGTGCGGGGCCAGCTCCTTGATCCGCTTGGCGGTGGCGAGGCTCGGCGCGTTCTGCATGAACGTCGTGGTGAAACCGACGAGGCTGGGCTCAGTGGCGAGGATCTCGCGGGCCGCGGCGTCGACGAAACCGGCGGCGTACTCGCGCATCCGGGCGACCCGGTCGATGTCGAGACCGTGCTTCTCGGCGTACCGGCGCAGCTCCGCGACGCCGAACGAGTCGTCGCCGCGCAGGACCCCGGCGAACACCCAGTCGCCGAGCCCGTGGAACAACCCCTCCTCCGCGACCTCGGTGTACTCCGGCGGCCCCAGCTCACCGTCGGTGGCTTCGAGGAGGTACTCGGCCCAGCGGATGCCGCCGTGGTAGCTCAGTGGTTCCGGTCGGCCGGCGGCGACGGTGACGGCCTTGAGTAGTCCGATGGGCAGCGACGGGCAGTCCAGGGACTGCCACGGCATGGCCGCGAGGCAGATGGTCATCGTCTCGTCTTTCGCAGATCCGGCGCGGGTGGCAGGAGGTGGTGGGCACCGCAGGCTGCCGGTGGTCCGGGTGGGTCACCCCCACCCGGACCACCGGGATCACTCACCTGCTGGTCACAGGATGACGGCGTACTTGCAGGAGCCGTGCGTGACCTTCTTGATCGCCACCTTCTTGATCTTCATTTCCGTTCACCTCCTTCGAGGTCGAGAAAGGACAGACCGGCGGCCCGCAGTCGGGCCCGGTGCCGCCGGACGAACCAGGACCGCACCTTCTCGGGGTCGCGGCCGGTCAACCTGGCACAGGACGTCGCGATGCTGTTCAGCGCCGTGACGTCGAAGCCGATGTCGTGCCATTCCTGGCCGTGTTCGCGCCAGAGTTCGGCGCCGGCCGGGGTGGCGGAGACCCGGGAGAGATAGTTCAGACCGATGGCGATGTGCTGGATCTCGTCGGTCCGCACCGCCTCGTACAGCCGGGCCAGCGGGTCACCGGCGAAGATCTCGCCGAACAGGATGAACTCGTCCGACGCGAGTCCTTCGAGAATGGTGTGCACGAGTGCCCGGCCCATGTGCGGCAGGCTCAGCAGCATCTCGTCGAGCGGCTCCATCGCCTCCTGCGCGTCCGGTTCGACGTCGCCGCCGATCGCGCGGGCGTACTGGTAGAAGGCGTCCGCGTGGCGGGCCTCGTCCGCGGTGGCCAGGGCCAGGCTGAAGCGGAACGGCGCGTCCTCGGTGTTCGCCGCCAGCGTGGCGGCGGCGACCAGGCCGGCCTGCTCGGCGTAGTACCCGCGCGAGGCGGCCCGCCAGGCGATCTCGGTGCGGTCCCAGTCCTTGCGGCGCAGTCCGTCGCCGATGATGTCGCTCGCCCGCCACGCCTTCTTGTCCCGGGTCACCCCGAAGACGCGGTACGCGACGGCGTCGTTGTCGAGTTCATCGTGACGAATGAGGACCATGGCCAGCTCCACTACCGACAGGGGAAGGGGATCTCGGCGCCACGTCCGGCACGGTGGCCCGGCGGCGAACCCGTGGGTTCGGCTGGGACCGGCCAGGTGCCTCGTGTCCTGCCTGCGGCCGGTGCTACCAGCCACTTCTCCGCCCGGAGCTTGGCGAAACGGTAACGGCGGTGTGCACCATGGTCAAGGTGCCCGTCGGGCGGTGGCACGGACGTGCCACCCGTACGGCATACCCTGCGCTGATGTTTGCGGGACTGGGGCGGCTGCGGCGCCGGGTGGAGGGTCTGGGCCCGTTGGTCGCGGCGCACGGGACCGGTGTGATCGGCACCGAGATCACCGCGCTGGCGCTGCCCACGCTGGCGATCCTCCACCTGGGAGCGTCACCGTTCGTTGCCAGCGCGTTGTTCGCGATCGAGTTCGGCACGCACGCCCTCGCGTCGCCGATGCTCGGAGTGGTGGTCGACCGGACCCGATCGCCGCGCCGCCTGCTCGTCGGCGGGAGTCTCGGCTACGCGGCCGTGGTCGCCACGGTGCCGGTCGCCGGCCTGCTCGGCGTGCTCTCCATCCCGATGCTGGCCGTGGTCGCGGTCGTCGCCGGTGGACTCGGTGCCCTGGTCACGATCGGCCTCCAGGCCGCGATACCGCGCCTGGTGCCGGCCGAGCGGCTGGTGCAGGCGAACTCGGCGATGGCCGGGGCCCGGTCGGTCGGGCAGGTGGCCGGTCCCGCCCTCGCCGGCTGGCTGATCCAGGTGGCCGGTGCCGCCGCCGCGATGGGCGTCGACGCGCTGGCCCGGCTGCTCAGCGTGGTCGCGTACGCCCGGCTGCGGATCGGTGCCCGCACCGGTCCCGCCGCCACCTCCGACGGTACGGCGGGCAGCATGCTCGACCAGTTGCGTGAGGGAGTGGCGGCGATGCGCCAGCGCCCGGTGCTGGTCCGGGTGGCGGTGACGGCGGCGGCCCTCAACTTCGGTGGGTCGGCGCTCGGCGCCCTCTATCTCGTCTACGCCTACCAGCACCTGCACCTGTCACCCGGGCTGATCGGCATCACCTACGTGGTCAGCAGCGTGGTGTCCCTGCTGGCCGTCACGGTGGCGGGCCGGGTGATCCGCCGGCTCGGCATGACCCGGGTGGTGCCGGTCTTCGCCCCGCTGGCCGGTGCCGCGCTGTTCCTGATCCCGGCCGCCACCGTCGCCCCGCCCTTCGTCACCCTCGTGGTCTACGAGGCGATCTTCGCGTTCTGCGCCACCGTCTGGTTCATCGCGACCACCACCCTCCAGCAGTCGCTCGTACCCGCCCACCAACTGGGCCGGGTGATCGCGCTCGGGCGGGCCGCGACGACCTTCGCGATCCCGGTCGGCGCGCTGCTCGGTGGAGCCCTGGCGCAGTGGTGGGGGCTGGTGCCCACACTGATCCTGTTCGCCTCCGCCGCGCTGCTCGGCGGCTGCGTGAGCAGCCTGCGTGGCGGCGGTACCGAACTGCCCGGCCCGGAAGATGGCACGATCTCGCCAATCGACCGATCCGACGGTGACGACCAGGTTGGCAGCATCGCGCCATCCTCGGGGCCAGCCGTTGACGCCGCACCTCGTCGACCCGAAAGTTGAACCGGCATCACGTTTGGCGCACCGCGTTCTGCGATCTCCGCCCGGGACCGCACTCGCTGAGAAGCCAACGACGGGAAGCACCATGGACCTGTTGTCCGCCTACCGTGACATGCTCACCATCCGACTCTTCGAGGAAAGTCTGCTGCGGTGCGCGGAGCAGGGCCTGGTGCCCGGCGCGATCCATCCGTACACCGGCCAGGAGGCGGTCGCCGTCGGTGTGCTGGGCGCCCGGGACCCCGCCGAGTGGGTGGTGAGCTTCTACCGCTGCCACGGTCACGCCCTCGCCGCCGGCTGCCCGCCCGAACGGGTGATGCGCGAGGTCCTCGGTCGTCGTGGTGGCCTCTGCGGCGGCAAGTCCGGCTCGATGCACCTCGCCGACCGCACCCACCGTCTGCTCGGCTCGACGTCGATCGTCGCCGCCCAGATTCCGATCGCCGCCGGTGCCGCGATGGCCGCCCGGCTCGACGGGGACGGGCGCGCCGTGCTGGTCTTCTGCGGTGACGGCGCGCTCGGTGCCGGTGGCGCGTACGAGACGCTCACCATCGCCGCCGCCCAGCGGCTGCCGCTGCTGGTGGTCTGCGAGGACAACGGTTGGCAGGACCAGACGGCCAGTGCCCTGGTACGCCACCTGAGCCCCGTCGAACTCGTCGCCGGGCTGAAGCTGCCGTACGTCGAGGTCGACGGCAACGACGTCGAGGCGGTGCACGACGCGGCCGACACCGCGTTGGCGGCCTGCCGCGCCGGCACCGGACCCCAGGTCGTCGTGGCGCACACCTACCTGCGTGACTTCCACACCCAGCTCGGGCAGCACCCGCCGGCGCAGTACCGGCCCGAGGAGGAACGGCGACGGTGGGCGGAACGCGATCCGCTGACCATGGCCGCCGGACGACTCACGGCCGACCTGAACGCGCTGCATGCCGAGGTGGCCGCCGAGGTCGACGCGGTGTTGCGGGCGGCGCTCGCCGCCGAGGACCCGGATCCGGCCACCGCGACCACCGGCGTGACCGTCACCGCGGACCTGATCGGGGCGGGCCGATGAGCCGCCGCCACCCGATCGGCGAGGCGGTCCGCGAGGCGTTCACCGAGCAGCCGACCCTGAGTCACTTCAGCACCTTCCAGCAGGAGGACCTGGTCGCGCAGTTCGGCCCCGAGCGGATGGTCCGGATGCCGATCGCGGAGAACGCGATGCTCGGCATGGCCCTGGGCATGGCCCTGGTGGGCCGGCGGGTGCTGTTCAGCGTCAACCGGGTGGCGTTCCTGTTCAGCGCGTTCGACCAGCTGGTCAACCAGGTCACCACCTGGCGGTACATGAGCGACGGCCAGTTCTCGGTGCCGCTGGTGATCCGGGGCGTCACCCAGGGCGGCGAGCACCTCGGCGCGCAGCACGAACACGTGCCGTACGGCATGCTCAGCCAGATCCCCGGCCTGGTCGTCGCCGTACCCGGCTCGCCGAACGCGGTCGGCGGCCTGCTGCGGACCGCGTTGCGTCACCCCGACCCGGTCGTCCTGCTGGAGTCACCGCGCCTGTTCACCCCCACCTGGACCGACCTGCCCGAGCCCGAGCCGTCCGCGGACCCGCTGCCGTTCGGCGTCGCCGGGCTGGCCCGGCCCGGTGACGACCTGACCCTGGTCGGGATCGGCAACACGCTCATCGAGAGCATGCTGGCCGCGCGGCGGCTGGCGGAGCACGGCCTCCAGGCCCGGGTGGTCGACCTGCGGACGGCGGCGCCCCTGGACCGGGACGGGGTCGCCGCGATGGTGGTGCCCGACCGGCCGGTGATCCTGGTCGACGAACAGCCCCGCGCCGGGTCCGTGCTGACCGACCTGGCCTATCACCTGGTAAGCACCGGCGCCGCCCGCCCCGAGCACGTCGAGCTGCTCACCGGCGTCCCGGTTCCCACGCCGGTGAGCCCGGCGCTGCTCGACGGCCTGCTACCCGACGCGGACCGGATCGTCCGCGCGGCACTCGACACCTCGGCCCCCCTCACCCCGCGGAGATGACCATGACGAACAGCGAGTACGCGGTCTGGCACGGCCTCACGCCGATGGGCCCGCACCTGCGGGAGAACGGCCCCGACCTGTTCCTGGTCAGCGGTGCCGGCAGCCACCTGGAGGACGCCGCCGGACGGCGGTACCTGGACGCCCGTTCGTCGATGTGGAACGTCACGCTGGGCTACTCGTGCGAGTCGGTGAAGCAGGCGATGACCCGCCAGCTCGACGTGCTGCCCAGCGGCACCGTGATGCGCTACGAGCATCCGCCGCAGGTCACCGTCGACTACGCCGCCGCGCTCGTGGCGCTGCTGCCGCAGCCGCTGCGGCACGTACGCTTCGGCAACACCGGCAGCCAGATGACCGAGGCGGCGGCGATGCTGTCCCGGTTCTACCGCCGGATGACCGGCGAGACGGACCGGCACACCGTGATCGCGCTGCACGACGCGTACCACGGGACCGGACCTCTGGCCACGGCGCTGACCGACGAGCCGATCCTGCACGACTACTCCGCCCCGATCGACGGGCACGTGGTGCACGTGACGACGCCGCCGCCGGTGGCCTGCGACCCCGACGCGTGCACCGGCGAGTGCGTACGCCCGGTCCTCGACGCCATCGAGTCGGTCGGCGTCGAGCGGGTGACGGCGGTGATGTTCGAGCCGGTCTCCGGCACCTCGTTCCTGCCCGCGCCCGAGCACTACCTGGAGACGCTGATCGTCGAGTGTCGCCGCCGGGGCATCCACACCATCGCCGACGAGGTGACCACCGGCGCCGGCCGGGTCGCCGCGATGACCTACGTCGAGCGGCTCGCCGAGGTCCCCGACATGCTGGTGCTCGGCAAGGGCCTGAGCGCCGGCTACTTCCCGCTCGCCGCCCTGGTCGTGGCGAGCGATATCTACGACGCCCTCGCCGACCCGCCCGTGCGGCTCGGCTTTCCCAACGGCTCCACCACCGACGGCCACCCGATCGGCGCGGCGGCCGGGCTGGCGGTGCTCGACATCCTCACCGCCGACGGCTTCCTCCCCGCGGTGCGCCGACGCGGTGCCGAACTGGTCGAGATGCTGAACGCCGCGTCGCAGGCGGATCCCCGGATCGGTGCGGTCCGCGGCATCGGCATGATGCTCGGCGTCGAGCTGCGCGACGCCGACGGCGAACTCTGGTCGTTGCGCGACGTCCACAACCTGCGCGGGGTGTGCCGCGAGTACGGGCTGTTGACCAGCTACGCGAGCGGCGTGATGCCGTTGCTGCCGCACCTGACCGTCTCCACCGACGACTGCCGTGAACTGGTGGAGCGGTTCGCCAAGGCGGTGGCCGCGTACCGCTCCTGACGCCGGCCGTTCGGGTCGCTCACCAGATCCGGGCCGGGGAGATCGAACTGTCGACGCCTCCGGCCCGTACTGGTGCGTGGGAGGTCCGAGAACATGGCCGTACGTCGAGTTGTCGTCGTCGCGTTGGTCGCCCTCGTCGGGACGACGACCGGTGCGCTGCCCGCCGCCGCGCAGGGTGCCCCGACGTACCCGGTCAGCCGCTCGGCCGCGTGCGCGCCGGACGGGCCGCACGTGGGCACGTCGGCCTGCCTGGCGGCGGTGCAGGAGGGCGCCGCGCTGCGCGAGTGGGACAACGTCCGGGTGTACGGCGTCGACGGCCGGGACCGGGACGTGATCCCCGACGGGGAGCTGTGCAGCGGCGGCCTGTCCGCGTACCGGGGGCTGGACCTGCCGCGTACCGACTGGCCGGCGACGCCGCTGACCGCCGGCGCGGAGTTCGCCTTCCAGTACCGCGCGACCGCGGCGCAGAAGGGCACCTTCCGGCTCTACCTGACCCGTGAGGGCTACACCCCGTCGAGGAAGCTGACCTGGGCGGACCTGGACCGGCTGCCCTTCCTGCGGATCACCGACCCGCCGCTGCGGGACGGGACGTACCTGATGTCCGGCCGGTTGCCGGCGGACCGCAGCGGCCGGCACGTGATCTACACGATCTGGCAGCACTCGGACACCGCCGACACCTACTACTCCTGCTCGGACGTGGACGTCGTGGCGGTCGACGCGTTGCGGCCGGGCAGCATCACGCCGGCAGGCTCCGCCGGTGGCACCCCGGAGGCCGAGAACGGGCTGCCGGGCGTCGGTGCCGACGCGACCACCGAGGTCGCCGACAACGTACCGGTCGCCGCGGTCACCTACCTGGACGGCCGCCGCTGGCCGCTGGTCGCGGGCGGCCTGCTGCTCACGTTGCTGCTCGTGTCGATCGCCCTGCGGCTGCGCGGCTCGCGCGGCGGGCCACCGAAGGGACCCGCCTGCACCGTCCGCAACCACCGGGCCAACCCGCGCCCCTGGTGACCGTCCGGCGCGGCCTCGCCCGCCGGACCGGCGGCCGGGGAACGACGCGGCGGGTACGGTCGACGTCATGCGCTACGTGCAGCTCGACACCCCGAAGCCCCTGTCCAAGATCGGTCTCGGCACCTGGCAGTTCGGCTCGCGGGAGTGGGGCTACGGCCCCGACTACGAGCGGTTGGCGGCGGACATCGTCCGGCGCGCCGTCGAGCTGGGGGTGACCGTCTTCGACACCGCCGAGATCTACGGCCTCGGTCGCAGCGAACGGATCCTCGGCGCCGCGCTGGCCGGCGACCGGGACAAGGTCACCGTGGCCACCAAGATCTTCCCGGTGCTGCCGGTGGCGGCGGTGGTGCAGCAGCGGGCGGTCGCCTCGGCGGCCCGGCTCGGCGTCAGCAGCATCGACCTCTACCAGGTGCACTCGCCCAACCCGCTCGTCGCCGACGGCACCACCATGCGGGGCATGCGCGCGTTGCAGGACGTCGGCCTGGTCGGCGAGGTCGGGGTGAGCAACTACAGCCTGCGCCGCTGGCAGGTCGCCGAGACCGTGCTGGGTCGGCGGGTGCTGAGCAACCAGGTCCGCTACAGCATGGTGGACCGCAAGCCGGAGCAGGACCTGCTGCCGTACGCGGAGCAGGCGGGCCGGGTCGTCATCGCGTACAGCCCGCTGGCCCAGGGATTCCTTTCCGGCCGGTACGACGTGCGGCACCCACCGGTCGGCGCGATCCGCCGGGCCAACCCGTACTTCCTGCCGGAGAACCTGGCCCGGGGCGCGGCCCTGATCGAGACGCTGCGTCAGGTGGCCGCCGCCCACGACGCCACGCCGAGCCAGATCGCCCTGGCGTACGTGCTGCGGCACCCGAACGTGGTGGCCATCCCCGGGGCGTCCAGCGTGGAGCAGATGGAGCGCAACGCCGCCGCCGCCGAGATCGACCTGACCGAGGACGAGTACGCCGCCCTGGTCAACGCGGCCCGGGCGTTCCGCCCACTGACCGGCCTGGCCGCCGTACCACGCATGATCAAGGCCCGCGTCCGCCGCTGACCGACTCGCCCCGGTGCCCGCCGCTGGCGCGGCGGCGGTTCCTCAGGGCAGGTCGCGGGCGTAACAGACGGAGAGCGGCGCACCCCGGTACGGGCCGAAGTTCTCGATGGGCCGGTAGCCCTCGCGTTCGTAGAAGCGCTGCGCGTCGGGCTGGGCGGTGCCGGTCTCCAGCAGCAGGGTGCGCACTCCGGCCTGGCGGGCCGCGTCCTCCAGGGCGCGCAGGATGGCGACGGCCACGCCGGTGCCCCGGGCCGGCGGGACGACGTACATCCGCTTGATCTCGGCCGATCCGGGGCCGAGCAGGCGCAGGCCGCCGCAGCCCACGGCGGTGCCGGTGGCGTCCCGGGCGACGAGGAAGACGCTGATCGTCTCGGCGCTCGGCGGCGCGCCCGGTTCGTGGTCGTCGCAGCCGTACCGGGCGTCGAGTTCGGCGCGCTGCGCGGCGCGTAGGCGGGTGGCGTCGGTCGAGTCCCACGGCTCGTGGTCGATGGAGACCATGGTCGTTCCCTCTCCGGTGATCCGTAACAAGCGTTACCGTAACGTACGCTACGGTATGGGGCCACGGCCAGGGGAGGGGACGGATGCCCAGACGGCGCGACCTCGCCGACCAGCAGCGTCGCCTCTCGGCGGCCACCTGGTCGGTGCTGGCCGAGCGGGGGCTGCCCGGCCTCACCCTGCGCGCGGTCGCGGAACGGGCCGGCTGCACCACCGGCATGGTGCTGCACACCTTCGCCGACAAGCAGGCGCTGCTGGTGCACGCCCGGGAGCTGTTGCATCGGCGTACCGGCCAGCGTGCCGACGCCGCCCAGGCCGACGCCGACTCGCCCCGGGCGGCGCTGCGTGCCGTGCTGTGGCAGGCCGCCTCGCCGACCGAGGAGAAGCGCGAGGAGGCGCGGGTGTGGGTCGGCTTCCTCGCCGCCGCGCTGGCCGACCCGGTCCTCGCCGACCTGCACCGCGCCTACAACCGGCGGTTCCTGGACCGGATCGGCGGCCTGGTCGCCGAGGTCCGCCCGGACTGGCCGCCGGCCGCCCACGCGGACACCGCGATCAGCCTGGTCGCGGTGGTCGAAGGGCTCAACGCGCTGGCGGCGGTCGATCCGCAGACCTACTCGGAGGAGTCGCAGCGGGTCGCCATCGACGCCGCGCTCACCCGGCTGAGCCGGGGATCCGACGGGCAGAGCTGAAAGCCGTCCGAGCGCGCTAGCGTTGGGCGGGTGACTGCACCGACCTCGATGACCCCGGTCCCGCCGGCCGACCTGCCCGGCACGCTGGGCGCGCTGCGCGCCGCCGGCCACCGGTACCGCAGCGTCAAGCAGGAACTGCGGGACAACCTGCTGGCCCAGATGCGCAGCGGCGCGCCACGCTTCCCCGGCATCGTCGGGTACGACGACACGGTGCTGCCGGAGGTGGAGCGGGCGCTGCTGGCCGGGCACGACATGGTGCTCCTCGGCGAACGGGGCCAGGGCAAGACCCGGCTCATCCGGTCACTGGTGAGCCTGCTGGACGAGTGGACCCCGGTGATCCCCGGGTCGGTGCTCAACGAGCACCCGCTGCACCCGGTCACCCCGGCGTCGCGGACGCTGGTCGCCGAGTCCGGCGACGACCTGCCGATCGGCTGGCTGCACCGCTCGATGCGGTACGGCGAGAAGCTGGCCACCCCGGACACCAGCGTCGGCGACCTGATCGGCGACGTCGACCCGATCCGGCTCGCCCAGGGCCGTACGCTCGGCGACCCCGAGACGATCCACTTCGGGCTGGTGCCGCGTACCAACCGGGGCATCTTCGCCGTCAACGAGCTGCCGGACCTGGCCGAACGCATCCAGGTGGCGATGCTCAACGTGCTGGAGGAGCGGGACATCCAGGTCCGTGGCTACCAGCTCCGGCTTCCCCTGGACCTGCTCCTGGTGGCCAGCGCCAACCCGGAGGACTACACCAACCGGGGTCGGATCATCACCCCGCTCAAGGACCGGTTCGGCGCCGAGGTCCGTACCCACTACCCGACCGACCTGGAGCGGGAACTGGAGCTGATCCGGCAGGAGGCCGACCTGGTCGCCGAGGTGCCGGAGCACGTGCTGGAGGTGCTCGCCCGGTTCGCCCGCGCGGTCCGCGAGTCGCCCTCGGTCGACCCGCGTTCCGGTGTCTCCGCCCGGTTCGCCGTCGCCGCCGCCGAGACGGTCGCCGCCGCCGCGCTGCGCCGAGCCGGCCTGCTGGCCGCCACGTCTGCCGTGCCGGGTGCGTCCGCCGTGCCTGGCGCGTCGGCCGTGCCCGCCGCGCCGGACGCATCCGCCGTACCCGGTGCGTCCGCCGTGCCCGGTGCGTCGGCCGCGCCGGGTGAGGTGTTAGCAGGGGACCCCTCCTCTACCGCAGACGTTAATAGGGGGCCCTTCCTTGCACTCGACGCGGTAGCGCGGGTGGGCGACGCGGTGTCGGTGACCTCCACCCTGCGCGGCAAGGTGGAGTTCGAGAGCGGCGAGGAGGGACGCGAGATCGAGATTCTCGGCCACCTGCTGCGCACCGCCACCGCCGACACGTTCCGGGCCCGGCTCGCCGGGCTGGACCTGTCCGGGTTCACCACACTGGTCGAGGAGGGCGAGACCGTCGAGACCGGGGAACTGGTGTCGGCGGCGGAACTGCTACGCCAGGTGGGCACCGTGCCGGGGCTGGCCAAGGTGCTCGACCGGCTTGGCGTCGGTGACGCGCCCAGCCCCGGGCAGGCCGCCGCGGCGGTCGAGTTCGTGCTGGAGGGGCTGCACCTGAGCCGTCGACTGGGCAAGGACGTGACCGACTCGGGGCGGACCCGCTACGGCGGCCGGGACTGACCATGGCCGGCAACCGGTTCCGGTACGGGCAGTGGCGGGGCGGCCCCGATCCGCTGGCGCCGCCGTACGACGTGCAGGCCGCGGTGGACCAGGTCGGCCAGGAGGTGCTGGCCGGCGGCAGCCTGCGGGACGCGCTGCGGGAACTGCTGCGCCGGGGGCCGCAGGAGCGGGGCGGGCTGGACGCGTTGACCGCCCGGGCCAGGCGGCTCCGGCGGGAGGCCCTGCGTCGGGGTGACCTGGACGGCGCGGTGACCCGGGCACAGGCCTTGCTCGACCAGGCGCTGGCCGCCGAGCGCGACGAGTTGTCCGGCCGCTCGGACGAGGCGGCCCGGTTCGCCGAGGCGACGCTGGACAACCTGCCCCGGTCCACCGCACGAGCGGTACGGGAACTGTCCGAGTACCGGTGGGCCAGCGAGGAGGCCCGGCAGACCTATCAGCGGATCCTCGACGGGTTGCGGGACGACGTACTCGGCCAGCGTTTCGCCGGGCTGCGGTCCTCGGCCCAGATGGCCGCCGACCCGGCCGTGCAGGAGCGGCTGGCCGAGATGATGCGGGACCTGAACGCCCTGCTGGCCAAGCACGCCCGCGCCGAGGACACCACCGACGCGTTCGCCGAGTTCATGCGCCGGCACGGCGACTTCTTCCCGGAACGGCCGGCCGACGTCGACGAGCTGATCGACCTGCTGGCCCGGCGGGCGGCGGCCGGGCAACGGCTGATGAACTCGCTCTCCGACCGGCAGCGGGAGGAACTCGCCGGCCTGATGCGCCAGTCGCTCGGCGACCGGCTGGCCGGGGAACTGGCCGACCTGGAGGGCAACCTGCGGGCGCTCCGTCCCGACCTGCGCTGGGGCCGGGGCGAACGGATGCGGGGCGAGCAGCCGCTCGGCTACGGCGAGGCGACCGGGGCGCTGGACGAGATCGCCGAGCTGGACGACCTGCTGGACCAGTTGGGGCAGGAGTACCCGGGGGCGACCCTGGACGACATCGACGTCGAGTCGGTGGCCCGTACGCTCGGCCGGGACGCCGCCGACGACGTACGCCGACTGCGGGAGCTGGAGCGGGAGCTGCGCCGGCAGGGCTGGGTGACCCGGGACGCCGACGGCCTGACCCTGAGCCCGAAGGCGCTCCGCCGCCTCGGTGGCACCGCGCTGCGCCAGGTCTTCGCCGAGTTGACCGCCGGGCCTCGGGGACAGCACGACCTGCGGTCGGCCGGCGCGGCCGGCGAGGTCACCGGGGCCTCCCGCCCCTGGGCGTACGGCGACGAGCAGCCCATCGACGTGGTGCGGACGCTCACCCGGGCGGTACGCCGGGCCGGCCCCGGAGTGCCGGTGCAACTGGCCGTCGAGGACTTCGAGGTGGTGGAGACCGAGCGACGGGCCTCGGCGGCGGTGGCGCTCTGTGTGGACCTGTCGTACTCGATGATCTCGCAGGGCCGGTGGGGTCCGATGAAGCAGACCGGCCTGGCCCTGGCTCACCTGATGGCGACCCGGTTCCCGCAGGACGCGCTCCAGATCATCGGGTTCGGTCGGCGGGCGGCGACACTGACCCAGCAGGAGCTGGCCGCGGTCGAGCCGGACATGACCCAGGGCACCAACCTGCAACACGCGCTGCGGCTCGCTGGCCGGCACCTACGCCGCCACCCGGACGCCGAACCGGTGGTGCTGGTGGTGACCGACGGCGAGCCGACCGCCCACCTGGACCCGGCCGACGGCGAGGCGGTGTTCCACTGGCCGTCGTTGCCGGAGACCGTCGAGGCGACCATCCGCGAGGTGGACCGGCTCGGCCGGTACGGCGCGACGCTGAATCTGTTCATGCTCGGTGACGACCCGGGGCTGCGCCGCTTCGTCGACGCGGTGGCCAAGCGCAGCGGCGGCCGGGTCTTCACCCCGGACACCGAGGACCTCGGCGAGTACGTGGTCAGCGACTACCTGCGGTCACGGCGCGGTCGCCGCTAGGCTCGGCCGGGTGGAGGTCGACGGGTTGCGGCAGGCGTATGACGCGCTGCTGACTGAGGTCGACGCGGGCGGGTTCGGGCTGCCGCCGACCGGAGGCTACCGCGCCGAACAGATCGTGGCGCACCTGGTCACCAGCGACGAGCTGATGAGCGAGGCGACCGAGGCGGTGCTCGCCGGCTCCCCGTACGCCTTCTACGAGCTGGACGAGATCCACCGCCCGGAACTGGACGCGTTGGTCGCCGAGGCCGGCGGCCTGGACGGGCTGGCCGATCGGCTTCGACTCAGCAGCGACCGCCTGGTCGCCCTGGTGGCCCGGCTCGGCGCGGGGGCCGACACGCCGGTGGAGACGCACCTGCGCGAGGGCTTCGACCTCGTCGTCGACGAGCCGCTGCCCTGGGGCCGCGTCATCGACCTGCACACTCGCGTCCACCTGCCCCGACACCTGGCCGAGTTGCGGGCACTGCGCCCCTGACACCCCGCCCTCGCGCGCCGTCCGGCACTCGCTGTCCCGGGAACTGTTAGCAGGGGACCCCTGCTATACCGCAGGCGTTAACAGGGGACCCTTCCTTCGCGCTGGTCACTGCAGCGACCAGCGCTGCGCCGGGTTGCCGTCGCACGGGGCCTGGACCACGTCGGTGCCGGCCTCGCCACCACCGTCGCGGACCTGGGCGCACTTGCCGCTGTGCACGGCCACCACCAGCACGGTGCCGTCGCCGGCCGCCTGGAGACGCCACTGCTGGTTGTCCTCGCCGTGGCAGCCGAACTGCTGCAACCGGGCACCGTCGTCGCCGCTGCGTCCCTCCACGTCGAGACACTGGTTGTGGGCGCCGTTGGTCAGTGTCACGGTGTCCGGGCCGAACGGGTTGACCACCCACTGCTGCTCCGGCCCGCCGGTGCAGCCGGCCAGCTTCGCCACCGCCCGCTCGCCGTCACCGTCGAGCCCGAGGCAGAGGCCGGAGCCGACGCCCCGGAGCACCTTCGGCCCGGTGTTCGGGTCGGGCTCGGCGGGAGTGGGCGACGGAGTGGGCGTCGGCTCGGGACTCTCCACGGTCGGTGGCGCGAAGCTCTCGCTCGGGCTCGGTGCGGCCGCCGTCGGGCTGCCGGCGACCGGTGCCGGCTGCGGGTCGTCGCCGCCACCGAGCAGGCCGGTGGCGAACAGCACCCCGGCCAGTACGCCGGCCAGCCCGACCGCACCGGCCACCAGCAGCACCGGGTCCCGGGGCGGTCCGGAACGGCGGGTGCCGTAGACGGTGCCCGATCCATCGGTTTCCGACATGCCGGCATCCTGGCCCACCCCGGGCCGGTACGCCATCGCAGGTGCGGTAACTCTCGCGTGGACGGCCCGCCCACGGCACCTCCGACGCGTAAAGTGACCCCATGCACGCTTTGCGTGATCATGACGTGGCGGTGGCTCAGCTGCGACGGTCGTACGCGGCGGTGCCACCGGGTCGGCCGGTGCGGCTGGCCAAACGGACCTCCAACCTGTTCCGCCCGCGCGACGCCCCGCGTACGGCGGGCCTGGACGTCAGCGGGCTCGGTGGCGTGCTCGGCGTCGACCCGGCCGCCCGCACCGCCGACGTGCAGGGCATGTGCACCTACGAGCGGCTGGTCGAGGCGACCCTGCCGCACGGCCTGATGCCGCTGGTGGTGCCGCAGCTCCGCACCATCACCCTGGGCGGGGCGGTCACCGGGCTGGGCATCGAGTCGACCTCGTTCCGCAACGGCCTGCCGCACGAGTCGGTGACCGAGATGGACGTGTTCACCGGGGCCGGTGAGCTGGTCACCGCCCGGCCGGAGGGCGAACACGCGGATCTCTTCGCCGCCTTCCCCAACTCGTTGGGCAGCCTCGGCTACGCCACCCGGCTGCGCATCGAGCTGCAACCGGTCCGGCGGCACGTGGCGCTGCGCAACGTACGGTTCACCGACCTGACCGCGTTGACCGAGGCGATCGCCGAGATCACCGCCGGCCGCGCCTGGGCGGGGGAGACCGTCGACGCGATGGACGGGGTGATGTTCAGCCCCGGCGAGGCGTACCTGGTGCTGGCCCGCTTCACCGACGAGCCGGGCCGGGTCTCCGACTACACCGGCCAGGGCATCTACTACCGGTCGCTGCGCCGGCTGCCGCACGACACACTGACCGTCCACGACTACCTGTGGCGTTGGGACACCGACTGGTTCTGGTGCTCGGCGGCGTTCGGCGCGCAGCATCCGCTGGTCCGGCGGCTGTGGCCGGCCCGCTGGCGGCGCAGCGACGTCTACCACCGCATCGTGCGGCTGGAGCACCGGCACCAGGTGGCCGCCCGGATCGACCGCTGGCGTGGCCAGCCGGCCCGGGAACGCGTGGTGCAGGACGTGGAGATCCCGCTGGACCGCACCGCCGACTTCCTGCACTGGTTCGCCCGCCGGGTGGGGATGGCCCCGGTGTGGCTGTGTCCGCTGCGGCTCCGCGAGCCGACGGGCAGTGGCTCCGCCCGGTCCTGGCCGCTGTACCCGCTCCGGCCGGGGCAGGACTACGTCAACATCGGGTTCTGGGGGAGCGTGCCGATCGCCGAGGGCGCCGCCGACGGCGACGTCAACCGGGAGATCGAGCGCGCGGTGTCGGAGACGGGCGGGCACAAGTCGCTCTACTCCGACGCGTACTACGACCGGGATTCGTTCGACCGGCTCTACGGCGGCGAGACGTGGCGCGCCGTGCGGGACCGGTACGACCCGGAACATCGGCTCACCGGACTGTACGAAAAGGCGGTAGCGCGCGCATGAGCCTTGTTGATCGAGATCAGGGGGCGGCCGGCGCTCCCGCCACACCGCCGGCCGGGAGCGGCCGACGTGGTCCGAGCGTCGCGGACGTGGTCCGGGCCCTCACCGCAGGCCCGCTGCCGGTCCGGGTCACCGGGTACGACGGCAGTCGACTCGGTCCGGCCGACGCCGGGATCACCCTGTCGATCCGATCCGAGCGGGGACTGTCGTACCTGCTCACCGCGCCGGGCGACCTGGGCATGGCGCGGGCGTACGTGAGCGGGGACCTGGCGCTGGAGGGGGTGCACCCGGGCGACCCGTACGAGGCGTTGCGGGTGCTCAAGGACGAACTGCGGGTACGCACACCGACGGTGGCCGAGGGGCTGGCCCTGGTACGCGGGCTGGGTTGGGAGCGGCTGTTGCCGCCTCCGGCGCCGCCGCAGGAGGCGCTGCCCCGCTGGAAGCGGATCGTGGGCGGTCTGCGGCACTCCCGGTTCCGGGACAGCAGTGCGATCAGCCACCACTACGACGTCTCCAACGCCTTCTACGAGAAGGTGCTCGGGCCGTCGATGACGTACACCTGTGCGGTCTTCCGCAGCCCCGACGACACGTTGGAGGAGGCGCAGGCGAGCAAGTACGACCTGGTCGCCGGCAAGCTCGCGCTGCGTCCCGGGATGCGGCTGCTGGACGTGGGCTGCGGCTGGGGCGGCATGGTCCGGCACGCGGCTCGCGAGTACGGCGTCAAGGCCCTCGGGGTGACCCTGTCCCGCGCGCAGGCCCAGTGGGCGCAGGCGGCGATCGCGCGCGAGGGGCTGACCGGGCTGGCCGAGGTGCGGCACATGGACTACCGCGACGCGCCCGGGAAGGAGTTCGACGCGGTCTCCTCGATCGGGCTGACCGAGCACATCGGAGTGCGCAACTACCCGGCGTACTTCGGTTTCCTCCGGGACCGGCTGCGTCCGGAGGGACGCCTGCTCAACCACTGCATCACCCGGGCCGACAACCGGGCGCCGCACCGCTCGGGCGCCTTCATCGACCGGTACGTCTTCCCGGACGGTGAGTTGGCCGGTCCCGGGCGGGTGATCAGTGAGCTGCACGACGTGGGGCTGGAGGTGCACCACGAGGAGAACCTGCGCCAGCACTACGCGCTGACGCTTGCGGCGTGGTGCCGCAACCTGGTGGAGCACTGGGACTTCTGCGTCGCCGAGGTGGGTAGCGGCACGGCCCGGGTGTGGGGGCTCTACATGGCCGGTTCGCGGTTGGCGTTCGAGCGCAACGGCATCCAGTTGCACCAGGTGCTGGCCACGCGCAACGGCCCGGACGCGGTCAACGGCTATCCGCTGCGGCCGGACTGGCTGCCCTGACCCGCTGACCTCGTCGGCTCGAAGGCCGCGCCGGATCGATCGACGCGGCCTTCCCCGATTCCTATCTCGTACAGTGTCGCGAACACCACGTAGCGCGATGGTCTCGGTGGAGTCGTGGCGGGTCGGCCGGGCCGGTGGGTCGGCGCGGCTATCGTGGCCTGTCGTGACGAGCAGCGAGCAGCGACTGGCCGCGATCCGTGGTGGAATCCCCCCGCGTCGGCACAACGCCCGGACGATCGCCGCGTTGACCGGCAACCCGGGATGCACCCGGCGGGCCGTGCTGGACGGGGCCGGGGTGGACAAGCCGCTGCTGGCCGAGCGGATCGGCTTCCCCGCCCGGTTCGGGCAGTCCCGGTTCGCCATCACCCGGGGAAACGCGTTCGAGGCGCAGGTGAAGGCCGACGACGGCGCCGAGTTGCTGCGGCTGGTCGCCGAGCGGTTGGGCGTACCGGTGCCGACCTCGGCGCGGTGGACGGCGCTCGGCGACGGCGACGACATGGCGGCCCGTCAGCGACGCTCGGCCGCGCTCCTGACCGCCGCGCCGGACGGTCCCGACGACTCGGCCGCGTTGTTCGACCACCCGATGCTCGCCCTGGACGTCGCCGGGCAGCGGGTCCACCTGGAGCCGGACCTGGTGGCCGCCCGGCTCGGCGGCCGGTTCCACGTGGTCGAGGTCAAGTCCTTCCCGGTGATCGACGGCCAGGCCGACCCGGCCAAGCTGGCCGCCGCCGCGATCCAGTCCGCGGTGTACGTGTTGGCTCTGCGGGACCTGCTCGTCGCCGCCGGCCAACCGCCGGAGTCGGTGTCGCAGGAGGTGGTGCTGGTGTGTCCGCGCGACTTCACCAACCAGCCGGTGGCGCACCTGATCGACGTGCGCAAGCAACTGCTGGTGGTACGCCGGCAACTGGACCGGATGGATCGGCTGGACACACTGCTCGACGACGTACCGGCCGACTTCACCGCCGACCCGGGTGCCGACCCGTCGGCGCTGCTCGCCTCGCTGGGCGGGGTGCCGGCCCGCTACGCCCCCGACTGCCTGGCGACCTGCGAGCTGGCCTACTTCTGCCGGCACGAGGCGGGCGGGCACACCGGTGCGCTCGGCCGCCCGGTGCGGGAGGCGCTCGGCGGCATCGAGGACGTCGACCGGGTCCTGGCGCTCGCCGGTGGCGAACCCGCCACCGACCCGGAGCAGGAGGAGGCCGCCGCGCTGCTGCGGACCGCCGCCCGCCTGCGCGCCGAGGCCCTGGCCGGGTCGGCGTGAGGGGGCCGACGCGCGGCCGGACCGCGCCCGGCGGAGCACCGGCATGAGTACGCTGCGCGCGCTCGCGGCGGCGCAGGCGGTCGCCGCCGGGGTGGCCCAGCCGGTGGCCACCGTCCGGCACGTGCACCTGTCGGCCCGGCCGTTGGTGCTGGTGCCGCTGTCCATGGCGGGAGAGGCGAACGCCCCGCTGGCGGCGATGGTCGGCACCGCACCGGGCCGGGGACACCTGCTCGTCGTGCCGCAGCCCCGCAACCGGGAGCAGCGGTTCGGGTTCGCCGCCGCGCTGGCCGACATCCTGCTGCCCTACATCGACACGCACCGCCTCGGCTCCGAGACGGTCGCGGTCGACCGGGGCAAGGACGTCCGGCAGCGATACCTCGACGCCCCGCAACTGGTGGTGCCGAACCCGGCGGGCGTCACATTCCTGCGGCTGCTCGGTCGCGCCACCCGGTTCCGCCGCGTCGACGGAGACTATCCGGTCCCCGCGTCGGTGCCGCTGCTCGGCCGCTGGCTGACCTTCCTCGCCGAACGTGCGGAGCATCCCGGCTCGTCGACGCTGCTGGCGTTGACCCAGGCCCTGAGCATGCACTGGGCGACCGGGCAGAGCGCGGTGGAGGACCTGCACCTGCCGGCGCTGCTCGGCTGGATCGCCCCGCCGTCCGGGCTGACCGGTGCCGAGGCGGCGGCCCGGGCCGAGGACCCTACGGTGTGCCCGCCCGCCGGACCGGCCACCGATCCCGACTTCGACAACCGGCTGCTCGCCCCGGCCATCGAGGCGTACGCCGAGGCCGACGCGGACTCCTCGGCTCGCGCCGAGGCGTACGCGGAGCTGGAGCGGCTGCTGCGCGACCAGCTCACGCCCACCTGGGACCTGATGTGGCGCGGCCTGGGGCTGCTGCGCGCGCTGCCGCCCGGCGCGCGGGTGGCGGGCCGGTGGACCGGAGACCGGGACGCCTTCACCGCCCACGCCGACCACGTCGACGAGGGCGGCGCGCCGCAGCCCAGCCGCGACGGTGCGGTGGCCGCCGCCACCCGGCTGCACCGCCTGGAACGGGCCGGCGCGAGCTACGCCGTGCAGCGCGCCTACGACGACCCGCTGGTGATGGCGGAGTACCGGCTGACCGGCGAGGCGTTCGTCGGCGAGGTGGTGCTGGCCGACCCGACGCGGGTGGACGACACCGGACGCCGACCGGTGCTGCGCCCCCGCATCCAACTGGTGACCACCGAACCGGTGCTGGTGCCGGTCGGCGCGAGTCTGTGCAACCCGGCCCGACCGGGGCAGAAGGCCCGAGTGGTCTTCGTGACCCCGACCGCCGAGGGCAAGACCGAGGTGGTGCTGGAGCTCTCCGGCGGGATGGGTCGGGGGCTGACCGCCAGCCCCGGCAGCGTGCCCGAGGTGGGGCAGCGGCTCTGCTACACCACACTCAGCGAGGCGTTCGTGCCCAGCG
Source organism: Micromonospora sp. NPDC002389 (assembly GCF_040296095.1). Classification (NCBI taxonomy): domain Bacteria; kingdom Bacillati; phylum Actinomycetota; class Actinomycetes; order Micromonosporales; family Micromonosporaceae; genus Micromonospora; species Micromonospora sp. NPDC002389. Next base: position 25,941 of record NZ_JBEOWP010000002.1, read on the forward strand.
GCACGTTCCCGACCGTGGCGGAGACCCCGTGGACCCACGGCGGTCCGCCCACCCTCGACCCGCCCGAGGTGTAAGGAGGGGTCCCTTCCTATACACCAGGCGTTAGAAAGGGTCCCTTCCTTTCACGCCGCCCGGCGGGTCGTGGGTGCCGGGTGGTCACCGTACGTGAAGATGTTTGTGGATGAACGCGTGCACGTACGAGAGAGAGCCGGAGCGAGCGCTGTGTCGCGAGAGGACGTCGGGCGGGCTGCCGCGCGGTGGCCCGGGCGGGACCGGGTCGGCTGGGCGGGGTTGTTCGCCGCCGGTCTGGTCGTGGGCGTCGAGACGGTCTGGCTGCTGCTGAAGCTGCCCGCCGGTGCGCTGGTCAGCGACCTCGGTGCGCTCGTCGTCGCGGGTCTGGCCGGGGCGGCCTGCCTGGGTGCCGCCCGCCGGCAGCCGATGGTACGTCGGTTCTGGCTGCTGTTGGCGGCGACCATGGCTCTGGCTATGGCCGGCCGGGCACTGTGGACGGCGCTGCGGCTGGTCGGCGAGGACCTGCCGCACACGCTGCCGGTCGGGCTGCTCTTCGTCGCCGGTCTGGTCACCGGCACCGCGGCCCTACTCTGCTCGGTCACTGCCCCGCGGACCACCGTGGGCCGGGTCCGGACGCTGCTCGACGGGGTGATCGTCGGGCTGGCGCTGATCCCGGTCGGCTGGATGCTGATCTTCCGCAACGTCGCGATGGCGGAGCTCGACGAGCCGCTGCGCACCGCCGGTCTGCTCTATCCGATGTTCGACCTGATGCAGTTGACCATCCTGGTCGCGGTGATCGGCCCGAGCCGACCGGTGTGGCCGGTGCTGACGGTGCTCGGCGCCAGCCTGACCGTCCGTGCGGTGGGCGACGCCGCGTACGTGTCGCTGGTGGCCGCCGGCACCTACCAGCCGGGCCGGCTGGTCGACGTGCTCTGGCCACTGAGCTACCTGCTGATCGCGGCGGCCACCCGGCTCGGGCCACCCCGCTACCGGGCCGATCCCGACGAGGCGGCCGAGTCACCGTTGCCGCCCTGGTGGCGGGTGGCGCTGCCGTACCTGCCGGTGGGCGGGGCGATCGTGGCGGTGGTGTGGGCCAGCCGGCCGGACGGCTACATCCCGCAACCGATCTTCATCGCGTTGCTGGCGTTGCTGGCCACGCTCGCCCTGCGGCAGGGGCTGGCCGCCAACGAGAACCTGCGGCTGGTCGGTCGGCTGCGGCAACTCGCCTACAAGGACCAGCTCACCGGGCTGCCCAACCGGTTGGCGTTCACCCGTCGGCTGCGCGCGGCGCTGCTCGGCACGAACCGGGTCGCCGTACTCCTGCTGGACCTGGACGGGTTCAAGCAGGTCAACGACAGGTTCGGGCACACCACCGGTGACACGCTGCTGACCGGGCTGTCCCGGCGGATGCGGCGCGCCGTCGGCGACGACGGGATGATCGCCCGGATCGGCGGCGACGAGTTCGCCGTACTGGTCACCGGCAGTCCACCCGCCGAGGCGGAACGCCTGGCGGAGCGGCTGCTGGCCGCGCTGCAACCCTCGCCCGGCGAGGAACTGGTCGGGGTGCACCCGTCGGCCAGCATCGGCATCGCCGAGTACGGGCCGCAGCACATCTCCTACACCGACCTGCTGCGCGACGCCGACATCGCGATGTACGCGGCGAAGGCGGCGGGCAAGTCGGCGTACCGGCGGAGCACACCGGCGTTGCGGGAGTCGGCGGTCAGCCGGGCCGAGTTGATCGCCGACCTGCGGCGGGCCGTCGACGAGGAGCAACTGCACCTGGAGTTCCAGCCGATCGTCGACCTGGCCACGGGGGCGGTCCGCAGCGCCGAGGCGCTGGTGCGCTGGCGGCACCCTCGGCTGGGCATGCTCAGCCCGGCCCGGTTCCTGCCGTTGGCCGAGGAGACCGGGCTGATCCTGCCGATCGACAGGTGGGTCATCAAGGAGGCGTGCCGGGCGGCGGCCACCTGGCAGGACCGGGTACCCAGCGCGACGGTGGCGGTGAACATCGCCGCCGCGCACCTGCGCCGGCCGGACCTGATCGCCACGGTCACCGAGGCCACCGCCGGGGCGGGCCTGGCGCCCCGGGCGCTGACCCTGGAGCTGACCGAGTCGGCGCTGATCGAGGGCAGCGACGCGGTGCTCGACCGGCTGGGGCAACTACGCGAACTCGGCATCCGGATCGCCATCGACGACTTCGGCACCGGGTACTCGTCGCTGAGCTACCTGCACCGCATCCCGGCCACCGAGTTGAAGATCGACCGCTCGTTCGTGTCCCGGATCCCCGACGACGCGCGGGCGTACGCGACCGTGGAGATGGTCACCCGGCTGGCCGACGCCTTCGACCTCGGCGTGGTGGCCGAGGGGGTGGAGACCGAGCGGCAGCACGACGCAGTGGCCGCCATCGGCTGCCTACAGGGGCAGGGCTACCGCTACGGCCGCCCGGCGGCGCTGGCCGAGTTGCGGACCGTCCTGGCCGGTCCGACCCGCCCCGTGTGACCGGTGCCGCAGAATCGGACTTGACCCTCACGTAGCGGCAGGCGGGAGCGTGGTTCCCAGGAAGGGAGGGAACCATGGCGTACCGCGTGGGCGAGGTGGCCCGGCTGGCCGGGGTGACGGTCCGGACGTTGCACCACTACGACGAGATCGGGTTGCTGTCGCCGAGCGGGCGCAGCGGCGCGGGCTACCGGAGCTACTCCGAGGCCGACCTGGAGCGGTTGCAGGTGATCCGCTACTACCGCGAGCTGGGGTTCCCGTTGGAAGAGATCGCCGCGATCCTCGACGACCCGGGGAGCGACCCGGAGGCGCACCTGCGGCGTCAGCACGAACTGCTGACCGTACGGATCAAGCGTCTGCAGGAGATGGTCGCGGCGATCGAGTTCGCGATGGAGGCGAGCAAGTTGGACATCCGATTGACCCCGCAGGAGCGGTTCGAGGTGTTCGGGGACTTCGACCCGGAGGCGCACGCCGAGGAGGCGGAACAGCGCTGGGGTGGCACCGAGGCGTACCGGGAGTCGAACCGGCGCGTGTCGCGCTACACGAAGGAGGACTGGGCGCGGATCAAGGCCGAAAGCGAGGACTGGGGGCGGCGGATCGTCGCGCTGATGGAGTCCGGCGCACCGGCCGACGGACCGGCCGCGCGGGAGTTGGCCGAGGAGCACCGCCGGCAGATCAGCCAGTCGTTCTACGAGTGCTCGTACGAGATGCACACCTGCTTGGCCGACATGTACCTGGCCGACGAGCGGTTCACCGCCCACTACGAGGCGATCGCACCGGGACTGACCGCGTACCTGGCCGAGGCCATCCACGCGAACGCGATCAGCCGGGCCTGACGCCGGCGGGCAGGGGTTTGCCGGGCGGAATCCGGTGGGCCGGGGGAGGATGACTGACATCGTTCGACCCTCACGATCTCCGGAGGCACCGTTGTTGATCGTCGCCGGCACGCTCTACGTCGATCCGGCCGAGCGGGACGACTACCTGGCCACCTGCGCGGAGATCGTGCGGGCGGCCCGCTCGGCGCCCGGCTGCGTCGACTTCTCGATCAGCCCGGACGTGGTCGAGCCCGGGCGGATCAACGTCTACGAGCGGTGGGAGTCCGACGACCAGTTGCTGGACTTTCGCGGTTCCGGTCCGGAACCGGACCAGCAGGTCGCCATCGTCGGTGCAGAGGTGCACAAGTTCCGGATCAACTCGGTCGAGTCCCCCTGAGCGGGGGAGCGGGCGGGCGGCGGACGGCAGCGCGGAAGGCCGCCACCGCCGCCTGCTCGCCCGCCAGTTCGTCCCGCCGGGCCGGGGCGCGGGCCGCGCGTAGCGGCGCGGCGAGCCGGCCGGCCCGGCGCAGGGCGACCGGGTCGCCGTCGAGCAGCCGGTCGACGACGTGTCGATCCCTGCGGCGCGGTGGTGCGTGGCTCATCTCGCATTCCCTGACGTAGTACCGGACCTCGGCGTCGCCGTGTCCGTGGCGGGCGGGTGTCCGGCGCACCCGCTCGATTGATTGGCGTCACCGTCGCCGGTGGCGTCACAGTCACCCGCACGTCGCCATCCGGCCACGCAGCGAAACCACCATCTTGTCCTTATTAGTCCACCGATCGGGTAATTCACCCGCTCTTGGCCGTGTCCATGGTGGTTCCTGGGGTCGTTAACACTGTGACACCCCACTTAGGTGGCCTGCGGTTGGTGGCCTGCGCGGCGAAGGAGTCGGCGTGGCAAGGACTGATTCGACGGGTTCGACATGGCGGTACCGGTGGGCGCGCCGGCAGAACGAGCGCCGGTTGCGGACGTTCCGCAGCGCCGAGGGGGACTGGCGACGACGCGACGACGAGCTACGCCGCCTACGGACGCTCGCGGAGCAGTGCCACGGCTCGGCCACGGCGGGCCACGGCCTCCCGCTCGAACTGGACGCCGACGAGGTGGTGCTGCGGGTGGTACCCGCCGCCCAACTGGTGGAGGTGCGGCACAACGCCGTCCTGCCCGCTCCCGACCTGACCGTGGCCCCGCAGATCGGCCGGCTCCGCCAACGACTCCCCGAGGGAGTACGGGCCACCGACGCCGGCATGGCCGTGGTCACCAGCCGTCGGCTGGTGCTGCTCGGCGGGCGGGGACGCCGCGACTGGGCGTACGCGCGGATGACCGGGCTGGCGCACGACCCGCACGCGCCGGTCACCCTGATGCAGGTGCTGGACCGCCGACGCGGCTCCGGGGTGTTGCTGCCTCCCGACGCGGCACCCGACTTCCGCTTCGTGCTCACCCTGGCGTTCGCCGACGCGATCGAGCAACGTGCCACTGTGATCGCGCAGCTCGACGAGCTGATCGCCGAGCACGCCCGGCTGCGCCCGTCCCGACCGGGCATCGCCACCCCCGGGCAGGCCCGGCTGTCGGCGCTGATCCCCGGTGGTCGGCGGACCGCCGTGGTCGCCGCCGCGTTGGCCGTGATGGTGCCGGTGGCGCTGGCGAACTCCGGCTCGGACCCGGCCGGCACGGACACGGCGGTCGCCGCCACTCCGGCGCCGGTCGCGGCGACCGGCGCGTCCACGACGCCCCGCGCCAGCGGCTCGACCGCGCCAGGGCGGGACGCGCCGACACCGGAGCGGCGGTGCGGTGCCCCGGTCAACCCGATGGGGTACGACTTCTGCGGCGGCGAGCGGATCCGCGAGCCGGCCCGTGACGTGTGCGAGCACTTCGACTGCGTACCCGGGTTCTGGAACGGTCGGGGTTACCTGGTGCAGTGCGAGGACGGCAAGGTCAGCCTGGCCGGCGGCAGCCCGCGCGCGTGCGGCACGCACGGCGGTGTCCGCCGGACCGTCTGGGGCTGACGCCTCCGGCGGGACGTGGGCGCGGGTCCGCCCACGACCCGCCGGTCTCCTCGGCGGCTCAGCGCTCCTCGGCGGGTCAGCGCTGCTCGGCGGCGAGGTCGGCCAGGCGGGACAGGGCCGGTGCGGCGGCGAGCAGTCGTTCCCGGTCGGCGGCGTCGAGCCCGGCCAGCGCGGCGGCGAGCAGGTCACGCCGGTGTTGCTCGTGGGCGGCGATCCGCTCCCGCGCCGTGTCGGTCAACGTCAGCCGGACGGTCCGCCGGTCGACCGGATCCCGGTCGCGGCTCAGCAGACCGGCGGTGGTCAACTCGCCGACCAGGGTGCTCACCGTGTTCGGGGCGGTGCCGAGCCGCTGGGCGGCCTCCCGGACGCTGACCCCCGACTGCCGCTGCACCAGGCGCAGCACCTCCACCTGCGCGTCCGGCAGCGCGACCCGGCCGGTCCGTTGGGCGGCCGTCCGGCGCAGCACCCGCTGCAGGTCGCCCAGGGCGCCGCTGAGCTGCCCGAGCGTCTCTTCCGTCACAGAACGGCCCTCTCCACGGCAATAACTCTGTAAGCAGAGCTATCGTAGCCCGGCGCAACCGACCGCCGAGGGGGCCACGATGTCGCAGACCACCGCGCCGACAGTCGGGCAGCCGGAACGGGTCGCCGCACCCACCGGCCGGGCCGCGATCGGTCTGCTGGTGCTGCTCGGCGCGCTCACCGCGATCGGGCCCCTGTCGCTGGACACCTACCTGCCGGCGTTCCCCGAGATGGCCCGCGACCTGTCCGCCAGCCAGGCGCAGATCCAGCTCTCCCTGACCACCTGCCTGGTCGGCATGGCCATCGGGCAACTCGTCACCGGTCCGCTCAGTGACCGCTGGGGGCGCCGCCTGCCGGTGCTGATCGGCATCGGCGCGTACGTCCTGATGTCGTTGGCCTGCGCGTTCGCGCCGTCGGCGGAGACGCTCGCCGCGCTCCGCTTCGCCCAGGGCTTCGCCGGGGGCATGGGCACCGTCGTCGCCCGCGCCGTCGTCCGCGACCTCTACAGCGGACGCGCCGCCGCGAAATACTTCTCCCGACTCGTCCTGATCTTCGGCATCGCCCCGATGGCCGCTCCCGCGCTCGGCAGCCTGGTGCTGGGCTTCGGCGGCTGGCAGACCATCTTCCTCGCCCTGGCCCTGGTCGGCGTGCTGCTCGTCGCCGCCGTCGCGTGGCGGCTGCCGGAGACGCTGCCCGCCGGACGCCGCAACACCGGCGGCCTGTCCGCGACCGCCGCCGCCGGGCGCGCCGTGCTCGCCGACCGCGTCTTCCTCGGGTACGCGTTGACCCAGGGCCTCGCCTTCGCCGGTCTGTTCGCCTACCTCTCCGGCTCCTCGTTCGTCCTCCAGGACGTCTTCGGCCTCTCCGCCGGTGCGTTCAGCCTGCTCTTCGGCCTCAACGCGCTGGCCTTCGTCGCCGTCGGCCAACTCAACGCCCGGCTGCTGGACCGCTACGACCCCCGACCGCTGCTGATCTGCGGGCTGGGCCTCGGCCTGTTCTCCGCGCTCTGCCTGCTCGTCGGGGCCCTGCTCGGAGCCCTGCCGCTGGTCGTCGCCGCACTCTTCCTCTTCCTCGGGTCGCTCGGCACGGTGATGCCCAACGGCACCGCCCTCGCCCTCGAACGGCACTCCACGCACGCCGGCACGGCCGCCGCCCTGCTCGGCGGCCTCCAGGCGGTGATCGCGGCCGGCGCCGCACCGCTGGTCGGGCTCGGCGGCGAGGGCAGCGCGGTGCCGATGGCCGTGGTGGTCAGCGGCGCGGCGGCCGGCTCGCTGCTGGTCGTACTCACCCTGGCCCGCCCCCACCGCCCCTGACCCACCGCCCCCGCCCGCCCCACCCTCCCGCCGCCCCGCGGCCCCGCCGCGCCCGCCGTGCGCGCCCGTCGATCATGGAGTTGTGGTATCTCCAAACGCTCGGATAAGGGGCGAACCGCCGACCACAAGTCCAAGATCGACGGGCGGATTCGGAAGGCGAAGCAAAGGCAGGATTGCCGCTATATTCATTTGCTTGACCGGTTGAGACGCCCCGGTTACAGTGACGTTACTGAACGTTGTTTCCCCTTCCTCTTTCATCGGCCGGAGTCGCCCTTCGGCTCCCGCCGGAAAGGGGATGACGCGTCCTCGCCGCGCCGACGGCGATCCGGACGCGAGGTGCCGCTCACCCGTTGTTGCCGCAGGTGAGGTCCGCGTGTCCGGCCACCGGCTCCGGCTCGGGGGCGGAGCGAACGGTGCGGTGATCCCGCCACTCGCGACGTCAATCAGGAATCGGACAGTGGTGAATTCCGGTACGTCTGCAACGGTTCGGAATCTGCATTTCCCATGAGCCGGTGATCGTGAATTCGCCGGGCAATTCCGCCCCCGTCTGTCCGACCCGGCACTCCTCGACGAGCAGGAAGCGGTGACAGCGGTGCACACTGACCTCGAAGGGCCGACACCGGAATCCGTCGGCGCGTTCTACGACCAGGTGAATTCCATCGTCGCCCGGGTCCAGGGCGGCTCCATGCACCACGGCTACTGGACCGGGCCCGACGACGACAGTGACTTCGCCACGGCCAGCGTCCGGTTGACCGACATGATGATCGAACGGGTCGCCGCGCGGCCGGGCGCACGGGTGCTGGACGCCGGCTGCGGGCTGGGTCGACCCGGCGTACGGATGGCCAAGATCGCCGGTGCCGAGATCGTCGGGGTCTCGGTCAGCGAACAGGACGTACGCCTGGCCAACGAACTGGCCCGCGCCGAGTCGGTGGCCGACCGGGTGCGCTTCGACCAGGCCGACATGGCCGCGTTGCCCTTTCCCGACGACTCCTTCGACCATGCGATGGCGTTCGAGTCGATCATGCACGTGCCCGACCGGGTGCGGGCGCTGCGGGAGATCGCCCGAGTGGTCCGCCCCGGCGGGCGCATCGTGTTGACCGACTTCACGGTCCGGGAGGGCCTGCACGGGCGCGGCGACGACACCCTGGCCAAGGTGTACGACTCCTGGCGGGTCGCAGCGTCCCCGATCGGCGCGGAGGACTACCCGGAGATCGCCGCCCAGGCCGGGATCGTGCTCGACGAGGTCACCGACATCACCGACCACGTGAAGTACAGCAGCATGTGGACCTATCTCGAACTGCGGCGGTACGCCCGGGACAATCCGGTGCCGGCGGAGGTGGATCAGATCCTCGACGTCTTCGCGCCGACCCTCAAGGGTACGGCGGACCGGCCGCCGCTCACCGACACCGAACTCGAACACGGCTGGCGCCAGATGCTGACCGAGGAGCAGACGCAGGGCATGGTCATCGTGGTGGCCCGAAGTCCGGCACCGTGATCGTCCCGTCCTCGGCGATCGGGAAACCCGGGTTCCAGGCGATCTCCCAGAGGTGGCCGTCCGGGTCGGCGAAGTAACCGGCGTACCCGCCGTAGGACGTCTCGCGGGCCGGCCGGGTGATGACCGCGCCCGCCTCGGCGGCGACGGCCAGGACCCGGTCCACCTCGTCGCGCTCGCGTACGTTGTGCGCCAACCCGATCCCGCCGAATCCACCGGCGGCTTCCGCGTCCACACCGGCGTCCTCGGCCAGCGACTCGCGGGCCCAGAGCACCACGGCGATCCCGCCGGCCTGGATGAACACCGTCCGCTCCACCTCCTGGCCCCGCCAGCCGAGCCGCTCGTAGAAGGCCCGGGACCGGGCCAGGTCGGTGACGCCGAGGGTGATCAGGCTGAGGCGCTGCTCCATCCGGGCAATCTACCCGGTACGGGTCGGCTCACCGTTCGACGACAGTCCCCGGACGCAGAACTCCCGGTGCCGCGAGCACGGCACCGGGAGTCCTCAGCGGGGATCGGTCAGCTCAGCGGCGCGCCGCCGGGCTGCACGACCTTGTTCACCGTCAACTGGTACGGCGCGTACTGCGTGACCTGCTCGGTCGGCTCGTCGTAGGCGACGATGGCGACCACCGTGGGGAAGGCGGTGAGCAGCGCCGTCTGCACCACCCCCAGGGTGAAGTTGGTCTTGCCGTCGACCTCGAACTGCACGGCCGTCCGGAGCTTCTCGTCGAAGCCGACGAACCGGACGTTCCAGTTCGCCACCGGCGTCGGGTAGACCTGCGACGGCGAGTCGAAGGCGTCCAGGTTCGACCCGTCGCTGACCAGCGTGCCGCCGACCGTGATGTCGTCGACCAGCAGACCGCCCTCGTTGACCCCGCCGTCGCTGACGTAGCGGAAGCTGAGCAGGATGTCCTGCCCCGCGTACGCCGACAGGTCGAACGAGTGCGGCTCGAAGCCGGCCGTGGTGCCGTTCAGCGACGGTCCGAGCGGCCCGGCGACGGTCTTGTCACCCTCGATCGCGGTGTAGCTCTTGCCACCGTCGGTCGAGACGCTGACGTAGCCGTAGTCGTAGCCGGCCTCGGCGCCGTACTTGGCCAGGAAGGTCAGCGTCGGGTTGCCGGCCGGTACGCTCACCGGCGTCACGGCGGCGGCGTCGGTGCTGTTGCCGTTGCCGGACCAGAGCACCGCGTTGCCCGGACGGTCCGGGTCGTTGGTCACCGTCGTCCAGGCCAGCGGCACCGACGGGAGCGTCTTGGCGCCCTTGAAGCTGATCGAGCGCAGATCGCCCCGGCCCAGCGGCTTGCCGTTCGCCTTGCGCAACTGGACGTAGTCGGCGCCGTTCGGTGCCGCGCCCGGCGTGGCGTGCGTGGCCGGGTTGGCCAGGTTCACCGTGGCGTTCAGGCTGGCCGTGGTGACCTTGCGCTTGTCACGGCCGAGCATCACACCCAGCTTCGAGTTGCCGACGATCCGGTCCACCAGGTTCATCGTCTGGTAGTCGTGAATCACGCCGTAGAGGTCGTTCACCCCCTCGGCGGCGAGCGCCGCCTTGATGCTGGCCAGACCCTGCGACTCGCCGTCGCGGTGCAGCCGGGAGATGAAGTCCAGGCCGTACCGGTCGTAGAGGAACAACATCAACGAGTACGCGTTGCCGTAGTCGGCGAGTACCGCGTTCGGGTTGCCGCCCTCGTCCCACAGGTTCAGTGAGTTCTCCGGCCCACCGCAGTCCCGGGGATTCGTGTTGTAGTCCGTCTGCACGGTGCCGAAGCCCTGGAAGCAGTAGATGTGGCTGTCCGCGCCCGGCTGGTCGACCCGGGCCGAGGCGTCGGTGTAACCGCCGAGCGTCTGGGCGAAGTCGGAGAGCCCCTCGTTGATCAGGATGCTCTCGAACGGGTCGGTGTAGTAGTGCGCCAGGTGCTGCCACTCGTGGATGAACGTCGACTCGTACAGGTTGGGCCGCGCCGGCCGGCTGGTGCACAGGTCGTCGGTCGGCTCGTTCGGCGGGCTGACGCCCGTCCGGTGCGCCCAGTCGAACGCGTCGATCGTCATGATGTTGCGGTCGAGCAGCTCGTTGAAGAGCGAGAAGAAGAACCCGGCAATGTACGTCGGCGCGGCCGGGAAGTCGTAGAAGTTGTCGTCCCGGACGTTGTCGACGAGGGTCACCGTGCGGTTGCCGGCACCGGTGTAGTCGCCGTCGATCTGGGCGTTGCTGCCGTCACGGTCCGGCGGCGTGCTGAACGCGTCCGTCGACTTCGGATACATGTTGTTGTCGAACTCGTCGACCAGGCGCGTCACCTGCGCGTCGGTGACCACCGTCGAGTTCGCGATCTGCCGGCGGCAGTCACCCTCCGGGAACTCGGTGTCGTTGGCGACCCACACCTCGATGTTGTCGCCCACGCCGCGCAGCGTGTAGTCCTTGAGATAGATCACGCCCTGGTAGTCGTCGAGCGCGAGCCACTGCCGCACCGTACCCACCGCTGGCGTCTCGGCGGCCTGCGCCGACCTGCGCTGCGCCTGCGGCTGGTACTGCCGGCGCACCTCGACGGGCTTGCCGTTGAAGGTGAAGTCTTTCCTGGTGAGGTCGCGGACGTCGCTCGCGATCCCGGTTGCCGGCGCCGGAGCGGGCTGGGCCGCCGCAGTGCTCGGACTGGCCGCCGCCGGCTGGGCGACGACGAAGAACGGTAGGACGATGGCGCAGGCTGCTATCCCCGCAAAGCGGCGTCGAGCCACAGAACCTCCTCATAGCCGACAGATCCACTTAACCCTGGGTGACCAGGGGCTATGGATCTACGCACGCTGATCGAGCGTCTTCGTATCCTTTGCACAAGTGCATCGATCAATCAAGCCCTGACGCGACATACGTCTGTGGACCGCTGCCCGTACCCCTCGAATCCCGGACGCGGCCGGGTGGCGCGGCAGGATCATGATGTGGCCATGACGAAGATCGCCGGGCGCCGGCAGAAGAAGGGAAACACCTGCAGCGACGCGGGGTGCGATGCCCTGTCCTTCTGCCACTGTTCCCTGTTCTCGATGCTGTTGACGGTCGGCGCGGCAGCCGCGCGGGTGATCCCGGCACCGGTGGCCGACCACTCCGGACGGGCGGCCATCCTCGGCTATCGCCGCTGGCTTTCCCACCGCTGGCCGGGGCGGTGCCGCTTCACCCCCACCTGCAGCGCGTACGGCCTGGCGGCCGTCGAACGGTACGGCCTGGCGGTCGGTGGCCGGATGGCCGCAGACCGGCTGCGACGCTGCACCGCACACACGCCACCCGGCACCCACGACCCGGTGCCCGACGGCCAGCGTGCTTCCCGGGGTAACGGGTCCGGCCCGGTCAGTTCCGGCGGTTGATCACCACGAAGGCGACCCCGCCGACGACGATCTCGGCGAAGAGCAGCAGCGCGAACACCATGCTCGGCTCGGCACCGAGCGCGACGGCGATGGCCGCCACCGACGTGAGCGGGAACGCGGCCAGACCCAGCACGGCCAGGGCCCGGGTCAGAATGGCGTCGTCGCGCTCGTCCCCGGTCTGCGACCAGGCCCGCTCGAACGTCGTGGCACGGTCCGGTCGCTTGCTCAGCCGCCACACCATCAGCAGGAGGGCGAGCAGCCCGACCGCCGCTCCCTGGAGGAACCCGACGCCCATGTTGCCGGGCGCGTGCTCCCGCAGCAGCAAGCCCACGGCGACGATCAGCGCAGCGACTGCCAGCAGGATGGCGGCGACCGAGAGTTTCCGCAAAGCACTGCGACCTCCGGTCGTGGGGTGGCCCTCAGGTGTGTGGTGCTCCTCATGCGTGTGGTGATTCTTTGGGGTGCCGCGGCCCTCAGTCGACATGGAAGATCTCCTCTACGGGGCGGTGGAAGTGACGAGCGATGGCGATCGCCAGGGGTAGGGACGGGTCGTAGCGGCCGGTCTCGATCGAGTTGATCGTCTGCCGGGAGACGTTCAGGGCCTCGGCCAGTTCCCGCTGGGACAGCCCGGCAGCCTGCCGCAGCTCACGGAGATCGTTCCGCAACCAGCACCTCCGATGTCAAGCAACCTTGTCACGTCAAGGATGCTTGACACCTATGGTTGATGTCAAGCGTGCTTGTCTGCGGGGTGGCGGACGGCGGGCTGGGGCGGCCGGTGGGCGGGGGCGCAGGATCGTGGCAGTGCAGCTGTTGCGGTCCCGGCGTGTCGGACAGCTGCACTGCCACGCTCTTCGCGGCAGGTGCTCGTGTTGATCAGGCGGTGGCCGGTTGGTGGTCGCCCGCACCTTCGACTTCGACCCGGTGTGCCGCACTGGAGCCCACGACTCGCCACCGTGCACGGCGGCGAGTCGTGCTCGATGTGGCTGAGGGCGCGGCGACGAGGGAGTATAAGTTTTATCTAAGGGGGCTGAGTAATGCTTATATCGGAGTCCGTCTGGCGCGCGCTGACTGAAGCGGGTGTTGCGCTCGTGCCAACCGGTGCCGACCGCGCCGAGATGCGTTACGGAAAAGCCCGCGCCACGCTGACCGTCATCGCGTCCCCGACCCCACTGACCCCGAGCGCCGTTGCCGCCTCAATCAGCCGCCATCCGAACCCGTGCCTGGTCATCGTTCCAGCGGCGACGGTAGCGGTGCGGCAAGCAATCGCGGCGGCGGGCTGGTCATGGCTGGTCGATACCGGACAAAAAGTGACAGGTGTGCTGTGTCTTGACGGGGAACGAGTCGTGCTGCGGCCCCCGGTCGAGACGACCAAGCGGTCCGCCACGCGCGGTCGAGTGCCATGGGGCACCTTCACCCTGGTCCGCCGGCTGATCCAACATCCATACGTCACTCAGCAGGAGTTGGCCGCCATCGTCGGAATCTCCCAACCTCGGGTCTCCCAGGCGCTGGCTTCGCTGGCCGGCCGAGACCTTGTACACCGCACGTCGCGTGGCTGGATCGTGCGGGACGTCGACGAGGCGATCCGGTGGTGGCTGTCGACCTATCCCGGGCCGGGTGGCATCAGCACCCATTGGTTTGGCTTGGAGCCCGTGGTCGAGCAGGCCCGGACCGTCGTCGAGGCGTTTGCCGCGACTGCCGATGCGACTCACGTCGTGGTCTCGGGTGATGTCGCGGCCGACATCATCGCCCCATGGCATGCCCCGACCCGTGCCATTCTCTATGCGCATACGGGGTTGGAACTGGCGGCCGCAGGCTTCGTTCCTGCTGGCGAGGAAGAGGCGACGCTCGAACTCATTGTGCCGAGAGACCCGGGTCTGTGGCCACCGTCCGGCAAGACGCCGCCAGGCATTCCGCTCGTCGATCCGCTTCAGATCCTCTGGGACGTAAAAAGATCGCCTGGCCCGGACAGCGACGAGGCCGCTCAACGCGTCTGGGATGTGCTCCGTCGCGAGCACCATGGGCGGAGGTGCGCGGCATGAACGGGCCAGCCCCAGCGGAACCACGTTCCGTCTCGCTTGTTTCCACCAGCCGAGCAGCAGACGCCGGATTCCTCACCCTTGCGGACCTGGCGGACATCACCACGGCCCTGGACCTGGACCACCGCATCGTTGGCGGTCACATGGTCACCCTCCTCGTCGCACTGCATGGCGTCGCTGAGCAGGTGCCCCTGCGTGAGACGGCGGACGCCGACTTCGCCGCCCTGCCGACCGTCATCGCAGACCCCCGCCTACCGGCCGCGCTCGTCGCGCGCGGTTACGCATCGCGGGAGGCGGCTAACCGGTTCGCCCGCGAGGTCGAAGATCCGCACGGGCTTCTTACTCTGGTGGTCGACATCCTTGCGCCGTCCTACCAGAACTCGTTGGTGCCCAACCAGCGGCACGGCGATCTGGTCGTCGATGAGGTGCCGGGCCTCGTGCTCGCTCTGCATCGACCTGCCGAGTTACTCACGGCCCACGTCCAGCTCACCAGCGGTAAGGGTCTGAGCCTACGTGTCGTGCTTCCGGATGTGACGTCTGCGCTTTGCCTGAAGGCGCTCGCCTACCGTGGACGATTTGCGGCGAAGGACGCCGTTGACCTGTGGCGTCTCATCAACGCTGCTTACGCCGCCGGGCTGCGGGTCGCAGACTGGCCGGGCAGCGTTACCGGGCGCCAAGCCGCCGCTGTCCTTCACCGCTTCTTCGGTGCACCTGGAGCGGCTGGTCTCAAGCAGGCATCTCCCAGCGTGGGGGACCGAACCCGGCTGCGGGCATTGCTGCGAGAGGTGGTGCCCGTCTGGTAGCTACTCGGTCGGCGATAGTGCGGGCGGCGGCGTGGAGCGTGGCAGTGCAGCTACTGTGCGCACGGCGTGTCGAGCAGCTGCACTGCCACGCCCTTGCCGATCGGTCAGGCGGCGATGGCGCGGGCGGCGGCGTACACGTCGGCGGGGAGCGGATGATCCAACTGCCACATGATGCGCATCGGCCGGTCACCGGTGTGCTGCTGGTAGGTCATCGGCCCGGCGTACAGGTAGGCCGGGGCACCCAGGTCGCGGTCCGGCACTCGGGTCTCCCGCACGAACAGGTGCACCGTGGAGCCGCGTGCGGCGTGGTGGATGTAGCGCTGCCCGGTCGGCGACGCCGACGACGTGGTGCTCTGCGACTCCCATTGGAACAGTGACTCGGTGACGGCCCGGTCGGCGTACATGGTGGTGGGGGAGTAGTGCTGCGCCGACTTGATCAGCGTGACGAAGAAGAGGTCGGCCTGGGCGTCCGGAAGCCACTTCACGCCTTCCCGCAGCGAGCCCGGATTCGGCATGCCGAACGCGGCGCACGCCTCGTTGCGGCTGTATCGGGCGTGTACCCGCAGCGGCAGCCCGTCGACCGGCTCGGTGACCCGGTGGATGCGCTCGCGCAGCACTTCGGCCACCTGGCGTAGCTCGGCGCAACGCGTCGGCTCGGACCAGAGGCGGGCCAGCCGTTCCCCGCGCTCGGTCAGCGGCGCGGTCGGCCCCCAGAGGTCGAAGTGCAGCATGTCCCAGAGCCGTCCGGCCTCGGGCCGCTCACCGGCCGCCACCCGGGCCAGCAGGTCGAGCCGGTCCGGGTCGTCCAGGTGCAGCATCCGTCCGATCGCCCGGCCCAGCTCGCGGTCGTCCGGTCCGCCCGATGAGGAATCCAACCGTGCCAGCCGCCGCAGCCCGGTCCACCCGCCGATGCTCGCCGACCGGTAGACGTCCTCGATCTCCACGCCGGCCTCGTGCAGGTACTCGGCCAGGCGCACGTCCCCGAGCTGGCGCAACTCGGCCAGCAGGCCGGGCTTCGACGTGGGCAGCGCCGAGCGCAGGTTGCGCAGCACGATGTCCTTGGCCACCCGGTCGAGCTGGATGTGGCAGCCGCTCGGCAGGGACGGGAAGTCGTCGCGTACCGCTTCGGTGATGGCGCGGCGGCTGACCCCGGTCAGGGCCCGCCAACGCAGGTCGAAGCGGAAGTTGGCGTGCTGCCCGCCGATGAAGTCGAGCACGGTCAGGCAGGGCTTGTCGTCGTCCAGGCGCAGCCCACGGCCGAGCTGTTGAAGGAAGATCGTGGCGCTCTCGGTGGGCCGCAGCATCAGGATCGTGTCGACCATCGGCAGGTCGACACCCTCGTTGAACAGGTCGACGGTGAACAGCACCCTGACCGCGCCATCCCGCAAGCCCTTGATCAGAGTCTGCCGCTCGGCGGGGCCCGTCCGCGAGGTCACCGCCGCCGACGGCACACCGTGCCGGCTGCACCAGTCCGCCATGAACTCGGCGTGCCCGATGCTGACGCAGAACCCCAGCGCCCGCATCCGATCGACGTCCACGGTGTCGCGTACCGCCCGCAACACCATCCGCGCCCGAGCATGGTTGCCGGTGTAGACGCCGTCCAACTCCGTCGGGTCGTACCCCTGCCCGCGCTTCCACCCCAACTGCGACAGGTCCACATCGTCGTGCAGGCCGAAATACTGGAACGGCGCAAGCAACTGCCGCTCCAGCGCCTCCCACAGATGCAACTCCACGGCGGCGCGGCCATCGAACCACCGCCGCACGTCGCCGCCGTCACTGCGGTCGGGCGTCGCCGTCAATCCGAGGAGTACGCGCGGACGCAGCCGCTCCAACAACCGGGCGTACGTCGGCGCCTCCGCGTGATGGAACTCGTCGACGATCACCATGTCGTACGCCTCGGGGTCGATCTCCCGCCGGTGCAGCGACTGGATGGAGGCGAAGACGTACCGCCAGTTCTGCGGCGCCCGACCCCCGACGAGCGTCTCGCCGAAGCTACCGTCCCCCATGACCTGCCGGAACGTCGCCACACTCTGCCGCAGGATCTGCTCCTGATGCGCGACGAAAAGCAGCGAGTCGACCGCCTTCTCCCGATGCAGCCGGCGGTAGTCGAGCGCCGCGACCACCGTCTTGCCCGTGCCGGTGGCCATCACCAACAGGTTCCGCCACCGACCGTGGACCTTGCGCTCGGCGTCGAGATCAGCCAGGACCTCCGACTGGTACGGGTACGGCCGCACGTCCAGGTTGGCGATCTCGGTCGGTGCCTCGTCGCGACGCTCCCCGCGTAGGGCGGTGCGCAGCCGGTCCGCATCCTGGCCCGGGTCGTAATTTTCGAACGCGGGATCGTGCCAGTAGTCCTCGAACGTCGCGGTGAACGTGTCGATGACGTACGGCTGCTCGACGTTCGAGATCCGGACGTTCCACTCCACGCCGTCCATCAACGCGGTCTTCGACAGGTTCGACGAGCCGACGTACGCGGTGGTCATGCCGTTGTGGCGACGGAACAGCCACGCTTTGGCGTGCAGGCGGGTCGTCCGGGTCTCGTAGGACACCTTGATCTCGGCGCCGAGTTCGGCGAGCCGGTCCAAGGCGCGCTGATCGGTCGCGCCGAGATAGGTCGTGGTGATGACCCGCAGCCGCCCGCCACGGCCGATCAGCTCACGGATGGCGCCCTGTACCTGGAGCAGACCGTGCCACTTGATGAACGCGCAGAGCAGGTCCACCTGTACTGCCGAGGCCATCTCGTGGGTGACCTCGTGACCGATACGCGGCTGGTGCCGGCCGTTGACCAGCAGTGCGCCGGTGGAAAGTGGGGTGGTGGGCCGCTGCGGGAAGGCGGGCGCGGCCGGCGGGGTCGGCGGTGCGGCGATGGCGTGCAGCAGGTGCTTCGCGTCGGTGACCTGGTCATCGACGGTGGCTGCCTGCGGGCTGAGGGTGGCGATGGCGTCAGCGATGCGGTTAGCCAACTCGACCTGACGGTGAAGCTTGTCGTCGCCACCGCCGACGGCGTGCAGGGCGCGGTGCGTCAGGGTGGCGATGTGGCGAGCCAGGGCGTCCGGGGCGTCAGCCGGATCGAGCTTCCCGTGCTGGATCAGCGCGGGATCGACGCGCTGGAGCCGATCGGCGAGTTCACGGGTGACGACGTGCTCGTAGACACCCCGCTCAAGGTCAGTCACCCGGTGATCCTGCCAATTCTCGGGCCTGTTGTCTCTCGCTCTCCATCCGGGACAAAGAGCAGCACTCGCACGTCGGGAAGCTCGGCGAAGGCTCGCTCGATGACCGGGTGGACCGCAGCCCAGGCCAGTCCACCGTTGCCGCAGCCCAGAGCGGGGACCGCAATCGAGGCGATCTGCCGTTCGCGCACGACGCGGACGAGGTCAACGAGGCCGGCATGGATGTCGGACAGCTTCGAGTCGGCGCGCCAGTGACCCTTGGTGGGGAAGTTGATCACGTATCTGCGGGGGCCGGGACGGGTCGAGTCGTGAACGAACATCCGACCCAGGCGGACCTCGTTCTTCGCGCATGCCGCCCGGTAAGCGGCGTAGTTGGCCGGGTAGGCGCGCTTGAACTGGAGAGCGATGCCCTTGCCCATCACGCCGACCGTGTTCACGGCGTTGACCACCGCATCGACGTCGGCGGCCAGCAGGTCCCCACGACTCAACGTGATCATCAAACTACGTCCTCCCGCTCGCACCCGTTGTACCAGTAGGGCCCGACACGAAAGCGTTGCTCGATCGACCTAGCGCTACTGAGGATCCGCCACACATACTGCTGGTGGTCCCTGGTCCTGCGACGCCATTCGATAGACGGGCGGGAGAGCAACTTCCCTCGACGCCTCGGGCCGCTAAGTGTCGAGGTGCTCGACGAAGAGTCCGATCAGGATCCGACCGCCCAGCTGGCTGCTTGGCAAGCTGAAATGGATTCGATTGCGGTGTGGCTCTAACTTCGCATGCCATTCGCACACGTATGATTCACCGTCCAGTGACACCATGCGCTGTGCCATCAATCTGTCACTGCTGCGGGTCTTCGGGCTCTCAGGTGAAAGATTGACGCCATGCGCGCCTAGCATGGCTGCGACGTCCTTGGGTAACCCGGACTGCTGTTGCAGGGCCGCCGTGAAGTGGTCGTTCAGCACCCCAAGGATCCGCACCACTCGGTCTCGCACGTCGAGGTAGCTGCCATCGAAGCGGCCGAAGTTGAGCGCTGGATGGAAGACTAATTCTGGAAAGGCATGCTCCGCGAGGTCAAAGAAATCCTGCTCGTCGAGCTTCTCGCGGTGGTAAAGAGAACGCCAAAAGCCGCGCAGTTCCTGTTCAGTGCTGAAGAAGTATGCGTCGGCGGCTCGGTTGCCGTCGGAAATAGTCCAGAAGCCACTTCGGGGCGTTCCGCCGAAAACTAGGCATGCCATCTGGCGTTCGGCGGAAAGTGCGATGCCAAGAGAGAATGACAGTTCGATCCTTGCGCGCTTGTCGTGTGGGGCAACGCTCGAGCTAACTTCAACGGCTTGTAGGAAGCCCGCCGTATCCTCGCTCCATGTGGTGCATCTATCAAGAAGTAAACCCAGTCGGCGTATCGTGTCGCGGCTGATGGTCACCATTCCGGACTGGTAGAGGAAATCGTGTAGGAGCACACCATCGAGGCATTCGATGCTGTCCCAGATCCAGGGATGCATACGTACGGTTAGGTCGCGGTCTCGTAACGCGGATATAGTGTCGTTCAGGGTGTCGAGATGGTGCTCTAGATCATTCGCCGAGATGTCCCGAAAATCGAAGCTGGTCTCGTCAAGTGTGATCCGATCGTCAATGACTGCGTTTTGCACGAGCAAGCCTCCCCAAGTCTTCCTCGATCTGGTCGAAGAATCCTTCAGGCCAGGAAGTCAGCTCTCCCCGTGCCGAGAGTTCCACCTGAATGGGATTTCCGTCGCCAGCCGCTTCTTCGAAAAAATGGATCAGAGTGTCTTCGTTTCCAAGTGATTTATCTGCAGCTACACCGAGCCGGATGCCGTTGATCATGTGATCACTGTGCGTCTCGACGATGACCTGGGTTCCGCTGCCGGCGACTCGGGCCAGGAATCGCCCGAGCCTAGATTGACCGGCCGGATGTAGGTGCGCCTCGGGATTCTCTACGATCAACATTCCGCTAGAGGGCATGAGGAGACCTGCGACCACGATTGGTAACGCATAAGAGAAACCAAAGCCCATGTTGGCTGGGCGAATCGGCTCCCCCAGCCAGCCCTGCTCCGAGAAGCGAATAATGCTTGCACTTAAGCCCGCTGGCCACTGGGCGTCAACGCGGATCGGACGGATAATATCCTCAATCCAGTCCTCGACCTGCGTCTGCAGGGTCGTCACCCCATGTTCAATGGTCTTCTTGGGATGCCGCAGAGGTTCTCGGATGACCGAGGACCCCATCGCGGCCAGAACCTGGGCTGTGTACTGACCCTGCTCGCCTACCCCCAGCCATTTTGAATCCTCTGCTGTGACTTGAAGTTGATCCCTCGGTCCAAGACGCTCTGCATTGAGGTAGGCGAAGCGTTGCCCCTGCTCGCGGAACATCTCGGGAACGATCTCCGGTCGCTGCTCGACCGTGAGGTTTAGGGATCGGCCGATGGGGACCCCCAAGAGGTAGAGGTACTCAGACATTCCGCCTCTTAGGCGGATTCTAATCTGTTGTGAAAGTGCACCCGGGTGAAGCACCTCGTTCGCCTCGCCGAGTGCCAACCCGTACGGACCGTTCAGCGGTACGACGTGTCGATCGTGGTAAACCGCTGCATAACGAGCTAGAAGGAGGCTTTGGATAAAAGTGCTCTTCCCTGCCCCGTTCGCGCCGGTCAGGACAGTCATCGAACGAAGTTCGAGTTCTGCCGATCGGAAACGCTTGAAATTGTTAATCGCTACGGAGGTGATCACTTGGCCCGCGCCGCCTCGATGGTCTTTTGCATCCGGTACTCGACCTTCCGGGGGTCGCCGGTGGCCGTCGTGATAGCGCTGAAGTAGTACGTGTCATTGGTCATTAGATCTCGGGCTGCGCTACGGATCGCCTCGGCTCGCGATGTCACGTCGGACTCGGTTAGGTCCGCGAGGGCAACGGACCAGCTTTCAAATAGTGCACGGTTGATTGGGTTGCGACCCTTCTGGTCCCACTCCCACTTTCGGAAAGCATGCTCACTGAACACGATTTGGGCATTACGCATGGCGCGTCGAAAGCTGGTTTCCAGTTCGGCCAACTGGACGTTGCTCGCTTGGCGGGGATCGTCTATCTGGCGGGTCGCTTTCAAAAGGAACGAGTCAATGCTGTCCGTCTTTTTATAGTCGGCGACGCTGAGTAGGCGGAAGGCACAAAACCGCAGCACGACCTCCCGGTCGCCCATCCTGACATTCGAACGAAGGCTGCCTTGCGTGGCGGTGACGAATTCTTCGGTCTCCGCGCAGCGGCGCAGGAAGTCGCGACTTCGGCTTCGGCTCATGCAGTGCCGGATCTCCTGGGCGTTGAGCGGAGTTCCCCCCGTGTTAATCCGTTTAAAGATGTTGTATGTGACCTCGGGTGACGTCGTGGGCGCGATGACATGAACCACGATCTGAGTGTTATGGAGCCGGCGTTGTAGTGCCGGTAGCAGTTCAGTGAAAAACTTGCCCTGTTCGTCGTGTAGGTATTCCAGGTCGGTTAGAGCGAACCGCTCTTGGCCCTCGCCCCTGACGAAATCTTTGATCGTGGAGAGGCGCTGTAGGCCGTCGACGACGCGCATCATGCTATCGGCGTCCTCAGCGAAATAGAAGGCGGGCAGTGGGATCTGCAGCAAAATGGACTCAACTAGCCGCGACTTTTGCCGCGCTTTCCATACCCGGTTGCGTTGGAAGTCGGGTGCGAGTTCCAGAGACTTCTCGTCGATCATGTCCAGTACGTTGCGGAGCGAGAACGTTTTGGTCGTGACGCGGATCTTGTTCGGGTCCCACGGGGTGTGCGACACCGCGCCCTCGCTGGCATCCTCGATCTCCAGGCCAGTTGCCTCTCCCTCGAACAGCTCTTCCGAGGGGATGCCTGTCTTTTGCTCCGTCATCACAACCACCCTGGTCTCGCGTCGGTCGTTCAGAATCGTAGCGATGGTGAGGCGCTACGTCACATCAAGGCGCGGGTGCCGGCTCTCTAGGTGGCGGTCGCCGCGATCATGGCCCGGGTAGCGGCCGCCACCGCGCAGGCTATGAACTGTGTTCGATGACGCCGACCACGGCCTCATTTCCTGCACGAGCGCGAGCGACACCGCGCACAGCGGCAGACCTCGCACGTAGTTCGACGTGCCGTCGATCGGGTCGAGAACCCACCGCTTGCTTGGCGACCCGCTCAACCCTTCTTCCTCACCGAGGAAGCCGATGCCGGGCGTCGCGCTATCCAGGAAGGCGCGAAGATCCCGTTCGATCGCGTAGTCCAGCTCCGAGGCGACATCCCGATCGCCCTTGGTGGTGAGGACTACGGGCGTCTGCTGCCGCATCGCGTCTGCCGCGCGGCGTGCAGCCTCGACCGCGATCGGTAAGAAGTCGCGGTACGAGGTCACCTCAGCCCTTGCGTGTTTGCGCTAGGCAGCGCCGTGGTGAGCACGATGAACTCTGGCGCATTCTCCCAACCGGGCCGCAGTCGGGCCCGCTGCGTCCAGCCCCACGAGTCGTAGGCGCGTCGGGCGATCGCATTGTCGGGACGGACGAGCAGGGTGGCACGCTTCTCGGTACGGCCACTGAGCAGCCGGTCGTGAAGTGTTCGCGCCACACCTTGGCGTCGCCAGTCGGCCCGCACCAGCAACTCGCTGATCGCGAAGGTCCGCTGGCCGTCCTCGTCGGTGAACCCGGAGGGTGTGTCACCCCTGAGCCCCTCCCACCATCGAGTGTGCGGCGGGAGCGGGAAGCCGTAGATGTAGCCGACCAGCACGCTGTCAACACTGGCGGTGACGAGTTCCCACCCTGGGCGTTCCCGGTGTGCGCCGAGCTGACGGCGGTAGCGGTCCTCGCTGTAGAACTCACCCTCGTCGGAGTGCACCTCAAGATAGAGCTGCACAAGTTCATCGACTAACCGTTCGGCTTCGTCGGAGTCATAGGCGCGTAACACGAGGTTGGTGATCAACGTCTCCCCTGCTGGTCGTATGCGAGGGTGAACTGTCGGACAGCAGCTGTGGGGCGGTCCGATCGGCCGAGGCTCGTCCTGACGCTCGCCAAGTGTCTCGCCACCCGCTGGGAACGCATTTGTCTCACAGCCGGTAATGCGTTCAGCCCCATCCTGGCCGCCTGGTTGACGTCGCCCTGCTGCTGGGTCGCATCGATGAGATGGACGGAATAAAGGAGCTGGTTACGCCGGTGTGCCGGCGACGGATTTGTGGTGATAGCGCGGAACGCCTCGGCCGCGCGCTCCGGCTGGCCCAAGCACAGGTACGAGAGTCCCCGTATCCCCTGCACCTCCTGGTTGTTCACGAAGTGAACGAAGCCCTGGTTGTCGGCGTACAGGTCCGAGTGCAGAGGTAGGTACGGCTGCAAGTGCACACCGCGCCGAGCTTGGCCTGCGTCCGGCGACTTGGCCCCTCGACCTGGCGGCGATCCGAGTCGGTGACGTCGCGTGACGGGTGTTGCTGAGCCCAGCCGTTCCCTCGACATGCGGATCTGCCGAGTAGCGGATGCCGAACAGCTACAAGTGCCCGGTGTCATTGAAGCTGATTAAGGTCGGCGGCCGATCGGAATTCCACTGCACGATGGTGATCCCGCAGTTGGCCTGGTTGAGGCCGATCCAGCGCCACACCGGGGCCTCAAGCATGTGGCGGGCGAACCACCCGATCACGAAGTTGTGCGTGATCAGCAACTCGTGCCGGTCCTCGTCGCCGGTGACACCGAGGTGTTCGACAGCGGCCTGCAGGGCCGACGCGTCTTCGTCGCGCTCGTCGTCGGGCACGCCATCCAGCCAGGCAAGCCACCTGTCCGGATATCGGCCACGCTGTCCCGCGGAGGGCACCGGAGTGCGGTCCGCCATGAGGTCGCACGCGTGTCTCGGCACCTGCGGGAGATGGCCGGCGACGACGTCGGCGGTCTGGACCGCCCGGGCCAACGGGCTGTGGTGGATCGCCGAGAACGGCACTGTACGGAGCCGTCGGCCCAGCCGGTCCGCCTGCTCGCGACCGAGTTGTGAAAGACCTCCGTCCGGGGCATGAGCGGACGCAGGATCCTGTTCGCCGTGACGGACGAGGTACAGCTGTGTACGAGCCATCGACACGCACCCTCCCGTCTTTGCTCGGCGATGAGCACGATAGATCACGGAAGCACGGATGACCCGGCCCAGAACATGGCCAGGTTCACTCTTCTGGCTCCCCTCTGTGTCAAGACACCGCTGGGAGGAGAGTTCTATCCTGGGTCTCGGCGGGTCCGGGAAGTGACCTCTCCGAAGAGCCGGCTGGGGGATGCAAGCCGGTCGCGCTGGAGCCAGTTGCCGTTCCCTGTTGTCCTCCCGGGCCCGCCGCCATCGCCGCTGTGGCGTTGTTGATCATGGCTCGGTAGACGATGTCGGACAGGCGCCGTTTCAGCGCGCGCATTGCTTCCATCGAGGTCTTGCCGGCGGCCTTCTTGCGGTCGAAGTAGGCGCGTCCTTCGGTAGGGTTGCGGAGCTGGACGGTGGCCATGATGTGCAGAACCCGGTTGATCTGCCGGTTCCCGGCGCGGGAGAGCCGGTGTCGGACCTGCTCGCCGGAGGACGCGTCGATGGGGGCGGTGCCGTTCCAGGAGGCGAAGTGGGCCCGGTTCGGGAACCGGGTGATGTCGCCGACCTCGACCAGCAGCCGGGCGGCGCCGGAGGGTCCGATGCCGTACAGGTCCATCACTGTGGTGCCGGTGGACCCCACCAGTTCCTTGAGTTCCTTGTCGGCGTCCTTGGAGCGTCGGTAGATCCGTTCGAGGTCAGCGATCAGCTCCGCGGCGACTCGGCGTCGGGCTTTGCCGACCGCATCGCGGGGTCTGACCGTGGCCAGCAGTGCTTTGGCCTGGGCGGCAGACAGGCTCTTCTTCGCCCCGCCGGGAATCAGTTCGAGGAGCAGTTGGTGCAACTGGGAGACCATCCGGGTGTGGTCGACACCGAGGGAACGGCGTCGGTCGACCAGGATTCGTAGCAGGGCGAGTTGTTCATCGTTGACCACCGGACGCAGCCCGGCCATGCGGGTGCCGACCAGCGCGATGGAGTGGGCGTCGGTGGCATCGGTCTTGCGGCCCTGTCCGGTGGCAAAGACCCGCGCCCGGGCGGACAGCTTCGGCGGAACGTCGACGACCTGTTCGCCGTCGGTCAGGAGCCGGGTGGCGATGTGCCGGCCGATGCCCTGGCAGCCCTCGACCGCCCAGACCCGGTGCCGCCACCGGCTGGCGTAGGTTCTCATCGCCGTGTAGCCGTCGCGGTCGGTGTCGAACCGGCCGCCCCCGACGATGGTCTCGTCGCCGGCCATGACCTCGATCGTTGCGGAGCGTTTGTGCGGGTCCATCCCGATGACCACACGGCCTGGTGTGACAGTCAACGTGTCCTCCGATGCTCGATCCACCTGGGTTGTCGAGCCGGGAGGGCAACGCTACTTCGAGCCGAGCAAACCCCTCTTGAGCCTCTCCCCGCCCTGAGGCGACGCCCGGGCCGCGCAGGCCAGATGAGAGCCACACGACCAGCGTGGGCAGCCGCAATGAGAGCGACAACCCGGGCGCCTCGACCGAAGCCTGGCCGGGCCACGGTCGTAGGTCAATGAAACAAGTAGCCGCGAAGCGCTCGCAACTGAAGGCGACATCGAGCGCTGGCCGATGGTATCCACGTAGCGTCAGTGGACTGGCTGGCTGACTCGCGTTCAGTCCAGGTAAAGCCGGTAGCCCTGGGCAACAGAACGTAGGCCGCGCGACTCGTAGAACATGTGGGCGTCGGATCGGTCAACGCGGGAGAGCAGCTGCACCTTGTAGCAGCCGGACGCACGGGCCAGATCGACCAGCGCATCGAACAGACGGCCCGCAACCCCTTGGCGGCGGGCAGAGCGAGCGACGACAACGTTCTCCACGAGCATGAACGATCGCCCACCACGGGTCAGATTCGGAACGACGATGCAATCAACAGTGCCGACCGCCAATCCCTCGCGCAAGGCGATCAACACGGTACGCCCCGCCTGGCCGACGATCTCCTGCCAAGTCTCCACCGCCTGCTCGTGGGGCAGCGCCGGATCTTCCGGATGCAGCTCGGCGTACAACGTGCCCAACGCCATCAGATCGTGCTCCGTCGCCTGGCGAACGGTGATCCTCACGGCGACACCCTATCGGCACGTCGGGCCGGCGGGCAGACGCGCGACCCTAAGGCCCGGCCTCAGCCCACCGGCATAGTCCTCCACAACGTGATTGCCCTGGCCGTCACCACGCCGGCACCCTGATCTGCCGCCGATGGTGCGTGCTGAGGAGTGGCTCAGTCGAACCAGTTGAACAGCAGGTCTCCGAGCCGGCTCGGCTGGTGGTAGGCGACATCCCGGCGCTCTTGCTCGGTCAGAAGATGCAGGTGCCGCTCGTGGGGCGGCTGATCAAGCTCGGCCCTGGTGGCGACCCGCAGCCCTGCGCGGCGGTAGATGTCCCCGCCGGGCACGTCAACGAACACCGGGTTGATCATGTGGGGGTCTTGCTGTTCGGCCGCAGCGACCAGGAAGACCGCGGCGTTGAACAGGATGCTCAACGGCTTGGCATCACGCAGTCGCACACCGACCCGGTAGTGGTTTCGGCCGACCGTCGGCTCCTCGACCGACGTCGTGACCACACCGTGCAGTGCCCTGGCGCTGTCGTACACCATGGCCAGCAAGGTGGCACCGGCCGCCCGATCCAGGTGCGGCCGGGTCACTCCCGCCCGCAGCAGATGGATGATCTCCACGCCGACAGCCGGGCTGCTGTACTGGCTGCTGTACTGCCGGGAAGGGCAGCGGTCGGGACTATCGTGCCTGACGTATCGGGGCACGGATGGCGGCCTCCAACCGCAGGCCGGTCCCGACGAGTACGAGTAGCCAGGCCAGCGTAAATGGACGGTCGGTGGTTGTGCCGAGAGTCAAAAGGGCGATGAGCAGTCCGACGACGATTGCGGCGGTACCGACGTTCCGGAGGGTGATGGTGGTCAACACCCGGCTGAGTTTGCCAGGGCACATGGCCGTGCAGTCATCCGGACGCACTGATCTAGCCGCAGACCGAGTGTCGTTACGAGCGGACGAGATCGTAGGCCCGCGCCAGGTCGTCACCCCACGACATGGCGTGGTCACGCTCGAACGCCCGATACAGTCGGTCGCGGACCGTCTCACTGCGCAGCCAGGCGACCAGCGTGGCCGGCCTCCGGTCCGCGAAGTTGAGTCCGTTCACAGTGTCGGCCAGGTGGCGGTCTGCCGCCGAGCTGTGCGTGACGTCCCAGATACCGAGGAATCGCCTGACGCTTTCACCGCCGGCGACGACCGCGTCGAGGAAGGTGGTCGGGTCGAGGAACGACCCGACCTGCGACGGGTACGTCGCCAGCAATGACCGCCACACCGCATCCAGGTAACCGTCAATCGCGTCTTGCTCGGCTTCAGGCCAGGTGTGCCACTGCCCGCGACGCAGCTTGCCCAACACAATCGCTGGGTCGAGTTCCGTGGAGGTGGCCAAGCGCCCCAGCAGCAAGGGCAGCAGACTCTTCAGGTCGTCACAGCTGCCGACCGTATTGCCGAGGCTGATGGCCAAAGAGAACAAGTCATGACCGTCGACCGGCACCTGCCCCCGGCAATGCGGGCAGCCATCGAGCACCGCCCTGTCCGGGTACCGGACGAACGCATCCCGGAGTCGTGCCACCGCCACAATCAGATCGCCGTCCACCGGCCGATCCTCGCAGCCCGCACCGGCTCAACATCGGCGACCTCGGCGAGGAACACGCCACCGCCTCTTGCGCGGGGACCACGCTTGATCAGATGCACGCACATGCCGCGATCCGGTGCGAGCGCGGCTGATCCTGGCAGTAACGGAGTGTAGTCAGCGAGGTGGCCTGCCGTGCGACATGGAGGCCTGCTCGACAGACGTCGTTGACTCCTTCTGGTGCGTCGATCTCTGTACGCTCCGGGGCGTACCTACCTGGGCACTCGGGCCTGTACGCCGACACTGGTCGTCTTCGTGCGGGCCGCGGTCCAACTCGTGACGGGCCTTTGCCATGGCGCGCTCGTAGCCACTTGCGTCCCGCAATACGGCGAACGTGTGCGCCCGCCTGAGATGTAGGAGAGTGCGTAGGCGCGGGGTGGCCCAGCCGGCGGACGCCCGTAGCGCCGCCTCCGCACAGTGCAGCGACTCGATTGGCTGCGTCCCGCGCATGAGTACGCGAGCTGGGTCAATGCGCGAACCTCGACCTGCGGATCGTCGGCGATACGTGCTCGGGTGATCGCCTCGTTCAGATATGGCCGGGATGTGGCTCGCCGCTCCGAGTCGATGGACAGCCAGGCAGCCTCGATGGCGAGATCGGCGAGCGCACTTTGCAGGGCATCTCCCACTTCCCGGCTGTACCTGGCCTTGGCTGCCCAGGTCAACAGGCGGGAGTGCACCTGGATGGCGACGTCACAGAGTTCGTTGGCACCCACGGCGGCGTCCGCCTGGCGCAGTTCGTTGACGAGCGAACTGGCAAAGCGAACCTGTTCCATACCGATCGTCGGAGGCGACTCGATGAGTCCCGCGAAGAGTTCCAGGTGCGCAGCGGGGGCCAGGCCGGCTAGAGAGCCTGTTTCTGATCTAGGTGGGGGTGGTTGTGGTACGGGCGTGGCGGCGGGTCATTTGGAGGATGGCTGCCCAGTAGGTGATGGTTTCGTGGTGTTCGGGTAGGCGTTCGTAGTCGCGGGCGCAGCGGCGTCGGCGGGTGAGCCAGGCGAAGGTGCGTTCGACGACCCAGCGGCGGGGCAGGACGTGGAAGCCTTTCGCGGCCGGGCGGGGCACGATGTCGATGCGGACTCCGAGGTCGGTGGCCCATCTGGTCAGGTCACCGTGGTAGCCGTTGTCGGCCCAGATGTGTCGGACGCCGTGGAGGGCGGCTTGGTGCACGACAGGGCGGGCGCCGTCACGGTCCTGGACGTTGGCCGGGGTGACGTGGACGGCGATGAGGAGTCCGAGGGTGTCCACGGTGATGTGGCGTTTACGGCCGTTGACGCGTTTGTGGGGGTCGTAGCCGCTGGTGTCCCGGCTGACGGTGGCCTCGGCGCACTCGTGCACCGACTGGGCATCGACGCAGCCGGCGGTCGGGGTGCGGGCGCGACCGGCGGCCTGGCGGATCGCCTCGCGTAGCCGGTCGGTGAGGGTGAGCGCGGTCAGGTCGTCGTGCCAGCGGGCGAGGAAGCCGTAGACGGTGCGCCAGGGCGGGAAGTCCGCCGGCATGGCACGCCATTTGATCCCGTTGTCGACCAGGTAGAAGATCGCGTCGATGATCGCCCGGCGGTGGTGCTTTTCGGGACGTCCGCCGCCGGGACGGTCGCAGGCGGGCGGGCTGAGCAGGGGCTCGAGGATCTGCCACTGGGCGTCGGTGGTGTCCGACGGGTAGCGGCGGGAGCGGGTTGAGCAGCCACACGCGCAGACGGCACGGGGTCGCTGTCCGACGGCGGAGGGGGCAGGGTTCAATGTCAAGGCGGGCTCTTGGGGCAGCAGGGTGTAGGAACCGTCTGCTTACCAAGAGCCCGTCTCTATGCACGCCCCGCCACGCCGACCGCCAGTCACATAGCACAGACCCCGCCACACGGTTCATAAACAGGCTCTATAGCGGGGCATTGAGCATTTCGGTAACTGTTCCCCAACCCGACTCGACGTTGAGGGGTGCCGCTGCGACGCCTGCATCACGGAGTAGCTGAAGGTGCCGGTCGTAGATCGGGTGGGTGGCCAACTCAGGCTTTACGTGGGGAAATGCGTGAAGCGGAACTCCGGCACCGAGCGCTTCATTGAGAATGCCGAGCGCGAGGGTGTCGTTGATCCCTTGAGCCCACTTGTTGATCACGTTGAAGGTAGCCGGTGCGACCGCTACAGCCGTAGCTGGCGGATGTGGCTCCGGCTCGCCGGGCTTTCGCCATTCCGTCCGCACCGGGTAGCCGGTCTGCGCTGCAAGCGCCTCCCGGTCGATCCAGGTCGCAGCGGTCGGCGTAGCGGTGACGCAAACGGTCCAGCCGTCCTCCTGCAGCAGGTCGATCAGCTCACCGATCCGCAGCGCGGGAGGTGCCGCGCAGACGACCAGGGCGAGCACTCGTGGTGGGGTCATGCCAGCAGTCCGGCACGCTCCGCGAGTGGTCGCAGCCCTGGCGTCGCAGCCCGGCGCTCCTTCGCCAACAGGTCGAGCAGTAGCGTGCGGGCTTGCACGTTCGCGTGCACCATCTCGGCAGCTACCCGCTCCGCTTCGAGGAGGTGCAGCACGGCAACTGACCTGTCAGTGGACGACATCAACGCGGCTGCGGCCAGGTCGACGTCTACTTGGGCTCTCCGGCCGACCAGCACTGTGGGCAAGCGTGACGTGTCGAGTCTCGTCCCGATCTCCATGGCCTGGTTCGCGTTGCCTGCTCGGACGGCCGCCGACACCGAGTGGATGACGACGTTCGTCGGCCCGAAGCCTGTCCACAACCGGTTCCGGTCAGAGCCCAGTGTCGTCGCCAGCCCATTGGCGCGCTCCAGCAATTGGCTCGCTCTCTTCGCGTTCCCTTGCCCAGCAGCAATGATGGCAGCCAAGAGCAGCAGTGCCCCGTGAGCCGAGATCAGGTCAGGATCGGAAACTGGACCAGCCGAAGTCAGAGCTTCGACGCTGGTCCGCACGATCCGTTCGGCCGCTTCCGCTCTGGCAGGAAGTCGCATGAGCCCGCATGCCGCCTGATAGGCCGCAACAGCGGCCAGCGCCGGGACTGCACCCGGTTTGGTTGACTCCTGACCTGTGAGGATGCGTTCCTCGCTGGAAGGATGTCTGTCATGCCGAGAGCGTTTCCGCCGGAGTTCCGTCGTGACGTGGTCGCGGTCGCGCGTAAGGGCGAGGCGCCGTTGCGGCAGATCGCGAAGGACTTCGGGATCTCCGAGGGCTGTCTGCACCGCTGGCTCAAGCTCGCCGACATCGAGGACGGTGTCCGTCCCGGGACCACCAGCAGCGAGTCGGCGGAGCTGCGAGAGCTGCGTCGGCGTAACAAGCTCCTGGAGCAGGAGAACGAGATCTTGCGGCGGGCGGCGGCGTTCTTCGCTCGGGATATCTCCCCAAAATGATGTACCCGCTGGTCGGTGACCTGGCCGCGGACGGGATCCCCGTCGCGGTGACCTGCCGGGTGTTGGGGTTCAGTAAGCAGGCCTACTACGCGTGGCGCGCCGAGCCGGTGTCGCGGCGTGACGTCGATGACGCCCATCTGATCAACGTCGCCCTGGACATCCACCACGATGATCCGGCGTTCGGGTACCGGTTCATCGCCGACGAACTGCCCGCCCACGGCATCACCGCCGGCCCGAACCGGGTCGCCCGGCTGTGCTCACAGCAGCGCATCTGGTCAGTGTTCGCCAAGCGCAAGGGGCTCACGCGGCGGGCCGGGCCGCCGGTGCACGACGACCTGGTGCACCGCCGGTTCACCGCCGACGCCCCGAACCGGCTGTGGCTGACCGACATCACCGAACACCTGACCGCCGAGGGCAAGCTCTACCTGTGCGCGATCAAGGACGTGTACTCCGGCCGGATCGTCGGCTACTCCATCGACACCCGGATGAAAGCCTCTCTGGCCGTCGCGGCGCTGTCCAACGCGGTCCGACTACGCGATCCGTCCGGCACCGTGGTCCACTCGGACAGGGGCAGCCAATTCCGGTCCAGGAAATTCGTGAAGGCATTGCACCACAACGGATTGGTCGGCTCGATGGGCCGCGTCGGCGCCTGCGGCGACAACGCCGCGATGGAATCGTTCTTCGCCCTGCTACAACGCAACGTCCTAGACCGGCAACGCTGGACCACCCGCCACGACCTACGCCTGGCAATCGTGACCTGGATCGAACGGACCTACCACCGCCGACGACGGCAACAACGCCTCGGACGCCTCACCCCGATCGAGTTTGAGACAATCAACCAGCCCACACACCCGACCTGAACCACTCAACCCCGCGAGTCAACCAAACCCGGGGCAGTCCCACCTGGTCGTCGCTGAGGCGGGCGGCGGTGGACGCCCGGTCAGCAGTCAACAGGGCTACATCACCATCTCCCACCTTTACTGCGAGCTTCGATGCAGCGATGTAGGCGGCACCGAGCAGTCGAAAGGCGCTGCTGCGGTGAATGCCTGAGGCGTTGCTGCTCAGGGCTGTCGCCTGGGTCAGGACTTCCGGGATCAAGCGGGCCGCCGAGGTGTAGCTCGCCCGCTGGTAAAGGTTGTGCACCCTGCCCACAGCGCGCCGGACCTCGACGAGAGACGGCGGGGGTGGGGTGTCAATGAGATAGCTGGTCAGATAGTTCCGGAGGCCGGCCAAGAGGTCAGGCATGGCGGGGGATACGGGTTCACGCTCCATGTCCTTCACAGCCTGCCCTCGATGAGCTGCCACTGACACGTCGACGAGCATGTCGTCGAGCTGTTCGAGCGTAACCCCCAACGCGGAGGCAATGCGGGTTCGATGCCACGGCTGCGGATCAGTCTCCGCGTTCTCCCAGCGCACCACAGTAGATCGCTCTACACCGAGAAGGTCGGCCAGACGTTCCTGGCTGTACCCGAGCGCCTTGCGGCGTTGACAGAGCCGGCGTCGCTTCAGGGCCACGACCGACCTCCCTCCGTTATGCCGCCAATGTAGTAACACTGCGTCGACCATGCGGGTACGCAGACGCCTCATTTCTGCGTCACGCAGGCCCCTTCGGCGCTGTAGTCCCTGGTCGGCTTCTCGCTCAGGCTGGGCGCAGGGCCCGGGGCGGGTGCTGGGCTCCGGTAGGCGTCGACCCGAACGACGCGTACCGACCCCGCCCGCCTCGGTGCCGCACCACATGAGCGAAACGAGCGTGCCGATGGCCGCCGTACGTGACCGCCGAGCAGGAGGTAGCGCAGCGATGATCTACGTGACCGGGGAACGCCTCCAGTCGCACCACGTCCGGGCCGCCGACTTCGGGCGGCGTTGGCGAGGGCTGGACCCCGCCCAGGTGTACGACTACCTCGACCGGGTCGCCGACGAGCTGGATCGCCTGCAACGGCAACTCGTAACGGCGAACACCGAGGCCGAGCGGGTCCGGCAGGCGTTGCGACAGTGGCAGTCCCGGCAGACCGAGAACCGCCAGACCGAGAACCGCCAGACCGAGAACCGGCAGGCACGGCACGCCCACCCGGTGGGGGAGCGCCGGTGACCGAGGCGGCGGCACGGGCGGCGGTCACCCGGTGGCTGCGGCTGATCGAGGCGGATGCGGAGCTGTCGGCGTACCTCATCGGGGTCGATCTGGACCGGTTCACCGCGCACCTGATCCGGCAGCTCGTGAGCGGCGGCGGGCTGGTGTTGGAGGGGTGGCCGGGGTTGCCGGAGGCGACGCGGCGGCGGGCCGGCGACTACCTGGCGGGAGCGCTCGCGACCGGCGGCCCTTCGGTGATCGACGAGGTCGCCGCCGAGTTCCAGGCCAGTCTGGCGGGACACTGCCCGCTACCGGCATCGGAGCTGGCGCTCGTCGTCGCCGCCCTGGCCCGGCTGGTCGGCGGCGGCGGTGACCGGGCCGAGCGGTCGGCGCTGCTGGCGGTACTCGGCCGGGTCCACCACCAGCATCGGCTGCGCCCCGAGCACGGCACGCTGATCGGCGCCGCGCTGGCGACGGTGGCACCGCGCCTCTGCCCGCCGCCGGTCAGCCTCGGCTGGGAGCGCCGGTGGCGGCGGGCCTGGGCGCTCGTCGTGCGCGCCGCCGGCCGGATGGGTGACGGGCCGGCGTTCTGGCCGGCCGAGGTGACCGGCCGCGACCTGTCCGCCGAGGGCATCGCCATGCTGACGGTACGCCCGTGGCACCCGCTGCCGTTCCGGCCCGGCCAGGCGGTGCCGCTCTGCCTGCCGCAACATCCGGGCCGATGGCGCTGGTACTGCCCGGCCAACGCCCCACGCCCCGACGGCACCGTCGAGCTGCATGTCCGCGCGGTGGCCGCCGGCACCGTCTCCCGCAGCCTCGTCCACGAGGTACGCCCCGGCGACCCGCTCCACCTCGGCCCACCCGTCGATGTCGGCCTCAGCCTGCCCGCCTTCTTGCCGTCGGTCCCTCGCCGGGACCTGCTGCTGGTGGCGGGCGGCACCGGGTTGGCCCCGCTGCGCGCCCTGGTCGAGCAGGTCGCCGCCGCACCCGACGGCCGGCGGATCACCCTGATTATCGGCGTACGCACCGTCGCCGACCTCTACGACGCGATCACCCTGGACAAGCTCGACCAGGCACACTCCTGGCTGACCGTCGTGCCGGCCTTCTCCCACGACCCGCTCGCGGTGCCGGGGGAAAGCGGTGACGCACTCACCGTGGCGCTGCGCCACCTCGATCGTGGCCAGGAGGTGTACGTCTGCGGGCCACCCGCGATGCTGGCCGGCTCCCGATTGCGGCTGCTCGCGGCGGGGGTGCCCACCGAGCGCGTACACCTGCCTGGTCTGGTCGGCTAGAACCTCGGGAGGTCGAATGCGGCTGCTGTCGAGCTGAGCCGCGTAGGCCATCGGTGCTCGCCAGCAGGTGGGCGTGGAGACCACCGCCCCGACGGGGGTTGCCTGTGCTGGTTCCTGCGATCCGTCGATGCCGTCAGCTCGACGGGGCCCGCATCCGACATGACCACCCACGGCCCACCCCCACTGTGCCCGTCGGATGGCCGGGGTACGACGAGTGAACTGATCAACCAGAACGGTCCGTACTGATGGTCATGCGGACGACGGAGTTGGTGGCCTGCTCGCGCAACGCGATCGACTGGCTCGGGCCGGCCGGGGTGCGTGGGGTGGTGCACCGCTGGATGCGTCTGGTGGCGGCCGACGCGGAGCTTGCGCCGTACCTGCTGGGGATCGACCGGCGGCGGCTCGCCACCCATCTCGCGGCCGAGCTGACCCCGGCCCTCGGGGGTCCGGGTAGGGCGATCGGGTCGGTCGGCGGGGTGTGGCGGCGGCTGGGGTTGACCCCGGAGCAGCACTGGCGGGTGCTGGACTACCTGGCGGCGGTGCTGTGGCGACTCGACCTGCCGGTGGACACGATCATTGCCGTGCAGCGCGTCGTGGGCGCGGAGCGCGGGTAGCGGATCACGGTGCCGATCCGCCCGGCTGGTGCGCCAGGCGGGGGACGCGGTCGGGTGGTGACGAGGAACACCGGCGTGACGGGTCTGCCGGCCGCTAAACGGGCGGCGGAGTGTCGGCGGTGGGGGCTAATCTGCGCTGCGGGCATCGCCCCTTCCGCACGTCGGGCCGGTCTTCCACCGGCACCGCGTCGGCCACCACCGCTCGTCCTTCGGTCAGATCCGACAACAGGAGACTTCGTGGCACAGCAATCTGTCGCGGCACCGCAACCTGTCCCGACATCGGACAAACTCGACGCCGCGGTGCTCAAGGTGGCTGGCGTCGTCGTGCTCGGTGCGATCATGTCGATCCTCGACGTGACGGTGGTCAGCGTCGCGCTGCCGACCTTCCAGAGCGAGTTCGACGCCTCGTACGCCCGCGTCGCGTGGACGATGACCGGTTACACGCTGGCGTTGGCCACGGTCATCCCGCTCAGCGGATGGGCGGCCGACCGGTTCGGCACCAAACGCCTCTACATGATCGCGTTGGCGCTGTTCACCATCGGGTCCGGCCTCTGCGCCACCGCCGACACCATCGGGCAGCTGATCGGGTACCGGGTGCTCCAGGGCCTCGGCGGCGGCATGCTCATGCCGATCGGCATGGCGATCATGACCCGGGCGGCCGGCCCGAACCGGATCGGCCGGCTGATGGCCGTGCTCGGCATCCCGATGCTGCTCGGTCCGATCAGCGGCCCGATCCTCGGCGGCTGGCTGATCGACGTGGCGAGCTGGCACTGGATCTTCCTGATCAACCTGCCGATCGGTGTGGTCGCGCTGGTTTACGCACAGCTTGCGCTGCCGAAGGACGCCGCACAGCCCTCCCAGTCGTTCGACTTCGTCGGCATGCTGATGCTCTCGCCCGGTCTGGCCCTCTTCCTCTACGGCGTCTCCACGCTGCCCGAGACCGGCACCTTCGCCGAGCCGGAGGTCTGGGGCCCGATGCTGGTCGGCGCCGTGCTGGTGGTGGCGTTCGTGTTCTACTCCTTCAAGCCCAAGCACCCGCTGCTCGACCTGCGGCTGTTCAGCAACCGCCGGCTGACCGTCGCGGCGGTGACCATGTTCGTCTTCATCATCGCGTTCATGGGTGCCGGGCTGCTCTTCCCCAGCTACTTCCTCCAGGTGCGCGGTGAGTCGACGCTGCACGCCGGTCTGCTGATGGCACCGCAGGGCCTCGGCGCGATGGTCACCATGCCGATCGCCGGCATGCTCGCCGACAAGGTGCCGGTCGGCCGGACCGTGCCGTTCGCGTTGGCGCTGATCCTCGCCGGGTTCTTCACCTTCACCCAGCTCGACGCGGACACCTCGTACGTGCTGCTCTGCGGCTCGCTGTTCGTGATGGGCCTGGGCATGGGTGGCACGATGATGCCGATCATGACCTCGGCGCTGAAGACGCTGACCGGGCACGAGGTCGCGCGGGGCTCCACGCTGGTGAACATCCTCCAGCAGATCGGTGGTTCGGTCGGCGCGGCGGTGATGTCGGTGATCCTCACCAACGAGTTCAACAAGTCCCAGCCGATCCCGGGCCTGACCGGCCCGAACGGCGAGCCGGTCACCGAGGCCGGGTTGGCGATCGCCGCCCAGCAGCGGCCGGAACTGGCCCAGCAGGTGCCCGACCCGTCGATCATCGAGCGCGGTCTCGACTTCGCCGCCAACTCCTTCGCGACCACCTTCTGGGTGGCGTTCGCCCTGGTGGCGGCGACGTTCATCCCGGCCGCGTTCCTGCCCAGGCGGCGGGAGCGGTCGCACCTGCTGGACGACCAGCCGGGGGAGCAGCCCGGCGAAGCGCCCCGGGCCCCGGTCATCGTGCACTGAGCGCACCGGGTCACCGCTGACCATTCGAGACCGCTGACACGGGTGCGGCCACCCTGAACCGGGGTGGCCGCACCCGACCCGTCCGGCGAACTGCTCGTCCGAATCGCCCGGCCGCACCGTCGCACGCCGTGCCGCGTGCCGCGCAAGATCGTGCTCGATCCAGGATCGAGTGGTCTCGTCGCGTCGTGAAGCCACTCGATCCTGGATCGAGCACGATCTTGGGTGGTCAACCCATCGGATGCGGCAGGTCGGGCCGCCCTTGCGACGCGCCCGACCTGTCTGGCCTCGCTGGCCGGTTCGGGCAGGGGTGCGGTGCGGGCGTGGGCGGCGAATCCCGCACCTCCCACCCGTGGCAGTACGGGCAGTGGCGGATCGGCACGACGAGGGCCGGTGCGCACGGCAGTCGGGTGCGGCGGTCGGGTGCGGCACGGTGAGGCTGGTGTGGGGCGGTCGGGTGTGGCGTGCCAGGCGGTGGTGCGTACGGCGGTAGGGTCGCGGGACGCCGAATGGGGGTGGGGACGGATGCTGCCGCAGTTGGCGGTGCCGCCGAGCATCGAGGCGGAGCGTGTGATCACGACCGTGCTGGCCGACCTGCGGTCCGGCGAGCACCGGGGTGTGGTGGTCGACTCGCCACCCGGGGCGGGCAAGTCCACGCTGGTGGTGCGGGCTGCCGTCGAGCTGGCCGGCACCGGCGAGCCGTTGATGATTATCGCGCAGACCAACGAGCAGGTCGACGACCTGATCGACCGGCTTGCCCGGAAGGCACCCGAGTTGCGGATCGGGCGGCTTTCCGCCGGGGACTACCGGCCGTCGGAGCGGGTGAGCGCACACGACCAGGTCCGGATCGCCGCGAAGGTCACCGATCTCGCCGCCTCGGCCGTGGTCATCGGTACGGCCGCAAAGTGGGCCACGGTCGCCGAGGGCTCGTGGCCGTGGGCGATCGTGGACGAGGCGTACCAGATGCGCTCGGACGCGTTGCTACGCGTGGCCGGCAGGTTCGAACGGGCGCTGTTCGTGGGTGACCCCGGGCAGCTCGATCCGTTCTCCACCGTCGAGACCGGCCGGTGGGCGGGGCTGACCTGGGATCCGATGCAGTCGGCGGTGGCCGTGCTGCTGCGGCACAACCCGCAGTTGCCGGTGCACCGGCTGCCCGTGTCGTGGCGACTGCCGTCCTCGGCCGCCCCGGTCGTGTCGCGGGCGTTCTACCCTTTCACCGAGTTCCGTGCCGGCACGGTCGCCACCCAGCGGGCGCTGCACTTCACCGAGGCGGGGTCGGGCGATGCCCTCGACCGGGCGGTGGAGTTGGCCGCCGCCGACGGCTGGGCGCTCTATGAGTTACCGGCCCGGCACACCCTGCGTACCGACGCCGAGGCCGCCGCCGCGTGTGCCGCGCTCGCCCTGCGGGTGCTGCGACGCGGTGCGGTCGCGATCTGCGAGCAGTCGCCCGGCGGCGCGCCGGTGACGGCGGACCGGATCGCCGTCGGTGCCGCGCACCGCGACCAGGTCGCGGTGATCCGGTCGCTGTTGGGCGAGGCGGGAGCGGGCATCACCGTGGACACCGCCAACAGGCTTCAGGGCCGCGAGTACGACATGACGATCGTGCTGCACCCGCTCTCCGGCCGCCGCGACGCGACCGCCTTCCACCTGGAGTCGGGGCGACTCTGCGTGCTCGCCTCTCGGCACCGGCAGGCCTGCGTGGTGGTGGCCCGCGCGGGCATCGGCGAGCTGCTGGATGCTCACCCGTCGACCGAGGCGCCGCAACTGGACGTGCCGGTGAAGTTCCCCGACGGCTGGGAGGCCAACCAGGCCGTCCTCGCCCACCTGGCGGCGCTCGGCCCGGTCGGCCCCGACGCGTGACCTCGGGCGCCCCAACCCGGCAGCCGGTCCCGCCCGGCACCACCGTCGGTCAGCCCACGGTGGGTCAGCGGGTCGAGGCCGACCAGCGTGGTGCCGTCGCCGATCGGTACGGGTCTGTCGGTGGTGTCGGATACCGTCGGGTGCCATGAGGGCGCGGCCCAGCGGCGTGATGATCGGACGGGACCATCCCGCCGGGCTGCTGCGCGCCGAGGTCGACCGGGCTGCCGCCAGTCACGGTGGGCTGGTCCTGGTCACCGGTGAGCCGGGGATCGGCAAGACGACCCTGGTCACGTCCGCCGCCGACGAGGCCCGCCGGCAGGGTGCGCTGGTGCTCGGGGCGGCCTGCTGGGACTCGGCCAGCGCGCCCGGCTACTGGCCCTGGGTGCAGGTGCTGCGCGGTCTGCGCCGCTCGCCGGAGGACTGGGCGGTGGCCCGCGAGTCGGCCGAGCCGGCGTTGCGGCTGCTGCTCGGCGAGGGGGATCCCACGCCGAGGTCGCACGGCTCGACGCTGATGACGCCGGGCACCACGAGCGGGGACGGGCTGCTGCCCCCGGCGGTCGGGCACGGTGACGGTGACACGGCCGAGCGGGAGGCGTTCGCGCTCTATGACTCAGTCACCGCCGCCCTGGTCGCGGTCTCCCAGCGCCGGCCGGTGCTGGTGGTCCTGGACGACCTGCACTGGTCCGACGCGGCGTCGGTGCGGCTGCTGCGGTTCGCCGCCCAGCACACCTGGTTCGAGCGGTTGCTGCTGGTCGGCACGTACCGGGACGCGGAGGTGGAGGCGGAGGAGCATCCGCTGCGGCCGCTGCTGATGTCGCTGGTGGCCAAGGCCACCCCGATCACCCTCACCGGCCTGTCCCGGGACGAGGTCGGCGCGTTGATGACCCGCACCGCCGGCCGGGAACCGGATTCGCACTGCGTCGACGACGTCTACCGGCGTACCGGCGGCAACCCCTTCTTCGTGGAGCAGACCGCCCGGCTGTGGCACTCCGACGGGCAACTGGCCGGCATCCCGCCCGGCGTACGCGAGGTGGTGCGGCGGCGGCTCGACCGGTTGCCCGCCGAGGTGGTCGACGTACTGACCGTCGCCGCGGTGCTCGGGCGGGAGTTCCACGCGGCGGTCCTCGCGGCGAGTGCCGGTCTGCCACCGGCCCGGCTCGACGCTCTGCTGGACGTGGCGGTGACCGCGCGGTTGATGCTCTCCGGCGGCGACGGCCGGTACACCTTCGCGCACGACCTGGTCCGCGAGACCCTGTACGAGGGTCTCGCGGAGAGCGAGCGCCGGGTGCGGCACGCCGCTGTCGTCCACGCCGTCGACGCGCACGCCGCGCTCGCCGAGTGGCTGATCCCGGCCGACCTGGCCCGGCACGCCTGGCTCGCCGACGCGCACCTGGAGGCGTACCGGCGTGCGGAGTTGCTGCTCGCCGCCGCCCGGGACGCGGCCTGCCGGTTGGCGCTGGAGGAGTCGGCCGTGCACCTGCGCCGGGCGGCGACGGTGGCGACGGACCCGTCCCAACGGATCAAGATCATGATCGAGTTGACCGACCGTCTCTTCCACACCGGCGGACGGGACGAGGCCGACCAGATCCTCGCCGAGACCGCCGCCCTGGCGCTGAGCACCGACGATCCGGCGCTGCTGGCCCGGTTCGCCCTGAACGTGCACCGGCACCGCCAGACCAACTCCCGGATCGCCGTCGACGCCGAGGGTCTGGTCCGCGAGGCGTACCGCCGGCTGGTCGGCGAGCCCGCCGAGGTGGCCCCGGTCCGCAGGCTGGAAGCCGACCTGATCACCGCCACCGAGGCCCTCGCTCGCCGGGTGCACGACGACGACGCGCTCGCCTTCAGCCTCTGGGCCCGGCACGACGCCACCTGGGGGCCGGGCACCGCAGCCGACCGGGTCGCGATCACCGCCGAGATCCGCGAGGTGGCCCGGCGCGGCGGCGACCGGGAGACCGAGTTGTGGGCCACCTCGCTGCGCTGGGTGGCGTTGCTCGAACTCGGCGATCCCCGCTACCAGGACGAGCTGACCGCGTTCGTGACCGCCGCCCGGCAGACCGGCCGACCGCGTCACCAGATGGCGGCGGCCATCGACGACGGCATCACCAGCGCCTTCCGTGGCGACTTCGCCGAGGCCGACGCCTGCTACTTCGAGCTGGGCGACCTCGACGAGTGGGAGCACGCCGACCACAGCTTCCTCGGCCACCACCTGCGCTGGTCGTATCTCATGCTGCGGGGCGGGTTCGACGCGGCGGACGACCTGGTGGACGGGCTGGCCGACGGCGAGCACCCGCACCGGACGCTGCTGCGGGGCATCACCGCCGCCGAACGCGGTGACCACCGCACCGCCACCCGCATCACCGCCGAGCTCGACGCCGCCGGAGCCACGTTCACCGGCCCGGTCGCCCCGCTCTGGCTGCGACTGCGCGCCCAGGCCACGGTCGCCGACCCCGGGCGGTGTGCCGAGGCGCGACAGGCGCTGCTGCCGTACCAGGGTCAGTGGCTGGTCTCGTTGTTCGGCTGCGACCTCAGTGGCCCGGTGGACCACTGGCTGGGCGTGGTCGACGCCGCCGACCGGCGGTGGGACGACGCGGTCACCCGGTTTACCGCAGCTCGCGACGCCGCCGACCGGATGGGCGCCCGGCCGTGGGCCCTGTTCGCCCGGGTGGCGCTCGCCGACGCTCTGGTCGCCCGGGGCCGTCCGGGGGACGCCGCCACCGCCGCCGCGATCCGGGCGACGGCCCGGGACGAGGCCCGCGACCTCGATCTGCCGCAGGTGCTCGCCCGGCTCGCCGAGGACTCCCCGGCCGGACGGTCGGCCCCGGCCCCGACGGGTACGCCGACCGGCCCGGAAGCCACCCCACCGGCCCTGGAGTACGAGTTCCGCCGCGACGGGGCGGTCTGGCGGCTCACCTACCAGGGCGTCACCGTGCACCTGCCGGACGCCAAGGGGCTGCACGACCTGCGGCTGCTGCTCGGTCGGCCCGGTGTCGACGTGCCCGCCGTCGAGCTGCTCGACCCGGCCGCCGGCCCGGAGCTGGTGGCGGCCCGGCGGATGGGCGGCGACGAGGTGCTCGACGAGGAGGCGAGGAACCGCTACCGACGTCACCTGACCCGCCTCGACGACGAGATCGACCGGGCGGCGAGCCGTGGCGACGAGTCGAAGGTGGCCGTGCTGGACGCCGAACGCGGTGCGTTGATCGCGCAGTTGCGGTCGGCCGCCGGGCTGGCCGGGCGGACCCGCCGACTGGGTGACGAGGCGGAGCGGGCCCGCAAGACGGTCACCGCCCGGATCAGGGACACTCTGCGCCGCCTCGACGAACGACATCCGCCGCTGGCCGGTCACCTGCGCGAGACCGTCTCCACCGGTGCCGCCTGCCGCTACCTTCCCGGCGTGCCGGTGCCCTGGCGGCTGTGACCGGCCGGCTCCGGGAGCACCCTCCTGGGCGGGGGCGCTGCCCGGAGCCGGTCCGGCGGTCGAGGGTCAGCGGCGGTTGTAGCGATACATCGTGAGGCTGCCGAAGACCACCACGAACAACACGCTCCAGCCGAAGGTCCACATCATGCTCGACGTGTCCGACGTGCCGGCCATCGCGGCGCGGACCGAGGACACCAGGTGCGTGATCGGGTTCGCCTTGACGAAGGCCTGGAGCCAGCCGGGCATGGTGGACGGGTCGACGAAGACGTTGCTCAGGAAGGTCAGCGGGAACAGCACCATCATGCTGACGCCCATCACCGACTTCTCGTTGCGCATGATCAGCCCGAACAGCGTCCAGACCCAGGAGAACGCGAACGAGAAGACCACCAGCAGGCCGATCCCGGCCAGCACCCCGAGCAGCCCGCCCTCGGGACGGAAGCCGAGCACCAGCCCCAGGGTGAGGATCACCGTGGCGGCGAGGACGTAACGCAGCACGTCCCCGAAGATCATGCCGACCAGGGCGGCGGGCCGCCACACCGGCAGCGTCCGGAACCGGTCGAAGATGCCCTTCTCGATGTCGGTGTTCAGCCCGACGGCGGTGTACATGGTGATCATCACGACGCTGGTCACCATGATGCCCGGGAGGAAGAACTGCAGGTAGTCACGCGGATCGCCGGCGAGCGCGCCGCCGAACAGGTACGTGAACATCAGCACCATGATGATCGGGAACATGGTGACGTCGAAGAGCTGCTCCGGCACGTGCTTGATCTTCAGCATGGCGCGCCAGCTGAAGGTCAGCGACGCCGCGAGCGGGCTCGGGCGGGGCGGGCGCGCCGCCGGTGCGAGCACCGTCGCCAACGCCTCCGAGGAGGGTACGTAGACCGACGGCGCCGGGCCGGTCGAGGTGGCGGTGTCGCTGCTCATCGGGCTGCCTCCAGCTCGTCGTCGCGCTCGGCGGTCGGCTCGGCGGGACGGTCGGTCAGGGCCAGGAAGACCTCGTCCAGGCTCGGCTGGCCGAGCGAGAAGTCGTCCACCACGATCCCGGCGCGGGACAGCTCGCCGAGTGCCCGGGCGGCCTGCGCGCTGGCGTCGAGGTCGCTGCCGGCCTCGCCGACCCGCGCGGTGATCGCCACCGGGTCGGCGTCCAGTTGCACCGCCACGCCGAGCGCGGCCTCCAGCAGCCGCTGCGCCTCGGGCCGCTGGTCCGCCTCCCGCAGCCGCAGGTGCACGGTGCCGGATCCGACCGAGGACTTGAGTTCGCCCGGGGTGCCCTCCGCGATCACCCGGCCGTGGTCGACCACCGCGATCCGCCCGGCCAACTGGTCGGCCTCGTCCAGGTACTGCGTGGTCAGCAGCACCGTCGTGCCGTGTGCCACCACCGCCCGGACGATCTCCCACACCTGGTTGCGGCTTCGCGGGTCCAACCCGGTCGTGGGCTCGTCGAGGAAGAGCAGGTCCGGGGTGCTGAGGATGCTGGCCGCGATGTCGATGCGCCGGCGCATACCGCCGGAGTACTTCTTGACCTGTCGCCCGGCCGCCTCGGTGAGCCCGAAGGCGGCCAGCAACTGCGCGGCCCGCTCCCGTGCGGCCGGCTTGCGCAGTCCGAGCAGCCGGCCCAGCAGGACCAGGTTCTCGGTGCCGGTCAGGTCCTCGTCGACCGAGGCGTACTGGCCGGTCAGGCTGACCCGGGCGCGGACCGCGTCGGCCTCGGTGACCACGTCGTGCCCGAAGACCCGGGCCTGCCCGCCGTCCGGACGCAGCAACGTCGCCAGGACCCGGACCGCGGTGGTCTTCCCTGCCCCGTTCGGCCCGAGCACCCCGTACACGGCACCTGCGGGCACCTGGAGGTCGAGTCCGGCGAGCGCCCGCGTCTCACCGAACGACCGGGTCAGGCCCTCGGCCTCGATGGCGAGGCCGGTGGTGCGTCTATTCATGATCTCGGTGTTTCCTTCCGTTCGTCCCGTCGCCGTCCGCCTGCTACAACGACGTCGTCCTGCTACAGGCGCGAGACCATGGACAGCCGCCGCTAGATCCGATCTAGCGGCGGCTGTGGTGCGTCGGTTCGCCCGCGGTGGCGGAGCCACCCGACGGTCAGGCCGGAATGTAGTCGAAGGTGTCCGGGTGGGCACCCTGCCGACCGGCCTCGCCCCGGCCCAGCAGCGTGATCCTTTCCATGAGGGCGTCGTCCAGCGTGAAGTCGAAGATGCCGGCGTTCTCCTCGATCCGCGTCGGCGTGGTCGACTTGGGGAAGATCACGTCGCCCCGCTGGACGTGCCAGCGCAGCACCACCTGGGCCGGCGTCCGACCGACCTGCTCGGCGATGTCGGCGATGGTCGGGTCACCGAGCACCGCACCCTGGGCGATCGGCGACCAGGCCTGGGTGACGATGCCGTTCTTCGCGCCGTACTCGCGTACCTCGTCGTTCGGGAAGTACGGGTGCGCCTCGATCTGGTTGACCGCCGGCACCACCTCGGTCTCGGCGGCCAGCCGTTCCAGGTGCGGCACCTGGAAGTTGGACACGCCGATCGACTTCGCCCGGCCGTCGGCGCGGAACTCCTCCAACACCTTCCAGGTGGAAACGAAGTCGCCGTCGTAGCGGGTCGGCAGCGGCCAGTGGATGAGGAAGAGGTCGATGTAGTCGGTCCGCAGCGCGTCCAGCGTCGCCTGGAATGCGCTGCGCGCGTCGTCGGGCCGGTGGCAGGCGTTGCTCAGCTTGCTGGTGACGAAGACGTCCTCCCGGGCCACCCCGGCGGTGCGTACGCCCTGGCCGACCTCGGCCTCGTTGCCG
This sequence comes from Micromonospora sp. NPDC002389, assembly GCF_040296095.1. Classification (NCBI taxonomy): domain Bacteria; kingdom Bacillati; phylum Actinomycetota; class Actinomycetes; order Micromonosporales; family Micromonosporaceae; genus Micromonospora; species Micromonospora sp. NPDC002389. Next base: position 70,884 of record NZ_JBEOWP010000002.1, read on the forward strand.
TACATCTCGGCGGTGTCGATGTGCCGGTAGCCGACGTCCAGCGCGATGCGTACCGCGTCGGCGGTGTCCTTCGGGTCGATCTGGAACACCCCGAACCCGAGCTGCGGGATCGAGTTGCCGTCGTTGAGGGAAATGTCCGGAATCGTGCTTGTCATGGGGTCGACATACCCGCTGACCGGCCTCTTCTCACGCGCCGCGTCCGGCCTCAGAGGCGGCGCAGGGCGGTGGAGTCCAGGCGGTAGCCGATGGTGGCGTCCACGATCCGCTCGACCAGTTCCGCCTTGCGTAGCCCACCGAGACCGCGCAGGCCGACCTGCGCGGCCAGCTCCCGCAGCTCACGTGTCGACCGCTCCGACAGGTACGCCGTGCCGTCGGCCCGGCTGGTCATGGCCGCCAGCCGGGCGGCCACCCGCGCCGCGTCGGCGGCCTCCGTCGCCCTCACGCGGGTTGCAGGTGGTCGAGGAACTCGGTGGCGAGCTGGCGCAGCTCCGCGCGGACGGCGGGCACGGTGACCCGGTCGCGCAGCACCACCGGCACCCCGCGCGGGGTGTTCGTGGCGTAGAGGGTGACGTTCTCCCGCAGCGCCGTCGGGAAGACTGGCAGCCCCAGGTTGCGGACCTGGTCCATGTAGCCCTGGTGGGTGGCGATCGGCCGCTGCGCGAGCAACTGGATCATCGTGAAGACCACGCCGGCCACGCCGGGGGCGACCTTTTGGTGCCGGCGTACGGTGGCGAACCGTCGGGCGTCGGCGTTGTACTGCTCGACCAGCTCTCGCACGTTGCCGTGCAGATAGTCGATGCCGAGGGTGGACAGGTAGTCGGCCTTGGCCGGGATCACCAGATGGTCGCTGGCGATGATGGCGGACTGGGTGACCACGTTGAAGTTCGGCGGACAGTCGATCAACACCATGTCGTACGGCTCCAGCCCGTCGGCGAGCAGCCCCTCGGCGAGCGAGCCGCGTACCCGGAACAGCTCGGCGTCGTACTCCTCGCCACCGGCGACGCTGCGGGCCAGGGCCAGGTCGATGTCGACCAGTTGCAGATGCGAGGCGATCAGGTCGAGTCGGCCGGCTCCGGAGAGCCGACTGTTCGCCGGCCCGGGGGAGACCACCAGGTCACCGAGCGTGATCGTGGTGTCGCCCTCACGCAGACCGTCGTACCACCGCTTGATGGTCCGGGAGTCGCGTAACCGCTCCCGCCAGTCGTCCGGGTCGTAGAAGCCGAAGGTCAGGCTGGCTTGCGGGTCGAGGTCGATGAGCAGCACCTTCAGCCCCCGGTTGGCCAGTTCGGCCCCGAGGTTGGCGGTCACCGTGGTCTTGCCGACCCCGCCCTTGTAGTTGATTACGGACACCACGTACATCGACGTACCTCCCCAGACCTGGGAACGGTAGTCGGCCACCCTGGGTGAATTCGATCATCCGCGCGACTTATCCGTGTAGCACGTAACTACGTATGTTCGTATTATCGAGTCATGGCGGATGTGGAGGAACGGCTGGCGGCGCTGGAGGCGCAGGTCGCGGCACTTGTCGAGCGACCCGGTGTGCCGACCGAGCCGGCCACCCCGGCGGAGGGCGCCTTCTGGGCCCTCGACGGACTCAAGCAACGCCTGCCCGCCGAGAGCGCGGGCGCCGTGCTCTACACCGGCACCGTCCGGGTCGCCGAGCGGTCCTACGACTGGCAGTACGGCCGGGAGGTGGACGACCTGCTCGCCGGTGACTGGGCCGAGCTGCCCGGCATCCTCGCCGCCCTGGGCCACCCGGTGCGGCTGCGCCTGCTGCGGGAGATCCTCACCGGCCGGCAGAGCACCGCCGAGCTGGCCGACATCGAGGAACTCGGCACCACCGGCCAACTGCACCACCACCTGCGCCAGCTCACTGCGGCGGGCTGGCTGCAGAGCACTGCGCGCGGCCGGTACGCCGTCCCCGCCGAACGGGTGGTGCCGCTGCTGGCCGTCCTCAGCGCCGCCCACCGCTGACCACCCCGACCGATACCGACCCCGACCGCTGACCACCCCGCACGGAAGGACCACCCCCATGCGTAAGCCGACCGCCGTCGCGCTGGTCGTCGGGATCCTCGCGGGTCTCGCCGGCTTTGCCGCGCAACCCCGGGAACCCCGGCTGACCGCGTCGACCACCGGTGACGCCGACCTCGCCGCGACGGCCCGCGCCGCAGTCGCCGACCCGGACGGATACCGCGGTCTCGCCGTCGCGCTGATCGACGACGGGCAGGTCCGCACCGCCGGCCTCGGCGACCGCGACCGGGACGGCGCGTCGGTCGAACCCGGCACCCCGTTCGAGATCGGCTCGGTGTCGAAGGTGTTCACCGGGATGCTGCTGTCCCGGCAGGCCGAGGCCGGCGCGGTGCGGCCCGAGGACACCCTCGGCGCCGTCTGGCCGGCGGTCGAGGGCCCGGCCCGCGAGGTCACCCTCGCCGAGCTGGCCAGCCACCGGTCCGGCCTGCCCCGGCTCGACCTCGGCTCGGTGAGCGGATGGGGCCGGGTGCTCTGGGCCAACGTCGCCGCCGGCAACCCGTACGCCGGACTGGACACCGACCGGGTCCGGGCCGCCGCCGACGCGCACGCGCCCGGCGACGGCCGGGGGAGCGTCGGCTACTCCAATCTCGGTTCCGCGGTGCTCGGGCAGGCCCTCGCCGCCGAGGCCGGACTCGACTTTCCCGCGCTGGTCGACCGGGACCTGCTCACCCCGCTGGGTCTGACGGCGACCGTCCACGCCGCCGATCCCGGTGCCCTGCCGGCCGGGCACGCACAGGGTGCCCGGGGCAACGGACGGGCAGCGGACCCGTGGACCGGCACCGGGTACGCCCCCGCCGGCATCGGCTACTGGTCCACCGCCGAGGACCTGGCCCGGCTGGTCGCCGCCACCGCCGCCGGCACCGCGCCCGGGGCCGACGCGCGCGACCCGCGCTTCGACGACGACGAGCGCACCCGCATCGGGTACGGGTGGTTCACCACCCGCTACGGCGACCAGGAGATCACCTGGCACAACGGTGCCACCGGCGGCTTCTCCTCGTACGTCGGGTTCGACCGGGCCACCGGGCGAGGGGTGGTGGTGCTGGGCAACACCGACAAGCGGGTGGAGCCGATCGGGCTGCGGCTGCTCGGCGTACCGCCGGATCAGGCCGGCAGTCCCACGCCGGCGCTGCCGGTCTGGGCCGGCGCCGGTGTCGCCCTGCTGTTCACCGTCATCGGCGGGCTGTCGCTGCTCGGTGTCGCGTACCGCCCGGCGCTGGACCGGTTGACCGTGCTCTCCGCCGGAGCCTGGGCGGTGGCCTACCCCGCGCTGGGGCGTGCGCTCGGTGACTGGTCGGCGGTGCCCGGCTGGCTCTGGGCGGTCGGTCCGGCGCTGAGCGCCGCCGGGTTCGCGCTGGTCGCGTACCGCTGGCGTGACCTGCCGACGAACCGGGCCGCGAAGCCGTGGCTGCGGGTCGTGGTGACGGTCGCCTCGCTGGCCGCTGCGGCGGTGGCGGCGGTCGCCGTGCTCGGCTGAGCCATGGTCGGCGTTCGATGCGCAGGTCGGTGGCGTTCGGCCGGCCCGCTTCGAGCTTGATCGAAGCTGTTAAAGTCCGCCCCAGTCCAGGCCGGCTGGGGAGGCGAGGATGGCACTGTCGTTCCGGGATGCGTTGTCGCAGATGCTCAAGGCGCGGTTCCCGATCCTGTACATCGAGTCCGCCGAGGAACAGCGCGCCGTCGCCGAGGTCGCGGCCGTGGCCCACGACGCCGCGCTGGTGCGTACCCCGCGTGCGGTGTGGACCTGGTCGCTGACCACCGGTCTGGTGCAGCCGGACGGCGTCTGGCGGACCGGCACCACCGAGCCGGCCGACGCCCTGGACGCCGTACTGCGGATCGACCAGCCGAGTGTGGTGATTTTCAAGGATCTGCACACCTCGCACGGCGACGGCGAGCGGCCCGGTAACGCCGGGGTGGTCCGCCGGCTGCGGGACGTGGCGGCGGCGTTCAAGTCCGGCGCGGTGCCGCGCACCCTGATCCTGGTCTCGCCGGTGCTGCGCATCCCGGTCGAGTTGGAGAAGGACGTCACGATCGTCGATTTCCCGCTGCCCAGCGAGACGGAGATCCGGCAGGTGCTGGAGGCGATCATCCACGCCAACTCCGCCGACGGCCGGATCCAGATAGCCCTGGACGAGTTGGGGCGCGAGCGGTTCGCCAAGGCCGCGCTCGGGCTGACCCTGCACGAGGCGGAGAACGCCTTCGCCCGGGCGATGGTCAACGACGGTGTGCTGGACGGTCGGGACCTCGACGTGGTGCACGAGGAGAAGCGACAGACCGTACGCAAGTCCGGGCTGCTGGAGTTCGTCGAGGCGGACGTGAACCTCGCCGACGTCGGCGGGCTGGAGAACCTCAAGCGATGGCTGGCCAAGCGGGACGGCTCCTGGCTGGCCGAGGCGGCGGCGTACGGGCTGCCCGCGCCCCGGGGCGTCCTGATCACCGGCGTGCCCGGCTGCGGCAAGTCGTTGACCGCGAAGGCGATCGCGGCGGCCTGGGAACTGCCGCTGCTGCGGCTGGACGTGGGCCGGGTCTTCGCCGGGCTGGTCGGCAGCAGCGAGCAGAACATGCGCACCGCCATCCGCACCGCCGAGGCGACCGCACCCTGCGTGCTCTGGGTGGACGAGATCGAGAAGGGCTTCGCCGGAGGAGGCGGCGACTCCGGCACCTCCACCCGGGTCTTCGGTTCCTTCCTCACCTGGATGCAGGAGAAGAATCGACCCGTCTTCGTCATCGCCACCGCCAACGACATCGAGAAACTGCCGCCGGAGCTGCTCCGCAAGGGACGCTTCGACGAGATCTTCTTCGTCGACCTGCCGACCCGGGCCGAACGGGCCGCCATCTGGCGGGTCCACCTCGCCCGGCGGCTGCGTAACCCGGCCGTGGCCGGTGGGCTCGCCCTCGACGAGACGCTGCTCGCCGAGCTCGCCGACCTCAGCGAGGGCTACTCCGGCGCCGAGATCGAGCAGGCCGTCATCGCCGGGCTCTTCGACGCGTTCGGCGAACGCCGCCCGCTGCTCCGCGACGACCTGGCCCAGGCGGTGGTCGGCATGGTCCCGCTCAGCGTCACCCAGGCCGAACGGATCGACGCCATCCGCACCTGGGCCGACGCCCGCGCGGTGGCCGCCACCGCCGCCGAGGACTGGGACAGCGGGGCGTCCGTCGACCGGAGTGCCCGGCACGCCGCGCCGACCCAGCGCGGTGGACGGGCGGTCGAGTTCTGATGGTCGGGCCGAACGGAAGGAGCCTGCGGTGAGTATCTCGTTGGTGCTGCTACCCCTCGCCGTCGCCGCGGTGGCCGCCGCCCACGGCGTCACCTCCCGTTCCGAACAGGAGGGCCGGATCGTCTGCGAGGTGCAGACCCGGATGCGGGACGAGAACCTGCTCGCCGCCGCGCTGCGGGACACCGCCGCCGTGGTCGCCGTCGCGCCGGACTCGATCACCGCGGACTGGGCCGGCGTCCGGGCGAGCTTCCAGCGGGACGAGGCCGGCATCTGGTCGGCGCACTTCACCGGCGACATCGACGAGCCGAGGGCCGTGGAGGTGGTCCGCGCGGTCGACGTCGCGTACGGCCGGCAGGTCCAGCGGGCGGTGCTGGAACGGCTGCGGCAGCAGGCACCGGCTGCCGGGCTGCGGCTGGAGTCAGAGCAGGTCACCGAGGACGACGCGGTCCGCCTGGTCTTCGCCGTGCAGGGAGCCCGCTCGTGACCGCCGAACAGCCACGACTCGTGGTCACCGTGAGCAGCGAGGGTGTGGTCAGCGCCGAGACCAGGGGCATTTTGGGCGACCGCTGCCTGGACTACGTGGCGGTGCTGGAGGACCTGTTGGCCGCCCGTACCGTCAGCAGCGCATACACCGCCGACCACGCACGCACCCAGGACGTCGAACGACAGGAGGATCGAGATGTCGAGCGCGCCTGACCCGGGCTGGACGCATCAGGGCGTCCCGGCGGCGCGAGCGGCGAACCCGGCCGCGAGCTGGAAGTGGCGGCTGCTGCACAGTTGGTGGCTGGTCCTGCCGGTGGTCGGCCTGAGCTGCCTCGGCGGCTTCGGGTTCCTCTTCGTGGGGCTGCGGGCGCGGCGGGCGGCGTGGTGGATCCCGGGCATCGTCTACACCCTGCTCGGCTGGACATCGTTCATCCTGGTCGGCGAACTGGGTGAGACGGCCACCGACTGGGCGGTTGGCGGCGTCCTGGCGATCTGGGTGACCAGCATCGTGCACGCCCTTGTGATCAACCCGTCCTGGCTGCGCTGGCGGGCCGGCTTCCGCCCCTGGTACGCCGAGCAGCAAGGTGCGTACCCGCCCGGCGCGCTGGCACCCCCGCCCGGGGCTCCCGCCCAGACCTCGTACCCGCCGCAGGGCGGCTGGAGCGCACCGCCCGGCCAGGTGTTCCCGCCCACTGCGGCATACCAGCCGGTCTCGCCGCCGTACGCGCCGTCCACGGCCGCACAGCCGCCGGTGTCACCGGCGTACCCGCCGGTCTCGCCGGCTTCTGGTGCGCACCCGCCGCTGGATCTCCCGCCGCCCCTGCCGGACTATCCGCCACCCCTTCCGGATTACCCGCCGCCCCTGCCGGGCCACCCGTCGGCGCTGTCCGAGTACCCGCCGCCCCTGCCGGGCCACCCGTCGCCGCTGTCCGAGTACCCGCCGCCGTTGCCGGGGCAGCAGTCGGGCGCGATGACCGTCGACCACGGCGGCGGGCCCGGATCGCTCGACGTCAACACCGCCCGGTGGGAGGAGTTCGCGGCGCTGCCCGGCTTCGACCCGGGACGGGCGCGGCAGGTCGTCGACGCGCGGGACCGTCGGGGTGGTTTCGGTGGTCTCGCCGAGTTCACCGCCGCCGCGAATCTGGCCCCGCACGAGTACGCCCGGCTGCGCGACCGCCTCACCTGCACGCCGCCCGGCGGCCATCGGCCGGGGCACCCGCCGTCCGGACGCGTCCTGGATGTCTGAGCGCGGTCCGGCCCCGCGACGCGCGGCGGCGACCGTCGCGCTGGCCCGGTTCCTGGCCACCACCCGCGCCGAAGGTCCGGGGCTGCGCACCGCCGTCTGGGTCCAGGGGTGTGCCGTCCGCTGCGTCGGCTGCTTCAACCCGCACCTGTGGAGCTTCCGGGGCGGCGACGAGGTGGCCCCGGCGGACCTGGTGCGGCGTGTGCTCGACGCACCGACCGAGGGGCTGACCCTGCTCGGCGGGGAGCCCTTCGACCAGGCGGCCCCGCTCGCCGAGGTGGCCGCCGGGGTACGCGCCGCGGGCCGCTCGGTGATGACCTTCAGCGGCTACACGTACGCGCGACTGCGGGCGGCGGTGGACGCCGGCCGGGACGACGTCGCCGCCCTGCTGGCCGCGACCGACCTGCTGGTCGCCGGGCCCTTCGAGGCCGACCGGATCGACCGGCAGCGGCCCTGGGTGGGCTCCACCAACCAGGAGTTCGTGCTGCTCAGCGACCGCTTTCCCGGCCTGCTCGACGAGGTGTCGGGCAGCCCGGACCGGGTCGAGATCACTGTGGACACCACCGGGCGGATCGCGGTGAACGGGTGGGCCGAGGCGGACGCCCTCGACGAGTTGCTGGCCTCGGTGAGCCGGCCACAGCCGGCGCGGCACGGCGTGATCGGCTGGCCCGACCGGGCCTGACGGCGGCCTGAGGTGGCCGAACAGTCCCGTTGCCCTCGTCATCGATGTGTATCAGGATGGCCGCAACATCCGGCGCACGGGGGTCGGGGAGTCGGATACCCGAAGAGGAAGGACGTGGCACATCGTGGTGCCTTTCTCCGGCAGGAGGGTGATCGCCGCCATCGCGGCGGGCACCCTGGTGGGCACGGTGGCACTGGTAGGACCGGTGTCGGCGAGCCCGAACAACAACTCGGTGAAGAAGCTGACCAAGGCGGTGACGGTCAAGGGCGTCCTCACGCACCTCGACCGGTTCCAGGCCATCGCCGACGCCAACGACGGCACCCGCGCCTCCGGTACGCCGGGCTACGACGCGAGCGCCGACTATGTGGCGAAGCTGCTCAAGAAGGCTGGCTACCAGGTCACCCGCCAGCAGTTCGACTTCGCTTTCTATGAGGAGTTCGGCTCCTCGTTCGCACAGGTGGCACCGAACGCGACCGACTACGCCGAGGGCGTCGACTACGAGCTGATGGACTACTCCGGTGACGGGGTGGGGCAGGGGCAGGTCGTCCCGGTGGACCTCAGCCTGACGCCGCCGCGCGCCTCCACGTCCGGCTGCGAGGCCAGTGACTTCACCGCCGTCGACGTGGTTGGCAAGATCGCCCTGATGCAGCGCGGCACCTGCGGCTTCGGCGACAAGGTGGCCAACGCCGAGGCCGCCGGCGCGGTCGGCGCGATCGTGATGAACCAGGGCAACGGTACGCCGGAGGCCAACCCGGACCGCTACGACCTGTTCGCCGGCACCCTCGGTGCACCGGTCGGCATCCCGGCCGTCTCCGTCTCGTACGACACCGGGGCGCAGTTCGCGGCGACGGCGGGTCTGGTCCTGCGCATCGAGGCCGACACCACCTCGGAGGTCCGCAGCACCGAGAACGTCTTCGCGCAGACCCGGCACGGCCGCACCGACAACGTCGTCATGGCCGGCGCGCACCTCGACTCGGACCCGGCCGGGCCGGGCTACAACGACAACGGCACCGGCAGCGCCGCGCTGCTGGAGGTGGCCCTCCAGATGGCGAAGGTCAAACCGGCCAACGCGGTGCGGTTCGCCTGGTGGGGCGCGGAGGAGGCGGGCCTGGTCGGCTCGCAGTACTACGTGGACAGCCTGACCGAGCAGCAGGTCGGCGACATCGCTCTCTACCTCAACTTCGACATGATCGGCTCGCCGAACTACGTGTTCGGGGTCTACGACGGTGACGACTCGGCGCAGCAGGGCGCCGGACCGGGACCGGAGGGGTCGGCGCAGATCGAGCAGGTGTTCGAGAGGTTCTTCGCCTCCCGCAAGCTGCCGACCGTGCCGTCGGACTTCACCGGCCGCTCGGACTACGGGGCGTTCATCGCCGTCGACATCCCGGCCGGTGGCCTGTTCACCGGCGCGGAGGGCATCAAGACGGCCGAGGAGGCCGCCCTCTTCGGCGGGCTGGCGGGCGAGGCGTACGACCCCTGCTACCACCAGGCGTGTGACAGCCTGACGCCGGTCGCCGACGGTGCCGACCCGGCGTTGTACCGGGCCCTGAACAAGAAGTACAAGCTCCGGGGCAACGTCAACGTGCACGCGCTGGACGTCAACTCCGACGCGATCGCCGCCTCGGTGATCACGTTCGCGTACGACACCTCGGCCGTGAACGGCGTACCGGGCAAGGCGCCCGGCAAGGGGAAGGGCAAGGGCAAGGGGCACGGCCCCAAGCACGGTCACCCGCACGGGCACTCCTGGCGGTGACGCCGACCGGGCCGGGCTCCCCCGTGGGGCCCGGCCCGCACCGGTTCACTGCGGCGGCGACGCCGACCGGGACAGCCGCCAGTGCTGCCGTTTGCCCTCGTCCCGGACCACCACGCCGTAACGCGCCAACTCGGTCCGCAACTCACCGGCCTCGTCGCCCCGGTCGTCGTCCAGGGCCCTCTGCCGCGCTTTGAGCAGCGCGTCGGCGCCCGGCGGCAACCCGGGCAGCTCGGGTACCCAGAGCCGGTAGGCGGTCCGGTGCGGGTCCTCGTCCGCCCAGGGCCAGCCGTGTTCCCGGAACGCCCCGGCCAGGTCGGCGCCGGGAAGATCGGAGCGCCGCCGAACGAGTTCCTCGTCGTCCGCGCCGAGAAGCACCAGATCCTTGCCGTCCAGGTGGACTGTCCGGACGTCGCGCCGCGCGAACTCCCGCTCCTTGCTGCCGCGCCGTACGCGTACCCGGTCCACCGCCACCTCGACGACGACCCGATCGGCGGCCGCGACGGCACCGAACACCAGCCCGGCCAGCACGCCGACTGCCGCCCCGGCGGCCAGGGCCTGCTGGTCGGGCATGCCGTCGACCAGACGGAACAGCCCCTGCGCGGGGGCCCAGGCCAGGCCGGCGATCCAGCCCGCCCCGGCCGCCAGCCCCGCCCCTGCGGCACCGCCGGCCAACGGGAACCCGACCCAGATCAGCAGCGTCTCCAGTCGACCCCCGCTGACCACGGTCGGCGTGCCGTACGCCGTCACGCCACCTCCCGACGCATCGTCCGCACCAAACCGACGACCAAGGGTACGACCAGCCACACCAACAGCGAGACCGCGAGCCGGGCCCACTGCCCGGCGGTCACCTCCGGGGTGAACAGCGGCCCCATGGTGCGCCCGGTGTCCAACCACTCGGCGCTGCGGTTGAGCGGCCGGATCAGCTCGCCGAGGATCATCCAGACGTTCGGCAGCACCAGGTAGGAGACGATGGCCAGCGGCGTGTGCAGGAACAGCAGGCCGAAGGCGGCGCCCATCAGCACGCTCGACACCAGGAACACGGTGGCGTGCAGGATCAGCGACCCCTCGATCCGCCAGGTCCCGGCGCCGCCGGTGGCGTCCGCGATCAGGTTCGCCACGGCGGCTACGGCGAGGCTGACCAGCACCGATGCCAGAGCGGCCAGCACCACCGCGGCGAGCTTGGCGGTGATCACTCGGGCCCGGCGGGGGACCAGGGCGAAGGTGGTCAACGCGGTCCGCTGAGACCACTCGCTGGTGATCGACAGGATGCCCAGCACCGGCAGCAGCAGCCCGATCGGCAGCAGCGACGGGATGAAGAAGTCGACGAAGGTCTGCTCGGCGTCCTCGGCGTACACCAGTTGGATGGTGGCGATCAGGGCGGCGACCAGCGCGATGGTGATCAACAGCCAACGGCCGGCCCGGGTGTCGACGAGCTTGCGCAGCTCCACCAGGGTCAGCCGGGTCAGCGACGGCGCCTGCTCGGCCGCCGGGGTGACCGGCCGGGTGTCCTCGGGGGCGACGGTGGTGGTCATCGGACGGGCTCCCTGGTCGGCTCGGTGGTGCTGGTCTCGGCGGACTGTGGTGCGCCGGTCGCGGTGAGGGTGAGGAAGAGCTGCTCCAGGCCGCCACTCCCGGCCGGCCGCAACTCGGTCAGGGCGACGCCGGCCGCCAGCGCGGCCTCGCCGACCGCGTCGGTGTCGGCGCGGACCAGTAGCCCGTCGGTGCCCTCGCTGACCGGCAGGCCGGCCCGCTCCAGGGCGCCCCGCAGCGCTGTCCGGTCGCGGGAGCGCACCAGCGTGCCGCCGTCGGCCAGCAACTCCTCCTTGTCGCCCTGCGCCACGATCCGGCCGCCCCCGATCACCACCAGCCGGTCCGCGACGGCCTCGACCTCGCGCAACAGGTGGGAGGAGAGCAGCACGGTGCCGCCCCGGTCGGCGAAGTCGCGCAGCAGGCCGCGCATCCAGAAGATCCCCTCCGGGTCGAGGCCGTTCGCCGGTTCGTCCAGCACCAGCACCCGGGGGTCGCCCAGCAGCGCGTGCGCCAGGCCGAGCCGCTGGCGCATCCCCAGCGAGTACGCGCGTACCCGCCGCCGGGCCGCGACCGCGTTCAGGCCCACCCGGTCGAGCACCTCTCCCACCGCGCGCCGGTCCACGCCCATCGTGGCCGCCGCCACCGCCAGCGCCTCCCGGCCGCTGCGCCCGGCGTGCTGGGCGGAGGCGTCCAGCAGGACGCCCACGACGCGACCCGGGTTGGGCAGTCGGCGGTAGGGGTGTCCGGCGACGGTGGCGGTGCCGGACGTGGGCGGGGTCAGCCCGCAGAGCATCCGCATCGTGGTGGACTTGCCCGCACCGTTGGGCCCGAGGAAGCCGGTGACCGTGCCCGGTTCGCAGCGGAACGACACGTCATCGACGGCGGTGTGCCGCCCGTACCGTTTGGTGAGCTGGTCTACGACAATCATGCCGATCAGGCTGCCGGGGCCACCCGGCTGTCCGCAGCGGCCGCCGGTCGACACCGGCTAGACCAAGGTCGACCCTGAAGGGCCGACTTTGGTAGCTGGTCCCAGCCCTCGACGGTTGCCTACCATGACGACTGTGACCAGCCCTGTCGTCCCCGAGCACCCGTGGCTGCTGCCCGGGGCGCTCGGTGCGGCCGACCGTCGCCCCCGGCGCACCATGCGGGACTGGCTGATCGACAGCACCTGCTTCCTGGTCTCGCTCGGCTGGGTGGTGCTGGCCACGTTCGACGCCCTCACACCGGCTCCGACCTTCGCCGAGCGGCTGCCGTACGGCTGGATGATCGTCGCGGACGCGGTCGTCGGGCTGGCCTGCACGGTGGCGCTCTGGTGGCGCCGTCGATGGCCGCTCGGGCTGGTGCTGGTGACGTTGCCGCTGACCATGGTCTCGGTCACCTCCATCGCCGCGCTGCTGATCATCTACTTCACCGTGGTGGTGCACCGGCGTACCGCGGTGGCGCTGGCGGTCACCGCGGCCGGGCTGGTCTGCAACATGTTCTTCGCCCTGTTCCGCCCCGACCCGCACAGCAGCTACTGGGCCGCGACCATCTGGGGCGTGGTGATCACCCTGCTGGTGATGGCCTGGGCGATGTTCGTGCGGGCGCGTCGGCAACTGGTGATGTCGCTACGCGAACGCGCCGAGCGGGCGGAGGCCGAGCAGCAGCTCCGGGTGGCCCAGGCCCAGCAACTGGAGCGCACCCGGATAGCCCGCGAGATGCACGACGTGCTGGCCCACCGGATCTCCCTGCTCAGCCTGCACGCCGGTGCGCTGGAGTTCCGGCCCGACGCCACCGGAGAGGAGGTCTCCCGGGCCGCCGGGGTGATCCGGGGCAGCGCGCACGCCGCCCTACAGGACCTGCGTGAGGTGATCGGCGTCCTGCGGGCCGACACCTCCCTGACCGCCGAGCCGGAGCGCCCGCAACCCACCCTCGACGACCTGCCCGCGCTGGTCGCCGAGTCCCGGGCCGCCGGGACCCGGGTGGACCTCCGGGACCGGGTCAGCGACCCGGAGCAGCTCCCGGCCGGGCTGGGGCGCAGCGTCTACCGGATCGTGCAGGAGGGGCTGACCAACGCCCGCAAGCACGCCGCCGGCGCGGCCGTCACGGTCGGGCTCAGCGGTGGCCCCGGCGACGGGCTGGCCGTGGAGATCCGCAACCGGTGGCCGGTGGGCGAGGCCGTGCCGGCGATCCCGGGTACCGGCACCGGGCTGGTCGGTGTCGCCGAGCGGGTCACCCTGGCGGGCGGACGGCTGGAACACGGCCGCGACGACAGCGGCGACTTCCGGCTCGCCGCCTGGCTGCCCTGGCCGGCGTCGTGACCGCCCCGGAGCAGGTGCCGCCGGTGGCGGCTCCACGTCCGATCCGGGTCCTCATCGTGGACGACGACGCGCTGGTGCGCGCCGGCCTGTCGATGATCCTCGGCGGTACGCCCGACCTGGAGGTGGTCGGGGAGGCGGCCGACGGCGGCGAGGTGGTCCAGGCGGTCGACACCTGCCGGCCGGACGTGGTGCTGATGGACATCCGGATGCCGAGGGTGGACGGGCTGGCCGCCACCGAGGCACTGCGGGCGCTGCCCCGACCGCCGGAGGTGCTCGTGCTGACCACCTTCGACGCCGACGAGCACGTCCTGCGGGCGCTGCGGGCCGGTGCCGGCGGATTCCTGCTGAAGGACACCCCGCCCGCCGAGATCGTGCAGGCGGTGCGCCGGGTGGCGGCCGGGGAGGCGACCCTGTCACCGACGGTCACCCGGACCCTCATCACGCACGTCACGGTGGGCACCGCCAGCGACCCGCGCCAGGAACGGGCCACCCGGCTGCTCGACGGTCTCACCGAGCGGGAACGCGCGGTGGCGATGGCCATCGGCCAGGGGCGTACCAACGCCGAGATCGCCGCCGAGCTGTTCATGAGCGTCGCCACCGTCAAGGCGTACGTCTCGCGGCTTCTGACCCGGCTCGGTCTCAACAATCGGGTGCAGGTCGCGCTCCTCGTGCACGACGCCGGGCTGGTCTGACGGGATGCCGGCGGCGTCGGCCGCCACTCTCGGTTAACCGGAAGCCGATCTGGTTTGAACTTTCCCGCTCGCCAGGCCGTATCAATGAGCGAGGTGCGGTGCTCAGGCGCATCGCCACCGAACTGCGGGAGGCCTGCCGTGCGAGTTGATGGTCAGTCGACGGATCCCATCGATCAGATTCTGGGCGAGTTGCCGGTCCCGACGCCGTTGACCCCCGAGGATGTCCGCGTAGCGGTACGGGCGGTAGTAGTGCACGCGGCGGAGGAATGGCCCAGCGGGGCCCTCTGCCGCAACGACGGCGCGAGATTCCCCTGCCGGCTGCATCGCTGGGGTCGGAAGGTACTGCTCGACCACGGGCTCAACGAACGACAGCTCGATGCCCTCATCCGGCACGGCAACCCGTTCGTCCACGTACCTTTCCCGTTCCTGGTGAACGGGCCGCAACAGGGCCGTACCCCGGTCGCCCGTCCGGCGGGTGCCGAGCGGTCCGGCGGTCACCCGATGCGTGCGGGCGCGGCCGGATATCCGCCACGCACGAACCCCGCCGGTTACCCGGCGCGGGGCCCGGTGCCGAGGGTGGCCGCTCCGGCCGCTCGGGCCGGTGTCCGGACCCCCGGCCGGCCGGTGGCACCCCCCGCCACCGCGCCGCGCTGGCCGCGGGCGAGCTGAGCGGGCTCGTCCGCCGGTACGACGCCGGCCCGGGGCGTACGGGCATCCCCCCGCCCACGCCCGGGCCGGCGTCGCGACTCAGCGGTAGCCGGGCGCGATCCCGCACTCGGGCGCTGCCCAGTACGTGTTGTTCTCGCTGTCGTCCTGGTTGTTCTCGCGGCGCGAGTCCACGTGCACGTGCGTGTTGTGGCCCGGCACCCCGGGGCCGATGATCCCGCTTAAACCGTGGTTGCGGGCCGCGCGCGCGATCTGGCACAGCGTGCTGGCGTCGGAGACGAGGTCGGCCGCGTTGCCGTAGAGGTGCTGGCTGTCCGCCGCCCCACCCACCTGGGTGTTGCAGGTGCTGCTGCGGAAGCCGCTGGTCACGGTCAGTGCCTTGTCGCCGAGGCTCTTGCGCAGCGCCTCCAGCTTCCACATCGTGCGCAGCGCGTTCTGCCGGGTCTGCGCGGCGGTCAGCGGACCACCGGTCCAGCCACCCCGCCCACAGCCGTCGTCCATCTCGTTCCAAGTGAAGTGCCGCGGGGTGCAGTCGTCGTCCTGGATCTGGTACAGCTTCCGGAATGTCTGCGGCCCGGCGACCCCGTCGGACCGTAGGCCGTACGCGGACTGGAAACGGCGTACCGCGGCGGCGGTCTTCGGGCCGTAGTGGCCGTCGAGTTCCACCACGCTGTTGGTGCCCGCCCACCCGGCGATCCGCAGTTGCAGTTCGCGGACGTCGCTGCCGGAGCTGCCCCGGGACAGGGTGCGGTTCCAGGTGTAGCAGCCGTCGGCGTGGGCCGGCGGCGCGGCGACCGCAGAGGCGATCGCGGCACCCGGCACGGCCAGGGCGAGGGCGAGGACAGCCCGCTTCATCAGATGTGCGCGCACAGAGAGTCCTCCTGCTGGGAGAGCGAATGGGGTGGCATTCCGGGACGTGCACCACCGTCCCGTGAATCCACACTCGCACCTCAACAGCCGGTTGGTGACGATTAACGCGAATTCCTCTCGGGATGATGGTCACTAGCCGGTTGACCCGGAATTAGTCCGATTCTCGGGAACCGGGCATTCACCCCGGCCGTGCCGCAAAGCCGCCGTCGCGGGACGGAAAGTCGCAGGTGACGGTAGGACGGGTGATGTCGCCGGGCCGAGCCGGCCCGGTAACCTCAGCGCCGGGCGACGACGGGGAGGCGGGCGTGGCGCGCGGAGGAATCTTCTGCGTCGAGGGCCAGTGGCACCGGGACCTCAACGAGCGGGGCTCGGTGCTGCCCACCCTCGAACTGCTCGAACGGCTGGGCAGGGTCCGTTTCATCCACAAGGACGCGGCCACCCGCGACGAGCTGTT
The DNA here is from genome assembly GCF_040296095.1 of Micromonospora sp. NPDC002389. Classification (NCBI taxonomy): domain Bacteria; kingdom Bacillati; phylum Actinomycetota; class Actinomycetes; order Micromonosporales; family Micromonosporaceae; genus Micromonospora; species Micromonospora sp. NPDC002389. The sequence goes on from NZ_JBEOWP010000002.1 coordinate 86,800, forward strand.
CTACTTCGTCGACCGCTGGCTGCTCAAGCAGTACGCCGACCACCGGCTGGGCTTCTTCGCGATGCACGGCGAGCCGAACCGGCTGTGTCTGACCGACTGGCAGTCGGTCGAGTTGACAGAGGTGGCGGAGTTGATGGCCGGGCGCTGCGAGGGCCGCCGGCTCTACTTCGGTAGCTGTTCGGTGCTGCGCGCCCCCGAGTCGGTGCTGCGGGAGTTCCTTGAGGTGACCGGCGCGGCGTTGATCTGCGGGTTCACCCGCGAGGTGGACTGGGTCGAGTCGGCGGCGTTCGAGACCGTCCTGCTCGACGTGCTGGCCAACGGCCGGCGGCACAACGCCGCCGAGTTGCGGATGGGCTCGGCGCACTGGGCGCCGCTCGCCTCGTACCTGGGTTTCCGGGTGATCTACGCCAACGGCCGCGCCTGGCGTCCCTCGGCGCGTTCCCGGGTGCCCCGCCAGCCGTCCGCGGGCCGGATCGGCTGACGGCTGGTACAAACGAACGATGCCACGCACGATCGCTCGCAACACCCGGGTCGACCGCGACGACCTGCTCGCCTTCGTCCGCCCCCGGCACCAGGTGGTGCTGATGACCACCCGGCCGGACGGCCGCCCGCAGTCCTCGCCGGTCAGCGCCGGGGTGGACGCCGACGGCCGATTGGTGATCTCCACCTACCCGGAACGCGCCAAGGTCGCCAACATCCGCCGGGACCCCCGGGTGTCGGCGTGCGTGCTCTCCGACGACTGGAACGGACCCTGGGTGCAGCTCGACGGCACCGCCGAGGTCCTCGACCTGCCGGACGCCCTGGAGCCGCTGGTGGAGTACTTCCGCAGCATCTCCGGGGAGCACCCGGACTGGGACGAGTACCGGGAGGCGATGGCGCGGCAGGGCAAGTCGCTGATCCGGGTGACCATCACCTCGTGGGGGCCGATCGCCACCGGCGGCTTCCCGGCCCGACTGGCCGACTGACGACGGGCGGGACCCGGCTCTCGCCGTGCCCCGCCCGCCCCGGTGCTGGTGTCAGTGTCCGGCCGTCGCGTACGTCGCGCAGCCGATCAGCTCCATTGACACCTGCAACCGCTCCAGGCTGATGTTCTTGGCGATGGTGTCCTCCGGGCTGTGGTACGGCGGCTCCAGCAGCGCCGGAGACTCCTCACCCCGCCAGGAGAAGTTCGCGCTGGCGATGCCGACCTCCTGGAACGACTGGTGGTCGCTCGCGCCGCGCTGGGTCACCGGGGAGATCTGCGGCTGGTAGCCGAGTCGCAGCGCCGCGGCGGAGACCTCGTCGGTGGCCCGGTTGGCCTGGCCGGTGAAGGAGAGCAGCCAGTACCGCGTCGCCGGGTCCCAGCTCGTGGCGACCATGTCGTTCTGGTAGACGGCGAGGATCCGGTCCCGCTCCACCTGCGGCAGCTCGCGGACGTAGTAGCGCGAGCCGATCAGGCCCTGCTCCTCCGAGCCCCAGAGGCCGAACCGGACGGTGGCATTGATCGGGATCGCCTTGAGCACCCGGGCAAGTTCCAGGCAGAGCACGGTGCCGGAGCCGTCGTCGTTGGCGCCCGGCGCGCCGATCACCGAGTCGTAGTGCGCGCTCACCATGACCACCGGGCCGTTCGCGCCGGACCGTCCACGCCGCTCGGCCAGCACGTTGTACGAGGTCAGGCCGCGGTGCGCGGTGGTGGCGATGGTCAGCGTGAGCGGTCCTGACGCGAGCAGCGCCCGCAGCCGGTGCTTCTGCGCCTGGGCGACGCCGACCACCGGGATGCCCAGCGGCGCGGCGGCGGAGCCGGGCAGGGTGGGCGAGAACGCCGACGCGCGGCGCGGCTCGACCAGGTCGGCCGGGAGGAAGACCACACCGGCCGCACCGGCGGCCACCGCCCGAGCCGCCAGCGCTTCGCGCTGAGCGGCGACGTAGTCCACCAGCACGATCTTGCCGGCGACGTCGGCGGTGAAGTCGGCCGCCGTACCCGCCCGCACGTCGATGACCGCGGCGGTGACCGAGGTGTCCAACGCGGCGTGGGCACTGGCCCCGACCTGCCAGTTCAGGTCGGTGGGCAGGCCGGCGGGGGAGCTGAGCTGGGCGAGGAACTTGTCGGCCACCGGGAACGGCTGCAGCGTGGTGTCGTAGCGCAGCTTGTCGAACTGGCCCGCCAGGTAGTTCGCGGCCCGCCGCTCGGACTCGGTGCCGCCGATGCGCGGGCCGATGTCCTCGGAGAGCACCTTCAGGTGCTCCAGCGCCCGGCGGGGGGAGAGCTGGGCGATGACCTTGCGGTCCTGGGGGGTGAGCTTGGGCGGGTGGTGCGCGCCCGGCCGCTTGTCGTCGGCGGCCCAGGCCGGCGCCGGGAGCGCCACGGTGGCCGCCCCGCCGAGCGCGACGGTCAGCATGCGCCGACGGTTGAACACAGTGGAGCGGGACGATTCGTGCGAGGGTGTCACGGTGTCGTCGAGGGATGACAAGAGCAAGCCTCCTGATTCGAGGTACGGACCCGGGAGTCAGGGGTGAACATCCCGGGTCACTGCGGCTCGAATCTAACCCGCTAGCTGCTCGTTCTCAAGATCGAGGAATTAGTAGGCAGCAGTGAAGCGCATATTCCGGAAACGGGGGCTTTCGATTTCGTCGACCACCGCGACCGCCAGATCCTCGTAGCTGAGCGCGCTGCGGCCATCGTCGTCGGTCACTGGCTGGTCGATGCCGGTGCGGTAGTGGCCGGTGCGCTCGCCGGGATGGAACTCCAGCGGCGGCGGGGACAGGTAGGTCCAGGTGACCCCGTCGGCAGCGGACCGGTAGACGTCCAGCGCGTCGGCCTGGCCCAGCGCGGCGTCCCGGTACTCGGCGGGGAAGTCCGGCTCGTCGAGCAACCGGCTCCCGGCGGGGCTGAGCAGGGTGGACCCGCCGCCGACGTGGATCACGCGGGGCGCGGCCGGCATCCCGCTCAGCACGTGGAGCAGCGTCCGGGCCGCGTCGGGCCAGAGCGTACGGTCACCGCCGCCGATCGCCACCACCAGCGCGTCGGCGTCCGGCGCCAACTCCCGTACGCTGCGCTCGCTGGTGGCGTCCCCGGTGACCACCCGTACGCCCGACGGCAGGTACGAGACGGCCTCCGGTCGGCGTACCGCGGCCACCACCCGGTGTCCCCGGCCGAACGCCTCGACGACGATGCGGGAACCTGCGGTACCGCCCGCCCCGAACACGACGATGTTGCTCACCAGCCCAGGCTATGGACCGGGCCCGGCGCACGTCGGCGGAACGGCGATCCTTCAGTCCACCAGTGCTGATGATCCTTCAGTCCACCAGTAGCGGCCGTCCTTCAGTCCACCAGTGCGGAGTAGACGAGTTGCCGGAGCTGCGAGCGCAGCGGCCAGGTGCTCGACGGCATGAGCTGGGTGAACAGCAGTGCGGTGAGCTGCTCGGACGGGTCGACCCAGAACGCGGTGCTGGCCACCCCGCCCCAGTAGTACTCGCCGACGCTGCTCGGCAGTCGGCTCGGCACCGGGTCGTCGACCACCGCGAAGCCGAGGCCGAACCCGATGCCGTCCAGCGTCGTCTCGGCGAACCCGCCCGTGGACAGCGTGCCCAGGTCTGCGCCGCCGGGCAGGTGGTTGCGGGTCATCAGGCGCACCGTGCGCGGGCCGAGCAGGCGTACCCCGTCGAGTTCGCCGCCGCGCAGCAGCATCTGGGTGAACCGGTGGTAGTCGCCGGCCGACGAGATCAGGCCACCGCCGCCGGAGAGCAGGGTCGGCTTCGCGTACGCGAGGTCACCGAGCCGGTCGTGGCGGACCGCCCGACCGGTGGCCGGGTCCGGCACGTACAGCGCGGCCAGCCGCGCGGCGTCGGCCCCCGCCACGTGCCAGCGGGTGTCGGTCATGCCCAGCGGATCCAGGATCCGGTCCCGCAGGAACGTGTCCAGGCTCTGCCCGGAGACCACCTCGACCAGCCGACCGAGCACGTCGGTGGCGACCGAGTAACCCCACGCGGTGCCCGGCTGGAACAGCAGCGGCAGCTCACCGAAGACCTGGCAGGCCCCGGCCAGATCCACGTCCGACGGCGGGTACAGGTCGTACCCGGCGGCCCGGTACAGGCCGTCGACCACCGAGGTCTGCATGAAGCCGTACGTCAGCCCGGAGGTGTGGCTGAGCAGGTGCCAGACCCGGATCGGCTCGATCGCCGGCACCGTGTACGGCTTGAGCGTCGAGCCCTTCGAGTAGACCCGCATGTCGGCGAACTCGGGCAGCCAGCGGCCGATCTCGTCGGTCAGCTCGAAGCGGCCCTCCTCCCAGAGCAGCATCGCCGCGACCGAGGTGATCGGCTTGCTCATGGAGTAGATCCGCCAGAGCGTGTCCGCCTCCACCGGCGTACCCGCCTCACGGTCCCGCAGCCCGTACGTCGCGCTGTGCGCGATCTCGCCGTGCCGGGTGACCAGGACCTGGAAACCGGCGAGCCGACCGTCGTCGACGTACCGGCCGAAGTGCGCGTCGATCCGGGCCAGCCGCGTCGGGTCGAGACCGACCTCGGTCGGCTCGATGCTGCGTACCATGCTCATCCGACCGAACCTACCGGCCGGTACGGGGGCCGGGAAGCGGATGGTTGTCGGTGTCACTGGCTAGTCTCCCCCTCATGCCGGAGCCGATCGAGGGCGTCACCTTCCACGACGAGGACTGGTACGCGGAGGAGTTGACCGACCGGCACTTCGTCGGGTGCACCTTCCACCGGGTCGACCTGACCGAGGCCACCAGCCGGGGTGCCGTCTTCGACGGCTGCACCTTCGGTGACGTGCTGTTCAACGTCTCCCGGCACGTCGACTCGGCCTTCACCCGGTGCGTGTTCACCCGCTGCAACCTGTTCGAGGCGGAGTTCACCGGCTGCAAGCTGGTCGGCAGCAGCTTCGACCGGTGCGACCTGCGTCCGCTGACCGTCGACGGCGGCGACTGGTCGTTCGTCACGCTCGCCGGTGCCGACCTGCGCGGCGCGCGCCTCACCGGCGTACGCATGCGGGAGGTCGACCTGTCCGGTGCCGACCTGACCGGCGCGACCGTGAGCGGTGGCGACCTGTCCGACGTGCAGTGGCGTGGCGCCCGGCTGTCCGGTGCGGACCTGCGCGGCAGCGACCTCTCCGGCCTGGATCCGACCGCCGTGCAGCGCTCCGGCGCGATCGTCGACGCGATGCAGGCCGTCACGATGGCGCGAGCCCTCGGCTTCCAGGTCCTCGGCTGAGCCGTCCGGCGGCGAACCGACACGAGGCTTCCTCCTCACTAGCGCGTCGGGGGTCGGTGATGCGAATGTGAGACGGCCCCGCGTCCGGGTCGAGCGTGCCGGCGCGAGTCCGGTCCGGCAGAAGTGGAGAGTCGGTGGCGGAGGAGAAGCCCGCGCGGCCGGTCGATCCGGCGTCACACCGCACCCGGTCGGGCCGCCGCCGGGCGGAATCGGCCCGGTCGTCGACACCGGCACCGGCCACGCCGCCGTCGGCCCAGGGGGCGACCCGGGCCGCCGCCCGCCGACTCGCCCGTGCCCGGCGACGTCGACGTACCACGGTGGAGGCCGTCGCCGCCCTCGCCGGCCTGCTGGCCCTCGTCGGCTACGTCAACTGGTGGTCGGAACCGGCACCGGACGACCAGCCGGACCCGGACGGCCTGCCGGCGGTGGTCGGGCGTCCGGCGCTGCCCAGCGGCAGCGCCACCGCCGACGCCGTGCCGGGCCTGCGCCCTCGGGAACGCAGTCCGAGCCCCTCGCCGAGCGCCACCGTGGTGCCCACCCCCGCCCCGCCGGCCGCGTCACCGACGCTAGTTCTCAGCCGGTCCGACATCCCGGCGACGGTGGACCTGACCGAGGCGGGCCGTCGCGACTGGCTGCACTGGGGCCTCGGCGGCGCCACCAGCCCGGTACGCAAACGCGACGGCTCCGCCGACCTGCGGGACCTGGGTGGCCGGGGCGACCGGGACACCTGGGACGGCAACCAGGAGCTGTTCCGGTGGCGCGACGGCGCGCCGGTGGACTCGGCCGGGGACGTCGCGGACGGGGTCTACACCTGCGGTGCCGGCAACGGCTTCCGGCTCGCCGTCGTGTCCGACGGCCAGCCGCGCACCGCCACCGTCTACCTCGGCGTCTGGATGGCCCGGGGTCGGCTCGACGTACGGGTGGGCGACGACGGGCCCCGCCAGACGCTGCGCCTGGAGGAGCGGCACACCAGCCTCTCCTCGGGTGTGACGGTCCGCTTCCAGGCGCCGCAGGGTACCCGCGTACTGCTCACCTGGACGGTGGAGGAGGCGTTCACGCCGCACTGCGGCAACGTCGGTCTGCAGGCCGTCGCGCTGCGCTGACCTGCCGGCGGCCCGGCTCTGCAGTAGCGTGGTCGGTGACCGATCATGATCGAGGAGGACCGATGACCTCGGGCGAGAAGGTAGTGGACAGCCCCACCGACTGGGTGGCCGAACACATCGACCGGTACGTCGAGACAAACGGTGCCGAGGGGCACGAGTGGCAGCCGGGCGTGTTCACGCTGCTACTGACCACCCGGGGTCGACGCAGCGGCGCACTCCGGAGGACCGCGTTGATCTATGGCCGGCACGGCGACGCGTACGTGGTGGTCGCCTCCCAGGGCGGCGCGCCCCGGCACCCGGCCTGGTATCTGAACCTGCTCGCGGACCCGGAGGCCCAGGTCCAGGTCGCGGCCGAGCGGTTCACCGCCCGGGCCCGCACCGCCACGCCCGAGGAGAAGGCCCGGCTGTGGCCGGACATGGTCGCCATCTGGCCGGCGTACGACGACTACCAGACCAAGACCGACCGGGACATCCCGGTGGTGGTGCTCGAACGCGTCTGACGGCAGCCGTACCCGCCGTCGGGCAGTTTGTCCGTCGGGCCGCCTCCACCGGACCGTACCTTCCTGCTGTCCGGGTTCGACTGTCCTGTGTGGAGGCTTGGCCGATGAGCAGTAGCAGTACCCTCCGTCCGTCCCCGCCCACCGGCGAGCCGGCCGGAACGGCGTTGCGGGAGATCCCGCTGCCGCCGTACGTGACCGCCGAGGATGCCCAGTTCGCCGTCCGTGCCGTCGTGGTGCACGCGCCCCGAAGATGGTCCGGGGGCACGGTCTGCCGCAACGACGCCAGTCCGCACCCGTGCCGGCTGCACCGCTGGGGCACCCGCGTCCTGGCGCTGCGCGGCCTGCGCGACTCCGAGATCGCCGCACTGATCGAACGTGGCGACCCCGCCGCGCCCGTCCCCGCGCCCAAGATGCAAGGAAGGGCCCCCTGCTAACGCCTGGTGTATAGGAAGGGTCCCTTCCTAACATCAGGGAAACCTCGCGGGGTACCCGTTTCCGGGGCTGTCACACCTGGTGAGCCGATCGACTGCCGTCTACTTGACGGATCCCTCGACAGCGGGCACCGTGGGCAGTGGAGGGGCCTTGAGCTGCCCCGATGCGGTGGTGGGCGACCGCTGCCCGGCGAGCCGCGCCGGGCGTGGTCGACCTCGAAGGCCGCCACATCCGTACCCGGTGTGCGGGCCGAGTGCCGGTCCGCCCACGGACTGGCCGGCAGTGTGCCTCCGGCACCGGGAGTCGAGAACCCACGAGGAGTCCCACCATGCTCACGATGACCGACAACGCCGTCCTGGTGATCCGTGACCTCGCCAACCAGCAGGACGTGGCCGAGGGCGGTGGGGTACGCATCGCCGCGGACACCACCGCCGGTTCGCTCACCGTCGAGCTGGTCGCCGCACCGGTCGAGGGTGATCAGGTGGTGGACAACCAGGGTGCCCGGATCTTCCTCGACTCCGATGCCGCCGACCTGCTCGGCGACGCCGCGGTCGACGCGACCGTCGACGACGAGGGCGTGATCCAGTTCGGCTTCACCGAGCAGCAGTAACCCTCAGCCCGCGCGGCGGTTCTCCCCGCCCCGGAGGCGCTGGGGCGGGACGCTGCCCGGGGGTCGGGCCCCACCACCGCTGGTACGCACCAGCGTGGCCAGCACGTGTGCCAGGTGGTGCGAGGTGCTCCAGGCCACCCAGTTGGTCGCCGACCCGGCTCCGGCGACCCGACGTGCCCGGCGCACGATCTCGTGGTCGCCCCAGGAGAAGCCGGCACCCGTCGACGGCCAGTGTGGTGCCGACACCAGTTCGCGGCACAGGTCGGCGACCCGCTCGTCGCCGCGCCGACCCCGACGCGACCACCGGTAGAGCCACCACACGTCCGCGTCGGTGTAGCGGACCGTCGGCAACCGGTCGGTCGGCTCCGCGCCGGGCGCGGCGGAGGCGACACCGTAGTCGCCGAATCCCACCCCGAGGTCGGCCAGCCGCCGCCAGAGCAGCCAGTCCCAGCGGTCCAACCGGACCGGTTCGTCGGTGGGCAGTCGGGCCAGTGCCGGGGGCATCCCACCGGCCACCACGCTGACCGTGCGCCAGGCGTGCCGCCGGGCCCAGTCCCGCGCCCGGCGTACCCGGGACTCGGTCGTGCGGACGTCTGCCGGACAGCACACGTCGCCGCAGTCGAGCACCAGGTCGCACTGCTCGGGGGCCAGTCGCGCATACCGCCAGATCCGTTCCACGGCGGTGGTGGCGGCGTCGGGTCCGGCCCGGTCCAGGCGGATCCGCAGTCGCACCACCGCCCGGCCGCAGTACGCCCGCGCGGTGACGCCGTGCGCCGCGAGCCGCTCTGCGCCGTCGGAAAGACCGATCACCGGCACCAGCGGTACGCCCCACCGCAGCGGCTCGGCGCCGGCCGGACCGGGCAGGGCGCCCACGTCGACGGCCGGGACCAACCCCGGCGGCAGCCGGCTCACGGCTTCCACGACGGATCTGTCGAGTTCGGACACGTGCAGGATCGGGGCGATCAGCGGGGCGAGGGCGTCGTCGAGGTGGCCGAGCGCGTCCAGCTCCCCCCGCCGTGCGGCGAGAACGGGACGGTAGACCGGTTCCGTCGCCCAGCCTGAGTGGGCGGGCACCATAATTCAATGTAGCCAGGTGATTACCCAGCTCACAGGGCATGCAGCCGGAAATTCGGCGGAACGCTGTCAGCTCCGCGACTAACGGCCCGGGAATGCCCGATGCCCTTGTCAGTAGCCGCTGAGCCGGACCGGCTTGCCTATCGGTTGTCGCGGACGCGGGTCGCGACAGCGCGACACCCCGGGCGGCGGGTGCCGCTCCGGGGTGTCCATCGGCCGTCACCGGCCCGCTGTCGACCGGTCAGTCGTCGTCCCGGTCGTCATCGTCGTCATCGTCATCGTCGTCGTCGCGGTCGTCGTCATCGCCGTCGTACCGCTCCTGCTCGGCCTTGAGTACCTGGCCGGTCTCCCGGTCGACGTCGATCTCGTGCTCGACGTCGCCCTTGACGATCTCGACCTCCCAGACCGGGCGCTTGTTCTCCCGGTCGCGGTCGATCTCGGTGATCCGACCGCCGCCCGCGTGCGCCAGGGCGATCTCGCCGGCCCGCTCGCGGCTGATCTTGTCGGTGGCGTCCGGCGAGCCGGTGCCGGCCGGCGGGGTGGCCGTGGTCGGGTCGGTCGGCGGGGCCACGCTGCCGGGGTCGGTCGGCGGGGCGACGGTGCCGGGGTCGGTCGGCGGCGTGACCGTGTCGGGAGCGGCCGGAGTGGTCTCGTCCGGCGCGCCGGTCGCCGCGGTCAGCGTGGTCTGCCGCGCGCGGTCGTTGTCGGCCGCCGTGACGCCCAGGAAGATCCCGGCCGCCGCGAGGACCGCCGCGGCGCCGCCGACCGACGCCAGGATCAGGGGGTTGCGCTTCATTGGTGCCACCTCTCCTCGGTTGATGCACACAGCATCGGTCGGGGCGGGATAGCGGCGCGCTGTCCGAACACTAAGGCCGGGTTAAGGTCGGCCGCTGGAGATCTTCGGGGTGCCCAGGTGGAGCATGACCTCGGCCCCGCCGCCGGGACGTTCGCCCAGTTCCAGCCGGCCACCGCTGGCCTGGGCGGCCCGGCGGGCGATGTCCAGCCCCAGGCCGGTCGACCCGGCCTGGCTGGCCCCGCGACGGACCGACTCGGCGGCGATCCCGGGGCCCTCGTCGGCCACCGTCAGCACCACCTGGTCGCCGTCGGGCGCCAGCCGCACGGCGAAGGCGGTGCCGTCCGGGGTGTGCGCGAAGACGTTGCCGAGCAGCGCGTCCACCGCAGCCGCCAACTCGTCGGCGGGGACGCCGACTGGCAGCGGGCCGGGTGCCAGGTCGAGGTCGACCGCCCGGCCGGTGTCCTCGGCCAGTACCGACCAGAAGGCCACCCGTTCGGTCACCGTGGCCACCGCGTCGGTGACCACCGTGCCGTCGCCGGGGGTACGCCAGCGGGCCTGCCGGATCAGCCCGGTCACCGCCCGTTCCAGCCCGTCCACCGCACCGGCGATCCGGGCGGCGTCCTGCGGATCGGCCAGCGACTCGGCCTCCAGCCGCAGCGCGGTCAGCGGGGTCCGCAACCGGTGGGACAGGTCGGCCACCTGCTCGCGTTCCTGCACCAGCAGTTCCTGGATCCGCCCGGCCAGGTGGTTGAGGGCACCGCCTACCTCGCGCAGTTCCGCCGGCCCGGACGGCTCGACGCGCGCGTCGAGTTCGGCGTTGGCCAGCCGGTGCGACACCGCCGACAGCTCACCGATCGGGCGGACCAGGGTGCGGGCCAGCCGGTCGGCCACGGCCAGACCGATCAGCACCAGCAGCAGTCCGAGCAGGGAGAGCACCAGCCAGGCCCGGTCCACCCCGTGGGTCAGCTCGGCGTCGGACACGAAGGTGCGGATGACCGCGGTGCCGTCCGTACGGCCCTGGACCGCGATCACCACCTCGCGGCCCTCCGGCGTCTGTGCCGTCAGGCTCTGCCCCCGGGCGGCCAGCTCGACGGCGGGCGTACGGGGAGCCGGTGCGCCGAGTTGGTCGCCGTCGGGGAGGAAGACGCTGACCGGTCGGCCGGACTGGACGAGTTGGTCGACGGTCAGCCGGACGGTCTCGGAGTCGGCGGTGCCGACCACCGGGGCGAGACCCTGTACGTCGGCGGTGGCCCGTGCGGTCGCCCGGTCCTCGGCGGAGGTCCGCAGCAGCAGCGCCAGCGGCACCAGGAAGGCGATCACGATGAGCACACTGACGGCGGCGACCAGCAGTGCCAGTCGCGCCCTCACCGCTGCACCTCGGGCGAGACCAGCCGGACCCCCACCCCGCGTACGGTGTGCAGGTAACGCGGCTGCTGGGCGCTCTCGCCGAGTTTGCGGCGCAGCCAGGACAGGTGCACGTCGACGGTCTTGTCCGCCCCGCCGTACGGGATCTGCCACACCTCGGTGAGCAGTTCCCGTTTGGTCACCACCTCGCCGACCCGGGTGGCCAGGTGTCGCAGCAGGTCGAACTCGCGCGGCGTCAGCTCGACCGGCGCGCCGTCCAGGCTGACCTGCCGCGCCCGGGGGTCGATCCGCAGCCCGCCGACGACCACGGTCGGGTCCTCCTCGGCCGGTCCACCCGGCCCGCGTCGCAGTACCGCGCGGACCCGCGCGTCGAGTTGGGCGGCGGTGAACGGCTTGACCACGTAGTCGTCGGCCCCGGCGTCGAGGACCCGGACGATCTCCGTCTCGTCGTCGCGGGCGGTGGCGACGATGACCGGCACCGCGCTGACCGCGCGCAGCATCCGGAGCAGCTCGCGGCCGTCCAGGTCGGGCAGCCCGAGGTCGAGCACGACCAGATCGGGGCGGTCGTCGAGCGCGTCGCGGAGCCCGGCCATCGCGGTCGACGCCGCCGCCACCGCGTGTCCCCGTTCGCGCAGCGCCCGCACCAGCGGGGTGCGGATGGTCAGGTCGTCCTCGATGAGCAGCAGGCGGGCCACAGCAGGCAGGGTATATCCGCCCGGGCGCGACGGCGGCGTCCGTTAACCCTCCCTTAGCCTTCCCCGAAGGTCGCCCCAACCCGCGATCAGGGATAGTCGGGTGATGGGACGTCGCACGCTCCTCGCGATCGCCGGGTGGCTGGCCACCGCGGTGGTCGCCACGCTGATCGGAGTCGCCGCCATCCGGCTGGTGGGGGAGAGCCTCACCAGTACGCCGGGCGGCGTCCGCAGCCAGGAGGAGATCGCCCGCGAGTTGGCCGCGCCGCCCCGGACGACCGGACCGACGACCGGTACGCCGGGCCCGACCGGCTCGCCGGACCCGGCGGCCACGGCTCCGGTGAGCCCGAGCGCCTCCGCGAGTCCCACTCCGGAGGCGTCCCACCGGCGCAGCTTCTCCAACCAGGGCGGCAGCGTGGTGGCCGAGTGCGTGCCGGGCGGGGTGTGGCTGGCGTCCTGGTCGCCGAAGCAGGGCTACTCGGTCGAGGACGTTGACCGGGGCCCGGACGACGACGCCGAGGTGAAGTTCGTCGGCCCGAGCGGCGAGCACGAGCTGTCGGTGCGGTGCCAGGCCGGCGTACCGGTGCTGGACCCGGACGACGACTGACGACACACCCTACTTTCGGGGCTCCATCGCAGGTCAGAGGCATGATCGAGATGGCAACTGTCCATGATCGGACAGCCTGTCGTGTGGCTACCGACGGGGAACGCGACATACGTTCGATGCACAAAGGGTGCTGATCGGCGCTGATCCTTCTTAGCCGCCCTAATCAACTCAACACGCCTCGGCCGCCCGGCCGGCTGGAGAGGAGAACGATGTCCAGCGCGAGAGCCAGGAGCAGGCGGGCGGCCCAGCCAGCGCCGGAAGAGGAGACCACGGCCCGCGCCGAAGCCGCGCACACCACCTGCGGCGGTGCCGGCATGCCGTCCACGGCGAGGGTGCTGTTCGCCGTGGTCAGCGCGAACGGCGTCCTGGTCCGGGGGATGGGCGCCGCGACCGCCGACCGGTTGAGCACCGGGATGTACCAGGTGGTCTTCGACCAGGACGTGACCGCCGCCGGGTGTGTCGGCACGGTGGGTCTGTCGGGCAGCGCGGGGCTGGCGCCGTCCGGTCAGATCGCCGTCGCCGGGCGTACCGGCATCCCGAATGCGGTCTTCGTGACCACCTTCGACAGCGCCGGGGCCTTCGCCGACCGGCCGTTCCACCTGGCCGTCCTGGCCTAGCCGGCGAGCCGGCCGTCGTGGCCTGGCCGCACGGGCGGGCGCCGGCCGGGTCCGGACACGAGCGCACGGCGCCGTTCGATCCGAGGACCCGAACGTCGCCGCGCTCAGCCGTCTCCCGCCACCGCAGCCCGTACGGCGGTACGTCGGCGGGGACCTGGCATGGCCGACCAGTGCCGGCCGGTCGTGTCGATCCCCGTTCGGCGTGCCGCCAAACCCTCATATCGTGCGCAATTCCACTATCTGCAAGTCCCGGCGTGGGGCGGGCCGCAACGGGGTATGTGCCGGGCATGGAGCACTTCACTATCGCCACGGTCGCCGAGAAGAGCCCGGACTTCCGGCGCGTGCTGTGGACCGGGAAGCACACCCAACTGGTGATCATGACGATCCCGGCGGGCGGTGAGATCGGCGAGGAGGTCCACGAGGACATCGACCAGATCCTCACCTTCGTCAGCGGCACCGGCGAGGCCCGGGTGGCCGGCGAGAAGCGCGAGGTCGTGCAGGGCGACCTCGTGGTGGTGCCGGCCGGGACGAAGCACAACTTCGTCAACACCGGACCGAACCCGCTGGTGCTCTACACCGTCTACGGGCCGCCGGAGCACGCCGACCAGGCGGTGCACAAGACCAAGGAGGAGGCCGACGCGGCCGAGGCCGCGGGCGAGGACGAGCCGCCGACCTCCTGACCCGTCCCGCCGGCCCGGGCGTCCGGGCCGGCGTGATGTGGTCGAGGATCCGGGTACGCGCACCGGATGGTGCAGCCGCCGATCTCCGACTACGCGTTCCTCTCCGACTGTCGATCGGGGGCGCTGGTCGGGCGGGACGGCTCCGTCGACTGGTGGTGCCCGAACAGGTTCGACTCACCCGCCGTCTTCGCGCGGCTGCTCGACTCCGACGGGGGCCACTGGCGGCTCGCGCCGGTCGCCGCCGGACGCGCCGGGCACCGGGTGCAGCGGGCGTACCGACCGGACACCCTGGTGCTGCGGACCGTGCACCAGACCCCGGAGGGCAGCGTCGCGGTCACCGACGCGCTCGCCGCCGAGGCCGGTGCCCGGGGCCACGAACTCGGCCTGCGGTCGCCGGCCGTGCTGCTGCGCGTCGTGGAAGGGCTCTCCGGCCGGGTACGGATGGCGCTCGACTTCCGGCCCCGACCGGAGTACAGCCTGCTCACGCCCTACCTGCACGAGTTGGACGACGGCGGGGTGCGGGCCGTCGCCGGGCCGGCCGAGTTGACGCTGCGGTGCGCCGGGATGCGGCTCACGGCCGACCACGACCGGGTGCACCACGTCTTCGAGGTCGACGAGGGGCAGGTGCTCGGCTTCGAGGTCGCGTACGCCCCCGCCTACGGAGAGCGGCCGCTTGCGTCGGACCCGGTCCGACGGCTGACGGACACCGTGCAGACCTGGCGCTCCTTCCGCGACACCCACCACTACGACGGCCGGTACCCGGACGTGGTCCGGCAGAGTTCGACAGTGCTCATCGGCCTCACGTACGCCCGCAGTGGTGCGGTCGTCGCGGCGCCCACCACGTCGTTGCCGGAACGGATCGGCGGCGACCGCAACTACGACTACCGCTTCTCCTGGCTACGCGACTTCGCGATGACGATGCGCGCGCTGTGGGTGGCGGCCTGCCCCACCGAGGCGTCCCGGCTGTTCGACTGGGCGGCCCGCTCGATCGGCCGGATCGGTGCCGAACCGGTGCCGGTGCTGTTCGGTCTCGAAGGGGAGCGGGACGTCTCCGAGCACCACTGCGCCGGCCTGGCCGGCTACGCGGGCAGCGCCCCGGTACGCGTCGGCAACGACGCCTGGCGGCAGCGCCAACTCGACGTGCCCGGCGAGATGGTGTCGGCGGTGTGGCGCCTGCGCGACTACCTCGGCGAGCCGTTCGGCACCGAGGTGCGGGAGATGGTGCTCGGCCTGACCGAACAGGTGGCCGCCACCTGGCACCTGCCGGACCGGGGCATGTGGGAGACCCGGGACACCGACCGGCACTACGTGGCCTCGAAGGCGCTCTGCTGGGTGGCGATGGACAAGGCGGTACGGCTGGCACCGCACCTCGGCGAGCGGGCCGACCCCCGGCGCTGGGCGGGCGTCCGGGACGAGATCCGCGCCACCGTACTCCGCGAGGGCTTC
Organism: Micromonospora sp. NPDC002389; assembly: GCF_040296095.1. Lineage (NCBI taxonomy): Bacteria > Bacillati > Actinomycetota > Actinomycetes > Micromonosporales > Micromonosporaceae > Micromonospora > Micromonospora sp. NPDC002389. The sequence continues at coordinate 101,927 of NZ_JBEOWP010000002.1, forward strand.
AGCCGAGAGCGGGGCGTCTTCACCGGCGCGTTCGGCTCACCCGAACTGGACGCCGCGGTGCTGTACCTGCCGGTGGTGGGTTTCCTACCGGCCACCGACCCCCGGATGCGCGCGACCATCGCCGCCGTCGAGCGGGAACTCGGCGGCGAGGGCGGCCTGATCCGCCGCTGGGACACCGACCCGGCCGGCTTCCTGCTCTGCTCGTTCTGGCTGGTGGAGTGCCTGGCGATGGCCGGCGAGCAGGAGCGGGCCGCCCGGCTGTTCACGCAGGTGGCCGGGCACGCCAACGACGTCGGCCTGCTCAGCGAACAGATCGACCTGACCACCGGCGCGCAGCTCGGCAACACCCCGCAGGCGCTGTCGCACATCGGCCTGGTCAACGCCGCCTGGCGATTGACCGACCCGGCCCCCGAGTGACCGTACGGGTCGTCAGGCGGGCAGCAGCGGTACGCCGCTCACGTCCACCGTCTCCGGGTACTTCAGGCCCGCCCCGGTGTTGAGCACCACCACCCGCTCACCCGCGCGGATCCAGCCACCGGCACGCAACCTGCGGACGGCGGTCAGGCAGGCCGCGCCCTCCGGGCAGAGCAGCAGCCCCTCACGGGCCGCGAAGTCCCGCAGGTCGGCGAGGATCTCGGCGTCGTCCACCGCGATCGCGGTCCCGGCGGTGGCCCGCAACGCGGCCAGGACCAACTCGTCGCCGAGCGGCGCCGGCACGGTGATGCCGAACGCCACCGTGTGCGCGTCCGCCCACGGCTGCGCCCGGTCCTCGCCGGCCGCGAACGCGCGCACGATCGGCGCGCAGCCGGTGGACTGCACCGCCACCAGCCGGGGCAGCCTGTCCTCCACCCAGCCCAGCTCGCGCAGCTCACCGAGCGCCTTGTGGATGCCGATCAGCCCCACTCCGCCGCCGGTCGGATAGACGATCACGTCGGGCACCTGCCAACCCAACTGCTCGACGATCTCGTACCCCATCGTCTTCTTGCCTTCGAGCCGGTAGGGCTCGCGCAGCGTACCGGCGTCGAAGATCGAACCGCCCGAGGCCGCGACGAGCGCGGCGACCTGCCGTCCGGCGTCGCCGATCAGCCCGTCGACCAGGCGCAGGTCCGCCCCGGCGGCCACGCACTCGCGGCGGCAGATGGTCGGCGCGGACAGCGGCATCGCGATCGTCGCGCCCATCCCGGCGCGGGCCGCGTAGGTGGCCCAGGCGGCGCCCGCGTTGCCGTTGGTCGGCATGGCGATCCGCCGCACCCCCAACTCCCGGGCCCGGCTCACCCCCACCGCTGCGCCACGTGCCTTGAACGAGCCGGTCGGGGTCAACCCCTCGTCCTTGACCAGCAGCTCGTCCACACCGATCTCCGCGCCGTACGCCGGGGCGCGCAGCATCGGCGTCCAGCCCTCACCGAGCGTGGTGACGAACGCCGGGTCCGCCACCGGCAGCAGTTCCCGGTACCGCCACAGGTCGGCCGGGCGCAGCCCGAACCGTTCCGGCTCGACCGTGCGCCGCACCGCCGCCAGGTCGTAGCGGGCCAGCAGCGGCGAGCCGCACGCGCAGAGGTTCTGCGGTACGTCGGCGTCGTGCTCGGTGCCGCAGCGCGGGCACTCCAGGTGGGTCAGGTGCACGAGAGGTCCCCTCAGCTCGCGTCGACGCTGCGCCACGCCGGGCTGCGTCGTCCGGGCTCGTAGCCGGAGTCCAGCCGCTTCGCCACGACCCCGGGCAACCCCTGCTCACGGGCGGTGCGCAGGGCCTCGGCGCCGGTGCCGGGGAACCACGGCGGAGTCTGCCAGTGCGGCCCGGCCAGCGCCAGACCGTCGAGCAACTCCCGGCGCTGCGGATAGGGCAGGTCGAGGCTGCTCACGCCCTCCAGCCAGAGCAGGTCGACCAGCAGGTACTGGGCGTCGGCGGTGCTCCGGCCACCCCGGGCGGGTCGGACCCGGCCGGCCCTGTCGATGCGGACCAGGACGCCGTCGAGCACCGCCTCGGTCGGCGCCAGCGCCTCGGCCATCGCGCGCAGCCAGGGGTACCCGCCGGTGATCTCCGCACCGTCCCCGGCGAGCAGCCGTAACCGCCCGCCCGACACGTACGCCGTCGCGCGTACCCCGTCCCAGCGCAGCTCGTACCCCCAGTCGGCCTGGTCGGCGGGGAGCCGGCGGGCCGGTGTGGGGCGCATCGGCGCGACCTGCTCGGGCATGCTGGTCCAGCCGGGCGGCGGCGGGTCGGTGCGGCGCACCATCCAGTCCCGTCCGTCGCGGCCACCGGCGGCGAACAGCACGTACCGTCCGGTGGTGCGCCGCCCGCGCAGCCGCACCACCACCTCGCGCTCCTGCCACTTCTCGCAGCGGTAGGTGCCCCGGTCGTGGATGATCATGCGTCCGCCGCCGTACTCGCCGGCCGGGATCTCACCGGCGAAGTCCAGGTACTCCATCGGGTGGTCCTCGGTGTGCACGGCGAGATGGTTGCGGCCCGGCTCGCGCGGCAGCCCGCGCGGCACCGCCCAGGAGGCGAGCACCCCGTCGTGCTCCAGCCGCAGATCCCAGTGCAGGCTGCGGGCGTGATGCTGCTGGATGACGAAGCGGCCCCGGTCCGCGCCGACCCGGCCGGTCCCGGTCGCCGGCACCGGTTCCGGGGTACGCGCCGCGTCGCGCTTGCGCCGGTACTCCGCCAGCCGGTCAGCCACGATGACATTCTCCGGCAAACCGGGCCGCCGTGCCCGGGTCCGGGAATGGCGGCGTCGATCAGGGGTAGAACGGTCGGTATGGACCACGTCGACCAGCCCACCGCCGTCCTTCCCGGTGACGTCCGAATCCCCCTGCTCGGCTTCGGCACCTGGCAGGCCACCGGCGAGACCGGCTACCAGGCCGTGCTCGACGCGCTGGACGCGGGCTACCGGCACATCGACACCGCCACCATGTACGGCAACGAGGAGGAGGTCGGTCGGGCCGTCCGGGAGAGCGGGCTGCGTCGCGAGGACGTCTTCATCACCACCAAGCTGCCGCCCGACCAGGTCGGCCGGGAACGCGAGACGATCGAGGCGAGCCTGCGCGCGCTCGGCCTCGACTACGTCGACCTGTGGCTGCTGCACTGGCCGCCGAGCGATCCCGGCGACCTGATCCCCGCCTGGCGGGAGATGCTCGCCGCGCGGGACGAGAACCTGGCCCGCGCGGTCGGCGTGAGCAACTTCAGCACCCCGCAAATCGACGAGCTGATCCAGGCCACCGAGGAGAACCCGGCGGTCAACCAGATCAAGTGGAGCCCCCGGCTGTACGACCGGCAGCGGCACACCGAGCACCGTGACCGGGGCGTCGTGCTGGAGGGTTACAGCCCGTTCAAGACCAGCGACCTGTCGGACCCGGTGCTGACCCGGATCGCCGGCGCGCACAACGTCTCGCCCGCCCAGGTGGTGCTGCGCTGGCACCTCGACCACGAGATCGTCGCGATCCCCAAGTCGGTGACTCCGGACCGGATCCGGGCCAACGCCGACGTCTTCGGCTTCTCCCTGAACGCCGAGGAGATGCGCGACATCGACGCGCTCGGCACCCCCTGACGCCGTTCCCGGATGTAAGGAAGGGTCCCCTGCTAACGCCTCGTGCATAGCAGGGGACCCCTTTTAACATCAGGATCAGGGCATGCCCGGGGCGCCGCGTTCCCAGCGGTGCAGCACGAGGCGGCGTCGGCCCTCGTCGACGACGACCGGCTCACCCCCGGTCGGCCGATAACCGACCGCTCGGGCGGTGGCCATACTCGCCGCGTTGTCCGCCTCGATCTCCAGGTGCGTCGTGGGCAGGCCCGGGATCGAGTCGGCGTACGCGGTCACCAGCCGCAACGCCCGGGCGGCCAGTCGCTCGCCCCGATAGGGCGGCCCGACCGCGTACCCGATGCCGCCGGTGACCAGGTTGAGCATCACCTCGCCCCGGGCCAGGTCGTCGGCGCCGGTGACGGCCAGATACAGCCGCTCCTGGGAGGTGCGCGTCCTCGCCAGGTACGCCTCGGCGGCAGCTCGGTCGAACGGCGCGGCCACCGGCAGCCGGTGGGCCATCTCCGGATGATCGAAGATCACGACTAGCTGCGGCAGGTCGCGTTCCGCCCACGGGCGCAGCACGAGCCCGTCACCGTCGAGGCGTATTTGCACAGTCGGTCCTCCCGCCGGCCTGATGATGTTAGGAAGGGTCCCCTCCTATGCACGAGGCGTTAGGAGGGGACCCTTCCTTTCACGAAGTCAGGAGCGGGTGCAGGTGGCGCCGTTGAGGGTGAAGCTGGTGGGGGAGGAGTACGACCCGCTCAGTGAGCCCTGGTAGCCGAAGCTGGCCGTGGCGCCGGGAGCGAGCGTGCCGTTCCAGTTGATGTTCCGGGCGGTCACCGAGGATCCGCTCTGGCTCACCGTGGCGTTCCATGAGCTGGTGATCTGCTGTCCGGAGGGCAGCGAGTACGCCAGCGTCCAGCCGTTGACGGTGCTCGACCCGGTGTTCGTGATCTGCACGTCGGCGGTGAAGCCGTTGTTCCACGAGTTGGCGGTGTACTTCACCGCGCACGCGCCGCTACCCGAGGGCGGCGGGGTGGTCGGCGGGTTGGTGGTGGGCGGCGGGTTGTTGCCGCCGCCGTTGACCGCGGCCGAGAAGTTGGTCACGGCCAGGCCGGCGCCGCCCTGCCAGGGCTCGAAGCCGGCCTGGATGCTGGTCAGGTACCACGAGTTGGTGATCGCGCCCCGGTTGCGGGTGTCGTTGATGAAGGCCAGCAGGTTGAGGTTCGCGCTGCTGATGGCCGACGGCGACAGGTACGAGATGACGTTGTTGGAGCCGTTGCTGCCGCGCCAGACCTCCCAGTTCCGGCCGTCGATGTTCGCGTTGCCGACGGGGGAGCCGATGGGCTGGATGGAGCCCTGCCGGTTGAGCCAGATCATGATCTCCATCTGGTTCACGCCGTCGCGCTTGGGCGACGGGTCGAGCCAGATGTCGTACGAGGCGTTGTAGGTGGCCCCACTGACGTACCGGTAGTTGATGCTGCTGCTCGCGCTGCTGATCTGGCTGACCTGGATGGGCAGGTTGGTGCCGGGGGAGCAGTTGGTGTAGTGGCAGCCGACGAAGACCGACGGGTACGCGGTGGGAGCGCCGTTGGTCGGGCTGCTGCCGTTCTGGGTTCTGATCTCGAAGCCGCTGCTGGTCACGTTGATGCACTGCTCGGCGGTGGTGCCCCAGCGGTTGTTCTGCACCACGTAGCGGTTCTGGATCACCGTGCTGCCGTACTGCTCGCAGATCAGGGTGTCCGCAGAGGCGGTGCCGCCGAGGGCCACGGCGACGGTGGAGCCGGCGGCGAGCAGGCCGACGGCCGTGATGGCCCGCAGGATACGTCTCATGATGCTCCTTGCGCTGCGGCGTCAGGGACGCCGGGACGGTGTGCGAGTGGAGCGGTGGGAAGGTGCTCGCCGCCGGGGGTGGGTGGCTCCGGGAGCGCTCCCATGTGCTCATCGTCACATTTACATACATGGAACAACGGGCGCAACAGGCCGGGGTTATTGAGGTGAATTATGACGTGTGTCACGTACGCGCCGATCGGCCACTCGGAGATCTCCGGCCGGGCGTTGGGCAGCGCCGACGGGGGGTGTGCCGACGCCGAGGGATGTCCGTCGTGGGCTAATTGCCTCTGGCGTGCACCGATTGCGCCGAGTAGTGTCTTGCCTCCAACGCGTGCCGACCCCTCCGGAGGCGTACAACCCCATGCGTAGCTCCCCCCTGCGCATTCTCGTCGTCGGCGCGGGCATCGCCGGTCTGGCCGTGGCCCGGGCGCTACGCCTGGCGGGCTTTCGGCCCGACGTGACCGACAAGGCGCCCCCGGGCGAACTCGCCGACGCCGGTCTCTACCTGCCGGGCAACGCCGCCCGCGCGCTGCGCCGCCTCGACCTCGACGACCCGGTACGCCCCTACGGGCAGGTCATCCACCGCCAGCGCTTCCTGGACGCAGGCGGCGTGCCGCTGTGCGAGGTCGACCTCGACACGCTCTGGGCCGGCGTCGGCGAGTGCCGTGCCATGCCCCGCGCCGACCTGCACCGGGTCCTGCTCAGCGGGGCCGGTGGCGCGGTCCGGCACGGCGCCGAGGTCCGCACCATCGACCTGCTGACCAACACCGTCGGCGTCACCTTCGTCGACGGCACCCAGACCGAGTACGACCTGGTCATCGGCGCCGACGGTCCGCGTTCCTCGATCCGGGCGCTGGCCGCGCTCGGCGGACCGCCCCGCCCCGCCGGCCAGGTGGTCTACCGGAGCGTGGTGCGTGACGGGCCGGCGGTGCGGGACTGGACCGCGCTGCTCGGTCAGCGCAGCGGGATCCTGGTGGTGCCGATCGGAGCCGGTCGGCTGCACTGCTACGCGGACGAGGCCGGCTCCGCGCCGCCGGCCGACCCGAGGGCCCGGTTGCGTGAGCTGTTCGGCGACTACGGCGGCCCGGTGCCCGAGGTGCTCGACGCGCTCGGCACGGTGCACGCCAGCGTCACCGACGAGGTCGAACTCGGGCGCTGGCACCGGGGCCGGGTGCTGCTGGTCGGTGACGCCGCCCACGCCACCGCGCCGACGCTCTCCCAGGGTGCCGCGATGGCGCTGGAGGACGCGGTGGTGCTCGCCGAGTCGTTGCACGCCGCCGGGAGCGTCGAGGCGGCACTGACCGCGTACGAGAGCCGCCGCCGGCCGCGTACCCGGTGGGTGCGGGACCGGACCCGGGACCGCAACCGCACCCGCGACGTGCCGCCGGCGCTCCGCGACCCGCTGTTGCGCGGACGCGGCGACCGCATCTTCGGCGAGCATTACCGGTTGCTCCTCGGCCCGCTGTGATCCACGCCCGGTGACCCCACGCGGCGCTCTCACCTGCCGGGGACTATCCTCCTTGCGGATGACGGCCCGCAGAGACACGCGTGCCGAGCGGGACAACCCAGGAACCGGAGGCCCCTCGTGACCACCGTCGCACCGAAGCCGGTCGTGACCCGGCCCTGGCCGGTCCGGGAGCCGGTCAAGGGGTCGGCCATCGCGCGGCTGTTGCGGTCCACGGACGCGAAGCAAATCGGGATCATGTACATGGTCACCGCGTTCGTGTTCTTCATGATCGGTGGTCTGATGGCCCTGATCATGCGGGCCGAGTTGGCCCGGCCCGGGCTGCAGTTCCTCTCGCCCGAGCAGTACAACCAGCTGTTCACGATGCACGGCACGATCATGTTGCTGTTCTTTGCGACGCCGATCGTGTTCGCCTTCGGCAACTACATCGTGCCGATCCAGATCGGCGCGCCGGACGTCTCGTTCCCGCGGCTGAACAGCTTCGCGTACTGGCTGTACCTGTTCGGTGGCACCATGGCCACCGCCGGTTTCCTCACCCCGGGTGGCGCGGCGGACTTCGGCTGGACGGCCTACACCCCGCTGAGCACCAGCGAGCACGCCCCCGGCGTCGGCGCCAACATGTGGGTGGTCGGTCTGGCCATCTCCGGTCTGGGCACCATCCTCGGCGCGGTCAACCTGATCACCACGATCCTGACCCTGCGCGCGCCCGGCATGACCATGTTCCGGATGCCGATCTTCACCTGGAACATGCTGGTCACCAGCCTCCTGGTGATCCTGGTCTTCCCGCTGCTGGCCGCCGCGCTCTTCGCACTCGCCGCCGACCGCATCCTCGGTGCCCACGTCTACAGCCCCGACACCGGCGGCCCGATGCTGTGGCAGCACCTGTTCTGGTTCTTCGGGCACCCCGAGGTGTACATCATCGCGCTGCCGTTCTTCGGCATCATCAGCGAGATCATCCCGGTCTTCTCCCGCAAGCCGATCTTCGGCTACAAGGGTCTGGTCGCCGCCACCATCGCCATCGCCGGCCTGTCGATGAGCGTCTGGGCGCACCACATGTTCGCCACCGGCCAGGTGCTGCTGCCGTTCTTCAGCTTCCTGAGCTACCTGATCGCCGTGCCGACCGGTATGAAGTTCTTCAACTGGATCGGCACCATGTGGCGCGGCCAGATCAGCTTCGAGACGCCGATGCTCTGGTCCGTCGGCTTCCTGGTCACCTTCCTCTTCGGTGGCCTGACCGGCGTGCTGCTGGCCGCCCCGCCGCTCGACTTCCACATGCACGACTCGTACTTCGTGGTGGCGCACTTCCACTACGTGCTCTTCGGCACGATCGTGTTCGCGGTCTTCGCCGGCATCTACTTCTGGTTCCCGAAGATGTTCGGCCGGATGCTGGACGAGCGGCTCGGCAAGATTCACTTCTGGCTGACCATGATCGGTTTCCACACCACGTTCCTGGTGCAGCACTGGCTCGGCAACGAGGGCATGCCCCGGCGGTACGCCGATTACCAGGCCATCGACGGCTTCACCACGCTGAACATGATCTCCACGATCGGCGCGTTCATCACCGGTATCTCCACGCTGCCGTTCATCTACAACTGCTGGAAGGCGTACAAGGCCGGTCCGGTGGTCGAGGTTGACGACCCGTGGGGCCACGGCAACTCGCTGGAGTGGGCGACCACCTCCCCGCCGCCGCTGCGCAACTTCGACCGGATGCCCCGGATCCGCTCCGAGCGTCCCGCCTTCGACGCCAAGTTCCCCGAGCTGGCCGCCGGGCAGAGCCTGGCCGGCCCGCCCGAGGGTGGCTCCAAGCCGCTCACCAGCGAGTCCGACGGCGGTGCCAGCTACCAGGAGGACACCTCCAGCGACATCGATCGCCGCTGACACCACCGCACGCACCACGACGGGCGCCACCCCACACCCGGGGTCGGCGCCCGTCGCCCTTCCCCCCACGGGCCGTACGTCGTGTTGATCCCTGCCGTGGCCCGAGAGGGTGTGATCGATGCGGTCGAGCCGGTGGCCGCGCACATGCCTCGCGGGAGCTGACTCGGCGCCTGCCCCGGCACCCGTCCGGGCGAGCCGCCAGCGCCCGCAGGCTCGGCGCTGGCGCGCGCTCCGCGCTGGCGCGCACGCTCCGCGCTGGCGCGCACGCTCCGCGCTGGCGCGCACGCTCCGCGCTGGCCCGCAAGCTTCGTGCCGGCGCGCAAGCTCCGCGCACGGCGCTGGCCCCAAGCTTCGTGCCGGCGCGCAAGCTCCGCGCACGGCGCTGGCCCCAAGCTCCGGGCTGGCTTGCAAGCTCCGCGCACGGCGCTGGCTCGCCTTGCGCTGGCCCGCTCCACCGGAAACCGGATCGGCGCTGCCGGGCCCCGCTGCTGTGAAGCAGCAACTTCATGGATGTTGCTGTCTCGGAGCGAGATGAGGCAGCAATATCCATGAAGTTGCTGCCTCGGCCAGGTGCCCTCGGCCAGGTGCCCTCGGCCGTGGGCACTCGGCCGTGGGCACTCGGCCGTGGGCACTCGGCCGTGGGCACTCGGCCGTGGGCACTCGACCGTGGGCCCACTGCCGAGGGCCAGGGGCCGTCGGCCGTCGGCTCGGTCAGGGCCGGTGCGAGGGGCCATGGGTGACGGGCAAGGGGTGACGGGCAAGGGGTGACGGGCAAGGGGTGACGGGCAAGGGCGGGGGCGCGGGCTGCGGGGCCAGGGCGAGAGGTGAGGAGCCAGGGACGCGGCGGGTGCGGGAGTGACGCGGCGGCGGTGTCAGGAGGTTGTCGTGGAGAAGGCCGCTGCTGATTCGTGGTCCGGGCCGGATCGGACCACGGCGATGGGCCTCGGTGCAGACCCGGCGACGGTGACCTGTGTACCGGTCACAGGCGCGAGGGAGAACCCTGCTGGCGTCGTGTCGGCTGCGGCCGTGACGGCGACGGGCGTGGTCATGGCGTCGGCGGGCACGGAGGCAGGTGTCGCGGGCATGGAGGCAGGTGTCGCGGGCTCGGGGAGGGGAGCGGTCGTGGCGTCGGCGGGCACGGAGGCAGGTGCCGCGGGCTCGGGGAGGGGAGCGGTCGTGGCGTCGGCGGGCATGGAGGCAGGTGTCGCGGGCATGGAGGCAGGCGTCGCGGGCACGGGGAGGGAAGTCGTCGTGGTTCCGGCGGGGACGGTAGGTGGTGGGGTGTCGAGGGCGGCGCGGTCGGCGCGGCGGTGGCGTAGCTCGATCGGGAGGACCGCGAGGGCCACCAGGGTGCCGATAGCGCCGGTGACGACGAATCCCCACAGCGGGCTGGAGGCGTCGATGACCGCCCCGGCCAGTGGGGCGCCGACGGCGATGCCGACGGTGACGGCCGAGCCGTGCAGACCCATCGCCTCGCCGCGTACCCCGGCGGGGGCGAGGCGGCTCACCGCGTCGGAGGTGGCGGCGATGGTGGGCGCGCAGAGTGCTCCGGCCGGGATCAGGGCCAGGCAGAGGAGCCACCAGTGTGAGCCGCCCAACCCGACGGGGATGGTGCACAGGCTCAGCGTGCCCAGCAACGCCACGGTGGAGAAGGAGCGGCGGGCGGCGCCGTACGCGAAACCGCCGGCCAGCGACGCCACCGCCCAGACGGCGAGGACGACGCCGGTGAACCCGGCGTCGCCGTTCTCGCGCAGGACCGCGATGACCGCCACGTCGGTGCCACCGAGTACGAGGGTCGCCGCGGTGCTGACGGCGAAGACGGCGATCAGTCGGGAGGTGAGCCACTGGCGTCGGGCGATCCTCGGCTGCGGACCGGCGGCCGCCTCACCGGCGCTGCGGACCGGCGGGTTGAGCAGCCACAGCGCGATACCGGCGGTGACGATTCCGGCGCCGACCAGGTAGAGCGTGAGGCGCGCGGAGATGGTGGTGACCCCGACCGTGGCGAGCGCCGGGCCGATCATGAACGACAGCTCGACGGACATCGAGTCGAGCGCGTACGCGGGGCGGCGCTTCTCCGGCGGCACCAGCGCGGCGACGGACTGCCGGATCACCGAGAAGATGGGCAGCGCGAGCAGGCCGGCCAGGAAGGCGGCCGGCAGCAGCAGCGGGTACGACAACTGTGGCGCGGTGGACCAGAAGACGGCTTCGGCGACGGTGGTGAGGACGAGGACGGGACGCAGCCCGTGGCGGTCCACCAGCCGGCCGAGCAGTGGGGCGCCGATCGCGGCACCGACGGTGATCGCGGCACCGGCCAGTCCGGCGGCGCCGTAGCCGCGCCCGAGATCCTGCACGACATAGAAGGTCAACGTGACCCCGGTCGCCGTCAGCGGGATACGGGCCAGCACCGCCACCAGCAGCAACGACCGGAGACCGGGTAGGGCGAGCGCCTCCCGGTAAGGCTTCATGTTCACGTCGGTCCGTACCTCCGCCGGACATCCTCGACGGAGGGTGGTGCCGACGCCAACGAATTAGCGGGTCATGCGTCCCTGATCACAGGGGCACCGTGCACGGTGATCCCGGCACCGTCGAAGGCACGCAACGCGACGTCGGTGGTGTCCGGCGCGACGGCTGCGGTCAGATCCAGCAGCACGGTGGTGGCGAAGCCCTCGCGGGCGGCGTCCAGGGCGGTCGCGCGGACGCAGTGGTCGGTGGCGATGCCGACCACGTCGACCCGGTCCACTCCGCGCTGGCGCAACCAGTCGGCCAGTCCCTCGCCGTCGGGGGCCTGCCCTTCGAAGCCGGAGTACGCGGCGGCGTACTCGCCCTTGTGGAAGACGGCCTCGATCCGGTCGGTGGCCAGCTCGGGGTGGAACTCGGAGCCCGGGGTACCGACCACGCAGTGCCGGGGCCAGGTGCTGACGAAGTCCGGTGCGTCGGCGAAGTGGTTGCCCGGGTCGACGTGGTAGTCCTTCGTCGCCACCACGTGGTCCCAGCGGTCCGGCTCGCCGGCCAGCAGCCGGGAGATCCCGGCGGCGACACCGGCACCGCCTGCGACGGCCAGCGAACCGCCCTCGCAGAAGTCCTTCTGCACGTCGACGATGATCAGCGCGTTGCTCACCGACGCGCTCCTTTCACTCGGCGGGTACGACGGTGACCGGGATGGCCGGGTCGCCCGCGGAGAGCTTGAGGCCCTCCCACGGGATGGAGATCAGGCACTGACGCAGGTGTTCGCGCGACTCGTCAAGCGTCGGCAGCGTCACCGGCTCGCCGTCGGCCACGTACGACCGTTGCAGCAGCCGGTCGTTGGGACGGCGGTCCGGCACGCCCTGCGGGACGACGATCTCCTCGGTGGCGGTGCCGGTGGGCTTGTGTCGGCGGACCGCCACCTTGCGCCCGCCGATGGTGGCCTTGTGCTCGGAGCGCTTGACGACCGGCCGCCCCTCGACCTCGACCAGCTTGTAGACCAGGCCGGCGGTGGGTGCGCCGGAGCCGGTGACCACGGCGGTGCCGGCGCCGTACATGTCCACCGGCTCGGCGGCGAGCGAGGCGATGGCGTACTCGTCGAGGTCGCCGGAGACGATGATCTTCGTCTCGGTGGCACCGAGCGAGTCCAGCAGCTCGCGGGACTGCTGGGCGATCACCGCCAGATCGCCGGAGTCGATCCGGACCGCCCGCAGCTCCGGCCCGGCCACCTCGATCGCGTTCCGGATGCCCTGGCTGATGTCGTACGTGTCGACCAGCAGCGTGGTGTCCTTGCCCAGCGTGGCGACCTGCGAGGCGAAGGCGGCCCGCTCGTCGTCGTGCAGCAGGGTGAACGCGTGTGCGGCGGTGCCCGCGGTGGGGATGCCGTAGCGCTGGCCGGCGGCGAGGTTGGAGGTGAACCGGAACCCGGCCAGGTACGCGGCGCGGGCCGCGGCGACGGCGGCCTCCTCGTGCGCCCGCCGGGAGCCCATCTCGATCAGGGCCCGGCCCCGGGCGGCGGTCACCATCCGCGCTGCGGCGGCGGCCACCGCGCAGTCGTGGTTGAGCACCGACAGCACCAGCGTCTCCAGCACCACGCACTCGGCGAAGCCGCCCGAGACGGTGAGGATGGGGGAGCCGGGGAAGAAGAGGTCGCCCTCGGGGTATCCGTCGATGTCGCCGGTGAACCGGTAGTCGGCGAGCCAGGCGGCACCCTGCTCGTCGACCACGCCGGTGCGGCGCAGGAAGTCCAGGTCGGCCGGGTCGAAGCGGAACTCGCGGAGCATCTCCACCAGCCGGGCGGTGCCGGCGACCACGCCGTACCGGCGGCCGATCGGCAGCCGCCGGCTGAACACCTCGAAGACGCAGCGGCGGTCCGCCGTGCCGTCGCGCAGGGCGGCGCTGACCATGGTCAGCTCGTAGTGGTCCGTCAGCAGAGCGGGACGAAGGCTGTGCACAGCCCCAGCCTAGGGTTCAGGTGGTAGCCGTGCCGCCGTGGCCCGGGATCGTCCGCAACGCCGCCCTGAGTTCGACGCGCCCGGTCACCCCGAGCTTGGTGTAGATCCGCTGGAGGTGGTTCTCCACCGTCCGTGCGGAGAGAAAGAGCTGCTCAGCGATGGCGCGGCTGGTCTCACCGTGGGCCGCCAGCCGGGCCACCTGCCACTCCCGCTCGCTCAGCGTCGGGGTGGCCGCGCGCAGCGCCGGAGTGTGCACCATGTCACAGCAGCCGAGCATCACCGCGAGCCGCTCGCCGGCACTGGCGAGCTGCGGCGAGCGACGCTGGCGCAGCAGGTGCACCGCCTCGGCGGCGGCCTCCGCGGCCGGCAGTGCCAGCCCCAGGTCCAGGAAGCCGTCGGCGGCGGCTAGCAACTGCTCGGGGGAACTCTCCGCCGCGGCGCGGGCGTGCCGGGCCAGGAGCGGAGGCAGATTGCCGTCGACCTGCTCGGAGAGTTCCGTCAGCCGCTGGGCGACCGTGCGGCGGCTGCCGTCGGAGCAGGTCGGGCCGGTCGGCGCGGTGGCCTCGCCGAGGCGTACCAGATCGTGCAGCACCAGGGTCTCGTGTCCGGCGAAGCCGTCCACCCGCAGCCGGTCGACCAGCCCGTGCAGGTGCGCCGTCGCGCCGGCCAGGTCACCGCCGGCCGCGAACGTCGCGGCCCGGGCCTGTTCCAGCCACGGGTACAGCACCGCCATGCTCGGCGCGTGGGTGCGGTCCGCCTCGGCCATCGCCTCGGCCGCCTGCCGGGCGTCGCCGCGCAACGCTGCGGCCTGCGCGCGTTCGGCCTGGGCGAGACCGGCGTAGACCCGGCTGGTCGCCAGCACCGCGCAGGCGCCGAGCGCGGCCTGCAGAGCCGCGTCGCTGCGCCCGCGCAGCCGGGCCGCGTACGCGCGCAGGATCGCCAGGTACCCGCTGCCCAGCCGGAAGTCGCCCGCGTCGGCCAGGTCAGCGAACTCGTCGGCGACCAGCGCGTCGATGCCGGACAGGTCACCGGAGAGCGCCAACCGGGTGCCCCGGGCCAGCTCGACGGCGAGTTGGAGGTACGGCATGTCCGCCCGCCAACTGGCCACCTTCGCCTGCACGAGGTCGACCGCGGTGGCGCTGCGGCACAGCTGTCCCTGCACCGCCTGGAGGTGGGCGATGGCGCATCGGGCCAGCTCCCGCGCGGCGATGCTGGCCGCCGGCCGGTCCAGCACGTTCTGGGCGAGCCGTAGCGCGGTCGGTGCGTCCAGCCGGTGTAGCCGCATGATCGCCTCGAAGGAGCGCACCCGGGCCTGGGCGGCGTGGTCCTTCAGGTCGCTGCCGCGCTTGGCGATCTCCTCCACCGTCGAGTGCTGACTGAGTCCCCAGTAGCTGACCATGCCGCGGACCGTGAGCCACCGGCTGAGCCGCTCCTCGTCACCGGTGTCGGTGGCGACGGCGTCGAGCACGCCGAGCGCCTCGGCCGGGCGGTCGGCGAACATCAGGATGGTGGCCAGCAGCTCGGCCGCGTCGAACCCGCCGTCGGCGTCGAGCGCGGCCCGCGCCAGCCGGGTCGCCAGCGGTACGTCGTAGCGCGCGAACGCCTGACCGGCCGCGTCGACGAGCATCGCCGGATCCTGCGCGGTGCCGGAGTCCAGTCGCCACACGGCGACCCGCAGCAGGTCCTCCCGGCGTCGCTTGCCGACACCCTCCAGCAGTTCGGCGAGGTGTGCCTGCAACCGGCGGGTCCGGCTGACCGGGCACTGCCGACGCACCACCTCGCCGTAGAGCGGGTGGGCCAGGCGTACGTCGACCCGCCGGTCGGAGGGGGCCACCGTGATCAGGCCGCGTTCCTCGGCGGTCTCCACATCGGCCTGTTCCGCCGCTCGGTAGAGCAGCCGCAGGCCGAGCGGCTCGCCGAACGCGACCAGCTCGACGACGGTGCGTACGCCGGGGGTGAGCTGGGTGATCCGGATGTCGATCAGCTCGGTCAGGTTGGGCGCCAGCTCCAGCCGGCCGGTCCAGGTCCAGACGCCGTACTTCGTGCTGGACTCGCCGCTGTTCGTGACGGCGTGCACCAGTTCGCGTAGCAGCAGCGGGTTGCCGGAGCTGAGTCGGCCGAGCCGCTCGGACGAGGCGTGGTCGACCTGGCACCCCAGGATCTCCCGGAGCAGTCGGGCGGTCTCCGCCGGTGGCAGCGGGCTCACCTCGGCGTGGTCGACCAGTCCGTCCGTCCACAGTGCGCGGATCGGCAGCGGGATCTGCTCGCCGTCGCGCAGGGTGCCCACCACGGAGGCGTTCTCGGAGCGGGCGACCAGGTGTACGAGCGCGGCCGACGGCGGGTCGAGCAGGTGCGCGTCGTCGACGGCGAGCACGATCCGTCGGCCCGCGGCCTGCTGCTGTAACACGTCCAATGCCCAGCGCAGGATGCCGGCCGGGGAGAGCCCCTGTGGTTGTTCGACGGGAAGCACCTGCACCAGACCGCCGAACTGCACCGCCTGGGTGGTGGCGCTGGCCGCGATCCACCAGACCGCGTACTCCTCGACGGGAAGCGCGTCGACGCCTTCCCGGAGCAGGCGGCTCTTGCCGATACCCGGGCTTCCGGCGAAGATTATGCCTCGCCGGCCCTGGGCGCCGGTCACCGCCGCCTGCAGACGGTCGAGTTCCGCCGTGCGGCCCACGAACTTCCACCGACTCATTCGCGCAGCATATCGATGGAACTATGCCCCGGCCGGTAGCCCGAGCGGATGAAGTTGAGTAGTCGCGGAGTTACCGCAGAGTACTTTCGTTTGTCCCATTCCCGACGCCCACGCCCGTACTCTTCCGAAATCCGGGTGCGTCGCCGGATGTTCACCGCGACCGGCTCTGCCGGCCGCCCAGCCTCGGAGGCCGCCGCCTGATGAAGCCGGGCCCTCTCCACGACCTCGGTACGCCCGACGATGCGACCGGGCCACCGGGTCACCGCCCGTTCCCCGATCGGCTCGGCGTGACCGTCGATCCGCGTGAGCCCCTCGGCGTGGTCGCCGTGGGTCCGGCCGGTGCCGGCCGGGCGAACGTGCTGGCCGCCCTGCTGGACCTCGATGCCGGGATGCTCACCGTGCCGACCGGAAGTTGGTTGGTGGTACGGCACGCGACCGAGGCGAGCCGGTCCGCCTACGTGCCCGGCTTCCGGGCGCCGTTCTCGTACCGGACGGACCTGCCGGAGGTCGGGCCGGCGCTGGCCCGGCCGCCCCGCCGGGTCGAGCTGAGCCTGCCCGAGCCGCTGCTCAAGCACTACCAGCTCGTCGACACGCCGGACCTCTCGTCGCTCGGGCGGGCCGGCGCCGGGGTCGTGCTCGACGCCGCCGGCCGGGCCGGCGCACTGCTGTTCGTGATCGCCGCGGACCAGTCCTTCAGCGCCGCCGAGCTGCACCTGCTCGCCGAGGTCGTGGACAGCCCGGTCCAGGTCTTCTTCGCGGTCACGCCGGGTGCGAGCGGCTGGACGTCGCCGGAGCCGGCCGAGGCGCCCGACGGCACGGCGGTGGATCCGATCACGGTCATCGTCGAGGCGCACCGGGCCGCGTTGCTCGCCGCCGTACCCGGGCTGGCCGAGGCCCGCTGGTTCCCGATCGTCGAGGGCGACGCGCTGGCCCTGCGGCGGGTGCTCGTCGGGTGGGCCTCCGACGAGGGGCTGGAACGCTCCAGCCTCGATCCGCCGGACGTGCCCGGCCTGCACGGCCGGGTGCCGGTGCTGCCGGAGCCGGGCGAGTGGTCCGAACGACTCGACCGCCAGGTGGGGTCCGCAGGCCGGCGCATCCGCCAACATCTGGCGCTGGAACTGGCAAACCTGCACCTGCGGGTGGTGCAGGAGATCGTCTTCGGCACCGGTTGCGCCGGTCTGCCGCAGTTGCTCGACCGGGAGATGGAGGCGCTGTCCCTGCTCGCCACCGTGCAGTGCGACCACGCGGTGCGGGAACTGGTCGAGGACATCGGCGGTCGACTCTTCGGCGCGCCGCTGCCGGAAGGGGTCCGTCGCCGCATCACCAAGGCGGTCCGGTGGGGGATGCCCGACCACGTCACCGGCCCGGAGTTGGAGCGGGTGTTGTTGGTCACCAGCACCGCGGGCGTGGCGTCGCTGACCGGCCCCGCCGCGATCGACGCGCTGGCGGCGTACCCCACCGTGCCGCGGACCGAGATCCTGCCGCCGGTCGCGGTGTCGCTGGCGGGTGGCTGCTGGCAACACTGGCGTACGCCCGCCAACGCCGACCAGAGCGCCGCGCGGGCCTGGTCCCAGCGGGCGTTGCGGGAGATCGAGTTGGAGTTGTCCCGGGAGATCTCGCGCCGGTTCGAGGTGGTCCGTCTCTCGCTCGGCATGGTGCTGTCCGATGCAGCCGAACACGGCATCCTGCTCGCCTGACCGTCACGCGGCGTACCCCGGCGGTCCTCCCACCGGGGTGCTCGCGTGCGCGCTCAGGACGACCAGCCGTGGTCATCGGGCGGCGGTCGGTGGCGATCCCACCCGGTCCGGCGTTCCGGTTCCTCGGTTCCGCCGAACCGGTGGCACGATGGGGGGCATGGCGGCTCCGCAGGTTGCACCGGCGCAGACCCCGGACACCGATGAGGTGCCGGCCTCCGATCGGCCGTGGGTGACGATCGTGTGGGACGACCCGGTCAACCTCATGACGTACGTGACCTGGGTCTTCCAGAAGCTCTTCGGTTACAGCCGGGAGAAGGCCGAGCAGTTGATGCTGGACGTGCACCACAAGGGCAAGGCGGTGGTCTCCAGCGGGGCCCGCGAGCGCATGGAGCACGACGCCTCACAACTGCACGCCTACGGGCTGTGGGCGACGGTGGAGCGCTCATGAGCATGTTCCGCCGCCGGGGTGACCGGTACGTCGCCACGTTCGCCGTCGACGAGGTGCGTGTCCTGCGCAAGGTCGCCTCCGAGGTGGTCGGGCTGCTGACCGACGGGTTCGACCACTCCGACCCGGTCGTGTGCCGGCTCTTCCCCGAGGTCTATCCGGAGGACGCGGCGGGGACGGCGGAGTTCCGCCGCTACACCGAGGGCGACCTGAAGACCGCCAAGATCGATCAGGCCGGGGCGATCCTGGCCGCGCTGCCCGACGACGCCGACAGCGGCGGAGAGGTACGCCTGGACGCCGAGGCGGCCGAGGCATGGCTGCGGGCGCTGAACGACGCCCGGTTGGCGATGGGCGTACGGCTGGAGATCAAGGACGGCACCGATCTGGGGGCGGAACTGGACGATGCGGTCGCCGAGGACCCGTCCTCCAGCCGGGTGTTCCAGCTTTCGGTCTACGCGTATCTCGGTTATCTCCAGGAGTCCCTGCTCAACGCCTTGATCGAGTGACTGTGACCGGCGCGACCTCGCGGTCGTGGGCCGCCGGGCGCTAGTCTTGGCGGCGTGCTGAGCATCGACCGGTCGATCGTCGACGCGATCGTCGCCCACGCTCGTCGGGACCACCCCGACGAGGCCTGCGGCGTGGTCGCCGGCCCGGTCGGCAGTGACACTCCGACCCGGCACATCCCCATGGAGAACGCCGCCCGCTCGATGACGTTCTACGAGTTCGACTCGATGGAGCACCTGCGGGTGTGGCGCGAGATGGACGACCGCGACGAGGAACCGGTCGTGATCTACCACTCGCACACCGCCACCGAGGCGTACCCCTCGCGGACGGACATCTCCTTCGCCGGTGAGCCCGGCGCCCACTATCTGCTCGTCTCCACCCGCGAACCCGACACGGAGGAGATCCGTTCCTTCCGCATCGTGGACGGGGTGGTCACCGAGGAGCCGGTGCGGATCCTCGACGCCGGGGTGGATCCGCACGCCGTGCAGTCGTACATGTTCGGGCAGAGCCCGGCGACGGTCGACTACGAGTGTTCGGGCCGCTGATCCCCGTCAGCACCCGCACACCCTTTCCCGTCACCGAGCACACCCGATCGAGGAGTACGACACATGGCCATCGAGGTTCGCATCCCCACCATCCTGCGCAGCTACACCGGCGGCGCGAAGGTCGTCGAGGGCAGCGGTGACACGCTGGACGACCTGCTCACCGACCTGGACTCCCGGCACGCCGGGCTGCGGGGCCGGCTGGTCACCGAGGCCGGCGCGCTGCACCGCTTCGTCAACGTCTATGTCAACGACGAGGACGTGCGCTTCCTGGGCGCGCTGGACGCCAAGCTGAACGACGGCGACAGCGTCACCATCCTGCCCGCCGTGGCCGGTGGCGCGTTTGGCTTCGCCGCCGCCGCGGCGATCAGCCAGCACAGCGCCGCCGGGCGTCGCGCGCCCGTCGCCGCGAGCTGAGGCGGCCGCGATGACGCGGTACGACAGCCTGCTGGACGCCTGTGGCGGCACGCCCCTGGTGGGGCTGCCCCGACTGTCGCCGACGGTGCCCGACGGGGCACCGCCGGTGCGGCTGTGGGCCAAGCTCGAGGACCGCAACCCGACCGGCAGCGTCAAGGACCGGGCCGCGCTGTTCATGGTGCGGGCCGCCGAGGAGTCCGGCAAGCTCCGGCCCGGCGACACGATCCTTGAACCGACCAGCGGGAACACCGGCATCTCGCTGGCCATGGTGGCCAAGCTGCGCGGCTACCGGTTGGTCTGCGTGATGCCGGAGAACGTCTCCACCGAGCGGGTGCAGCTGCTCCGGATGTACGGCGCGGAGATCATCTTCTCGCCGGCGGCGGGCGGCTCCAACCAGGCGGTGGCCACCGCGAAGCAGATCGCCGCCGAGCACCCGGACTGGGTCATGCTGTTCCAG
This sequence comes from Micromonospora sp. NPDC002389, assembly GCF_040296095.1. NCBI lineage: Bacteria > Bacillati > Actinomycetota > Actinomycetes > Micromonosporales > Micromonosporaceae > Micromonospora > Micromonospora sp. NPDC002389. The sequence goes on from NZ_JBEOWP010000002.1 coordinate 121,799, forward strand.
TACGGCAACGAGGCGAACGCCCGGGCGCACTACGAGACGACCGGCCCCGAGCTGCTGCACGACCTGCCCACGATCACCCATTTCGTGGCCGGGCTGGGCACCACCGGCACGTTGATGGGGACCGGACGCTACCTGCGCGAGAAGGTCGAGGGCATCCAGATCGTCGCGGCCGAGCCGCGCTACGGCGAGCTGGTCTACGGCCTGCGCAACATCGACGAGGGGTACGTCCCGGAGCTCTACGACGCGACCGTGCTCAACCGACGGTTCTCCGTCGGCACCCGCGACGCGGTGCTGCGTACCCGGCAGTTGGTGGAGGTGGAAGGTCTGTTCGTCGGCTTCTCCACCGGGGCGGTGCTGCACGCCGCCCTGGCCATGGCGCACGAGGCGGTGCGGGACGGCCGCCGTGCCGACGTGGCGTTCGTGGTCAGCGACGGCGGCTGGAAGTACCTCAGCACCGGGGCGTACGGCGGCACGCTCGCCGACGCGGAGGACGCCCTGGAGGGGCAGCTCTGGGCCTGAGCCCAGCGACATCGACGAGGGTCATCGGCATGATGCCGGTGGCCCTCGTCGCGTCGGACGGTCCGGATCGGCCGGTCCGGTAATCCGGCCTCGATCGGATGGGCGGAACGGGTGTCACGTTGGTGACAACTTCCAGCGGATCATTCTTGCCTCCAGGTGGGCGGGCGTAGGCTGCGCAGCGTGGCGTACGCGTCGGTATTGATCATCTCCGGAGCGGCGACCGGCTCGATCGCTACCTATCGTGACAGCGAGACAACTCGATGCGACTGACCGTCCTGGGCTGTGCGGGCAGCTTCCCCGGACCCGAGTCCCCCTGCTCGGCCTATCTGGTCGAGGCCGAGGACTTCCGGCTCCTGGTGGACTTCGGCCCGGGCTCGTTGTCCACCCTCCAGCGCTACGCCGGGTTGCACGCCCCGGACGCCATCCTCCTGACCCACCTGCACTGCGACCACATCCTCGACGCCGCGTCGTACGTGGTGGTCCGGCGGTACGCCCCGGACGGCCCGTACCCGCCGCTGCCGGTGTACGCCCCGGCCGGTGCGCCGGACCGGCTCGCCGCGGCGTACGGGCAGGAGGACAGCACGGTCGAGGACGTGTACCAGTTCTATGCGTTGCAGCCCGGTACCTTCCCGATCGGCCCGTTCACCGTCACCGTCGACCGGGTGCTGCATCCGGTGGAGACGTACGGCGTACGGTTGGAGCACGGTGGTCGGACGCTCTGCTACTCGTCCGACACCGCCCCCTGTGAGGCGTTGCTGCGGCTGGCCCAGAACGCCGACGCCTTCCTCTGCGAGGCCAGCTACCTGGACGGCGTGGACAATCCGCCCGACCTGCACCTCACCGGCCGCGAGGCGGGCGAGGCGGCGGCCAAGGCCAACGTGGGACGGCTGCTGCTGACCCACCTGGTGGCCGCCTGGGGCAGCGAGGCGCACACCGTGACGTCGGCGGCGGCGGCGTACAGCGGCCCGCTGGACGTGGTCCGGCCGGGCGCCAGCTACGACATCTGACCCACCGTCGGGAGCGGACAGCGGCGTTCTCGCCCAGACCCTAGGATCGCGCGGGTGAGCGACCCCTCCGCCGGCCCCGACCCGCGCCCTGCCGACCGGCCGGCATCTCCCGCGCCGGGCCGGCCACCGGCCGGGCCGTACCCTCCGACGTTCGCGCCGCATCCGTCCGGAGCCTGGCCGCCCCCGCCGGCCCCCGGGCCGTACGGTCCTGCGCCGCGTCCAGGACCGTTCCCGCCGGTACCCGCACCGCGCAAGCGGTCCCGCACCGGTCTGGTGGTGGGTCTCCTGGTCGGTGTCGGCGCGTTGCTGCTCCTGCTCTGCTGCTGTGGCGTGTTCACCTACAACGGCTGGTACAAGCCACGCCAACTCCAGGAGCAGCGCGAGGAGATGGTCGAGACGGCCGGCGTTCCCGCCGGTTTTCACCGCGTCGGCATCTCGGCGGGCGACCGGTCGGTCGGCGCGAGGTACCGGCTCGACTGCCGACGCACCACATGCCCGGTCGACGTGGCCCAGAGCGTGCAGGCGTTCCTGAGCGACGCCGGCCTGCGCATCACCGTGGACCGGATGCGGGAGTGCCTCGCCGATCCGAACGCCCCCTCCTGCCTGGTGCACACCTGGATCCGGGACGGTTTCGAGATGACCGCGACCATCCTCCACGCGCCGGGCAACCGGTCCGTCGACGGGTACGTCGAGGTGACCCTGGCCGTCGGTGGGCACGACTGAGCCGCGTCGACGGCACCCGGGGACGCTCCGATCGGGGCACCGCATAGGGTGCAGGCATGGCGCGACCTGACGGGCGGGAGCCCGACCGACTCCGACCGGTGACCCTGACCCGTGGCTGGAGCAGCCACCCGGAAGGCTCCGTCCTGGTGGAGTTCGGTGCGACCCGGGTGCTCTGCACGGCGAGCGTCACCGAGGGCGTGCCCCGCTGGCGTCGGGGCTCCGGGCTCGGCTGGGTCACCGCCGAGTACGCGATGCTGCCCCGCGCCACCAACACCCGTTCCGACCGGGAGAGCGTCAAGGGACGGGTCGGTGGGCGTACCCACGAGATCTCCCGGCTGATCGGTCGGAGCCTGCGCGCGGCCATCGACCTCAAGGCCCTCGGCGAGAACTCGATCGTGCTCGACTGCGACGTCCTGCAGGCCGACGGCGGCACCCGGACCGCCGCGATCACCGGTGCGTACGTGGCGCTGCACGACGCGGTGAGCTGGCTCGCCGACCGCAAGGCCCTGGCCGGCAAGCCGGAGAAGGTGATGCACCGGTCGGTGGCGGCGGTCAGCGTCGGCGTGGTGTCCGGCGAGCCGCGCCTGGACCTGTGCTACGACGAGGACGTGGCCGCCGAGGTGGACATGAACGTGGTCTGCACCGGCACCGGGGACTTCGTCGAGGTGCAGGGCACCGGTGAGGCCGGCGTCTTCGCCCGCGAGCAACTGGACGCACTGCTCGACCTGGCCGTCGCCGGCTGTCTGGACCTGGCCGAAGCTCAGCGCGCGGCTCTCCTGTAAAGGTCGCGAGCAAAGGAAAGGTGACTCCCGTGAGCGCGAGGAGTGAGCTTGCGAGCCCCGCAGTCGCGAACGAAAGGTGACACCGTGAACAAGGTTCTGCTCGCCACCCGGAACCGCAAGAAGCTCGTCGAGCTGCAGCGGATCCTGGACGGGGCGCTCGGTGCGCATCGGGTCGCCCTGGTCGGGCTCGACGACGTCGAGGCGTACCCGGAGCTGCCGGAGACCGGGCTGACCTTCGGTGAGAACGCGCTGATCAAGGCGCGGGAGGGCTGTCGGCGTACCGGCCTACCCACCGTCGCCGACGACTCCGGGCTGGCCGTAGACGCGCTCAACGGCATGCCGGGCGTGTTCAGCGCCCGCTGGGCCGGGCGGCACGGCGAGGACCAGGCGAACCTCCAGCTCGTGCTGGACCAGATCGCCGACGTGCCGGACGAGCACCGGGGCGGTTCCTTCGTCTGCACGATCGCGTTGGTGCTGCCCGGCGGCAAGGAGCACCTCGTGGACGGCCGCCAGGCGGGTCGGGTGCTGCGTGCCCCGCGTGGCGAGGGCGGTTTCGGCTACGACCCGATCTTCCTCGGTGACGGTCAGGACCGCACCAACGCCGAGCTGACCCCGCAGGAGAAGGACGCGGTCAGCCACCGGGGCAAGGCCCTGCGCGAACTGGCCACCCTGATGGCGAAGGTGCTCCCCGCGACCTCCTGACCCACCCCGAGATCCCGGGGTCTCCGTCGCGCGGGCGCGGGCCAGCCGCGCTGTCAGGGGAGGGGGCCGAGTTCGGCCTCGATGGCGGTGCGCAGCTCGGGGCCGGACACCACGGACCGGGCGGCCTCCATCAGCGGGGCGAGGAAGACGTCCGGGCCGGGCGGGCCGACGACTCCGCCGAGGGCGGCGATCGCCGCCCGTCCGGCCGGGGACGGCGTCAGCGGGGCCCGGAGCTGGAGTCCGCGTACGGCGGCGAGCAACTCCACCGCGAGCAGGCTGGTCAGGTTGTCCAGGACGGTCCGCAGTTTCTTGGTCGCCGCCCAGCCCATCGAGACGTGGTCCTCCTGCATGCCGCTGGTGGGCAGCGAGTCCACCGAGGCGGGCGCGGCCAGCCGCCGGTTCTCCGCCACGATCCCGGCCGCGGTGTACTGGGCGATCATCAGCCCCGAGTTGACCCCCGCGTCGGGGGAGAGGAAGGCGGGCAGCTCCCGCGACCGGGTCACGTCGAGCAGCCGGTCCACCCGACGTTCGGAGATCGCGCCCACCTCGGACGCGGCGATGGCCAGGTAGTCCGCCGCGAAGCCCAGCGGGGCGCCGTGGAAGTTCCCGGTCGACTCGACCCGCCCGTCCGGCAGCACCACCGGGTTGTCCACCACGGAGACCAGTTCCCGGTCGGCGACCGTCCGGACGAAGTCCAGGGTGTCCCGGGCCGCTCCGGCGACCTGGGGTGCGCAGCGCATCGAGTAGGCGTCCTGGACCGCGTGGGCCAGGTCGTCGCGGTGCGAGTCCATCACCGCCGAGTCCTGCAACAGCCGGTGGATGTTCGCCGCCGACACGCCCTGCCCGGGATGCGGGCGGATGGCGTGCAGCTCCGGCCGGAACGGCCGCTCCGAGCCGAGCATCGCCTCGATCGCCAGGGCGGCGGTCACGTCGGCCATGGTGAACAGGTGCGCCGCGTCGTGGATGGCCAGCAGCAGCATGCCGAGCATGCCGTCGGTGCCGTTGATCAGCGCCAGGCCCTCCTTGGCGGCCAGCTCCACCGGAGCGAGACCGGCCTGCCGCAACGCGTCGGCGGCGGGCCGCCGCTCACCGGCCGGGCCGAGCACCCAGCCCTCGCCGAGCAGCACCAGCGCGCAGTGCGCCAGCGGTGCCAGGTCGCCGGAGGCACCCAGCGAGCCGTGCTCCGGCACCCACGGCGTCACGTCGTGGTTGAGCAGGTCGACCAGGGCCTCGGCGACCAACGGCCGTACCCCGGAGTGGCCCAGCGCCAGCGAACGGACCCGCAGCAGCATCATCGCCCGCACCACCTCGCGGGGCATCGCCGCGCCCACCCCCGCCGCGTGCGAGCGGATCAGCGCGTGCTGGAGTTCGGCACGCCGCTCGGGAGCGACGAACGTGTTGGCGAGCGCGCCGAAACCGGTGGAGACGCCGTACACCGGACGGCCGGCGGCCTCGATACCGTCCACGATGGACCTGCTGGTGGCCATCGCGGAGAGGGTGGCCGGGGCGAGCACGACCGTGGCGGCACCGCGCGCCACGGCGAGCACGTCGGCGGGGGTGACCCCGGTGGGTTCGATGGTGACGGTCATCGTGGCACTCCGTTGCGCAGGACCTGGCGGATCAGGGGTACGCCCGGCCGGTAGGCCAGGTGCAGGTGGGACGGGGCGTCGAGGATGGTGAGGTCGGCTCGGGCGCCGGGCCGCAGCACGCCGACGTCGGTGCGGCGCAACGCCCGCGCGCCGCCCGCGGTGGCCGCCCACACCGCCTCCGCCGGGGTCATCCGCATCTCGCGTACGGCCAACGCGACGCAGAACGGCATCGACGACGTGTACGACGAACCGGGGTTGCAGTCGGTGGCGAGGGCCACGGTGACACCGGCGTCGAGCAGCCGACGCGCGTCGGGATACGGCGACCGGGTGGAGAACTCGGCGCCCGGCAGCAGCGTGGCGACGGTGCCGCCCCCGGTGGCTGCCAGCGCGTCGACGTCGGCGTCGTCCAGGTGCGTGCAGTGGTCCACACTGGCCGCGCCGAGTTCCACCCCGAGGCGTACCCCCGGGCCGGGACCGAGCTGGTTGGCGTGCATCCGGACGCCCAGACCGGCCGCCTGTCCGCAGGTCAGGATCGCCCGCGCGTGGTCGGCGTCGAACGCGCCCCGCTCACAGAACACGTCGATCCAGCGGGCGTACGGCGCGGCGGCGGCCAGCATCGGCCCGCAGACCAACCCCACGTACTCGTCGGGCCGGTCGGCGTACTCGGTCGGCACCACGTGCGCGCCGAGGAACGTGGTCTCCTCGGTCACCTCGGCGGCGATCCGCACCGAGCGGGCCTCGTCGGCGACGGTGAGGCCGTACCCACTCTTGATCTCGATCGTGGTGGTGCCCTGCCGCAACGCCTCGTCGTGCAGCCGGCGCACGGTGGCGCGGAGCTGCCCGTCGGTGGCCGACCGGGTGGCGCCCACGGTGGTCCGGATGCCGCCACCGGTGTACGGCTGCCCGGCCATCCGGGCCGCGAACTCCGTCGCCCGGTCCCCGGCGAAGACCAGGTGCGCGTGACTGTCCACGAACCCGGGCAGCACCGCCGCGCCGTCGGCGTCGATCCGCCGGTCCGCGGCCGGGGCGTCGGCGGCCGGACCGACCCAGACCACCTCGCCCGCCTCGACCAGCAGGGCGGCCCGTCGACGGATGCCCAACGGCCCGCCCTCGCCCGTACCGGCCTCGTTGGTGACCAGCTCGCCGATGTTGTCCACCAGCAGGCTGCCCGCCCGCACGTTCGGCTCACTGGGCACCGGTCACCTCCGCGATGGCCGTGGCCAGCTCGCGCGGGACGTCGACGCGGACGTGCCGCCCGTCGCGGACCAGCACCCGGCCGTCGACCACGACCTGGGTCACGTCGGCGGCGCTCGCCGCGAACCAGACGCCCGCCGGGACCACCCCGGCGGTGCGTACGCTGTCCAGCCGCACCGTGACCAGGTCGGCCCGGTCACCCACCGCCAGCCGACCGACGTCGGTCCAGCCCAGCGCCGCGTGCCCGGCCTCGGTGGCGGCGGTGAGCAGCTCGGCCGGGGCGAAGTGGCCGCGCCGACGGGTCCGCAGCCGCTCGTCCAGTTCCATCGCGCGCGCCTCCTCGAACGGGTCGATCACGGCGTGACTGTCGCTGCCCAGGCTCAGCGGGATCCCCGCGTCGGCCATCCGGCGGGCCGGTCCGAGGCCGTCGGCGAGGTCGCGTTCGGTGGTCGGGCAGAGACACACCCCGGTCCGGCTCTCCCCGAGCAGGGCCACGTCGGCGCTGGTCGGATGGGTGGCGTGCACCGCCGTGGTGGCCGGTCCCAGCACCCCGTGCTCGGCCAGCAACCCGGTCGGGGTCAGCCCGTGCACGGCCCGGCAGGCGTCGTTCTCGGCGGGCTGCTCCGACAGGTGCACGTGCAGTGGCGCGTCCCGCTGTCGTGCCCAGTCGGCCACCGTGGCGAGTTGGTCGGCCGGGACGGCCCGGACCGAGTGCACGGCCGCGCCGACTCGGGCGCGGTCCCGGTCGGTGGTGAGCGCGGCGGCCCGTTCCGCCCACCGCCGGGCGTCACCGTCGCCGAAGCGCTGCTGCGGCCCGACCAGCGGCGCACCGTCCACACCGGCCGTCAGATAGCAGGTGTCCAGCAGCGTCAGCCGGATCCCGGCCTGCGCCGCCGCCTCGACCAGCGCCGCGCCCATTGCGTTCGGGTCGGCGTACGGGGTGCCGCCCGGACCGTGGTGCAGGTAGTGGAACTCGCCCACACAGGTGATCCCGGCCAGTGCCATCTCGGCGTACACCGCGCGGGCCAGCGCCAGGTACGTGTCCGGGTCCAGGCGACCGGTCACCGTGTACATCTGGTCGCGCCAGCTCCAGAAGTCGCCGCGCCCGCCGTGGGTCCGGCCGCGCAGCGCCCGGTGGAACGCGTGCGAGTGCGCGTCGGCCAACCCGGGCAGCGTCAACCCGGGCAACCGCACCGCGTCGGCCAGCACGTCCACGCCCGCGTCCGGGTCGCCGCCGGGCGTCAACGGCGTCACACCGGTGATCCGGTCGTTGACCGTCTCGATCAGCACGTCCGGGGTCGGCTCGGCGTGTGCGGGCAGCCACGCGTACTCGGCGAGCCAGCGGGTGGCGGTCATCAGGCACCCTCCGCGTCGCGCCGGACCGCCTGCGTCAGTTCCGCCAGCACCGTGGCCAGGGCGGTCACGCCGGCCGCGCAGTCGGCGTCGGTGGCCGACTCGGCGGGGGAGTGCGACACCCCGGTCGGGTTGCGGACGAAGAGCATCGCGGTCGGTACGTGCGCCGCCAGCACCCCCGCGTCGTGTCCGGCCCCGGTCGGCAGCACCGGCGCGGCCAGCAGCCCGGCCAGCCGGTCGGCCAAGCCGCCGTCGAAGGCCACCAGTGGCGTCGCCGACTCCTCGGTCAGGGTCACCTCGGTGCCGTCGCGTCGGGCCCGTTCGGTGGCCTTGGCGCGTACCGCCTCGACCAGCCCGGCGAGCGTCTCCGGCTCGGCGGCCCGGGCGTCCAGCCACCCGGTCACCCGGGACGGAATCGCGTTGGTGGCGTTCGGCTCCACGGTCACCCGACCGACGGTGGCGTGCGCGTCGCGCAGCCGGGCCTCCTTGTTCGCCGCGAGCACCGTGAACGCGTACGTCAACATGGGGTCGCGGCGGTCGGCCATCCGGGTCGTACCGGCGTGGTTGCCCTCGCCCGTGACGTCGAAGCGCCAACGACCGTGCGGCCAGATGGCGCTGGCCACCGCGACCGGCGCGTCCCGGTCGACGAGCGCGCGGCCCTGCTCGACGTGCAGCTCCACGAAGGCCGCGAACCGGCCCAGCAACGCCGGATCGGCGCCCGCCGGGCGGTGTCCCAGCGCCTCGGCGAAGCTCACCCCGGACGCGTCCCGCAACGCGCCCGCCCGCTCGGCGCCGATCTGCCCGGTGAGCAGCCGCGAGCCCAGGCAGGGTACGCCGAAGCGGGCCCCCTCCTCCTCGACGAAGGCGGCGACGACCAGGGGACGGGCCGGGGTGACCCCGGCCGCCCGCAGCTCGTCCACGGCGAGCCAGGCGCTGACGATGCCCAGCGGCCCGTCGTACGCCCCGCCGTGCGGCACCGAGTCGAAGTGGCTGCCGGTCAGCACCGCGCCACCGGCGTCCGGGTCGCCCCACCAGGCGAAGAGGTTGCCGTTGCCGTCCTGCGCCACCGGCATGCCCCGGGCGTCGGCCTGCTCCCGGAACCACGCCCGCAGCCGCAGTTCCGGCTCGGTGAGCGCGTACCGCAGATAACCGCCGGTGTCCGCGTCCCGCCCGACCGGCGCGATCTCGTCCCACAGTTCCCGGAACCTGAAAGGAAGGGACCCTTCCTCTACCGTATGCGTTAGCAAGGGACCCTTCCTCACTCGGAACCGGCCATCGGCACGCGGACGTCGGTACGGTCGGCGACCTCGCGGGCGGCGTCGTACCCGGCGTCGACGTGCCGGATCACCCCCATCGCCGGGTCGTTGGTGAGCACCCGCTCGATCTTCTGCCCGGCCAGCGCGGTGCCGTCGGCCACGCAGACCTGACCGGCGTGAATGGACCGGCCGATGCCCACCCCACCGCCGTGGTGGATGGAGACCCAGGACGCCCCGCTGGCGGTGTTGACCAGAGCGTTCAGCAGCGGCCAGTCGGCGATCGCGTCGGAGCCGTCGGCCATCGCCTCGGTCTCCCGGTACGGGCTGGCCACGCTGCCGCAGTCCAGGTGGTCCCGCCCGATCACCACCGGGGCGCTCAGCTCACCGGCGGCGACCATCTCGTTGAACCGTACGCCCGCCTTGTCCCGTTCGCCGTAGCCGAGCCAGCAGATCCGTGCCGGCAGGCCCTGGAAGGCGACCCGCTCGCCGGCCAGTCGGATCCACCGGGCCAGGGAGTCGTTCTCCGGGAACAGCTCCAGGATCGCCCGGTCGGTGGCGGCGATGTCGGCCGGGTCGCCGGAGAGCGCCGCCCACCGGAACGGCCCCTTGCCCTCACAGAACAACGGCCGGATGTACGCGGGCACGAAGCCCGGGAAGTCGAAGGCGCGCTGGTACCCGCCGAGCTGCGCCTCGCCCCGGATCGAGTTGCCGTAGTCGAAGACCTCCGCACCGGCGTCCAGGAAGCCCACCATCGCCTCGACGTGCTTCGCCATCGACGCCCGGGCCCGGTCGGTGAACTCGGCCGGCTTGGCCGCCGCGTAGTCCCGGGCGTCGGCCGGCTCCACCCCCTCCGGCAGGTACGACAGCGGATCGTGGGCGCTGGTCTGGTCGGTGACCACGTCGACCGGTACGCCCCGGCGCAGCATCTCGGGGAAGACCGTGGCGGCGTTGCCGACCACGCCCACGCTCAACGCCCGGCGGTCCCGCTTCGCCGCCAGCACCCGCTCGACCGCGTCGTCCAGATCGTCGGCGATCTCGTCCAGGTACCGGTCGTGCACCCGCCGTTCGAGCCGGGTGCGGTCCACGTCCACGATCAGGCAGGCACCGCCGTTCATGGTGACCGCCAGGGGCTGGGCCCCGCCCATCCCGCCGCACCCGCCGGTCAGCGTCAGGGTGCCCGCGAGGGTGCCGCCGAACCGTTTCTCGGCCACCGCCGCGAAGGTCTCGTACGTGCCCTGGAGGATGCCCTGGGTGCCGATGTAGATCCACGAACCGGCGGTCATCTGCCCGTACATGGTCAGGCCGAGCTGCTCCAGCCGACGGAACTCCGGCCAGGTCGCCCAGTCGCCGACCAGGTTGGAGTTGGCCAGCAGCACCCGGGGCGCCCACTCGTGGGTCCGCAGCACCCCGACCGGCCGGCCCGACTGCACCAGCATCGTCTCGTCGTCGCGCAGGTCGGTCAGCGTACGCACCAGGGCGTGGTACGACGGCCAGTCCCGGGCGGCCTTCCCGGTGCCGCCATAGACGACCAGGTCGTCGGGGCGCTCGGCCACCTCCGGGTCGAGGTTGTTCATCAGCATCCGCAGCGCGGCCTCCTGCGGCCAGCCACTGGCGGTGCGCTCGGTGCCGCGCGCGGCCCGGATGTGTCCGGGCGTGGTCGACGTGGATCGCGTCATGTGCGGAACTCCTCCTAACCGAGGAACAACTGACGACGGGTGGCCGAGGCCTCGAACGCCTCCAGCCGCCGCTGGGTCTCGGCCGGGGCGGCGTCGCAGATCGCCTGGAGCAGCACCATGGCCAGGGTCATCGGAGCGGTGTGCAGGTCGAACACGAGCTGCGCGCCGACCGCTGCGGCCAGCACCACGTCGGCGTGCTCGGTCGCCGGGCTGACCGGCGAGTCGGTGATCGCGACCACGGTCAGCCCGGCGGCCCGGGCCTCGCCCAGCGCGTCCAGGGTCTCCCGGGGATAACGAGGCAGCACGAACGCCAGCAGCGCGCCGGCGCCGGCCTCGGCCGCCTGTTCCAGCCGGTCGGCGAGCAGGCTGCCCCCGTCGTCGAGGACCCGCACGTCCGGGTGCACCTTGGCGGCGAAGTACGCGAAGTACGCGGCCAGCGGCGCGGCGGCGCGCAGGCCGAGCACGGGCAGCGGACGGCTGGCGGCGAGCAGCCGCCCGGTCTCGGCGACGCGCTCCCGGTCGGCGAGCTGCTCGGCCAGCCGGTCGAGGTTGCCGATCTCGGCGCGTACCGCCTGCTGGAGCTCGTTGCCGGCGGTGGTCGGACCGGGCGCGGCGGCGGTCAGCTCGCGCAGCCGGCGGCGCAGCGCCGGATAACCGTCGTGGCCGAGCGCCACCGCGAACCGGGTGACCGACGGCTGGCTGACCCCGGCCAACTCGGCGACCTCGGCGGCGGAGAGGTAGCCGACGGAGGGCGCGTGCTGCACCAGGCAGTGCGCGATGCGCCGCTGCGTCGGGGTCAGCCGCACCCCGTCGAAGAGGCCGACCATCCGCTCGGTCGACGCGACGGTGGCTCCGTCATTCATTCGCTGACTCTATGCATGAAAACTTTCACGAAGCAACCCGTCCGTTTCCGCAACCGTTCGTGACCTGCGGGTTCGAGTCGGGCGCGGGGAGGTCACGACCGGCGGGCAGGGCGAGGTGCGGCGGGTCGATAGGATCCGCACGGCGGTCGACTAGAGGAGTTGTCATGCAGCCGGACGGCCCCTACCGGTACACCCATCTGCTCGGCGGGTCACCGGTCGGCAAAGCGTGGGCGGCTATCGACGGGCAGGGCCGCTTCGTGACGGTGGCGGTGCTCGACGCCGCGGTGGCCGCCACTCCGGGCTGGCGCGAGGCGTTCGCGGGGATCGTCAACAACCTGGCGCAGGCGCCCGGCGGATTGCCCTTCACCTACGCCGACTTCTCCGCCACCGCGCCCTGGGTGGCCTATCCCGCCGAGACCGGACCGGCTGCGGAGAAACTCTTCCGGGCCCTCGGGGTCGACTACCAGCCCGTACCCACGCCGGCCCCGCCGCCGGTGTCGGGTCCGCCCGCGCCGGTGTCCGGTGCGCCCCACCCCACCTCCGGTCCGCCGCGCCCGGTGTCCGGTGCCCCGCACCCTACCTCTGGTCCGCCGCATCCGACCTCCGGTGCGCCCCACTCGGTCTCCGGGCCGCCGCAGCCGGTCTCGGCTGCTCCGCGACCGGTCTCCGGCGTACCCACGCAGCCGGGTCACGTCGACCCTGTCTCGGGTGCGCCGATCTCCCCGGGCCTCGGTCCGTCCCTCGACGATCCGCCGCAGCACGATCCGTTCACCGCCCCGGCGCGCCGGATCCAGCCCTCCGCACCACCCAAGCGGCAGACCGGCCTGTGGGTCGCGGTCGCCGCGCTGCTCCTGGCTGCCGTCGCCGGTGGTGGCGCCGGCGTCTGGGCCATCTCGGCGAGCGGGTCCGACCCCTCGACGCCAGCTCCCGCCCCGACCGCCACTCCGCCCGCACCGGGGCTCAAGCCGTGGGCGGAGACCACGCCGCGCAGCGCGGAGGAGCGCACCCTCGCCACCGCGGCGCCGTCGATGGTCTTCCTGGAGGCCGTCCTCACCGGCTTCATCCGCAACCGGCAGGACAACGCACTGCTGCACCCGGAGCCGTTCACCTTCAGCCGTCGGTGCACCGGGGTCGTGGTCAACAACGACGGCCACGTGCTCACCAACGGGCAGTGCGTGCAGCCCACCCCGGACATCCTGCTCGAACACGCGCTCGGTTCGTTGGCTGACACCCGCGTGGCCGACGGCGAGCTGAAGGCCGCCGAGGTCCGTGGTTTCGTCCGGGCCCGACTGGCGAGCAGTGTCTTCACCGGACCCGAGGCGGGCACGCCACCGGCGGCCACCCTGCACGGACAGCTGAACGTGGCGAAGGGCGACCTCAAGGACGGCGCGGCGATCCCCGGCACCGTGGTCCGCGCGCTCAGCCTCGACGAGGGCAATCTGGCGCTGGTGAAGCTGGACCAGGCGAACCTGCCCGCCGTGGAGCTGAACACCTCGGCCACCGTCACCGCCGGGACGGCGTTGCACGCGCTCGGCTACGGCACCACCGACACCGACTACCGCTCCGCCGCCTACCAGGTGCTGGCCAAGCCGGTGCAGGTGACCGAGCTGGACGTCGAGTCGTCGACCTACCGCATCAACGAGGACATCGGCTCCTCGTCCCGCGGCGGCATCGTGGTCGACGGGCAGGGCCGGGTGGTGGGGATGCTCGACAACGACCTGTTGCAGCCCGACCGGCCGAACCGGCTCGTGGTCCCGGTCTCCCGGATGACCGGACTTCTCGACGCGGCCGGTGTCGCGCACGCTCTCGGCGAGCCGGACCGGCTCTACCGCAGCGCCCTGGACGCGTACTTCGGTGACGACGAGGCCGAGGCCGCCGCCCGGTTCGCCGAGGCGGCGGAGGCGGCACCGACGAACGCGTTGGCGCAGGCGTACCGGGAGGCGTCCGTGGCCGCCGGTGGCGAGGTGCCGTCCGCCCGGCCCGGCTGGGCGGTACCGCTGCTGGTCGCGGCCGGAGTCGCACTGGTGGGTGGGATCGTGGTTCTGGTCCTGCTGCGGCGGCGACCGAACGCACGGTGACGAGTGGGACTAGTCGGTCGACGGTCGATCGAGGACCGGGGTCAGCGCGTCGTCGAACAGCGGGGCCAACCGGCGGGCGTAGTCGGCCGTGACGTGGTTGCCGTCGCGTCGGACGATGACCCCGCCGATGAAGATGGGGCACCGGCCGGAGAGACAGAACCAGTCGGTGGTGGGGACGTACCAGGAACCTTTACCACCCCAGACCCGCCGGTCGGCCTCGGCGTACGACCGGTACTCCTCGGAGAGCGTCGAGACGCAGTCGCGGGGCGCCGAGAGCCGGGTGATGCAGGTCTTCGGGTCGGGGCCGAGCGGCGGCGGTTGCAGGGCCACCACCCGGCCCGCCGCTCCGAGCCACCTCTCCTTGGCGGTGCGGGCGGCCTGCTCCCACTCGGCCAGCGACGGGTTCCCGCCGGTGTCGGCGAACCGCTGCCGGTAGGCGTTGCTGAGGATCACCAGATCCGGCCGGCTGTTCTCGATGACGGTACGTACCGCCCGCCGGTGACCGGGGCACGCCTCGGTGATGCTCGCGGTCGGTGACACCGTGTCCGAGGCGAGGAAGGGGCAGCCGGCGTAGGTCAGGTCCCGCACCTCCCACCCGTCCGGTTCGAGCACCCGCCGCACCAGGGGCAGCCAGGCACTGCCGATCGAGTCTCCGACGACGACCGCCAGCCTGCGGGGACGCGGCGTGACGGTGCAGTCGTTGCCCTCCGGGACCGAGGGCCGGCAACCCTGGCCGTCCCCCCGCGTGAATCCCAGAGTGTCCAGTTCGCCCGGGGGAGGGGTCAGCACTGGCCAGTCGGCGGCGTCGAGTGCCGCCCCGATCTGCTGCGACAGCTCCCGCTGCGAGGCGACCACCGCCACCTCCGGTACGACCTGCGGCGACGACGAGGTCCGGACCGCCACCGTGCCCACCGTGACCGTCACGGCGGCCAGCGCCACCAGACCAGCGATACGGCGGACCCGGGCCACACCGGTGGGTCGGGGCATGCGCGGAGGCCGGCGCTCCAACCAGGACGATCGACGGACCGGATTCTCCACCAGGTGGTAGGAGAGCACCGAGAGCACCGCCGTGCCGACGAGCGTGAGCAGCGCGACGACGTGTCCACCGGTCGGCAGGGCGGCCCCGATCAGGACGAGCAACGGGAAGTGCCACAGGTACAGCGAGTAGGAGATGTCACCGACGTATCCGACCGCCCGGTTGGTCAGCGGGAACATCAGCCGCTGGCCACCGACGCCACCGGCGATGACCAGGGCCGTCGAGATCACCGCCAGGAAGGCGCCCGGGACGGGGAAGGGCGACTGCGCGGTGATGACGAGCACCGAGACGACCAGGCCGGTCAGGCCGAGCCACTGGTATGCCGGGCGGGCCGGGGCCGGGATCCGGGCCAGCAGCGGTGCCGCCACCGCGAGAAGCGCACCCACCCCGAGTTCCCAGGCACGGGAGAAGGTCGAGAAGTACGCGACGGTCGGGCGGTGACCGACCTCCCACAGGGCGAACGCGATGGAGGCGACGACCACGGCCGCCAGCACCACACCGACCGCCCACCGGGAGCCGCTACCGTACCGGCCCCGTCGGGCGGCCAGGCCGAGCACCGCCACCAGCAGCACCGGCCAGACCAGGTAGAACTGCTCCTCGACGGAGAGCGACCAGTAGTGCCGCAACGGCGAGACCGGTCCGTCGGTCTGCCAGTAGTCCGTGCCGGTGGACGCGAACCGCCAGTTGGCCGCGAAGAGGCCGGCCCAGAGCGCGTCCCAGGCCGTTGCGCGGACCCGCTCGCCGAAGAACAGCAGCGACGACGCGAGGTACGTGCTCACCAGGACGAGCATCGCCAGCGGCAGGATTCGGCGGACCCGTCGACGATAGAAGTCCGTGAAGGAGATCCGTCCTCGGCGGTCGTGTTCGTCGAGCAGCAGGCCGGTGATCAGGAAACCGGAGACGACGAAGAAGACGTCGACGCCGACGAACCCGCCGGCCGGCCACCCGAAGACGTGTTCGAGGATCACCACCACGACCGCGAACGCGCGCAGTCCCTGGATGTCCGGTCGGAAACCCGAGCCGGGCGTCGACGGCCGCCGAGCGGCGGCCCGATGAACCGGCGCCGTGAGGGAGCCTGACGACATCGGGTCCTTCCTCACACCAGCGGACATGCGGTTCGCCACGACCGTGGCGGAGACCGGTCAGTCACGCGCCTCGGTGGGCGTACGACCGAAGGAGGGCAGGCCGGTCCTGCGGCGGAGCCGGGCCAGCGCTCCCGGTCGGTGGTCGGCAGTCGCGTCGACCGGGACGGGGTCGGTCGATCCTAGCGCGGACCTCGTCAGCACCATCAGGACGAAGATCCAGGTGAGTCCGTCGACCGAGAGCGGGTTCCAGACCACCTCGGTGAACGAGTAGATCACGAAGAGTGCCGCCGGCGCCTTGGCGGAGAACACGCGCCCGTCGACGACAGGCGCGCGCAGCAGCGTGGCCAGCAACAGGCCCCACAGGGTCAGTGCGACGAAACCGCCGGAGAAGATGGCGAGCACGTAACCCGAGTGAAAGAAGTGGTGCGGAGCCTCGCCGATGTCCCGCAGGTAGTACCACTTGGAGACGCCCACACCCGTGACCTCCGCACCGGCGATGTACTCCCGCACGTGGATCCAGATGTTCCCCCGGTTGCTCAGGGTGGTCTTGGAGGCGCTCCAGGTCAGATAGGTGGCTACGGCGGCGGCGCCGACGACCAGCGACACACAGAGGGCGAAGTGGATCCGCTGGTACGGCCGGTACCACTGGAGCACCCACGCGCCGAGCACCCAGACGCCGACGGCGGCCAGTGCCAGGTAGCTCGTCCGGGACCCGGTCGCCACGATGACCAGCAGGCAGAACGCCACCACCGCCCACCGCTCGGCCCGGCGCAACGCGCAGACGGCGGCGACCAGCGTGAACGAGGTGATCAGAGCGATGTAGTTCTCGGAGTCGTAGAAACTCTTGAACAGTCCGCCCGCCAGCGAACACTTCTCCAACTGCCCATCGGTGCAGGCCCGCCACGCCTGTCCGTAGACGGCCGTCGGAATCGTGAGCAGTGACAGGACGGCCAATCCGGTGTATGCCATCGCGCCGAGGCTCACCGGAGCCCCCGTCGCCAGCAACCAGGCCGCCACCAACAGCAGACCGGCGGCGGCGTACGCCGGCAGACGTGACCCGTACACGCCGTCGCCGGTGAGGACGTCGACGGCGACGCACCAGACGAGCACGGCCCCGGCCAACCCCAGGCAGATCCGTCGCCAGATCTCGGGCAGGCCGGCCAGCCGTCCGCGGCGTGCCACGAGCAGCCAGACGACCAGGGCGAACACCAGGACGCCGATGAGCGCCGACGAGTGGTCCCCGGCCAGTACGGGCGCGGCGTTCGCGAGCACCGCGAATCCGATGAGCGCGACGGCGGTCGACGCATCGCCGAAGCTGGCGGCGACCGCCTTACGCGCGTACACCAGCCAGCCGGCCACCGCGAGACCGGTGGCGCTCAGCAGGACACCGAAGAGTGTGGTCACCTCAGACCCTTTCCATGGGACGTGGCGCGGGGGGCGTGCCCGCCGGGTCGCGGCGGACGGCGACGGCGAGACACCCCCAGAGCAGTACGGCGAGCAGCGCGTCGCAGGCCAGGCTGGAGTAGACGGCACCCTGCCAGCCGTACGCCGGAATGAGCCACAGGTTGAGCAGGACGTTCAGCACACCGACGCCGATCTGGCAGACCGTCCGTCGCCCCTGCATCCGGGCTCCGGACAAGGCGTCCGCGGCGAGGTAGTGCAGAGACTTCAGCACGAGCAGTGCGCTCAGACCCTGGAGCGCCGGCACGGCTGCCTCGAAGTCGGCACCGAACACCAGCGGCATCATCCACGAGAAGGCGACCAGCAGCAGGCTCACCGGCACGCTGAAGGCCAGGAAGCGCGGCAACAGGCCTCGGGCCATTCGCAGGGCCGCCCGAGGGCCGTTCCGGCCCGCCTCGAAGAACCGGGGATAGGCGATCGCGCTCATCGACCGGGCCGGGGTGTACGCCAGGTCGACCACCCGGTAGGCCGCGGCGTAGATGGCGGCGCTCTCGGGGGTGCCCAGACGCGAGAGCATGACCTTGTCGACGTCGTTGTAGACCGACTGGGCCGACAGCCCGACGGCGAAGAGCATCCCGGTCCGAGCCTGTCCGAGGTAACCCCGGACGCTGATCCCGTGTCGGTCGCCGCCACGCAGGCCGTACAGGATCACCGGCACGCACACGACGACGGACAGCACCACGGACGTCACCGCCCACTCGTGCAACGTGATCGGTCCCGCCGCGACGGCCAGCACCACGGCGCCGGCCAGCCGACAGACGTGCAGCAGGGCCGGGATCAGCGCGGCGAGCAGGATCCGACCGCGTACCTGGATCGACGCCGCCACGGCCTCGATGAGCCGCCACGCGACCAGGTCGGCGAAGGCCAGACACAGCAGGTCCACCAGTCCGACGTCGGCGCCCCAGATGGCCAGCCCCGCGGCGGCGACCAGGACGGTGGCCGCGCAGCCGAAGACCGTGGACAGGAAGAGCCCACGTACGAGGTGACGGGCCCACTCGCCCGGCGCGTCCGCGTAGTTCTGCATGATCAGGCTCGGCGCACCGGCCGACGCGAAGGGCGAGACCACCGCGACCAGCGCGGTGACACCGACGAAGAGACCGTACGTGCTGATCGGCATCTCCCGCGCCAGCAGCACGAAGAGAGCGCCCTGGGCGAGGGTGCGCAGCAGGGTACCGGTGAAGAAGGTGCCGGACTTGCGCAGGAAACCGTCGCCTCGACCGGCGCGGAACGGCATCCGTCGACCGGATCGTGGACGACCGTCGTCCGCGTCGGCGACCGGCGGTGCGGCGTCCCCGGGCACCGTCGTCACGTCAACGCCTCCACCCACCGGCCACCGACCGTCGCCGGGTCCAACTCGGTGCACCGGGCGTGCCACGCCTTCTCGAAGTCCGTGACGCCCGGGCGCCCGTCCCCGGCCAGCCGCACGATCGCGGCGGCGAGCGCCTCCGCCGAGGTGTCCGCCGCCAGCGTGCCCGGGACGAAGGTCGGGATCATCTCGTCCAGGGCGGGCACCGGCAGCGCGGCGACCGGCAACCCCGCCTCGGCGGCCTCCACGAGGCTGAAGCCGAACGTCTCGGCACGGGACGGATGCACCAGCACGTCCGCCTCGGCAAGGAGACGGGCCACCGTCGGCACCCGGCCGAGGAAGGTCGTACGGTCCTGCAACCCGAGCCGGCGCGCCGTGGCGTGCAGCAGTTCACGCTCCTCCCCGTCGCCGGCGAGCGTCAGGTGGTAGTTCGCGGGCAGCAGGGCCAGCGCTTCGAGCGCGCAGGAGTGGTTCTTGTACGGCCGGAAGGCGGCCGTGGTGAGCAGGCCGATCCGCGCCCGGTCCGGCACCTCGCGTGGCGCGACGAACGGCTTGGCCGGCATCGGGTTGAGGATCGTCACCACCCGCTGCCCGGGAGCGAGTCGCCGGACGGTCCGCGCGACACCGTCGGAGACTGCGACGACGAGTCGGGGCCGCAACGCGCGGGCCCGGGCCGCCCGGGCGAGCATCCGGACCCGGCCGTCGATGCGCAGTCGCTCCGGCAGCAGGGAGTGTTCCCAGGCGACGTACTCGCGACCGGTGCCGGTCAAGGCGGCACCGGTCGGGACACTGCCCCAGAGTCCGCTCGCCACGATCTGCGTGTCCGCCGGGAGACGTGGCAACCGGCGTCGTAGCGGCGGGACCGCCTCCATCAGGCGGGTGATCCGGGTGCCGAGACCGAGCGTGTCGATCGCCAGGTCGCCCAGGGTGGTCGGGACGGGCCCCGACACCACGGTCGCCGACACCTCGACGCCCTGGTCCTGAAGTCCCCGCATCAGCAGCGCGGCGGCGAGTTCCATGCCGTACAGCGGTTCCAGTTGGGGAAGCACGAAGTGCAGACGCATCACTGCTGCCCACCCGTGGGGACGCCGCCGGTGCTCCGGGACCCGCGCATCGCCACCCGTTCGAGCGCGGAGCGCGGCACGAGGCCGAGTGCCGCGAGAACGGCGTTGCTCGCCGACGGGACGGAGTTGCGTCGGATCGCACGCACCATCTCGCGTACGCCCTCGCGGTCACGGGCCTGGAGCGCGTACCGCAGGGTCTGTGCGGTGACGAAGTCGGCGAAGGTCTCCGGTGCCCAGACGCCCTCCCAGCGTTGGGCCCAGGCCCATGAGGTACGCCAGTCGGCGCCCGCCGAGATCGAGCCGGGGCTGCCCACGGTGTAGACAGCGGTCGCCTCCTCGATCTGCGCGATCTTCGCACCCGGCAGTCGGGCCGCCCGGACGAGCCAGTCCCAGTCCTGATGCCGGGGCAGCGACTCGTCCCACGGGCATCGCGTGGCCAGCGTCATGGTGGTCAGCAGCGTCGAGGTGGGCAGCGACTGGCGTGCCACCCCGAGCTGCCGTCGACGGAACAGGTAGTCCTCCGGTCGCTGGCCGTCGGCGATCAGCGTGCTCGGCACGGCGGAGGGGAGTGGATCGGCGCCCGCCTTGCGCTGCAGCGTCCGCGACGACACCACCGGCAACCAGCCCTCGCCGGCCAGCCGTTCCAGGACGGGCAGTTGGGCGGCGAGCTTGCCGGGCAACCACGCGTCGTCGTCGTCGAGGAACGCCACGTGGCTACCGGGCGCGGCATGCCGTACGCCGAGATTGCGGGCGTGTGAGCCGCGTCGTCCGCCGCCGGTGCAGACGATCTCGTCGATCTGGCCGCGCAACTCGGACACGCTGGTCGGTACCTCGGCCAGATCGCACACGACGACCACGTGCACCGAGACACCTCGCTGCGCGCGGGCGGTGGCGACCGCCTCGGCGAGGCTGGGCCTGCCCGTCGTCGGGATGACTACCGAAACGTCCGGCATCGGGATTTCTCCAAGCGGTTCGGCTGCACGCGGTGGGGGCGGAGCCGGTGGGTTCAGGGGCACGTCGGTGAGGGCGTCGCCGGTCGCGAGCGGGCGATCAGGTCGCCGGTCCGGTCCGGACGACGGCACGGACTATGGCAGATCGGTCAGCGACCACCACCGCGGAACACCTCGGCCACCGTCCGCAGGAGCACCTTGGCGTCCAGCCACAGTGACCAGTTCTCGATGTAGTAGTTGTCGAAGCGGGCGCGATCGGAGATCGGCGTGTCACCTCGCAGGCCGCTGACCTGGGCGAGGCCGGTGAGTCCCACCGGCACCCGGTGACGCATGGCATAGCTGGGATATTCGGCGGAGAACTTCTCCACGAAGTGCGGGCGCTCGGGGCGCGGCCCGACCACGCTCATGTCGCCCTTGAGGATGTTCCAGAGCTGAGGCAGTTCGTCCAGGGACGTACGCCGGAGGAAACGTCCGATCGGGGAGACCCGCCGGTCGTGCGCGATCGACCAGTTGGTCTGCGACTCCTGCTCGTCGAGGGGACGCATGGTGCGGAACTTGATGATGTCGAAGGGCCGACCGTGCCGGCCGATGCGTTCCTGCCGGAAGAAGACGCCGCGCCCACCGTCGACGAACGCGAGCGAGGCGCAGAGCAGCAGAACTGGGCTGAGCAACAGCAGGGCCGAGCCGGCGAAGAGCACGTCGGAGGCGCGCTTGAGTGCCCAGTGCGGCCCGGACAGGGTGGTGTCGCCGACCTTGACGATCGGGATGGCGCCGATGTGGTCGCCGTGGGACCGGGAGCCCCAGAGGCGGGGAGCCGCCCACAGGTCGCAGGTGGCGACCGTGGGCTGCCGGAGGATCTCCATCAGCACAAGTTCGGGACAGTCCGGATCAGCGACGATCAACACGTCACACTCGGTCAGCCGTACCAGGTGCCCGAGCTGGTCGAGCGTGCCGATCACGGGCACCGTGGACGAGGTCGCCGGGGACGGACTGTCGACGTGCCCGACGAACCGCAGCCCGTAGCGGGGGTAGCGACGCAGCAACCGGGCCAGTTCCACGGCGGTGGGCCCGCTGCCGATGATGATGGCGTTGTGCTCCACCCACCGTCGACGGCGGGCCAGAGTGGCGATCTCCCGGGTGAGCAGGCGACCGGCCAACACCAGGACGGCGGCGATGGCCATGCCGCGAATGAATCCGACGAGGTACTGCGGGGAGTCGTGGCGCAGCGCCGCGATGATCACGACGATCGCCGAGGAGGCCAGCAGTCGGCCGCAGAGGCTCGGCAACTCGTCGAGGATGCTCACGTGGCGGCGGGCGCGGTAGAGCCCTCCGGCGGCGAAGACGGCCACCGTCAGGGCGGTCATCACGAAGGTGCCGCGCCAGTACTGCTGGGTGACGGCGAGCGGCGACAGCAGTGCGGCGACGTCGGCCGGCGCGGTCAACATCCAGGCACGCAGACCACGGGTACGGGCCGAAGCGCGGGAACCGGCGTACGGCAGGACCGTGGTCACGTCGAGACCGGGCCGCGGGCCGGTGTCCGCTGCCGCCGATGCGGGTGGGGCCTCGGCGGCTTCGGTCACCTGCTGGTCGCGGCTCTCGTGCTCCGGCTCCGGAGGCTGCTGGTCCAGGATCGAGATCCCCGCGTCGTCAGGCACGCTCGTGGCCGGACAGCCCACGACAGGTTGCCTCGACATGTCCAGTTCCTCTCCCCCGCGGAGTGAGCGCCGTTGGCGTCGGAGCCACCGGAGCGAACGCAGGATACGGGGGCCCTGGTGACAGCCGCCAGACCCGGTGGGTCAATAGATGAGCTACTTTCCGGCTGCTGCCGGTGCTACGGGGCGGCCCGCCGACAGCGGCCCCTACCGAGACACCGTGAACCTTCGTCCATCGTGCACCGTACGGTGGGGCACTCGTGGCATTCGTTATCGTCACGGCTGACGAGGCTGGTGAAAGGAAAGTCGTGTCCGCGCACACCCAGTTCCTCAAGACGGTGGGGCCGGTACCGGCTCCGCGCTTCGACCCCGATCTCGGCGTGATCACACCTCCGTCCAACGGCATGCCCCGGTCGGTCTTCGGTCGCCCGGTGGCGCCCAAGGCGAAGTGGCGGCGGCGCTACATGGCCTGGCTGGTCGCGCTCGACTTCCTCGCCGCGTGGGCGGCCAGCCAGACGGTCGTGCGGGTGTTCGAGGAGGCGGACGCCGGCTTCTGGGACGAGCGAGTGCTCGGTGTCAGCACCTTCGCGCTGGTGGCCAACGTGGTCGTGCCGCTGATGTGGTTGACGATCCTCGCGGGTGCCGGTGCGTACGACCGGCGGGCGCTCGGCCGGGGCACCGAGGAACTCAAGCGGGTGGTCCGGGCCAACGTGGCGATGGCCGCCGCCGTCTCCTTCCTGGCCCTGGGCTTCAAGAAGGACCTGTCCCGGGCCACCGTCGCCGCGATCATCATCGGCCTGTTGGTGTACACCGTCTTCGTCCGCTTCGTGGCCCGGGTGGTGCTCCGCCGGATCCGCCGCAGCAGTCAGCGTGCCTCGCAGAAGGTGCTGCTGGTGGGGCGGCTCTCCGACGCCCTGGCGGTGCACGAGGTGGTGACCCGCAACGCCGGTGCCGGGTTGCGTCCGGTCGCCATCCACCTGCCCCAGTTCCCTCGGGCCGGTGAGCGGGTGGAGGCGCCGGTGCCGGTCTATGTGGGCTGGGACCTGGTGCCGCTGGTCCAGCAGTTGGGGGCGGACACCATCGCGGTCTGTGGCCCGGCCAGCCTGGAGTCGTACGAGCTGCGCAAGCTGGCCTGGCAGTTGGAGGGCACCGGCCTCGACCTGGTCGTGGTGCCGCAGGTCACCGACATCACCGGGCCCCGGATCCACGTCCGACCGATCGAGGGTCTGCCGCTGCTGAACGTCGAGGAACCGACGATCTCCGGCCTGTCCCTGCTGGCCAAGAGCGTGATGGACCGGCTTTCGGCGCTCGCCGGGCTGATCGTGCTGAGCCCGCTGCTGATCGGGATCGCGGTGGCGATCAGGCTGACCGACCCCGGTCCGGTGATGTTCCGGCAGAGCCGGATCGGTCATCAGGGCAAGGCGTTCAAGGTGTGGAAGTTCCGGACCATGTACACCGACGCCGAACAGCGGTTGGAGGCCCTGCGGGACCGCAACGAGAGCGACGGCCTGCTCTTCAAAATCAAGAACGATCCCCGGGTCACGCCGATCGGTCGGCACCTGCGTGCCCTGTCGCTCGACGAGCTGCCACAGTTGATCAACGTGTTGGTGGGGCAGATGTCCCTGGTGGGGCCGCGCCCGTTGCCGACCGAGGACGACGACTACCGGGGCGACGTCCGGCGTCGGCTCCTGGTCCGTCCGGGCATCACCGGCCTCTGGCAGATCTCCGGCCGGTCCGACCTGACCTGGGAGGACGCCGTACGGCTGGACCTGCACTACGTCGACAACTGGTCGCTGGTCTACGACCTCGGCATCCTCTGGCGTACGGTCCGGGTGGTGCTGGCCCGGCGCGGGGCCTACTGATCGCGGACACCGGTGGTGCGGCGCCCCGACCGGAGCGCCGCACCATCCCCGGTCACTTCTTGTCGGCCCCGTCGATGATGTCCCGGACGGCGTCTCGGCGGACCGCCGCATAGAACGTGTCGACCCGCTTGTCGTCGGCGAAGACCACGCTCTCCGAGCCCACCTGTCCGGTGCCCCTGGTCGGGCTGGTCACGAACGTGAGGTTCCGGCCGCGCAGGTTGCGGTTCTCGGTGGCCATGTCGACCAGGGACAGTTCCTTGTCCATCGAGAGCGAACCGGAGGTGGCCTGGAGGAAGGAGTTCAGCCGCGCCGGGTTGGTGAGCAACCCGCCGGAGGTGGCCTTGTCCAGGATCGCCTTGATCACCTGCTGCTGGTGCCGGATCCGGGCGAAGTCGCCGTCGGCGAACTGCTTGCGCTGACGGGAGTAGTCGAGGGCCGCCTCGCCGTCCATCTTCTGCGGACCGGCCTGGAACGTGCGGAACGGCGGATGGATCGAGGTGAACTGCTTCTCCGAGTCCACCTCGATGCCGCCGAGCGCGTCGATGATCTCCTTGAAGCCGGCGAAGTCGACCATCACCACGTGGTCGATGCGGACCTTGGTGAACTGCTCCACGGTCTGCACCATGAGCGGCACACCGCCCCAGGCGTACGCGGCGTTGATCTTCGCGTCGCGGCCACCGCGCCCTTCCTTGCTTCGCGGCACGGCGACCCAGGTGTCGCGGGGGATGGAGATGAGTTGGGCGCTGGACCGGTCCTTCGGCAGGTGCGCCAGGATGATGGTGTCCGTCCGCGAACCGCCGGTGCTCTCCGGATCGCGCGAGTCGCTGCCCAGCACGAGGATGTTGAGCGCGTCCCCGGCGACCACCTCGGGCCGGGTCTCCGCAGGTACGCCGTCGAAGGCGTCGACCCGCTCGATGTCCGACTCGACCGACTTCAGGTAGAAGCCTGCGGCCACCACACCGCTGACACCGACCAACGCCAGCGCCAGCACGCTGATCAGCGTGATCCGCAGCCACCGACGGCGCGGCCTGCCTGCGGCCGTCGGCTCGGCTCCGTCGGTGCCCCCCGCCGGCAGGTTCTCCCCCGGGGAGGTGGTCCCGGCCTGCTCTCCACTCGACATGGCGGAGATGCTACTGATTTCACGTTCTCGGGGAATCCCCGCCCGGTGCCGACTTTCGCCTGACCGTCCCGTCGTATCCCCCACGAGTTTCCGTCAGTCTGGTACAACCCTGCCGTGGACGCCGTAAAGCTGCGTCGGGCCATCGCCCGGACCCGCCTCGCCCCCGTTGCCGCCTTTCCGAAACGACTGGTCGCGGTCGCCCGCCACGACGCCCGGGTGTTCCGTAAGTCCGCCCGCTGGTTGATGGCCTCGCGGGAGCACCACAACTACACGTACGAGCTGACCAAGCTCAGCCGTAGCCATCTCGCCTGGTTCGTCAGCGTGGTCTGCGACCTGCCGGTCAAGCAGGTGCGTGGCTACCTGAAGGAGATCGAGTCGGACGACGCGCTGCGCCGGCACATCGCCTCGGCCACCGCCGGTGCGGCCCGACGCGGGCTGGCCGACAAGCAGGTCCGGTACGCCCGCCGGGTCGGCTGGTACGCCATCGTCCGGGCCCGCAGGCCGAAGCACATCGTGGAGACCGGTGTGGACAAGGGGCTGGGAAGTTGTGTGCTGGCCGCCGCCCTGCTGCGCAACGCCGCCGAGGGTCACCCCGGCCGGCTCAGCTCGATCGACATCAACCCGGAGGCCGGCTACCTGGCCCGGGTCGCGCCCTGGTCGGAGGTGATCGACCTGGTCGTCGGCGACTCGGTCGAGTCGATCCGTGCCCTGGACCGGCCGGTCGACCTGTTCCTGCACGACAGCGACCACAGCCGCGTCTACGAGAAGCGCGAGTTCGACGCCGTCGAGCCGAAGCTGGCGCCGGGGGCGATGCTGCTCACCGACAACGTCACGCACACCAACGTGCTGGCCGACCACGCCGAGCGGACCGGCCGTCGGTTTCTCGCCTACCGGGAGACGCCGGCCGACCACTGGTACCCCGGCGACGGCATCGGGGTGGCATGGTGACCGGGTGCGGTTGACCGAGATCAGCACCTATCCGATCAAGGGCTGCCACCGGATCGGCCACACCGAGGTCGGAGTGGCGCCGTGGGGCCTCGACGGGGACCGGCGCTGGATGGTCGTGGACGCCGAGGGCGTCGGCGTCACCCAGCGCGAGGTCACCGCGCTGGTCCGGGTGCACGCCCGGCCCGGCCCCGGCGGGCTGCTGCTGCGCGCCGACGGGCAACCCGACCTGCCGGTGCCCGAGCCGGTCGACGTCGACCCGGTGCCGGTACGCACCTTCCGCCGACGGCTGTTGCGGGTCGACGCACTGCCCGCCGTCCCGGCCGCCGACGCCTGGCTCAGCGCGGTACTGGACCGGCCGGTCCGGCTGGTCTGGCTCGCCGCGCCGGCCCGGCACATCGAGGCGGGCCGCAAGAAGCACGACCCGGGCGACCGGGTCAGCTTCGCCGACGCGTACCCGGTACTGCTGACCAGCACCGCGTCGCTGGCCGCGCTCGGCGACTGGCTCACCGCGGCGGGCGCGGAGCCGGTGCCGATGACCCGGTTCCGCCCCAACCTCGTCGTCGACGGGGCCCCGGCCTGGGCGGAGGACGGCTGGGAGGGACGACCGCTGCGGATCGGCGGTGTCGCCTTCCGCGCCGCCGGCCCATCGGCCCGCTGCCTGGTCACCACCACGGACCAGGAGACCGGGGTACGCGGCCGGGAACCGTTGCGCACCCTCGCCCGGCACCGCAACATCGGGCGTCAGTTGCTGTTCGGGCTGAACGTCGTGCCGCTGGAGTCCGGCCGGCTCACCGTCGGTGACCGGGTGGAACCGACCGGTTGAGGAGGGTCGACCGGCAGCGCTGATCTTCGTCTTAGCTTTCGCTTAGGTGGCTTGTCCGATCCGGTGGCCGTCCGGCAGCATCGGTCCGCGTGACCGACGGAACCGACGGCCCCGCCGACCGAGCCCGCCCCCGGCGTCCGAAGCTGGGCCGCTGGCTGGCCGGCGGGGCCGTGGCGACACTCGCCACGGTCCTCGGCCTCACCCTCGCGCTGCGCTCGGGCGCCGCACCCGCCTGCGCCGCGCCGCCCCGGGCCGCCGCACCGGTCGCCGCCGCGCTGCTCGCCCCACCCGCCGCCGGCACCCTGAACAAGGGAAAGTCGACGTTCTACGACTCCAAGGGCGAGGGTGGCAACTGCTCCTACCCGTCCGCCCCCGCCGACCGTCTCTACGTCGCCCTCGGCCCCAGCGAGTACGCCGACGGCGCGGCCTGCGGCGGCTACCTCGACGTGACCGGGCCCAAGGGCAAGGTACGCGTCATGATCATGGACCAGTGCCCGGAGTGCGCGCCCGGCCACATCGACCTGTCCCGGGAGGCGTTCGCCCGGATCGCCGACCCGGTGCAGGGCATCGTGAACGTCAGCTACCGCCTCGTGGTGGACCCGCCGCTGGCCGGTCCGCTCACCTTCCGGATCAAGGAAGGCGCGTCGCAGTACTGGTTCGCCGTGCTGGTCGCCGGACACGGCAACCCGCTGCGCTCGGTCGAGGTGCGTCAGGGCAGCTCGGGCAACTGGCGGGCGGCCGCACGGGAGAGCTACAACTACTGGCTGATCGACTCCGGCGCCGGCCCCGGGCCGTACCAGATCCGGGTGACCGACACGCGCGGACACCGGGTGACCGCCACCGGCATCCGGATGGCTCCCGGCCAGGTCCAGCGGTCCACCGTCCGGATGTACGGCGGCACCACGGGCGGCACGACCACCGCGTCCCGGTCACCGTCGGCCAGTCCGACACCGCGCGCCAGCGCCACCGGAAGCCCGACCCCGTCCGTCTCGACCACCCCGTCGGCTGAGACGGCGACCCCGGCCGCGCCGACCAGTGCCCCGGCCGACCTGCCGCCCGTACCGCTGGCCGCCCCGTCGCCCGGCTGCGGTACCTGACGTCCCGCTCGCCGGCAGCGCTAGCCGCTCGGGTCGGGCGTCAACCCGAGCCACATCAGGATCTCGTCGCGGTCGTCGCCGGGGCCGACCCGCAGCGCGCCGGGCCAGCGGCCCACCTCGCGGTACCCGAGCCGCCGATAGAACCGGTCCAGTCCCAGCCCGTCCCGCACCGTCACGTGCAGGGCCGCCAGCCCCAGGCCACGGGCCACCCGCTCGGCCTCGCGCATCAGATCCTCGCCGACGCCGCGCCCCTGCGTGTCCGGGTGCACCATCACGCGGGTGAGCACCCGCAGGTGCGTCTTCAAGTGGAACCGTGGGTCGGTGAAGATCGCCATGGCGACCAGCCGGTCACCGTCGTACCCCACCAGCAGGCGGTCCGGCCCGTCCGCGATCCCGGCCAGCGTCGGGTCGGCGATGGTGCGGACCTCGTCGGCGGTGACCGGGGCGACGAAGCCGACCGCCCCGCCCGCGTTGGTGACGTCGACCCAGAGCGCGACGATCCGGGTACGCAGATCGGGGGTCAGCTCGGGATCCAGGACGAAGCGCAGACTCACGGTGCCCATCGTCATCGACCCGCACCCCGATCACCTGCGATCGTGACCAAGGCTACGGACCGGTCGGTGCGGGAGGGGGGATTCGAACCCCCACGTCCTTTCGGACACAGGTTCCTAAGACCTGCGCGGCTGCCCTTACGCCACTCCCGCCAGCGAGACAGAGTCTAGAGCGTCGCGCCGGGACCGTGTCGAGTCGGCGGGCGGTCCGACAGCGTCAGTCCAGGCCGAGATCGCGGCGGAGCTTGGCGACGTGGCCGGTGGCCTTGACGTTGTAGAGCGCCCGCTCGATCTTGCCGTTCTCGTCGATCACGAACGTCGAGCGGATCACCCCGGTCACCGTGCGCCCGTAGGACTGCTTCTCGCCGTACGCCCCGTACGCGGTCAGCACCGACTTGTCGGTGTCGGCGACCAGCGGGAAGGTGATCGCGTCGCGCTCACGGAACGTGGCCAGCTTCTCCGGCTTGTCCGGCGAGATGCCGATCACCTCGTAGCCGGCGGCCTGGAGGGACGCGAGCGAGTCGCGGAAGTCGCAGGCCTGCTTGGTGCAGCCGGGGGTCATCGCGGCCGGGTAGGCGTACAGGATGACCTTGCGGCCGCGCAGGTCGGCCAGGGTGAGCTGCCCTCCGGCGTCGGTGGGGAGGGTGAACTCGGGCGCCGGGTCACCGGCGGCGAGACGAGCGGGTGCGGTCATGGCACGACCCTACCGCCGTCCCGTGCCGTAACCGATCACCGAGTGACCGGCTCGGCTGGCCCGACCGGCTCGGCTGGCCCGGTCGGCTCGGTCGGTGCGGCGGCTCGGCCGGTGGCGTGCAGGCGCAGCACGGCGGCGGCGAGTGCCCCGGCGCCGGCGACGAGGACCACCACGACCAGCATCCGGGTGGCGGTGGCCGACCAGGGCACCGGTGGGACGGCACGGGACAGCACGGCGGTGTTGGACACCCCGGCGAACAGCGCCAGGCACGCCCCGGCGAGTGCCATCACGAAGTCCACGCCGTCGCGCCGGGTCACCGCCCAGCCACCGGCGACGATCGCGCCGAGCCCGGTCACCAGGGTCCAGACCGGGCCGGTCAGCAGCCCGGTCAGCACCGCGCCGACTCCCTCGGCCCCGGCGTCGAGCACCCGGCCCACGGCGAGCACGACCGCCGCCACCCCGCCGACCGTCAGCAGCGCACCGAGACCGGTCCGGGCCCGGCCGCCGGGCGACGAGGCGGCCGGCAGCAGCCCGGCCGCGCCCACCGCGAGCGCGCCGAGCGTGATCGCCACCCACCACGGGTACGCGTCCGGCGGCGGCACCCAGTCCAGGGTGCCCCGGATCTCGGTGCGCCCTTCCGCGTCGCGCAGCGGGACGACCCAGTCGCGTACCCGGTGCTCGCGGTCGGGTGCGGCGCGGACCTGGGCGGGCGGACCCGCCTCGCGCCACAGCGCCCGCTGGTCGTGCCAGCGGGCGGTGGTGCCGGTGTCGATCCGTCGCCACTGCGGGGCGGCGGCCGGATCGACCTCGTCCGGCAGCGGGGTGTCGGCGAGGATGGTGCGGTTCAGGTAGGTCGCCGGTGAGCGGGTGTTCTCGAACACGCCGTCCGGCCCCACCCGAAGGTAGGGCTC
This sequence comes from Micromonospora sp. NPDC002389, assembly GCF_040296095.1. Classification (NCBI taxonomy): domain Bacteria; kingdom Bacillati; phylum Actinomycetota; class Actinomycetes; order Micromonosporales; family Micromonosporaceae; genus Micromonospora; species Micromonospora sp. NPDC002389. The sequence goes on from NZ_JBEOWP010000002.1 coordinate 152,101, forward strand.
GCCCGAGTAGCCGATCACCTCGACCGGCCGGTCACCGGTGTTGGTCAGTTCCAGGCGTGCGCCCGCCTCGACCACTCGGACCCGCAGGTCCGGGCGGGACGCGACCGCGCCGACCGCCACCCGGTAGTCGGTGCCGTCGGGCGCGTCCGCGCCGTGCGCGGCGGCGGGAGCGGCGGTCGCCAGCAGCGCGACGACCACGCCGGTGAGCAGCAGCCCGGTGCGGGCCGACAGGGGCAGCAGCCCGTTTCGGGCCGACATGGTACGGATCACTTTCCGGCCGCCTCCACGGCGGCGGTGATGTTCTCCGGCGTCCACTGCTGCACCGGCTCGCCGTCGACCAGGACGGTCGGGGTGCCGGTGACGTCGGCGCGGCTCGCCTCCTCGGTGACGTGCGCGGTCCACGACGTGTACGTGCCGTCGCGGACGCAGGTGCCGAAGGCGTCCCGGTCCAGCCCGACCTCGGCGCCGATGTCGATGAGCTGGTCGTTGCTGAGGCCGGCGCCGCCCTCCGGCGGCTGGCGCTCGAACAACGCCGCGCCGAACTCGGTGAACTTGCCGCCCTCGGCGGCGCACCCGGAGGCGGCGGACGCCCGGGTCGAGTACTGGGTGCTGGAGAAGCGGTTCAGGTAGGCCACCGGGTGGTACACCACCCGTACCTTGCCCTCGTCGACGAGCTGCTTGAGGGTGGCGCCGCTGGTCTGCTCGAACTGCTTGCAGGCCGGGCAGAGGTAGTCCTCGTACACGTCGACGGTGACCGGCCCGGAGCCGACCACCACGCCCGTGCCGGCGTCGTTGGCGCCCGGTGGCGGGGTGAAGTCGCCGGACCGCTGGCCCGACCAGACACTCCACCCGATCAACCCGGCGATCACCAGCACCACCACCGCGCCGAGCGAGATCCACAGGGTCTGTTTGCGGCGCCGCTCCCGGGCGATCTGTTCCCGGACGACCCGGGCCGCGTCCTTGCGTCCCTTGCGACTACTCATCCTCGTCCTCCACCGGTACGCCCGTCAGGACGCCGTCCAGTGAGACGGCGGTTCGGGGCCAGATCAGCAGGAACCCGGCCATCGCCAGGAAGGCCACGTCCCGGAGGATCTCCGGGAGGTAGCTGGGGCGCTGCCCGGCCGGCAGTTCGCCGCCGGTGCCGAAGCAGCCGCAGTCGATCGCCAGGCCACGGGCCCAGGCCGAGGCGATGCCCGCGACGAAGAGCAGCAGCAGGACCACCGAGACCCCGGCGGTCAGCCGGGTGGCCAACCCGAGCAGCAGCAGTACGCCCAGCGCCAGCTCGACGAAGGGCAGCACCGCGCCGATCACCACCGCCAGGTCGTACGGCATCACCTGGTACGCGTGCACGCTGTGGCCGGAGGCGGCCAGGTCGCCGACCTTGGAGGCGCCGGCGTAGAGCCAGACGGCGGCCAGCCCGAGCCGGACGGCGAGCCCGAGCCAGGGCCGCCACCGCGTCCACCTCGACGTCGCGCCCCGCCCGTTCACCCGGCCAGCGCCTCACCGACCGCGTCCACGAGTTCGGCGCGGGCCCGGGCGACCCGGGAGCGGATGGTGCCCACCGGCACGCCCTCCACGGTCGCCGCCTCGGCGTACGACAGGCCGAGCAACTGGGTCAGCACGAACGCGCCGCGCCGCTCGGCGGACAGTCGGCTGACCAGGTCGGCCGTGCCGAGTTGCCCGGCCGGGTCGGGGTGCGACAGGTCGGTGTGCGCGTGGGCGGTGAGTCGCTGGTCGAGGCGTCGCCGCCGGACCACCGTACGGAGGTGGTCGGCGCAGGCCCGCCGGGCGATGCCGAGCAGCCAGGTGCGGGCGCTGGACCGGCCCTCGAAGGCGGGCAGCGCCCGGAACGCCCGCAGGTAGGTTTCCTGGGTGAGATCGTCGGCGCTGTCCGGGTCCAGCAGCGCCGCCGTGAACCGCCACACCTCGGCCTGGGTGGCCCGGACGAAGGCGGCCTGGGCGACCGGGTCGCCGTCGCGGGCGGCGAGCGCCCACACGGTGGCCGGGTCCGGCCCGGCGTGCGCGTCGACACCGCCGGTGTCGGCGGCGGCGCGGGTGTCGCGCGGGGCGGGGATCACGACAACCCAGGTTACGCGGCCCCACCGGCAGCAGCAGGGTCCTCCGGCCCTTCATGGGCTGCGCCACGCCGGGAACTTTCTGCGGGTCCCGGCCGACTACCCGCTCATGACCTCGGCCCGGCACCCGCACGTCCGCGTGCGATCCGTCCGCGTGCGATCGCGGACGACAGCCGTCAATCGATGGTCGCGACTCGCCGGAAAGGGGTCCGGTCAGAGACGATGTGGGTCATGACTGCCGTCCCTCGCCGCCGATCCGTCCGATGGGCCGCCGCCGCCGGCCTGCTGGTCACCGTCGTCGCCCTGCTGCTGGTCCCCGCCGGACCGGCCGCCGCCCACGCCGTGCTGTCCAGCAGCAGCCCGGCCGCGTCGGCCGTGGTGCCCGCGGCGCCGGCCGAGGTGGTGCTCACCTTCAGCGAGCCGGTCCGCCGGGTGCCGGACCGGATCCGGGTCATCGCACCGGACGGGTCCCGCGTCGACCGGGGCGACCCGACCTTCACCGACAGCGTGGTCAACATCGCGGTCGACACCTCCGGCGGCAACGGCACCTACCTGGTGACCTACCGGGTGATCTCGGCGGACAGCCACCCGGTCTCCGGTGCGTTCACCTACTCCGTCGGCGCGCCCTCGGAGCCTCCGGTGGACAGCGGCGACGACGGCCGGGCCGATCCGCTGGTCACCAACGCGATCAAGGCCGCGAAGTTCGTCGGGTACGTCGGTCTGCTGCTGCTCGTCGGTCCCGCACTGGTGCTCGCGCTGCTCTGGCCGCGCCGACTGTCCCGGCAGGGACCGGCCCGCCTGGCCTGGACCGGCCTGGGACTGGTGGCGGTGGCCACCGTCGCGGTCGCGTTGCTGCAGGTGCCGTACACCAGCGGAGGCGGGCCGTTCGACATCAGCGGCGAGGGGCTGAGCCTGGTGCTCGGCAGCACGTTCGGCGCCGCTCACCTGATCCGGCTGGGACTGCTCGCGGCGGCGGCGTTCCTGCTCCGGCCACTGCTGGCCGGGCCGGTCGGCCGGGCCGACCTGATCATCCTCGGCCTGCTCGCCGGTGCGGCGCTGCTCACCTGGCCGCTGTCCGGGCACCCGGCGGCCTCGCCCGCCCCGGCCGTGTCGGTGATCGTCGACGCGGTCCACCTGGGCAGCATGGCGGTCTGGCTGGGCGGCCTGGTGATGCTCGCCGCCTTCCTGCTGCCCCGGGCGGACGAACGGGAACTGGGCGCGATCCTGCCGATCTGGTCGCGCTGGGCCGCCCTGTCGGTCTCCGCGCTGCTGCTCGCCGGCATCGTCCAGGCGCTGATCGAGGTGGCCACCCCGGCAGCGCTGGTCAACACCACGTACGGCCGTCTGGTGCTCGCCAAGGTCGGGCTGTTCGCCGTGGTGATCGTGCTGGCCGCGTACTCGCGGAACCTGATCCGCAAACGGGTCGCCGCCAGTCGCCCCGCACCGGTACGCCGGGCCGTCTGGGCGGAGTTGGCGGTCACCGCGGTCGTGCTCGGTGTCACCGCCGTCCTGGTGCAGACCACTCCCGCGCGAACCGCCTCTTCGGACGTCGCCGCCGTCGACGCCGGCTACTTCACCACCCGGGTGGAGAGCACGCTCTACTCGCTGCAGATCGAGATGTCCCCGGCCCGACGGGGCAACAACTCGGTGCACTTCTACGCGTACACGCCGGACAACCGGCCGCAGCCGGTCGTGGAGTGGAAGGCCACCATCGCGCTGCCGTCGGCCGGGATCGAGGCGATCGACATCCCGCTGCTGCCGCTGACCGACAACCACGCGACCGGCGAGATCACGCTGCCGACTCCGGGTGAGTGGGAGCTGCGGGTCACCGCCCGGACCACCGAGATCGACCAGGCCACGGTGACCGCCACCGTGCCCGTTGCCTAGAGAGGTTCCATACCGATGATCCGTCACCGGCGTACCGTGGGTGCCGCCGCGGCCCTGGCGCTGGGCGCCGTCGCCACCGCCGTCTTCGGCTTCGCGGCGCCCGCGTCGGCCCACGTCTCGATCAGCCCGAGCGAGGCCGAGCAGGGCGACTACGGCCGGTTCGCGTTCCGGGTGCCGAACGAGAGCGACACGGCGTCGACCACCAAGCTGGAGATCTTCCTGCCGGAGAACGCCGCGATCGGCTCGGTGTCCACCGCGCCGGTGCCGGGTTGGACGGTGGAGGTGGAGAACCGCCGGGTCGACCCGCCGATCCTGGTGCACGGTGCGGAGATCTCGGACGTGGTCGCCAAGGTCACCTGGACGGCGAGCGGCGACGCCGGGATCGCCCCGGGCACGTTCCAGGAGTTCCCGGTCATGCTGGGTCCGCTGCCCGAGGTGGACCAGATGGTCTTCAAGGCGCTGCAGACCTACTCCGACGGCGGGGTGGTGCGCTGGATCGACGAGCCGCAGCCGGGCGGTGAGGAGCCGGCCGCCCCCGCGCCGGTGTTGACCCTCACCGCCGCCGGAACTCCGGCCGGGGCACCCGCGCCCGAGGCGGTCGCCGACGACGAGGACGGCACCGGGCTGGCCGTCGGGCTGGGCGTCGCCGGGCTGGTCGCCGGGGTCGGTGGCCTGGTGCTGGGCGGACTCGCGTTCTCGCGTACCCGCCGGGACGCCGACCCGACCGACGGCGGCGAGGCGACCACGACCTCCTGACCGCTCCCGCGTCGCGGGCCCGCCGGGTGTTTCCGGCGGGCCCGTCCGCTTTCGAACCCGGTGCCGTGGATATCCGCAGATCAGCCGTTCGGCGTAGGTAAGGTCGGCCGGGTATCTCGCTACGGAGGGGGACAAGGCGGATGCGTTTCGTGTGGGCGTTGGCCGGCATGGTGCTGCTGATCACCGGCACCACCGCGCTGCTCGGTGCCGCCGGGCTCGGCCTGTTGACCAGTCACGCGGACCCGGGCGGGGGGTTCACCGCCCGGGTCGAGACCGTGCGGACACCCGGGCACGCGGTGGTGGTGACCGACCTGGACGCGCTGCTGCGACAGGAGGTGCCGTTCAGTCGGTTCGGGCAGGCGCGGCTGCGGCTGGACGCCCGTACCCCGGACGGTCCGGCGTTCGTCGGCCTGGCCCCGGCCGACGAGGCACGTCGCTGGCTGGCCGGTGCGCCGCACGCCGAGGTGCAGCGCACGGCACTGGCCCGGGGGCCACTGCCGGTCCGGCTGGAGCACCGCACCCCGGAGGTCGGTACGCCGCCGACCGTGCCGGCCGCCCCGGCCGCACAGACCTTCTGGGTACGCGCGGGTGCCGGTGCCCTCGAATGGAGTCCCGGGGAACTGGCCGGCCAACGACTGAGTCTGGTGCTGATGCATCCCGACGGTCGGTCCGACCTGGCCCTGGACCTGCGCGCCGAACTGCGGGCCGGATGGGTCGCCCCGGCCACCTGGGGCTCGCTGACCGGCGGCATCCTGCTGGTGGTCCTCGCGGCGCTGGTGCTGCTGCGTCCGGTCCGCCCGCGCGAGGTGGTCTTCGTGGTCGAACCCGACCAGGTGCCGGTGCTCGCCGGCCGGCTGGGAGTGAGTTCGCTCAGCGGTCTGGGCACGCCGCCGTCGCCGCGTCCGACGCCCGAGCGGCAGTTGGTGTCGGTGGCCGCCGCGCCCCGGGCCGCGATCGCCCCGGTGCCGCGCCCGGAGACCCTGGCCGACCTGCCCGCCCCGCACCACCCGCTGCGTCCGCCCGCCCCGCCGTCCTGACCGCCCGTCCGCCAGCGGCTGTCCCCGACGGTTCGTGCGGCGGGGGCACCGGAGCGGAACGGGTGGGGCGGCCCTCCGCGCTGCCGACGCGGAGGGCCGCCCATCACCGGGGGATATCGGTGCCTATCGGAGGATGATGCCTCTAAGGGAAGATTACCGGTGAATGGTCGTCTCGGGAAGAGTGTCCGCTTCGCGCGACTCGGTCAGCGGTCGGTCCACCCGGGGCCGCACCGGCAGCACGACCAGCAGCAGCAGGCAGAGCAGCACGTACGCGTTGCGGAGTACGAACTCCCAGGGCGTCTGGGTGGGCGTCGGAGTGACGCCCCAGTCGTAGAACGACACCACGCCGTACACGATGATCATCGAGGTGCCGAGCGCGAGCCAACTCAGCCGGCGGCGCCGCCGTGTCCCCTCGGGCGTCCGGGGATCGGTCCGCAACGTCGCGTCGACCAGGATGATCACCGCCGGGACGAACCAGTAGATGTGGTGCGTCCAGGTGATCGGGCTGATCAGGGCGGCGACCAGGCCGGTCAGGGTCAGGGCGGTGAGTACGTCGCCGGCCTGGGTGGCGCGTACCGCCCGCCAGAGGCCGTACGCGACGACGGCCGCGACCAGGGGCAGCCAGATCAGCCGGCTCGGCTCCTCCGGCGCGGTCAGCCGACTCAGCAGCCCGAACAGCGACTGGTTGCCGGTGTAGTCGGTGCGCCCGACCCGGTCGGTGGCCCACAGCTCGTGCGTCCAAAAGCGCCACGAGTCGCCGGGCGCCACCGCCGCGGCGAGCAGGGTGGCTCCGGCAGCGGCGGCGCTCGCCACCACGGCCGCCCGCCAGCGTTGGGTGACCAGCAGATAGACGATGAAGATGCCCGGGAAGAGCTTGAGCGCGGTGGCCAGTCCGATGCCCACCCCGGCCCACCGGCTGCCCCGGGGTACGGCGAACAGCAGGTCGGCGAGGATCAGCACCACCAGCAGCATGTTGATCTGCCCGAAGGTGATCGTCTCCCGGGTGCTCTCCACGCCGAGGACCAGCAGCGCGCCCACGGCCAGGGTGAACGCGTACGGCAGACGGTGCCGGCGGATCACCGGGTCGAGCAGCCACTTCGTGGTGACCACCACGCCGAGCACGGTCAGCCCGGTGAAGATCGCCACCGTGGCGCCCAGCTTCAGCAGGGAGAACGGCAGTAGCAGCAACGCGGCGAACGGGGGATAGGTGAAGAACAGCTCACCCTGCACCCGGTCCGGCTGGGCGTAGTCGTAGAGCGGATTGCCGGCGGCCCACCAGTCCATCGCCGCCATATAGATCTTGAGGTCGAAGAAGTCGTGCACGGTGCCCGGTAGGTAGAGCACCGGCAACACCGAGGCGAGCGCCAGCGCCCCGACGATCCGCCGTGCACTGCGGCCACCAGGGTCTTCGAGGTCGACGCTGGACGGTGTGGCGGGTTCGGCGGGCACGGGAAAGACCCTAGCGGTCGGTCGGGTCGGCGGCGCGCAGCCACGGTGCGTGGGCTGCGCGTAGGCTGTGCCGATGGCTGATCTTCTCGTCTGGATCGACTGTGAGATGACCGGGCTCGACCTCGGCGGCGACAAGCTGATCGAGGTGGCGGCGCTGGTCACCGACCCGGATCTGCGCGTGCTCGGCGACGGCGTGGACGTGGTGATCCACGCCGACGACGCGGCGCTCGACGCCATGCCGGAGATCGTCCGCACGATGCACGGCAAGTCGGGGCTGACCGAGGAGGTCCGCCGCTCCACGGTCAGCCTTGCCGAGGCTGAGGACCGGGTGCTCGACTACATCACCAGCCACGTCAAGGACCCACGGACGGCGCCGCTCTGCGGCAACTCGATCGCCACCGATCGGGGCTTCATCGCGCGGGACATGCCCCGCCTCGACGCGCACCTGCACTACCGCATGATCGACGTCTCCTCGATCAAGGAACTGTGCCGCCGGTGGTACCCCCGGGTGTACTTCGGCCAGCCGCAGAAGGGCCTCGCCCACCGGGCGCTGGCGGACATCCGGGAGAGCATCCGCGAGCTGGAGTACTACCGCCGCACCGTCTTCGTACCCCTGCCCGGGCCGGACGTGGAGAGCGCGAAGGCCATCGCCGCCGACCTCTGAGCCACCCCGGCAACCCGCTGGACGTGGTCGGCCGTGGTGGGGGTATGATTTCCCCGCACCCGCACGGGCGATGAGTTCGGGCGCGGCGGCATGGTGGCTGTAGCTCAGTTGGCAGAGCACCGGGTTGTGGTCCCGGTTGTCGTGGGTTCAATTCCCATCAGTCACCCCACACCAGCGAGGCCCGGACCAAAGGTTCGGGCCTCGTTCCCGTTCCGGCCGTCGTTCCCCTCGGGCCACCACGCCGCCCGGTCTCTCCTCGCCCGGTCTCTCCCTGCCGCGCCTCCCGTGCGCCTGCCCCGGCCTTGCCTTCAGCAGATATTTGAACGATAGTTCTACTTGTACTGCCGTTCAAATACCTTTGGAGTCGTCGTGTCGGAGGTCGCCATCCGCCGTGCAGGTGGGCGCGAGTGGGCGGGCCTGGGGCTGTTGGCGTTGCCGACGCTGCTGCTGGGTCTGGACGTCACCGTGCTGTACCTGGTGCTGCCGAGCATGGCCGAAGCGCTCGACCCGTCGGCCACGCAGACCCTCTGGATCATGGATGCCTACGGGTTCCTCATCGCCGGATTCCTCATCACCATGGGCACCCTGGGCGATCGCATCGGTCGGCGACGGCTGCTCCGGATCGGGATGACCGCGTTCGCGTTCGTGTCGGTGCTCGCGGCCTTCGCGCCCAGCGCGGAGCTGCTGATCGCCGCCCGTGCGCTGCTCGGGATCGCGGGCGCGACGTTGATGCCCTCGACGCTGTCGCTGATCTCCAACATGTTCACCGACGTCCGGCAGCGCGCGATGGCGATCGGGGTCTGGGCGACCATGTTCGCCCTGGGCATGGCGGCCGGTCCCGTCGTCGGCGGCGCCCTCGTCGACACCTTCTGGTGGGGTGCGGCCTTCCTGCTCGCCGTTCCCGTCGCGATCGCCGTCCTGGCCGGCGCGAGGTCACTGCTGCCCGAGTACGCCGACCCGCAGGCCGGACGGTTGGACATGGTCAGCGTCGCGCTGTCCCTGGCGGCGATCCTGCCGGTCGTCTACGCCGTCAAGCACGCCGCCTCACACGGTGCCGGTGCGCACACGCCGGCCCTCCTCGTCGTCGGCGCGATCGCCGGGGTGGCGTTCGTCCGCCGGCAACGGCACCTGGCCGCGCCGCTGCTGGACGTCACCCTCTTCGCCGACCGGGCCTTCTCCGCGGCACTGGCAGTTCTGCTGATCGGGCTCGTCGGTGTCGGCGGCACCATGTACATGGTCACGCAGTACCTCCAGCTCGTGGAGGGCCTCACCCCGTTCACCGCAGGTCTGTGGATGGGGCCACCGGCGCTGGCGATGTTCGCCGCCGCCGTCGGCGCACCCCTGGTCGCCCGGCGGGTCCGACCGGGCCTGGTCATGGCCGCCACGCTCGGGTCGTCGGTGCTCGGCTACGCGCTGCTGGCCACCGCCGGCCCCGGCGACACGGTGATGGTGGTGGCCGGGTTCGCCGCCGTCTACCTCGGACTCGGGGCGATCGCCGCGCTCGGCACCGACATGGTCGTCGGCGCCGCACCGGCCACCAAGTCCGGATCGGCCGCCGCCATGTCCGAGACCGTCCAGGAGCTCGGCATCGCCGTCGGCGTCGCGCTGCTCGGCAGCCTCAGCACCGCCCTCTACACCGCGCGGATGGTCGCACCGGCCGGCACCACACCGGAGGTCGCCGACCGCCTCACCGGTAGCCTCGCGGGCGCGCTCGCCGTCGCCGACCAGGTGCCGACCGAGGCCGTACGGGCCGCGCGGGACGCCTTCACCACCGGGGTGAACGTCGCCTCCGCCGTGGCCGGCGTCGCCATCGTCGTGGCGAGCCTGCTGTGCCTGGTGGCCCTGCGGCACGTCCGTCCCCTCGGTGGGGATCAGGACGTCAACGGTCACTGAGCGGCTCGACTACCCTGGGCGCCAGGGGAGGAAGCATGAGCGAGGAACCCGTCGACGGTCGACGCGCCAGGGGAGCGAAGCGCCGAGCCGAGATCATCGAGGCCACCCTCGCCGTCGTCCTCCGCGAGGGCGCAGCCGGTGTCACCCACCGCGCCGTCGCCACGCAGGCCGGCGTCGCCACCAGCCTGAGCATCTACTACTTCGCCACCCTCGACGACCTCCTCGTCGCCGCGCTGTCCAGCGTCGCCGACAGCTACACGGCCCGGATCCGCCAGATCATCGACGGCCCGGGGGACAAGCTGCGTGGCCTCGCCGAGCTGATCGTCGAGTCCGCCGGGCCGGGACGCGACAAGGCGCTGGCCGAACGCGAACTGTCCACGCTCGCCGCCCGCAGACCCGCCCTCGCCCCGATCGCCCGGCACTGGCGCGAGAACGTCGCCGCGCTCGCCGCCACCCTCACCGACGACCCCCTGGCCGTGGACGCGCTGGTCGCCGCCTCCGACGGCCTCTGCACCGCCATCCTCATCGAGAACGTCCCCGCCGACACCGAGCACGTGCACCGGGTCCTGGCACACGCGCTCGGCACAGACCGCTAGCGGACCGGCCGCCGACTCACTCGGTGGTGTCGGCGTCCGGCGCGGACTCGTCGCCCGCCGGCTCGTACGGCAGGGCGCTGCCCTTGACGTACTCGTCCCAGCTCACGTTCCAGTCCGTCCAGCCGTTGCCGTTCTGGAGCTTGCGCTCGGTGCCCTTGACCACGATCGGGTCGCCGACCTTCGTGTTCTCGAACAGCCAGGCACCGTTGACCATCGACACGTTCACACAGCCGTGCGAGACGTTGGTGGTGCCCTGCTGCCCCTCGGACCAGGGCGCGGCGTGAATGAACTCGCCGCCCCAGGTCAGGCGCTGGGCGTAGTCGATCTTCGTCCGGTACCCGTCCTCGGGGCCCAACTCCTCGTACGTGTCGAAGACCGTCTTGCGCAGCTTCTCCATCACCACCATCGTGCCGCTGGAGGAGGGCGTGGTCTTCTTGCCGAGGCTCACCGGGATCGTCTTGATCGTCTCGCCGTCCCGGGTGACGACCATGCGCTTGGTCCGGTTGTCCACCGTCATGACCAGCTTCGGGCCCACCGTGATGTCCACGGTCAGGTCGGCCCGGCCGTACCAGCCGTCGCCCAGCGGCAGCCCGCCCGCCTGCACCCGGTAGGAGACCTTGCTGCCGGTCTTCCAGAACTCCTTCGGCCGGTAACGGACCTCGGTCGGGCTGACCCAGTGCCAGACGCCCTCCTGGGCGGGCGTGGACTTGACCGTCATCCGCCGCTGGAGGTCGGCGCGGTACTTCTCCGGGATCTCCCGGCCGAACTTCACGATCAGCGGCATGGCGACCCCGACGGTCTGGTCGTCGCCGAGGAAGCTGGTGATCCGGACCTGGTTGCTCGGCTGCTTCATCACGGTGAACGCGCTGGTCGCGGTCACCGGGACACCGTCGTCGCCGGTCGCGGTGACGGTCGCGGTGTACGACTCGCCGTACGCCAACGCCTTCGCCGGCAGCCAGCTCTTACCGTCCGCGGCCAGCGTGCCCTTGACCGGCTCCCCGCCGGCGTCGGCCAGTTCGACAGTGGTCTCCTCGGACTGCTCGGCGGCGAACGTGATCGCCGTCGAGGCGGGAACGTCCTTCGCGTCGGCGGCCGGCTCGCTGATGCTCACCGACGCCTTCGGTGCCGGCTGGTCGGCACCGTCCTGCCAGCCCGGCCCGTTGTCGCCGCCCTTGCCGCCAGTGCAGGCGGAGGTCAGCACCATCGCCACGGCGAGCATCCCCGCGGCGAGCACCCCCCGCCGGCGGTTGCGCTGGTCCCGAACTCGCATGGTGTCCTCACAGTCGTGGTCCGCTGCCCGTCCACATCACAGACGCACCGGAACACGTACCCGTTGCGGAAGGTGAACCGAAACACGTGGAGCGGGATGTCCGGATGGTGACATATCTGGCACGGTCACAAGGCCGCGCCCGCACCACCGTCCGGAACCGGCAGCGCGCTGCCCTTGACGAACTCCGACCAGCTCAGATCCCACGCCGTCCAACCGTTGCCGGCGGCCAGCTTCCGCTCGGTGCCCTTGATGGTGATCGGATCACCGACCTTGGTCCGTTCGAAGAGCCAGCGGGCGTTCGCCAGGGACACGTTCACGCAACCGTGTGACACATTCTGCCGTCCCTGGACGTGTTCCGACCAGGGTGCCGCGTGGATGTACTCGCCACCCCAGGTGAGCCGCTGGGCGAACTGGATGTCGGTGACGTAGCGGTTCTCCGGATCGGGATCGTCCATCGTGTCGAAGACCGTCGCCTCCTTCTTCTCCATCACCACCAGCGTGCCGCTGGACGACGGGGTCTTCTTCTTGCCCAGGCTCACCGGCAGCGTCTTGATCAGGTTGCCGTCCTCGTACACCCGCATCTGCTTGTCGGCGTTGTCCACCTTCATCTCGAAGGCCGAGCCGATCTTCGCGGTGGCGCTCCGGTCGACGTTGCCGAACCGGCCGTTGCTCAGCGGAATGCCGGCCAACGCGATCCGTACGGACAGCTTCGTGCCGGCCTTCCAGTACTCCGGCGCCCGGTAGAACGCCTGAGTGCCGTTGCTCACCCAGTGCCAGGCACCCGGCTGCGGCGGGTCGGTCTGCACGAACATTCGCTTCTGCACGGCGGCCCGGTCCTTCTTCGGGATGCCCGGGTGGAACTCCGCCACCACCGGCATCGCCACCCCGTACGTCCGGTCGTCGAACAGGTAGAGCCCCGAGGTGATCATCGAGCCGGGCTTGGCCATCGTGGTGAACGTGCTGGTCCCCTCGCTGACCGAGCCGTCCGGCCGGTTCGCGGTGACCGTGGCCGTGTACTTGGTGGACCACTTCAACGGCGCCGACGGCACCCAGGACGAGCCATCCGTACGCAGCTTGCCCTTGACCTCCTTGCCGTTGGCCGTGGTCAGGCTGACCTTCGACACCGTCGAGCCGTCCGGCAACTCGGCGCCGATCTCCGCGCTCACCGGCCGGTTCTTCGCCCCGTCGGCCGGGCTCACCGCCAACGGCGGCCCACTCGACGGCGGTGTGTCCGGTGTCACCGCTTCACTGGTCGACGGCCCGGGAACGAACTCGGCCGCCGAGCCCTCCTCGCGACAACCCGACAATGCCAGCGACGCCACCAGACCCAGGGTGCCCACCAACGCCCCGGCCCGCGCGAACCTGCCCATCCCCACCCCTGTCCTAGCGCACCTGGCGCACATCGTGCCCCATCCCACCCGCCCAACATGAACCCGTCCCACGCCTTGTGCGTGCTTGTTGCCAAATGTCCGGAAAGCTCGACCGAAGGGAGGACCCGGGTATCGGATTGGAACCCGCCTCAAAGGGCGTGCTAGGGTTCTCCCCGTTGCCACCGAGCGCCGCTAGCTCAACTGGCAGAGCAGCGGACTCTTAATCCGCGGGTTCGGGGTTCGAGTCCCTGGCGGCGCACCAAGCAGCAAGGCCCTGACATGGCAGATCTCTGCCGGTCGGGGCCTTTTTCGTGTTTGTCGTGATGGATGGTCGCTCGCTGGGTGCTCGGGAGCCGTGGGACCGGGTGGGCGGCGGTGGGACGCGGTGTGATGCCAGCGGTCAGGCTCGAAGATCAAATGGCTGTGCTGCCGCGAGGGCATTTCGTCGGGTGTGGATAGGGGGCGGTCGTGCGCCGGATCGTGCGTAGGTCGGTGCGGGCCATTCTGCTGGACGGGGACGACCGCCTCGTGCTGATCAAGCGGATCAAGCCCGGCCAGGCGCCGTACTGGACGACGCCGGGCGGTGGCGTTGAGCCGACGGATGTCTCCCTGGAGGCGGCACTTCGTCGGGAGCTGCATGAAGAGCTCGGCGCCGAGGCCGACCGGTTCGTCCAGGTGTTCCTGTCTACGGCCCCGGCTGGTGAGGCCGTTTCCGTCCAGCACTTCTTCGTCTGCCGGCTACTTGAGCTGCGGGAGACTGCTCGGAGCGGGCCTGAGTTCGATGATCCATCGCGTGGTGACTATCAGCTTGATCGAGTGGCGATCGACAAGCTGCGCGCAGTGGATCTCAAGCCGAAAGGGCTGACCGAGTTCATCACCTCCAACCAGGAGGCCCTGCTCTCGACGTAGAGCAGCTAGGCCAGAGCATCCTTGCGTGGAGTCGGCGTCGCCCCGTCGCCTCACAACCCCTACGCTGGCGGCATGAGGGAACCCAGTGCGGACCGGACCTACGCCACGCCGGATGACCTCCCGATCTCGGCTTTGCTGCCTGAGCTGCTGCGGAGTGTTCGTGAGGGGCGGGTCGTCTACCTCAGCGAGCAGGATGAACCGGTCGCCGCTGTCGTGCCGCTGGAGGTAGCGAGGGCGGGCCTGGCGGCACTGGGCCGATCCGACGAGGGGCTGCGGTGACGGTCCGGCCCGGTACCTGTTGATGAATCAGCGCCCGGCGGCGCCTGCCGAGTCGATCCCCGACGAGATCCGTGTCGATGTGGAGACGCTGTGGCGCTACCACGACATGGGCCATGAGCTGAGGCCGTGTGACGTGGGGATTGGGCTGGGCAGCCATGACCTTGGTGTCGCGGTGATCGCGAGGCGCCTGTTCCACCAGGGATTGTTCCCCTGGATCGTGTTCACCGGGGCGAACGCGCCGACGACGGTGGAACGGTTCCCTCGCGGCGAGGCTGTGCACTACCGCGAATACGCGATGGAGCAGGGCGTGCCGGCGGATTCGATTCTCGTGGAGCCACGGGCGACGAACACCGCTCAGAACCTGGAGTACACCCGGCAGCTGCTGGCCGAACGGCGTATCCCGGTGCAGTCAGTGCTGATCATGTCGCGGCCTTACCAGCAGCGTCGGGCGTACGCCACGTGCAGGCTGATGTGGCCGGAGGTTGACGTGGTCTGCGCGTCGAACCCGTTGGCACTCGACGACTACGTACACAGCATCGGCGACCCGCGGCGGGTGGTGGAGATGCTGGTCGGCGACACCCAGAGGATCGAGGTGTACGCCGAGCGCGGGTTCGCGATCCCACAGGAGGTACCGGACGAGGTCCGGGCCGCCTTTGAGCGACTGGTGGCGGCCGGTTACACGAGCCGGCTGGTCTGACGACGGCTACCAGCGTGGTCCACCCGATCGGACGCCCATCCGTTCGCTGAGTTCGACGGCCAGTCGAGGCGGCCGGGGGCGGATGAGGATGTCTCGGACAAGGTCGCGGGAGAGTCGGTGGTAGCGCACCTGGTCTGGGCCGATGACCTCCGCGTCCAACAGCGCGCCGAGGGCATCGTCGATGCGGTTCCAGCGCGCCAGTGCTCGCGCGGTCTCGATGGCGTGGCGGACCTGCCGCTCGACGGGCAGGACACCGGTATCGAGTGGGGCACCTATGGCGATGGCGCGTTGCACGTCGCCGAGTTCCATCGCCACGGTCGTCTTGTGGATCGACACGTTGGTGGGCCCGAAGGCGGTCCACACGTGGTTGGCGTCGGCGCCGAGCTGAGTCGCTGCGGCGTCGGCTTCGGCGATGTGGGTGTCTGCGGAGGCGCGGTCGTCGTCACGGGCGGCGGCCAGCGCGCACACGAGGTGCAGGCTGCCGTAGACCGACAGTAGTTCTGGTGTGGGCTTGGTCAGCCGTGGTTCGAGGAACTGTGCTGCGGTGGCGGCGAGACCTCGGGCCTGCGCGTATTCGCCGATTGAGACCAGGGAGTGCGCGGCGGAGCGGCTGAGCGAGCCGATGACGACGTGGTCGTGGCTGGCGTTGGCGGCAGCCAGTCCTCGGCTGGCCGCGGTCCAGGCGAGGTCGCCTTCGCCGAGCTTGGTGAGGAACAGCGCGGCGAGCTGGTGGGCGTAGGCGGTCATCGCGTGTGCGCGCTGGCCGCCGTCGCCGTCGTAGGCCTCAGTGGCGGTCAGGCAGTCGTGGATGAGGTACGGAAGCCGGCGAGCGAGGGTGCCGTATCGCGAATGTTGGTATGCGGTCCAGATCTCGGCCACGTCGTTCTCGATCTCACGCAGGGCTGGCGCATCGACAGCAGCGGGGCTGGCCAGAGCGGGCGCGAGGTGCCGGTAGTCGTGAAGCGCGGCGCGCAACGCGGGAATGGTCTCACGCCCTGAGTCGTCGGACCACTCGAACAAGCTCGGTGTGCCGATGAGGTCCCCAAGAGAGACATCGAGGGCCTTGGCGATTGCGCGAATCACCGAGAGGCGGTCCAGGTCGGCGCGGTTCGTCTCGACCTTGCGTAGCCACTCCTGGGTCTTGCCGACCAGTCCGGCCAGCACCTCCTGGGAAAGCCCTCGCCGCCGCCGATAGAAGGCGACGCGCTGGCCGATTGTCATGTCGTCCGTCATTCCTCGCACACCATCACCCTGCCCGCTGATGTCCGCCTGACCCGGTACGAATTTTCCCGGTCCCTTCTACAGATCGCCCCTACGTTCAGTGCACCCCAGGTCACCGTCGCATGTCGATGCCTAGGCCTGGATCGCCTGGCAGAGAGCTGCGAATGGAGGGATCGATGACCGGCTTACCAAAGAGCGGCTCGAATCGCCGGCTCGGACTGTCCTGGAGCGCACCGTATCGGAGTCTTCCTCGCCTGCGTACCGCCATCGGGGCTGCGCGGGTGAGTGATCGGCGGTCTGCCCGAGGCCGCCGTACGGCGGCGGTGGGCTCGCCCTTCCCCAAGCGAGCCCACCGCCCACCGTCTCGAACGGAAGTGCTGGCATGACGGTGTACGTCTCACGTCACGCGAAAGCCGACGACCTTTGGCGACAGACGTTGACCACCGAGGGCACTGCGCCACAAACGACTCGCCCGGCTGATCCACCGCTGCTCACCCATGCCTGGCGTCAACTGTTCGAGCAGCAGGTCCGGGAAGCCGGCCGCCGATGACCGGCGACCGGGATCAGGGCCCGGCCCGAGCGAATGGTGCAGGCGTATACCGGCAGGAGCATCTGCCAATGCAGCCACTGTGGCTTTGCCGGCGGTGCGGGCAGCCGTGGCCGTGCGGCGCGGCGAAGCTCGCCCTCGCGGCCGAGTACCGGAACAGCCCGGTGAGCTTGTTCCTCTACCTGGCCAGCTGCCTGCACGACGCAATCGATGACCTGCACCGGCTCAATCCCAATGAGGCGGGTGGTACCGCCTCACTGTTTGACCGGTTCCTTGGCTGGCCCGCCCGCACCGGCGCCTACCGAGCCAACACCGCCACGGCGATCGGAAACGAGGAGGCATCGTGAACGGCATCGGCCTCATCAGCGTCAATCGTCAGCCGGCAATCGCCAGCAGGTTCCACACCCTGGTCGTGCAGCCCACCAGTTTCTGCAACCTCGACTGCACCTACTGCTACCTGCCCGACCGGCGGTTGCGCCGGCTGATGTCCGTGCCGGTCGCGGCGGCTTGTGCGCGGTCGATCGAGCAGCAGGACAGCGGCTATCCGGTGAGCGTTGTCTGGCACGGCGGCGAGCCCACCGCCACACCCATCGACTCTTTCCGGGAGTTGCTCGTTCCGTTCGAACCGCTGCGGCGTACCCGTCAGGTTCGCCACGAGATCCAGACCAATGGCACCCTCATCAACCAGCGGTGGTGTGACCTGCTCGCCACCCACGACTTCGAGATCGGGATCAGCATTGACGGTCCCGGAACGCTGAACGGCAACCGGCTCGACCGGGCCGGGAGGGCAACGACCGCCCGGACTATGCGCGGCATACAGACGCTCGTCGACAACGGCCTGACGTACTCGGTGATCTGCGTCGTCACGCCAGAAACCATCGACCACGCCGATGACCTCGTCGAGTTCTTCGCCGGTCTGCCCGGCTGCGCGTCGGTGGGCTTCAACATCGAGGAGCAGGAAGGTGCCGACCGTCTGCCTGTCTCCGAGGAAGCCGCCTACCGTTTCTGGCACCAGATCGTGCGGTACCGGGTTGCCGGCGGCCTGCTGCGGATCCGCGACGTGGACCGCCTGGCCGACTACCTCGCCGCCACCCGCGCCGGACTCGTCGACCACGTCCCGTACGAGCCGATCCCCACCGTTTCCCACGACGGCCAGGTGGTGCTGCTGTCACCGGAACTGCTCGGCGTCAAGGATCCGCGTTACGCGGACTTCATCGCTGGCAACGTGCTCCACGAGCCGATTAGCGACATGCTCGCCCGTGCCGGCGAGCTGCGATACGTCACCGAGTTCGTGACGGCGATAAACAGCTGCGCCGACCGCTGCGGCTTCTACGACTTCTGCCGGGGTGCGCAGGCCGGCAATCGCTACTTCGAACACGGCACCTTCACCACGCGGGAGACCGCCTACTGCCGCACGACCCGGCAAGCCCTGATCCGCGCTGCTGCGGATCACCTCACCCCTCAAGGAGGATCGTCATGACCCACGCCCTCGCCGCACTCCTCGACGCCCCACCGGACCGCCTCGCCCTGCTCGGCGCCGACCCGACCCGCGCGGTAACGTCGGTCGACGCGGCGAACTTCGACAACCGTCCCACCTGGGACAACAAGGGGAACTTCGACAGCCGCCCCGGCTGGGACAACTGGAACAAGAAGAAGTAGCCCGCCGGCCAGCGACATCATTCGGCGCGGGGTGGCGTGCCCACCCCGCGCTCAGACAGGTTGAGGAGACATGCGGACCACCACCGTGGGTGACGTGACCATTCTCCTGCCGGACCTCGATCCCGAGGACCTCGACCAGGTTGCCGATCTGTCCGACGGTGACGTCCGTGACGGCCTTGTCGATGGAATCTCCTGGCGTGGTGAGCAGCTTGCGGAGCAGAGCGTCCGAGGCTTCCGGATCATCGGCGCGGACCTCGGTGAGGTCAGCTGGGAAGCGGGGACTCTCTACGGGTGCGAGGTCGTGGGGACGGACCTGTCCGGTGCGACCCTCACCGGCATCAGCATCGAGCGGTGCTCGTTTACGGGATCCCGGTTCACCGGCGCCCGGCTCAACGATGTCCGCCTCAAAGACATCCTGTTCGACAACTGCCGGTTCGACTACGCCACCCTGAACCGCGTCAGCGCCGCCGGTTCGGTGGCCTTCACCAACTGCACCTTCGTCCACGGCAGTTGGTCGTCCTGCCACCTGTCCGGCGTCGCGCTGCGCTCGTGCGATCTCGGCGACCTGGAGCTGGAATCCTGCCGCCTCGACGGCGCGGATCTGCGGGGCAGTCGATTGCACGACTTCAGAACACCGTTGGACAACCTGAAAGGCGCCGTTCTCGGTGAAGATCAGCTTCCCGACCTCACTCGCCTGGCCGTCGAGGCCCTGAACATCGTCGTCCGCGTCGACCGCTGATCGAAGCCGAGAAACACCTGGACGCGTTGTCGGGTAACTAGTGCGCCGACTCGTTGTGCTTGCGTACGAGGTCAGGCAGCTCGGCCAGCGAGTCGAGCTGGAACAGACACCGGTCACTGACCGTCTTGTCGCCGAGGATGTAGCCCCACGGTCCGCGACGGATCAGGGCGGTCGCGATACCTGCCTCTTGCGCCGGCCGGATGTCGTTGTCCAGCCTGTCCCCGACGTAGAGCACCTGGTCGCCTGGGCATCCCGCCTCGGCGATCACTCGGTCGAAGAACGCGGCGGAGGGCTTCTCCACGCCCCAGCCGTCCGAGGTGCCGATCACGTCGACCGGTAGGTCCAGGGCGCGCAGGATCGTCTCCGCCCGTGCCGTCTGGTTGCCGGCCAGGCCGACCTGTAGCCCGGACTCGCGTAGCGCAGCCAGGCACGAACGGGCATCCGGATAGAGGTTCTCCTCGGTGAAGGACTCGGGCTGTCCCGCCGCCGTCCGGCGCTCCCGCTCCTCGGCCAGGTCGAAGCCTGGCCGGAAGACCTGGAACGTCTCCCGGTAATCCAAGCCGCGAGCGATTGTCGCCCCGAAGACGGCCGAGAAGGTGTGGCGCGGCACCCCGAGCCTGTCCGCCCAGGTCCCGTACTCCCGGGACTCGTCGACGATGGTCTCTCCCACATCGAAGAACACGCTCGCGATCACTCGGCGATTGTGCCCGGTGCTCCCATCGGGATCAACGTGTACCGCGAGCCGAGCCGCCCGGCGGGCCAGTGCTGAGCCGTCGCCACACCGAGTACAACCCGGTGCTGGAAGCCATGCGGCTCCGACTCGCCGACGGGAACTCGGCGATCCCTACGCGGGCTCGCTCGGTCAGCGGGAGAGCTGTCTCAAATGGTGAGTTAGCTGGACAGGCCAGCCAAGATTTTTCGGCAGGGAATCTGTCCCGCTGGAGACTGGGCTGGTCTATCAGTAGACAAATGCCGACGCGTCCGTCCTGGGTGTGCGGTGGCGGTCAGCGGTGGCCCCGCGACGCGGCGAAGGAGGTTGCTGCAGCGGGGGCATGAGGGCAACGGAGTAGGCCCGTTCCGCTACATGGCCGGGTGTCCGCATGACGCGATCAATGCCCCGATCCAGCCCTTCAGCGCCGACGTGGCGGCTTGTCGGTATCTACCTACGACCGGTTCCTCGGCTGGCCGGGCCAGCGCATCCGTTCGAGCCAGCTCGGGGACAACCACGAATCAGTGAATTTCGTTTTTTCACTGGTTCTTGTGGCTCTCCTCGCCCATGAAAGCCCGTACTGCGGTTCGTATTGCGTCAGCGTGAAGGTAAATATCGTCGACAGATTCGATTAGATGGCGAGTTTCCGTCTTGTTGGCGTCGAATGTCCCCACGTACTTCCGTGCCTTTCCATTGAAATGTAGACGCGCGATCGGCTTGCGGTTGTTGTCGTCGAGGATGACTGCGAAGTACGATTTCGCGTCACGTCCAACAATGCGTGGAGGCTTGACCTCGCTGCACGCGATCGCCTTGACGATCTGGTAACCCGCCAGTTCTTCGAGCGTCGTTTCCACCTCCGTTTCGCGGGCGACATCCTTGAGGGCAACCTCTTCGCTCTCAAGCGCATCGGAGGGCGTGTCAGCAGCTTGCTTGGGGAGGCTTGCGTAGAGTGCGCCCTTCAGGCGTTCGTTCACTTGATCTCTGATGAATTGCGAGGATGCTTTAGTGACGAGTGACCTGAACTGTTCGCGCCGCTTTTGTGTAAAGGAGCCCTCGTGTACTCGCGTTGCGAAAAACCTGACCCAGTCATCCTCAGGTTCCTTGAATTGTGCCGCCATCGAACGCTTGATCTGGCCGAGATACTTCAGCTCTTCGGCTGCACTGATGATGGAGTCGAGATCAAACACTTCCTTTGTGAGCTTACGCAATTCCGGCAGGAGTGCATCGTCGATGTCTCCTAAGTCGAGTACGAGGAAGGGCTTGGTGTCCATCTTGTTTGGAGCGTCGAGATCGGTATAGAAGTGGTAAGCCTGGCCATTGGTTAGGACAGCGATCCGCGCGTTCGTTACGGAAAAGTATCGATAGAGTTGAGATGCGTGTTCGATCTTTAGGGAATCGCGTGGCTGTTTGCATTCGATGAGGATCTGCACCTCGCCGGCATGCATGATCGCGTAGTCGACCTTCTCGCCTTTTTTGGTCCCGACGTCTGCAGTGAACTCCGGGATGACTTCCAGCGGATCGAAGACGTCGTAGCCGAGGATCATCGAGATAAACGGCATGACGAAGGCGTTCTTGGCAGCTTCTTCCGTCTGGATTGCCTCCCGCTGATTCTGGACCTTCGTGGCGAGGGCGGCGACCCGCTCATTGAACTCCACTAAGCACTCTCCTTCTTGTGGTCGGGCGAAGGGGTCCACGCGTTGCCTGTGATACCCCGTTGATGAGTGGGAGATGCAGGGCGACGATCGGATGCTACCGATCATTCGTGAAGTGCGATGCCCCGAAAATAGACCCGACCGATCATCCTTTCGATGGACCGGTTCGCCGGAAAGGGCAGATTTCTGTGTCTCGGTCACGAGTAGGATGCGCTTCCGACCCGAAGCGCACGAAGCTGTACTCGTCGCCGCTTGCTTGATGCGTAGCGCGCCGCCAAGCTGGGCGATGCGGGTTGGCAGTCGCCTCCTATGGGGCGCATCGGTTGTTGAAGCAGGTCAACGTTCGAGGTTCCCACCGTTCGCGCCCCGGATTGCTGTGTTGAGCGCCGTAGTCCATGGGAAGGCTCGCTGCAGGTCATTGCCGGTGCCTGGCGGGTGCGGTTCCCAGCAGTCCTGAGGACCGAGCAGGACTCGTACTCCTTCGTCGCGGAGGCTGTCCACGGCGCGGTAGAAGGGAGCGCGGGCGGCGAGTGCGGCGTTGACGAAGGGGACGATGACGGTCGGTACCTGCCGTCCGATCAGTTCGGCGACCGAAGTCATCGCGTAGTTGTCAGCAATACCCAGGGCGATCTTGTTGATCGAGTTGTACGTCGCGGGCGCGATGACCAGGCTGTCGGCGGCGGGTAGCGAGCGGCGGCCGCTGGAGGACGCCTGGTAGCTGGATCGCACCGCAGCGCCGGTCAGCTTCTCGATCGCAGGTACGTCGATGAAGTCGATGCCGTTGGGCGTGGCGGTGACGGCGGTCGTCCAGGAGTGCTTCTGCGCGGCGCTGATCAGTTGGGTCACGTCGGCGGCGGGGCCAGCAGCGCAGACGACGATCTGGAGGTGGCCGCCGGTCATAGCGGGATCCCGGCCCCTCGTGCAAAGTCGACGACGGCGGTGCGGGCCGAGCCCTTGGCAAGGAGCGCCAGGTCGGAGGCGATGCGCTGAACGGCCGGGCGGCAGCGGATCTCCTCGGGTGCCACCTCGTACGCGGTGCGCAGCGCGCTCAGGCTGTGCTCGTGACGCCCCCACTGGGTGTAGGCGCGGGCGACATCGACGTACAGCGACGCTTTGCGTTCGGCGAGCGTCACCTTGTCAAGGGGTACCGTGCGCGCGATGCCGATGGCTGTGCCGGCATCGCCGAGGGTCAGGGCGACATTGACCCGGTGAAGCAGGACGTTGGCGGCACCGAACCCGGTCCACCGGTCGTTGCCGTCGTAGCCGAGTCGGGCGGCGGCGCGGCTCGCTTCATCGAGCATCGCTTGCGCGGTATCACGGTCGTCGCTGCGGGCGGCGGCGACGGCACCTCGGAGGACGAGGGCGCCGTAGACGGCTACCGCGTCAGTCGACGCGAGGCGCGTGTCCCGGTCGAGCACGCCGGCTGCGTTGCCGGCGAGGGTCACTGCCTGCTTGTCGTGACCGTTGCTCATCAGGGCGTGAGTCATGATCCGAGCACTCGTGGCGAGCGCGACCGGCTCCCCACTCGTCGCAGCGGCTCGGGTGCTGCGCTCGGCCGCAACCAGGGCCATGCCTCGGTCGCCGACCTTGAGTAGGACGCTGCCGACGACGTGGTAGAGGTCCGCTGCCAGGACTTCGACGTGCCTTCTCTGTTCGCCCTGCGCGCTGGCCCTGGCGGGTTCGAGTGCGGGCAGCAGCGTTACGAGCTGGTCAAGGGCGCATTCGTACCGGCAGGCTTGGTAGTCGATCTTCGCTGCGGCCACGGCGCGGGAGAACTGTTGGGAGGACAGCATCGCCCCGTTCGAATGGCGTGGCGAGACGAGCGCGTCGAGTAGCGGCATCACGCCGGGCGCAGCGGCGACGCCGATCGTCGCCCCGCGTAGCAGATCTCTTCGTCGCACGTCACCATCCGAGCCCGAGTCACCGTGTCCGTCATCGCCAGTATCCGTATCCGTACCGGCGATCGGCAGCGTGGTGCTCACGGTTGCACCGCTGTTGCGCGTCGCCAGCAGGGCCTCGAAGCGTTCCCGTGCGTCGGGTGTGGCTCGGGCCAGCACGGTGTCCAGCGCAGCTTGCATGTCGGCGCGTGGGAGGACGTTGTCGCCCTGGCTACTCCACTTGGCCACCGTTCGTCGGGCCGCGCCCAAGTGCTCGGCGAAGGCGGTCACGCTCATCCGCAGCGCGTTGCGCAGTGCGTTCGCTTCTCGGCCGGTCCAGGTCGTCACCGGAGCCATCGCACGTCCTTCCGCAACGGACAGTCCTTGGCCCGGTGATCGTACCGGCACGCGGGGTGACGGCAGGTGCACCGCCAGTGCACCGATCGGACATTCCGTCTACCCGCCTCCCCGGACCAGGCTGGACGTGCCGGCGCGCCGCTTCCCCCAGCGCTCCGGCAGGTCAGCGGCAAACTCACCTCAGGGAGAGCCAGATGGGCGTGCCTTACGGCGGCAGGTCGGAATGCGACCCGAGGCACCGGCAAGTGCTCGCGCCGGGCACTCCGTCGACCGTACGGGTGACTCCTCGTTCGCGTACCGCCATCGGGGCTGCGTGGGCGGGTGACCGGCGGTCTGTTCCCCGCCGTTGGCCGATGGCGGTGGGCTTGCCGGTAGGTCGGCAAGCCCACCGCGTACAAGCGGCGGGTCAGAGTGGGGGCCGGCGGTGAGTGTTTACATCTCGCGCAACGCGAAGATGGGCGATCTGCCGCGAGACCGGTCGCCATCGGCTCCGCCGCTACAGCCGGGGCCGGCCGATCCGCCGTTGCTGACGCACGTTTGGCGGATCGTGTTCGAGCGGCAGGCACGGGAGCGCGGTTCGCGATGAACAGCGACGAAGGCCGCCCCGTGGACGCTGAACCGCCCGCGCCATCGGAGGAACCGCCGTTACGGCCGATGGCTTCACCAGGACGGCCGGTCGAGGCAGTCCGTGCCGAACCATCCCGACCGCATCTGCCCATGCGGCCGCTGTGGCTGTGTCGCCGATGCGGCCATCCGTGGCCGTGCGGCGCGGCAAAGGTCGTCCTCATGGCGGAGTACCGGGACAGCCCGGTCAGCCTCTTTCTCTACCTGGCCAGCTGCCTGCACGACGCGATCGACGATCTGCATCAGTTGCACCCCCACAACACCGGTAACACCGCCGATGTCTTCGACCGATTCCTCGGCTGGCCCACCCAGCATCGGAGGCGCCGCCCGCCTACGACCGAACCGCAGGCACCGCAGGAGACATGAGCGTCGGGCAAGCTGATGCTGGGACGCCAGGTCAAGACGTTCGCCGGCAAGCCCAACCAGTTTCCGAACCGACTCCGTGCCGCAGCGCCGACCATGAAATATGAAGGAGAGCTGCTGGTCCAGGTAGCGCCCGGTGTCGACGCGGCGGCTGTGGAGGGCATGATGAAACGCTTCTGGGGCAACCGCTCCGATGCACGGCTGGCCGTCTACCAGAACGTGTGGGTGGCGTTTCGTTCTCCGGACGGAAGGCCGCTGGGCTTGTGGATGCCGGGCGTGCGCGGCTTGGGCGTGCCGGGCTGAACGGGGGACGAACTGTGGGGATAGACGCCAGCCTGTTCTGCCTCTGCCGACGAGTCCGCCTCTTTCTCGGCAAGCCGGTCCGCAACTCGTGGGACGACATCATCTATTTCGCCTACGCGCACCCGAATGCGCCTAACCACAGTCAGTCGCGGGAGATGTCGGGGGCGTTGTGGAGGATCTTCGCTGAGCATGCCGGCCACCAGTTGCAGGTGATCTACGACTCTCAGCTGGAGTACGACGAGATGTGGGAGCCGCCCGGGCCGCCAGCCAAGATCGGCGGCGACGAGCCTGGTGACATCGAGTTCGATGACTACCTTGCCGATTGGCCAGAGGAGGACTTCGCCGACTACCCGAGTAATGGGTGGGATGTGTCGAAGGCCGGCTATCTGGCGTGTTTTCGTTGTCGGGAACGGCTCTGCCTGGGGCAGGCGGTGCGTGACGTCGACGGTCGGGTGTTGTCCTTCCATAGTGGTGGCCCGGAGGCTCCGGCCAACTCCCGGCAGCCGGTGCTCAACCGGGCGGCGTGGCGGTTTCTGGCCCGCCACTCCACGCATGAGATGCCGATCGTCGTCGGTCCACCGTACGACCGGGACATCGACGGGTACGTCGAGATCGGCGGCCAGCGGCCTGACGAACGTTCCATTTGACGATTACCTGGCCAACTGGCCGGGGTAGGCCGGGCGCATTCTCCCGGCACGTCGCGCCGCATCGACGGACGACGGTACGCCGACAGCTCACCCGAGGCGCGTCACGGTGGTGCTCCCTGGGTGCTCGGCCGCCATGGACCGGATCGCTCGGAGTGGGCTGGGGGATACACCGGTTTGGCACAAACGGGCAAAGCCAGGCAGCGCGTGGACCGGTGAGACCTGAGGGAACGGGAGAGCACTGATCAACGCCGCCTCTCAATCCGCGGGTCTGGGGTTCGAGTCCCTGGCGGCGCACCAGCAGCAAGGCCCTGACATGGCAGATCTCTGCCGGTCGGGGCCGCTGTCATGTTGCCTGCCGCCTCACCCCCCCGGCCGGGGACCTCAGCGTCGATCATGGAGCTGTGGCTGCCGTTACGCCGTTTAGGAGTCTTTTGTGACGACCAAAAGTCCATGATCGGCGTTGCTGGGGGTGGGAGCTCGACGCCGTCCTCCAGGTAGACGCCGCCGTGTCCGATGGCGGCGATCGCTGCGGCGACCCGTCGTGCCAGCCGGGGGATGAGCACCTCGCCGATCCGCTCCGGCTCGACGAACTCGATGCGGCTGACCTCGTCGGGGCACAAGCGGATCGCCGCGATCTGGTCCGTGGTGAGTGTCCCGCCGTCGAAGACGAACATGAGGCCGCCGTCCCACGGCGGGTTCGGCGGCACCCAGTCGACGCAGAGCAGCTCTCCGGTGGCGATCGAGAGACCCAGTTCCTCCCTGACCTCGCGGGCGCACGCCTCCGCCGGGGACTCGTCCGGTTCCACCGCCCCGCCGGGGATCTCCCGCGCGCCCTGGTACGTCGGGCAGACCACCAACACCCGACCGGCCTTGTCCCGCAGGAGGATCCCGGCAGCGGCACGGACGCGCGTCAGGTTGGCGAGATAGGAATG
This sequence comes from Micromonospora sp. NPDC002389, assembly GCF_040296095.1. Classification (NCBI taxonomy): domain Bacteria; kingdom Bacillati; phylum Actinomycetota; class Actinomycetes; order Micromonosporales; family Micromonosporaceae; genus Micromonospora; species Micromonospora sp. NPDC002389. The sequence goes on from NZ_JBEOWP010000002.1 coordinate 178,613, forward strand.
ATCAGGCTCGCCCGGTGTCTCGGCCATACGACCGACCCTACGGGCCTGCCACCGCATGGTCGTCAGTGAACGTGCGGAGCTGTTCCTATGCTGTGGCCGACTATCCGCCATCCTTGGAGGACTGATGAGACGACGTGAACTGTCCGGTGGCTCGGGAATGCAGGTCAGCCAAATGTGTCTCGGTGCCATGCCCTTCGGGACCGAGATCGACGAGCCGACCTCGTTCGCGATCCTGGACCGGTTCGTCGAGGCCGGTGGCACCACCATCGACACCGCGAACTGCTACTCGTTCTGGGTGCCCGGTGGTTCCGGTGGCGAGAGCGAGACGGTGCTGGGTCGCTGGCTGGCCAGTCGGGGCAACCGGGACGACCTGGTCCTGGCGTCGAAGGTCGGCTCCGGGTTGGCGGCCGGCGGAGGGGCCGAGGGACTCGGCGCGTCGGTGATCCGGGAGCAGCTCGCCGGCTCGCTGAAGCGGCTCGGCGTCGACCATCTCGACGTCTACTACGCCCACCGGGAGGACCGCGAGACCTCCGACGAGGAGACCCTGGCCACGTTCCACGAGGCGGTGACCGAGGGCAGGGTACGGACGCTGGGCGCCAGCAACCACGCCGCCTGGCGGCTGGCCGAGACGCGCGCGTTGGCCTCGGCCCGGGGCTGGACGCCGTACACGGTGGTCCAGCAGCGCTACTCATACCTGCTGCCGCGTCCGGCGACCGTGCTGCCGGAGGGCGGGCACGTGCACGCGAGCGACGAACTGTTGGACCTGGTACGCAGCCGCGGCCTGACCATGTTCGCGTACAGCACGCTGTTGTGGGGCACCTACACCCGGGCGGACAAGCCGTTGCCGGAGCACTACGCGCACCCGGGCACCGAACGCCGGCTGCGGGTGCTGGGCGAGGTGGCGGCCGAGGTGGACGCCACTCCGAACCAGGTGGTGTTGAGCTGGCTGATGGGCGGAGAACCGGCGATCGTGCCGATCGTCGGGGTCAGCTCGGTGGCGCAGCTCGACGAGTGTCTCGCGGCGGCCGACCTGGAGCTGCCGACCGAGCTGCGTCAGCGCCTGGACGAGGCCGCCTGAGCAGGAAGCGCCTGAGCGAGGCCGCCTGAGCAGGAAACGCCTGGACCAGGCCGCCTGAGGGGAGGGCGAGGATCGATCCGGGCAGAGGACGCGGGATTGCGTATGGACCGTCCCCTGCCCGGCTCAACCGGTGGCGCGGGCGCGGGCCTCGTCCCAGAGGGACATGTCGCCGGGGTCCTCGCCCGCCTCCGCCGCGTTCCACCAGCCGGTGTCCTCGACGTAGTGGGTGAGCCAGGCGTGCAGGCTCGGCGAGTCGACGTACCAGGCGGCGTCGGGGTCGCCCGGGTTGGGTTCGAAGAGCAGCACGGTGCCGTCGACGGATCGACAGTCCACGCAGGCGTACATGCCGCAGCCCCAGTCGAGGATGGGCAGGACGCCTTCGGGCCAGGCCCATTCCGTACCGGCGTCGTCGGTGCGGGCGGTGAGGTAGACGTCGACGGCCTGGTCGCCGTCGGCTCCGTCGACCAAGCCGAGCAGTTGGTAGTCGGGGCCGAAGCCGCCGTTGGCCAGCTCGCCGTAGAGCTGTGCGAGCAGCGGGTGCAGGCGGAAGCCGAGCCGCTGCTCGGCGCGGGCGATGGCGTCCGGAGACAGGGGTGCCGGCAGGTCGTCGGCGATGTCGTCCGCACGGATCCGAGCGGTGATCCGGGCCAGCAGGGCGTGGTGGTCGTGCACGGACGGGACTTTGCCACAGCCCACCGACACGACCGCGCTTGACGCAGCGGTGGGAGGCGGTAAGCCTTGTCACGCCTGCGATGCCGGTCGTCGGCGGTGGGCCGGAGGGGTGACGGATGAGGCGCTGGACGTACGACGATGTTCCCGACCAGCGGGGTCGTACCGCGATCGTCACCGGCGCCAACACCGGTCTCGGGCTGGAGACCGCCCGGCTGCTGGTGGGCCGGGGTGCGCGGGTGGTGCTGGCCTGCCGTGACCAGGGTAAGGGCGAGGCGGCCGTGACGCGGATCCGTGCGCAGTTACCGGCGGCCGAGGTGCGGTGTATCCGGCTGGACCTGGCGGATCTCGACTCGGTCGCCGAGTTCGCCGCCGCGTACCGGGCCGAGCACGACCGGCTGGACCTGCTGGTCAACAACGCGGGCGTGATGTATCCGCCGCTGCGGCGTACCCGGCAGGGCTTCGAGTCCCAGTTCGGGGTGAACCACCTCGCGCACTTCGCGCTGACCGGTCGGTTGCTCCCGGTGCTGCTCGCGACCGAGGGGTCCCGGGTGGTCGCGGTCGCCAGCAACGCGTACCGCACCGGGCGGATCGACTTCGACGATCTGAACTGGGAGCGGCGGCGCTACGGGCGGTTCGCCGCGTACGCGCAGAGCAAACTCGCCGTGTTGCTGTTCGCGCTGGAGTTGGACCGCCGGCTGACCGCAGCGGGTGCGGCGGTGCGGGTGACCGCGGCCCATCCGGGGTGGACGTACACCGGCCACGGCCAGGGCCGGGACCGGTTCGTCGATGTCGTCAACGCCGTCGGGCGGTACGTGGCGATGAAGCTCGACGACGGGGTGCTGCCGACGTTGCGGGCCGCGACCGATCCGGGGGCGGAGAGCGGCAGCTACTGGGGACCTGCGCACCGGATGGAGAACTCCGGTCCGCCGGTGCAGGCCCGCCGCAGCGCGCGAGCGCTCGACGTCGCGGTGGCGGCGCGGTTGTGGACGGAGAGCGAACGGCTGACCGGCGTGCCGATCACCGTCGACCCGATCGGTCGTACCGGGCCCTGAGGGGCGTGCGGCCGGGCCGGGGAATCGCGCCGCGACCCGGGTGGTGATCCGTGGAAGTTTCATCTTTGCCGGGGCTCGCGCGGTAATCATCGACGGCAGATGTCGAATTGCCGCATCCGGTGGATATCGGTCGGCGTAAACGGGGTGGCGCGGCAGGGATAGACCGGAGTAAGGTCTGCGCCTACCCCGCTACGTCTCCTGACTGAATCATGGCCCGGCGGCCTCCCGAGGAAACAATTCTCCGATGGGTGCCGGGTCGCCCTTTGCCCTGTTCGGCCTCGTGGAGGAGTTTCCGTGCAGCAGCACGATCCCGATGCGGCGCAGCCTTATGGCGATCAGCAGAATCAGATTGCCGACACTTCTTCCCCTGCGGCGTCACCGCCACTGCCACCGCCATCTCCACTGCGCGCGTCCGTCGACGAGGGGACTCGGTCCGACCCTGGCGGGGGCCGGCTGGCCAACCGTCCGCCCGGCTATCCGAACGCCGTCGTCTGGCTGCGGGTCGGCATCCTGCGGGACTGGCGCGGCGTCCTGGGTGCCTTCCTCGCGGCCTGGCTCTACGTGCCGGTGGCGTTGTTCACCGCGGTGGTGAGCGCAACGGTCGCCGCACTCACGCTCGCGTTCACCGGCGGCGGGATGGTCGCCGACCAGGTGCCGCACGCGGTACGCGACGCCCCGATCATCGGTGGCCTGATCGATTCCTTCCTCCAACAGTCCGGTGGCCCGATCGGCGCTTTCGTCGGCGCGGCCATCGCATTCCTGATCGGTCTGCTGATCGTTCCGGTCCTCCGGTTCAACGAGGTGGACGGTCTTGTCTCGCTGCTGGCACAACTGGTCGGAATGGTCGGCGCGGCCATTGTGCTGGGCCTTCTCTACACGCTCTACCGGGTGTTGCTGGAGCACCGATTGTTGCGGGTGTCGGGCGCCCGTGAGCTCAGTCGACGGGAACGCGATTTGATTCTCCCGATCCTGCACGAATGCGCGCAGCGGCTCGGTCTGCCGAACGTGCCGCGTCTGCTGGTCGAAGACGATCTCGTCACCACGAACGCGCGCGCGTACGCTCGGCACGTCGTGGTCACCACCGGTCTGCTCACCGACTCGCGGGAGGAGATCGCCGCGCTGCTCAGCCACGAGCTGGTGCACTGGCGCACCGGTGACGAGGTCACCTCGGCCTTCGTCCGGGGTGTCGGGCTACCCCTGGTCCTGGTGCACGCGGTGCCCGCCTGGTTGATGCGCAGGTTCCCGCACCCGGCCACGAATCTGTTCGTCTTCCTCTTCTTCTGGCCGGTCCTGCTGACCATGAAGTACCTGGTGCAGCCGCTGCACCGCGCCGACGTGCGCGCGGCGGAGTACCGGGCGGACCTCGGCGCCGTGGCAGCGGGGCACGCCGACGGCCTGCGGGCCGTCCTGGAGCGTCGCCGGTCGTTCGAGAGCGGACGCAGCGGCTGGGACGAGGCCGTCTGCGCCGAGCACCCGCCGAACGAACTGCGCCTGGATCGGCTGGAGCAGGTCCAGGCCGCAGACGACGTCCCGGACACCGGGACGCCACCGAGGCGGGTGGTCGCGCCGGCAGAACTCTTCGGCGGCGACGACCCGGTCAGCGTCCGGCGACCGGCCGTCATCGGTGCCGCCGTCCTGCTGTCGATCTGCCTGGTCTCCAGCCTGCTCGGGGTCGTGCAGTGGGGCTTCTTCCGGCCGGCGACCGCCGTCGACGGGTACTTCTCGGCGTTGGCGGACCGGGACGTGGACGACCTGGCCGGATGGTTGAACCCGGAGGTCGAGGCGGCGGTGCGCAGTGACGACCTGCTCGGCAGGATGATCGAGTCGGCCGACTACCAGCCGCCCTCCGACGTCGACGTCACGGCGATCGAGCGGGAGGAGGACCACGCGACCGCAACGGTCTCGTTGCGGCTCGGCGAGGAGCGGGTGGAGGCCGAGTTGGCGCTGCGTCGGGACGATGCGTCGACGGCGGGCATCTTCCGGGGCTGGCACGTCGTCGGCGGTGTGTCCAGCCTGGACGCGGTCGTCAGTCAGCCGGGCCTCCTGGTCAACGGGGTGGCGATCCCCGAGAGTCCGGAGGGGCAGTCGGTGCTCTCCGTGCCGGGCGTGTACGTCGTCACCGCTGCCGCCAGCCCGCTGAGCGAGACACCGGCACAGCGGATCACCGTGCTGCCCGGTGCCGGCTCCGCGACGCCGATCCAGGTCGTACCCGAGTTGAAGCCCGCCGCCCGGTCGACGGTCGACGCGCAGGTGAAGGAGTACCTCGACGGCTGTGCGCGGCAGACCGTCGCCGCCCCGCAGGACTGCCCGTTCCGGTTGAGCGGCTACCAGGGTGCCAAGGGGATCAAGTGGACGATCAGCAGCTACCCCACGCCGCAGATCGACCTGCTCGGCCCGGCGGCGGCGCAGGTCAGCACGCCGTACGAGGAACGGGGCGAGGTGCGGGTGACCGGGACCTACGAGTCCTACTTCGGTGAGGAGGAGTTCAGCGACACCTACACGCTCGGGGTCACCGGCATGGTCACCGCCACCGGCGAGGAGCTGACCTTCCAACCGGAGGTGGACGAGTGAACACCGGTGGGTCCGCAGCGGGACGGCAACCCGTCCGGCTTCAGATGATCACCACGCTCCGGCAGCCGGCCCAGGTTCCGCTCGTCGACTGGATCCACCGGCGGCCGGAGTTCCGGGCCGGGGTACGGGACTTGAGTGGGCGTACCGGCGGGCGGGCCGGCTTCAGCGAGGCCGTCATCATCGCGGTGGTGGCGCAGAGCCTGTTGCCCGGGTTGTTCGCCCTGCTGCAGACGTGGCTCAGCCAGCAGCCCAGCGGTGCCACGGTCCGGATGCGGATCGGCGAGTCGGAGGTGGAGGTGCAGGTGACCGGGCGGACCGATCCGCGACAGTTGCTGGACCAGGTCACCCGGACCCTCCAGGAGAACCGCGAACCTCCCCGCCCCGAACCGGACTCCGACTCGGCGCGACCGCCCTCGTGAAACCGGCCATGGACCGGCGACAGTCGATATCGTGTGACGTCGTGCTCGGCGGGACCCGCCCGTACGAAACGGCCTAGGCGGTGCGGTATGACGATCACTGCGGACCACGCCGCGTTGGTCGTCGCCGCGCAGGCGGGGGACCGGTCGGCGCGCGACCGGCTCGTCTCGGCGCACCTTCCGCTGCTCTACAACCTCGTCGGCCGGGCGTTGAGCGGGCACCCGGACGTGGACGACGTGGTGCAGGAGACGCTGCTCCGGGTGGTCCGTGACCTGCCGACCCTGCGGGCACCGGAGAGCTTCCGCTCCTGGCTGGTGGCGATCGCGCTACGTCAGATCGCCAGTCACCGGCACCGGGTCCGGGCCGCTGTCGACCGGGTCACCGTGGTCGACGGGGTGGACCGGATGCCGGGCGGCGGTGATGTGGAGAGCGAGGCGATTCTGCGCCTGCACGTGTCGGACCAGCGTCGCCAGGTGGTCGAGGCGACCCGGTGGCTCGACCCGGCGTACCGGCCGATGCTGGCGCTCTGGTGGCAGGAGTGCGCCGGCCGGCTGACCCGGGGTGAGGTCGCCGCCGCCACCGGCACGACGGTCGCGCACGTCGGCGTGCGCCTGCACCGGATGCGGGAGCAACTGGACCTGGGCCGGACCATCGTCGCGGCGCTGTCGGCCCGTCCGCGCTGCCCGGACCTCGCGGCGACGGTGGGTGGCTGGGACGGACATCCCACACCGGTGTGGCGCAAGCGGATCGCCCGGCACGTCCGCGACTGCCCGTACTGCGCGGCGGGCGCGGTCGACCGGGTGCCCGCCGAACGGCTGCTGCTGGGCATCGCGTCGCTTGCGGTGCCGGCTGGCCTGACCGCCGCGTTGGTCGCCAAGGGCCTGCTGGCCGGGGCGGCCGGCGGCACCCCGGTCCTGGCGGCGCACGCCGGGGCTGCGGCGGTCGGTGGGACGACGGTCGCCGGTGGTGCCGCGATCGGCGGTGCGACGGCGGTCAGCGGTGGGGCTGCCGTTGGTGGCACGGCCGGGCAGGGCGGCTCGTTGCTGGGCATGTTGACCCAGGCGGTGGTGGCGCATCCGGTGGCGAGTGCCGCCGCCGCGGCGGTGCTGATCGCCGGCACCACCGCCGGCGTCGCGCTCCGGCCGGATCCCGCGCCCGCGCCGCCGCCAGCCGTCGCCGCGCCGGTGACGTCGTCGGCCGCCCCGCCGCGTCCCAGCCCGACTCCGGCGGCCACCACCCCGGCCGCGTCGCCGTCCGCGTCGCCTACGGCGGTACGCCCGCCCGTGCCGACCGGGACCATTCCACCGGGCACCTGGTCGTTGGAGTCCGTACGGGCACCGGGCCGGTACCTGACCGTCGACGGCGACGTGGCCGGGCTCGCCGAGGTGACCGGGGCCAGCAGTGCGCAGGCCCGTCGACGCGCCACCTTCACGGTCGGTCGAGGTCTCGCCGACCCGGGCTGTGTCACCCTGCGCAGCGCCGACGGGCGCTACCTGCGGCATGCGAGCCTGCGCCTGCGCCTGAGCCCGGACGAGGGCACCCGGTTGTTTCGCGAGGACGCGACCTTCTGTCCCGAACGCGGCGCGACGGCCGCCTCGGTGACGATGCGTTCGCACAACTATCCGCACCTCGTCGTGCACGGGCGCGACGTCGGGTTCTGGATCGACTTTCCCGACGGGACGCAGGCGTTCGCGCGGGCGAGTTCGTTCCGGGTCCGTACCCCCTGGGCCTGACCGCCGGGAAAGACTATCCGGTAGGCGACGGACTTTTCGTAATGCCGGTCCCGCGTGCGCGCCTCCTACTGCGTGAGGCGTCGGCGGCTCACCACCGGTCGTCCGCCGCACGCCGTTCGTCCGAGTCGGCGGGAGTGGGTATGCGGGTGAGGCCACGGTCATGACCGACGAACTCCCGCCGCCGACCCCACACCAGGTCGTGGCCGAGCCGGCCGAGCATCCGCCGATGCGTCCGCTGTGGTTGTGCCGCCACTGTGGTCACCCGTGGCCGTGTACGCGCGGCAAGCTCGCCCTGTTGGCCGACTACGAGGGTGCCCCGGTCAACCTCTTCGTCTATCTGGCCGGATGCCTGCACGAGGCGATCGACGACCTGCATCGCCTCGATCCCTGTCAGACCGGCAGCGCCGCCGACATGTTCGACAGGTTCCTGGGCTGGCCGAACCGACTGAACCGGCGGTACCGGGTGACGCGGATGAGCGGGCACGGCGACCGGCCGACGGGAGGTCGACCGGTGCTGCCCGATCGCGCGGAGCATGCGGACGAGGGCGGTCGGCAGGAGCAGGACCGGCTCGGTTAGCGGCGTGCCCGGTGGCCGCCGGTTAGTACGGGGGACGGCCGGTGCCTCGGCCGTCCCCCGAACTGCCCCTGACGGGCGCGGTGACTACCCGGTCATCAGCTTCAGCATCTGCTGGATCCCGCCCTGCCGGGAGGCGCGTACCCGCTCGCCGAAGGCCTTGGTCTCGGCGTTCTTGCCACCGCTGCGGACCAGGTTGGCCAGCTCCATCGCGTTGTGCTGGTGGGCCAGGAAGAGGCTCAGGAACGCGGTGTCGAACTCGGCCTCCTTGACCGTCGTCAACGCCTCGATCTCGGCCGGTCCGGTGCCGGGCAGTCCACCGTGGTGGGCGTGCAGGTTCGGCGCGGTGTCGACCTCGGTGGACTTGCCCCAGCTCTTGAGCCAGCCCTCGATCATCGCCAACTCGTCGGATTCGGTGACCTGCACCGCCTGGGCCAGGGTCTTCAGCTCCGGGTCCTGGGCCCGCTTCACCGCGGTGGCGGTCATCTGCAGGGCCTGCCGCTGATGGTGGACGAACATCTGCAGGAACATCACGTCGGTGTCGTTGTACTCGTCGCCGGCCTTGATCTCGGCGACCGTCGTGTCACTCGTCGACACGGGCGGCGGCTGTGCGGCGGGCGAGCTGCACGCGCCGAGCAGGAACGGGACGACCAGGGCGGCGGCGACCAGTCGGCGCCTCACAGCGGCAGCCACAGCGCGAGGGTGTAGATCGAGGGCTCCCAGCTGTTGATCGCGGTGTGGCCCTGCCGGCACTCGTACCGCTTGCCCTCGAACGTCACCACGTCGCCGGTGCGGTAGCTGACGCCGGCTGCCCAGGCGTCACCGGCCGGCGGCGGGGCCGCGCTGGTCGGTGCGGCGGTGGTCGGCGCGGTGCCCGGCCGGGTCGGTGCGGTGGTGGTCGGTGCGGTGGTGGGCGCGGCGGTGGTCGGTGCGGTGGTGGGGGCGGCCGTGGTCGGACGGGGGGCGGGCGCGGCACCGCCGCCGCCGACGACCAGGTCGACGCAGTTGTAGAAGGCCATCGGGGTGTCGCCGATGTTCCAGACCGCGAGCAGTCGCTGCCGGCCCGGGAAGTTGCTCAGGTCGATCGTGTGCGACACGGTCGCGTCCGGCTGGGCGTTCCCCTCGTCGATCTCGGCGACCAGGTTGCCGTCGATGAAGTACTGCCAGTCGGCGGTCCGGTGCCGGGCGGTCAGCACCCAGGTGAGCGTCACCGAACTACCCACGTTCCGGGCCGGCCAGTCGCGGGACTCGTCGGAGAGGACGGACCACTGGGCCACTCCGCCGTCGCACCGCTGGGACCCCTTGGGCGCCTCGACGCTCTGCGGCTCGAACTGGATCGGGCCGCAGTCGGTGACCGTCCCGGCCGCGCAGAGTGCCTGTCGGCTCGGCGGGTTGGACACGTATCCGTGGGCCTGGGCGGGCGAGGAGACCGCCAGGGACGAGGCGACCATGCCGAGGGCCACCAATGGGTAGCTGATCTTCCTGCGCATCTGAACTCCGTACGGCTCGCTGCGGCTGTGACGGCGAGGACGCTAATGCGCGGTTCCATAAAGGAGCCTTAACGGCTCCGGAAAGGATCATGAAAGCCGGTGACTGCTCCCGAGTCGCTCCGGAGCGTGGTCGACCGGCCTGAGCAGGATGCCGACCCGGGCGCCGCCGAGCGGACTGCGGGTGACCACCAGGTGACCACCCGACGTCTCGGCGGCCCGCCGCACGATGTCGAGACCGAGGCCGGTCGACCCGGCGGCGCTCACGCCCCGCTGCACCGCCCGGGTCGGGTCGGCGATGCCCGGCCCGGCGTCGTCCACCACCACCCCGTCGGGGGACACGCTGACCCGGAAGGCGGTGCCGTCCGGGGTGTGCGCGAAGACGTTGCCGAGCATCGCGTCCACCACCAGGATCACCTCACTGCGCGGCATCGGCAGGACCACCGGCACGTCGCCGCCGGTCACCTCCCACGGGCGCTCCTGGTCCTCGGCCAGCACCGACCAGAACGCCAACCGGTCGGCGAGCACCTCCACCAGGTCGGCGCTCTGCCCGTCCCGCCCGTCGGTGCCGCGCCGCACCCCGCGGATGATCGAGTCGAGTTCCTCGTCGAGCAGGTCGCAGGCCTGCCGCATCCGCTCGCCGATCGGGCCCGGCGGCATCGCCTCGGCGTCGAGACGCAGGGCGGTCAACGGCGTACGCAGCCGGTGGGACAGGTCGGCGGCCAGCTCGCGTTCGCGGTTCATCAGCAGCCGCAGGTCGTCGGCCATCGTGTTGAACGAGCGGGCCGCGTCCTGGAGTTCCCGAGGGCCGTTCGGCTCGGCCCGGGCGGTCAGGTCACCGCCGCCGAGCCGCCGCGCCGACGCGGACAGGTCCCGGGTGGCGCGCACCAGCCGGCCGCCGAGCCGGTCGGCGAGCAGCGTCGAACCGGCCACCAGGACGATCGCCAGGCCACCAAGGACGAACCAGGCGGTCCGTACGCCCCGGCGCAGTTCGGTCTCCGGCACGAACACCTCGACGATCACGGTCCGGCCGTCGGCGAGCACGGTGGGTTGCAGGTACGCGACACCGTCGGCGGCCGGGGCCAGCACCGAGCGGCGGTCCCCGGCGGCGTCGCGTACCTGCGCGTCGGTGACGTGGGTGACGCCGATCGGCGCGCTGTCCGGCAGGTGCACGGCGAGCCGTCCGGCGCTGCCCGCCGTGGTGCTGGCCACCGCGTTGGTGAGCAGCGTCGGGTCGGCGTCCATGCCCAGTACGGTGACCAGCGCGGTGGCCTGCTGTCGGGCCTCGCTGACCGCCCGGTCCCGGGCGATCTGCCCGGTGGCGATGGCCAGCGGCACCAGGAAGGCCAGCGCCACCATCGAGGTGATGGCGATGGCCAGCCGGTTCAGCGCCCACCTCATCGCGGGTCGACCATCATCACGCCCACGCCGCGCACGGTGCGCAGGAAGCGCGGCCGGGCGGCCGTCTCCCCGAGCTTGCGCCGCAGCCAGGAGATGTGCACGTCGATGGTCTGTTCCTCACCGATCTGCGCCTGGTGCCAGACCTCGTTCATCAGCTCCCGACGGCTGACCACCTGACCGACCCGCTCGGCCAGGTACGCCAGGACGTCGAACTCGCGCCGGGTCAGTTGCAGCGGTTGCCCACCCAGTTCGGCCAGGCGTTGCCGGGGTCGGATGGTCAGCTCGCCCACGCTGATCGACTGTGGGGTCTCGTTCGCGGTGGGCCGGGCCCGGCGCAGCACCGCGTCGATGCGGGCCAGGATGTGTCCACCGGAGAACGGTTTGGTCACGTAGTCGTCGGCACCGGCGCCGAGCAGGCTGATGATGTCGGTCTCGGAGCGGCGCGCGGTCGCCACGATCACCGGCACGTCGGACACCGAACGGATCATCCGCAGCGCGTCGGCACCGTCGATGTCGGGCAGTCCGAGATCGAGGATGACCAGGTTCGGTCGCTCGGTGGTGACGATTCTCAACGCCTCGGCGGCGTGCCCGGCGGGCCGTACCACGTGACCGGCGTCGGTCAGTGCGCGGGTGAGGGCGGCCGCGATGTTGCGGTCGTCCTCGACCAGCAGGATCATCGCCATGGCGTACACCATATGGGTAGATGAGACGATGTCTTCGTGCGATCTTCCTGGTGGGCACCGATCGCGGGGTGGTGCGTCGCCACCGCGTCGAGCATCGTGCTCGCGTCGATGGCGATCCTGCCCGTGTTGCGGGAGCCGGTCGCCCAGGACCAGGCGCTGAGCCCACCGCCTGCGGTGGAGACGCCCGGACCGCCGACGCCACTGCCCTCGTCGGCACCGCCGCCGACGACTTCGGCGTCACCGCGACCCAGCGTGAGCCCGACCCCCACCCCGAGCGCCACGCCGGAGCCGGTGGAGAGCCGCCGCCCGACGACCAGACCGAGCCGGACCACCGCCCCGACCGTGACCACCGAGGACGGTTGGACGGTGACGGTGGGCGACGACGGCGTCCGCAGCTACGTCCGCTCGTTCCGGGTGGAGGGCGGCCAGGCGGTCGTCCGGATGACCTCGGCGGGCGTGGTCGAGCTGGTCACGGCGACCCCGGCGGACGGGTACGCGGTGCAGAAGGTGCAGAACTCGCCGGACAACATGGCGGTCTACTTCAACGCGCCGGGCCGCAGCTTCATCATCCACGCGATCTGGTGGGACGACCGCCCGTTCGTGCAGGTCAGCAAGGTCGGCTCGTAGCGGGTCCACTCAGAACAGGGTGGTGGGTTCGACCGGGATCGGCTCGGGCAACGGCGCCAGGTCGGGCACGCGGGCACGGACCTCGTCGTGGAAGCGACGGGCGAGCACAGGTGCCTCGGCGTTGTCGGGCGTGTGCACGAACATGGTGGGGGAGCGGCCCTCGCGCAGCCAGTCCACGGTCACGTCGATCCAGTGCTGCCAGCCCTCGACCGTCCGGTCGGTGTCGTCGCGGCCGAGGTACCGCACGATGGGCCGGTCCGTCAGCGCGTGGGTGCGCAGCGGCATCCGGGGCTTCTTGGTCCAGGCGTCGCGTTCGGCGTCACTGGTCGGCGGGTCGGCGAAGAAGGCGGTGGTGTCGAACGGGACCCATTCGGCGTCCGCCTCGTCGAGCGCGGTCTCCAGCAGGCGCGTGGCGCGCGGCTCGGTGAAGAAGGCGGGATGGCGGACCTCCACCGAGGCCCGGTGGGTGGCGGGCAGCCGGCGTAGGAAGCGGGCCAGCGTGGGTACGTCGTCCGGGCCGAACGAGCCGGGAAGCTGCACCCAGAGAGCGTGGGCACGCGGGCCGAGCGGTGCCATCGCGTCCAGGAAGACCCGCATCGGCTCGGTGACGTCGGTGAGCCGACGTTCGTGCGTCACCACCTTGGGCAGTTTGACCACGAACCGGAAGTCCGGACCGGTCTGCTGCGCCCAGGTGGTCACCGTGTCCCGGGTCGGGGTGGCATAGAACGTCGTGTTGCCCTCGACCGCGTCGCACCACCCGGCGTAGTGCCGCAGCCGTTCGGACGTCGGTAGCGGGTGGGCCAGCCACCGGCCCTGCCAGGACTTGTGCGTCCACATCGCACACCCGACGTGCAGGCGCATACCGCCGACTCCTTCCGTCACCGGTCCCGCGACAGTGCGGGTACCCGGCCGGGATCGGCTCGCGGCCCGGTGTGGCGCGATCCCGGCTCGACGTACCGTAGCCGGGCCTCCGCTGGCCGGCTGCGGCCGGCCGGGTCAGCGGGCCGGGCCGGTGGAGTCGCCCGGGGCGAGGGACGCGATGAAGTCGAGAATGCGCTGGTTGACCAGCTCGGGGCGTTCCAGCGGCAGCCCGTGACCGGCACCGGCCACGATCTCGGTGCGGACCGAGGGGATCAGCTCCGCCGCCCGGGCCGCCGCCCGACGGGGATCCAGCAACGAACTGCGCCCGGCCACCAGCAGCTGCACCGGCACGCGGATCGCGCGCAACTCGTCGTCGTCGAACCGGCGGGCCGCGACCGGGCGGCCCGACCGCCAATGCCGGGCGGCGATCATGATCGGGGCCAGTTGCTCGGCGGACTCGACCAGGGCATGGTTGGCCAGCCGCTGGGCGAACCAGGGTCGGGTGCGCCGGGGGGCCAGCGTCGACAGTGCCCCGGCCAGCATGTTGGCGTAGAACCTGAGTGGCACCTTCTCCAGGCCCCCGGGCTCGAGCAGGGTGACCGAGGCCAGCCGGTCGGGCCGGTGCAGGGCCTGGGCCATCGCCAGGAATCCGCCGTACGACAGGCCGACCAGGTGAACGCCGTCCAGCCCGAGTGCGGTGAGCGTCTCGTCGAGCCAGGCGGCGTTGTCGGTCGTACTCGGCACCGGTCGGCGCTGCACGCTGCGCCCCGGGTCGTCGACGGTGTCCACCGCGTAGACCGGGTGGTGGATACCGAGCGGGGCGACCTGCGGATACCAGTTGCTGGAGTTGCCCTGAGCACCGTGCAACAGCACGATTGGCTGACCCGTGGCGATGCCATGGTCGTGCACGTGGACGGTGCCGAACCGCGTCTCGACGTCCAACTCCTGTCGAGGGTGCGGCCACGCGTCCATCGCCATTTCGTACGCGGCGAGGAACCTGCTCCGTGCCTGGTCGCTGGTGAATCGTCCGATGCCCGACGTCGCGCCCACATCGACCTCCCCGTTTGGTAATGCGACCGTACTGCCAAACAGCCGATGAAGGGGGGGCCCGCTGCCGAGACCGTCCGACCACGACGCGCGTCGAGGCCAGATCCTGGCCGCGCTGCTGCGGATCGCCGGCGAGCGTGGGCTGCACGCCGCGAGCATGCGCACGGTGGCCGCGCAGGCGGGCGTCTCGGTCGGCTAGCCGTCGCCGTCGGTGCGGTCGACGGTGAGGCTGGAGACGCCGGAGGTGGCGTCGATGTCGTAGCGGTCGGTGGCCGACTCCCACTCCGGTGGCGTCAGCACCGTGCCGCCGGCCACACCGGACTGGGTGGACCCGTCGACGGTGACCGATCCGGCGCCGCCGCCCGCGCGTACCCGCACCGGGGCGTCACCGGCCAGGCGGACGACGACCTGGTTCGCCCCGCCGCTGAGGATGGTCCGCTGGGTGCCCTCGGCCGGCGGGAGGGTCAAATCGATCCGGCTCGCCCCGGCGGTGAACTCGACGTCGCCGAGCTGGGTGCCACGGAGGTCGAGGTGCTGTTCCTTGGCGCCGCCGCCGAGCCGGAGATGCCAGCGTACGGAGTGGTGCAGCACCACCTCGACGATGGCCGGTCCGTCCTGACCGGTGCCGCGCAGGCTGGTGAGCACGTTGCCGTCGGTGAGGGAGACCGCGGGTCGCACGCCCGCGTCGCGGGGCGTCGACACCCGGTACGCGTCCTCGCCGAGGTCGTCGGTGCGCAGCCGGACCACGTCGGCGCCGTCGAGTAGGACGAAGGTGGCCTCCCGCAGGTCGTCGGCGCTGCCGGTGACGACGTGCCCGGCCCGGCCGTCGCCGCGCACCGTGACCCAGGTCCAGGCGGAGACCAGCACCACCACCAGGACCAGCAGTGCTCCGCCGAGCCACCACCAGAACCGTCGCCCGTCGGTCGCTTGAGCGTTCTCCACGTCGCCTCCCGTACCTCGGTGACCGCAGTGGGCTACTACCCGCCGGGCCTGTCACCGACTCTTACGGCTGGGACGGCGCGTGGGCTCACCGCCGACGGCGGTGAGCCCACAGGTACCGCTTGCGGTCAGGCGCGGGACCACTTCTGGTTGGCGGTGCCGGCGCAGTCCCAGAGTTGTAGGCGGCCGCCGTTGTTCGGGTTGTTCTCCCGGACGTCGACGCACCGGTTCGCGCTGAGGTTCACCAGGTCACCGGCGGGGCTGAGGGTGAACCGTTGGGCTGGGTTGCCGTTGCAGGCGACCAGGTTGACCTCGGTGCCGTTGGCGGTGCCGGCCCAGGCTGGGTCCATGCACTTGCCCATGGCGCGCACGGTGCCGTCGGCGGCGAAGGTCCACGCCTGGGCGGCGGTGGTGTTGCAGTCCCAGATCTGCAACGGCGCCCCGTCGTACGGGTTGGCGCTGGGGATGTCGATGCACCGTCCACTCTGCTGGCCCCGGATCCGGGTGGTGCCGGTGTTGCCGTCCGGGACGTAGCCGTAGACCCGCACGTAGTCGACGAGCATCTGCTGCGGGAACTGGGTGCTGCCGTCCGGGTAGCCGGGCCAGTTGCCGCCCACCGCGACGTTGAGGATCATGAAGAACGGGTGGTCGAAGACCCAGCGGTTGCCGCCGAGCCGGCTCGGGTCGACGCGGAAGAACTCCTGGCCGTCGAGGTACCAGCGGATGCTGTTCGGTTCCCAGTCGACCCGGTAGGTGTGGAAGGCGTCGGCAAGCGGCTGCCCGATGACGCGGCTGCCGGTGATCCCGCCACCACCGGAGTAACCCGGCCCGTGGATGGTCCCGTGCACGGTGTTCGGCTCGCGACCGATGTTCTCCATGATGTCGATCTCGCCGGAGGCCGGCCAGCCGACGTTGCCGAAGTCGTTGCCGAGCATCCAGAAGGCCGGCCAGATGCCCTGGCCGCGAGGGATCTTGATGCGGGCCTCGAACCGGCCGTACGCCTGGCTGAAGGTGGCGGCGGTGAGCAGGCGGGCCGAGGTGTACTCGCACCGACCGTAGTGGCACTGGTAGTTGGCCGGGTTCTCCCGGCGCGCG
Source organism: Micromonospora sp. NPDC002389 (assembly GCF_040296095.1). Lineage (NCBI taxonomy): Bacteria > Bacillati > Actinomycetota > Actinomycetes > Micromonosporales > Micromonosporaceae > Micromonospora > Micromonospora sp. NPDC002389. The sequence continues at coordinate 194,850 of NZ_JBEOWP010000002.1, forward strand.
GTGATGACCAGGTTGCCCTGCCCGTCGTGCACCGCGTTGCTGGTGCTGTTGGTGTAGTACTGCCGCTCGTTGTTACCCCAGCCGTGGCCGCCGATGTCGAAGCGCCACTTGGACTGGTCGACCGGCGTGCCGGCCGGGGCGTTGAACTCGTCCTGCCAGGTGAGTCCGCCGATGGCGGCGGCGGCCGGTGCGGCGGTCACGGGGACGACGAGCAGGCTGGCGACGACCGCCGCGGCGAGGACGGCGGCGCTCCTTCGGAGCCTGCGGGAGATGGTGGACACGATGGGTCTCCTTGGGGTGGGCGGATGAGGCTGGCGCCCCGGCGAGGAGGGGAGAGCGCTCTCCACATCGCAGTCTGTCGATTTCAACAGATTTAGTCAAGGTTGTTAACAGCGATCATGGCGAGGGGCGACTCTCGGTGATCGTCAACTTGTGGTTGACGGTGGCGAGCCGTCAACCTACGGTTGACGCATGACGAATCCCGCCCAGATGAACAATCCCGTCCGGCTCGACGACCTGATCCAGGCCATCAAGCAGGCCCACCCCGACGCTCTCGACCAACTCACCGGCGCGGTCATGGTCGCCGACCACATCGGTGACGTCGCCGACCACCTCATCGGTCACTTCGTGGACCAGGCCCGCCGCTCCGGCGCCTCCTGGACCGACATCGGCCGCAGCATGGGGGTGAGCAAGCAGGCCGCGCAGAAGCGCTTCGTGGCCAAGAGTGACGCCGGGCCGATCGACCCGCAGCAGGGGTTCAACCGCTTCACCCCGCGCGCCCGCAACGTGGTGATGGCCTCGCAGAACGAGGCCCGCGCCGCCGGTAACGCCGAGATCGGCCCGGCGCACCTGGTGCTCGGGCTACTCGCCGAGCCGGAGGGGCTGGCCGTGAAGGTGCTGGCCGCCGGGGGCGTGACGGTCGAGGCGGTACGCGAGGCGGCCACCGCCGCGCTGCCGCCGTCCGTGGGCGAGGTGCCGGATCTGATCCCGTACGACGCGGCCGGCAAGAAGGCGCTGGAGCTGACCTTCCGCGAGGCGTTGCGCCTCGGGCACAACTACATCGGCACCGAGCACATCCTGCTGGCGCTGCTGGAGCAGGAGGACGGCGAGGGTGTGCTGACCGGCCTCGGCGTGGACAAGGCCGCCGTGGAGGCGGGCACCGCGGCGGCCCTGGCCAAGCTCCGGGTGTTCGAGTAGCGGATCAGGATGCGGTGGGGAAGCCGTACCGGTCGGCGTGCTCCGGGTCCTCCGGCTCGATCTGGCGCAGGCCTGCGTCGGCGAGGCGCTTGTTGACCTCGTCCAGATGCTCGCGCACCAGCCGGGCCTCCTCCTCGGTGACCCGCCCCCGGTGCGGCTTTCCGGCGTGCTCGATGGTGCCGTAGTCGATCTTCTCGGTGGCGCGCCGCGCCTTCGGTGGGCGTACCCGCTCGGCGGTCTTGAGCAGTTGGGCCATCGGCATGTCGGTGGCCATCGCGTCGAACTCGCTCGCGGTCAGCACCACCCGACGCGGCTCACCGTTGCCGTGCCGGTCGTGGATCTCGACCACCGCCACGTCCAGCGCGGCGTCGTCGAGGCTCTCCACCTCCACCGGCGTCGCGTCCAACTGCACGGGCCCGGCCACCAGGTCAGGATGCTCGACGACGACGACGCGGACCGCCTCGTCGTCGGGGCCCAGCACCGTGCCGCTGAAGTCGGAGACGCGGATCGTCTTCTTGCCCATGTGCGCAGTTGCTCCCGTCGTGACCTGTCGGAGGACCAGCAGACGTTACCCGACAGGTGTGCGAAAGGACGCGCTGGCTCGCCGGGCCGCCCCGGGTGCGGATGGCCTCAGAGGGTGTTGAGGGGGCTGCGGGAGGAGTAGCCCGCCGGCAGCTCGTTCAGATCGTGCCAGGAGAGTGTGCCGAGGTCGGCGCGGTGACCGCGGTACGAGGGCTGGCCCGGGAAGCGTTCGGCGCACCCCAGTGCCCGTCGGGTGTCCTGCGCGGAGCGGTCATTCGGCTGAATCGGCATGTCCCCCACCGTTCCAAAGAAAGTTGTCCATGTATGGAAATGGATATGACGGTTGGTCGATGGATCGGGTTCCCGGACGAGGCGTTGGTCACCCGATCGGTACCGCCGCGCGGAGCGCCCGTCGTACCGTGATCGGTGGAGGCCGGAGCGACGCTGCGGAGGTGGACCATGCTCGACCGGCGGCTCCACCTGCACCTGGCGACCTGGCTCGGGCAGTGGCCGGCGGGTCCCGGGCTGCACGTGGTGTGCTCCACCCGGCGCGCCCGCCCGGCCTGGGACGGCCGGTTGCGGCCGGCCGTCGCGATCACCGCCGGTGCGAGCACCGTGCTCTCGGTGGCCCCGGACCGGGTCGCGGCGGTACGCGAGCTGGCCCGGCGGCCGGAGTCGCTGCCGGACGCGTTGCCGGCGGCGGTCGGCCATCCGAGCTGGGTGGTGCACGACGACGTGTTCCGCTGGAGCGTCGCCCCCGCGCCCCTGCCCGACGTCGGTGAGTGGGTGCCGTCCGGCGCCGCCGGCCTGCCGTCCTGGTTACGCCTGTTCGACCGTCCGGTCCTGGTGGTGCGGGACGGCCGGGGCCGCTACCTGGCCGGCGTCGGCGTCAAGCGGCACGACCGGCACGGGCACGAGTTGGCGGTGGGCACGGTGCCGGCCGCCCGGGGGCGCGGGCTGGCCCGACGGCTGGTGGCCCAGGCCGCGCGTCGGGTGCTCGCGGACGGCGCGGTGCCGACCTATCTGCACGCCCGGGACAACGCCGCCTCGGCCCGGGTGGCGGAGGCGGCGGGCTTTCCCGACCGGGGCTGGCGATCGTACGGCGTCTATCCCGGCTGATCGTCGACCTGACGGCAGGGCGCGGACCGTGAATCCCGGGCCGGATCCACGGTCCGCAGCCTCCCCCCAGGCCCACGTGCGGCTCGATGCGATCACGCTACGTATCCGGCTGGTGGTCGGCAAGTAGCCACCGCGTGGTCCGTGGTGTCGAAAAGTGGACTTGACCTGGCCGGACAGGTCGACGCGGATCGGCTGCGGGGTGACTCAGCGTATGGCTCCGGTGTGTCCGGTCAGACCCAGCGCCTCGGCCGCGGCCCGCCCGTTGGCGTGGCTGGCGCCGAAGGTGGTGACGAAGGCCTGGACGCCGGCCGGTCGCCAGGCAGCCGGCCACCCCATCTCGACCACCGCCACCGGATGCGTGGCGGCCAGCGCGGCGGCCAGTTCCGGGCCGCCGGGCAGGCGGTGCAGGTGGCGGCCGACCAACACGATCGGTCGGGTGCCGGCCCGGCGACGCAACGCCTCCGGGTCGGCCTCGGCCGCCACCACCCGGATCTCCTCGGTGCCGTCGAGGTGCGGGCCGAGCCCCCACGGCACCCGCCCCTCGGCGATGGTCGAGCGGGCGTGCAACTGCACCACCAGTGGCTGGTCCAGCCCGGCCAGGATGCCCTCCACCCGGACCGCCCGGCGCGCGGCGGCGTACCCCAGACCGTCCGGGACAGTGATCTCCGGGCGCGTGGTCCGGGTCCAGGCGGCGAGGGCGGTGACGCGGTCGGCGGCCTGCTCCACCCGGGCGCGGTCGAGCCGGCCGTCCCCGAGCGCGGCGACGATCTCGGCGGCGACGGTCTCGACCAGGTCCGCGTCGACCGCGGCGCCGATGCAGAGCAGGTCGGCTCCGGCGGCCAGCGCCCGCACCGCACCCGGTGCGATGCCGCCGGCGGCCAGGGTGGCGCCCCGCATCTCCAGCGCATCGGTGACCACGACGCCGTCGAAGCCGTACCGGTCGCGCAGCAGGTCGGTCAGGACGGCGCGGCTGAAGGTGGCCGGCAGGTCGCCGGTGAGCGCGGGGACCCGGATGTGTGCGGACATCACCGCCTTCGCCCCGGCGGCGATCACCGCGGCGAACGGTGGCAGGTCGCGTTGGCGCAGGAGATCGGGCGACGCGTCCACGGTGGGCAACTCGTGGTGGGAGTCGGCGATCGTCGCGCCGTGGCCGGGGAAGTGCTTGGCGCAGGCGGCCACCCCGGCGGCCTGGAGCCCGGTGGTCGCCGCCGCCGAGTGGGCGGCGACCCGGACCGGGTCGGCCCCGAACGAGCGGGTGCCGATGACCGGGTTGTCGTCGGCGCTGTTGACGTCGACGGTGGGCGCCAGGTTGACGGTGATGCCCAGGTCGGCCAGCTCCGCGCCGATGGCGTGATAGACCCGGCGGGTGAGGGCCACGTCGCCGATCGCGCCGAGCGCCGCGTTGCCCGGGTACGGGCTGCCGGTGGCGTGCGCCAGCCGGGTGACGTCGCCGCCCTCCTCGTCGACGGCGATCAGCACGTCGGACCGTCCGTCCCGCAGCGCGGCCGTGGCGGTCGCCACCTGTTCGGGTCGGTGGATGTTGGTGCCGAACAGGGTGTGTCCGGCCAGCCCTTCGGCGACCAGCTCGACCGCCCAGTCGGGCGGGACCGGCCCCGGGTACGCGGCCAGCAGGGTGCCCAGCGCCAACCGGCGGAGTCCTGGATCGATCCCCACGGGGTGTCTCCTCTCGGTGCCGGCCGGTGCGGATCTCGTACCGGGTCGGCCGAGAGCCCTGCTTCCACCCGGCCGATACGCTACGGCTACCCGTTCCAAGGTCGGTTTACTGTTACCAATGCTAGATAGTTAGCAAAGTTTACTAATACATGAGGACATGGCATGAGTGCGACCCGGCTGCCCGGCACCCCACGTCTGTTGCGCGCCCTCAACGACCGTGCGGCGCTGGAACTGCTGCTGGAACAGGGGCCGCTGACCCGGGCTCGGATAGGCGAGCTGACCGGCCTGTCCAAGGTCACCGCCTCCCAGCTCGTGGAGCGGCTGGAGGAGCGTGGCCTGGTCGCCCGGGTGGGTGAGCAGGCCGGCGGGCGGGGGCCGAACGCCCAGCTCTATGCGGTGCGACCGGGCAGCGCGCACGTGGTCGGCGTGGACGTCGGCCCGGAGCGGGTGGTGGCCGCCTGCGCCGACATCACCGGCGCGGTGATCGGTCGGGTCGAGCAGTCCACCCGGGACACCGACGACCCGGTCGGCGTGGTGCACAACGCGGTGGTGCAGGTGGCGGGCAGCGCCGGTGCGCACCTGTCGAGCGTACGGCGGATCGTGCTCGGCACCCCCGGCCTGGTCGACCCGGGCACCGGCGACATCACCTTCGCGTTCAACCTGCCGCGCTGGCACCGGGGCCTGCTCGCCGCGCTCCGCGACGACCTGGACACCCCGGTGGTCTTCGAGAACGACGTGAACCTGGCCGCGGTGGCCGAGGCGCAGTCCGGCGCGGCCCAGGGCGTATCGGACTTCGTGCTGGTCTGGGTCGGTGCCGGCGTCGGTCTGGCGATCATGCTGGGCGGCCGGCTGCACCACGGCAGCAGCGGCGCGGCCGGTGAGATCGGCTACCTGCCGGTGCCCGGCGCGCCCATCCCGCGCGACGTCTCCCGGCGGGCCAAGCCGGCGTTCCAGCAGGTGGCCGGTGCCGACGCGGTCCGTGCGCTGGCCCGCGAGCACGGCTACCCGGACACCGAGGCGGCCGACGCGGTCCGCGCCGCGATCGCCGACGGCACCGCCGGGGGGCCGATGCTCGACGAGGTGGCCCGTCGGCTGGCCCTGGGCGTGGCGAGCACCTGCGTGGTGCTGGACCCGCCGCTGGTGGTGCTCGCCGGTGAGGTGGGTCGCGCCGGTGGGGCGGCGTTGGCCGAGCGGGTGCAGCACGAGGTGGCCGCCATCACGCTGGTCCGCCCCCGGGTGGTCGCCACCGGGCTGGCCGAGGAGCCGATCCTGCACGGCGCGTTGCGTACCGCGCTGGACGCCGTCCGGGACGAGGTCTTCGGCTCCACGGTCGGCTGAGAAGCCGTCCATGTGAAGAAATTCTTCAGCACTGGACCGGAGGTGGCAAGGAGTCGCCGCCTCCGGTTCCCGGTGCTCAGGTCAGGTCGCGACGCCGGAACAGCGCGAACGCCGCCAGGGTGAGCCCGCCGGTGAGCGACAGCAGCACGGCCAGGGCCGGCCGCCAGGTCAGCGTGTAGAGACCGTCGCAGTAGCCGGAGAGCAGGCTGGTGCAGGCGCTGTCGTCCCAGAGCTCGACCTGCCCGGTGAGCCACGCCCAGACGTAGCTGGTCAGCATGAGCTGGTCGGGCCGGGCCGCCCCGACGATCTCCAGCACGATCCGGCCGCCCAGCTCCCACACCACCAGGTACCCGGCCACCGCCCCGAGCGCCGCCGAGGTGTGCCGGCCCATCGTGGCGACGGCGAAGCCGATCGCCGTGGCCAGCAGCACCAGCACCAGGCCCCGACCCCAGATCGCGCCCAATCCGCTCCAGAAAGCCGGGTTCGTCGGGCCGGGATGACCGGCCAGTTGGGCGATCAACCAGAAGGTGACCAGGTAGGCCGCCGAGGCGAGCAGGGACAACGCCAGCACCGCACCGAGCAGCGTGCCGAGCTTGGTGCCCAGCACCGTCATCCGGCGCGGTCGCCACAGCAGCAGGTTCACCACCCCGCCGGAGTTCAGGTCGGCGCCGATCGCCGAGGCCCCCACCAGGAAACCGAACAGCACCAGGAACGCCACGAGGAAGAACAGCAGCGGCTCGGCCTGCCGGGTGAAGGTGAACACGCCGCTGAGGTAGTCGGCGGCCACCGGCAACCGGTCCATCCGTGCCGGATCGACCTCGCTGCAGTCGGACGGCAGGTAGTCGTCGTTGTCCCGGGGGTGCTCGCCCCGCTGCCGGGCCAGACACCGGTCGTACTCCAACTCCAGGCTGCGTCGGTCGTCGGCGGCCTGCTGCTGGGCCGCGGCCAACTCGGCCGGGCTGGGACTGTGCGAACCGACGATCGTGGTGCCGGCGGTGACCACGAAGGCCAGCGCCAGCAACGCCACCATGAGCTGGACGAAACGGCGGGCGGCCAACCGCTCCGCCTCGGCACGGATCAGGTTCACGCGCCCACCTCCCGGATCCCGAGGTCGATCTCCCGACCGACGGTGGGGTCGTCCGCCGTGCCGTCCACCTGTCGGGGCACCCCCGCAGGCCCCGGTGCGCCGGTCAGATCCAGGAAGACGCTCTCCAGATCCGGGCGCAGCGGAGTCAGCTCGCGTACCCAGACGCCCTGCTCGCCCAGCGTCCGGTTGACCACCGCCGGATCCGGTACCCCGCCCACCACCAGGTGGTCGGCGTGCCCGGTGACCGCCAGTCCGGCGGCCGCCAGCAACTCCTCGGCCCGGGCCAGGTCGTCGGCGCGGACCAGGCACTCGTGCCGGTCGTGGCCGGCGAGCACCTCCGCCACCGGCCCGCTGGCGGCCCGCCGACCTCGCGAGATGATCGTGACGTGGTCACAGATCACCTGGATCTCGGCCAGGATGTGGCTGGACACCAGCACGGTCACCCCGCGTTCGGCCAGCGCTCGCATCAGATCGCGCATCTCCCGGATGCCCGCCGGGTCCAGCCCGTTCGCCGGCTCGTCGAGGATCAGCAGCTCCGGTCGCTTGAGCAGCGCCGAGGCCACCGCCAGTCGCTGCTTCATGCCCAGCGAGTAGCCCTTGACCCGCTCGTGCGCCCGGTCGAGCAGGCCGACCTGCGACAGCACGTCGTCGACCCGGGTGACCGGTACGTCACCGGCCAGCGCGAGCAACCGCAGCGTGCGGTACGCGGTGAAGTTGCCGAAGAACTGCGGACTCTCCACGATCGCGCCCACCCGGCCCGCCACCTGTGGCAACTGCTCCGGCGCGGCGGCACCCAGCACCCGCATCCGGCCCTGGTCGGCGCGGACCAGCCCGAGCAGCGCCCGCAACGTGGTCGTCTTGCCCGACCCGTTCGGACCGAGGAACCCGTGCACCTGACCGGCCTCGACCAGCAGGTCGAAGCCGTCGACCGCGACGCGGCTGCCCCGGCGCAGGCTACGGAAGGTCTTCCGCAGACCCTCGATCTCGATGACCGCACTCGTCATGAGCCGCCCTTCGGGTGAGGAATGACACGGCGCCTCACCCTACGGCCGGCGCGTACGCCCGTGGGGGCAGCCCGCTGCTGCGTGGTTGGATGGGCGGGTGACTGGTGACCTGATCCCTGGCGCCGGTGGCGCCACCCCCGCCCCCTCACCCGTGGACGCGGATCTGGTGGTCAGCCTCGACGGCGTCTCCGTACGCCGGTCCGGCACCGCCCTGCTGCACGATGTGGACTGGCGGGTCGAGCTGGACGAACGCTGGGTGGTGCTGGGCCCCAACGGCGCCGGCAAGACCACGTTGCTCAACCTCGCCGCCGGGCGGCTGCACCCGACCACCGGCACGGCGCACGTGCTGGGCGAGCGGATCGGCCGCACCGACGTGACCGAGCTGCGTACCCGCATCGGGCTCACCACCGCCGCGCTCGCCGAGCGTCTGCCCGCCGACGAGCGGGCCGTCGACGTGGTGATGACCGCCGCCTGGTCGGTGGTGGGCCGCTGGCGGGAGAGCTACGACCCGGCCGACGAGTCCCGCGCCCGGGCGCTGCTCGACCAGCTCGGTGTCGGCGCGCTGACCGACCGGACGTACGGCACGCTGTCCGATGGCGAGCGCAAGCGGGTGCAGATTGCCCGGGCGCTGATGACCGACCCGGAGCTGCTGCTGCTGGACGAACCGGCGGCCGGGCTCGACCTCGGTGGCCGGGAGGACCTGGTGGGCCGCCTCGCCGAGCTGGCCCAGGACCCGGACGCCCCGGCGTTGGTGCTCGTCACGCACCACGTGGAGGAGATCCCGCCCGGCTTCACCCACGCGCTGCTGCTGCGCGACGGTGCCGTGATGGCCCAGGGGCTGCTGGAGAACACCCTCACCGCCGACAACCTGACCAAGACCTTCGGCCTGCCGCTGCTGGTCGAACGCCACGGCGAGCGCTACACCGCTCGCGCCGCGTGAAAGGAGGGGTCCCCTGCTAACGCCTGCGGTATAGCAGGGGACCCCTCCTTACACACACGAGCCAGCCGCAGGAGGCTTCCGTGCGCCAGACCCGGGTCGTCGTGGTGGGCAGCGCGAACATGGACCTGGTCGCCACCGCGCCGGCCCTACCCCGGCCGGGGGAGACCACGCTCGGCACCGACTTCGTCATGGTCCCCGGCGGCAAGGGGGCCAACCAGGCCATCGCCGCCGCCCGCGCCGGTGCCGCCTGCACCTTCCTCGGCGCGATCGGGTCCGACTCGTTCGGGGTGACCCTGCGGGCCCGGATCACCGCCGCCGGGGTCGACGCCAGTCACCTCCGCACCAGCTACGGCGCCTCCGGGGTGGCACTGGTCATGGTCAACGCCGAGGGTGAGAACGCCATCCTGGTGACGCCGGGCGCGAACGGCTCGATGACCGCGCTCACCGAAGCCGAACTGGCCGCCGTACGCGACGCGGACGTGCTGGTGGCCCAGTTGGAGATCCCGGTCGAGACGGTGACCGAGGCGGCGGTGGCCGCCAAGGACGCCGGCACCCGGGTGGTGCTGAACGCCGCGCCGGCCATTGCGTTGCCACCGGAACTCCTGGCCGCCGTGGACCTGCTGGTGGTCAACGAGAACGAGGCACAGACGTACACCGGGCGGGGCCGGGACGAGCCGCAGGCACTGCTCGACCTGGTGCCCCGGGCGGTGCTCACCCTGGGCGGGCAGGGCGCCTGGTACGGGGACCGGGAGGGCACCGCCGTGCACGTGCCGGCCGTGCCGGTGGACACGGTGGACTCGACCGCCGCCGGTGACGCGTTCACCGCCGCACTCGCGGTGGCCTGGGGCGAGGGCCGGGACCTGGTCGACGCGGTCCGCTGGGCGGCGGCGGCCGGCGCGGCCTGCGTCCGCCGGCTCGGCGCGAGCGTGTCGCTGCCGCACCGGGCCGAGATCGACCAGCTCTACGTCCCGGCACCCTGACCGGCACGGCCGTTGCGGCGTCCGCCGCCGGGGTCGGTCGCGCGCGCCGGTGCGGTGTCGCCGTCGGCGCGGAACGCCCGGCGGTACGCCGACGGCGAGGTCCGCATCGCCCGGGCGAAGTGGTGGCGATAGGTGACCGACGTGTCGAAGCCGACCGCGGCGGCGATCTCGGTGACCGGTGCGTCGCTCGTCTCCAGCAGCGCCAGGCTGGACCGGATCCGCTGGTCGATGAGCCACCGGATCGGGCTGGTGCCGGTGGCCCGGGCGAAGTGCCGCAGGTAGGTGCGCGGTGACATGTGCGCCTGCCGGGCCAGCGTCGCCACCGTCAGCGGTTCGCTCAGGTGCGCCAACGCCCAGGCGAGGCTGCCGGCGATCCGGTCGTCGTCCGGGCCGGGGGTCACCGGGGACTCGATGAACTGCGCCTGACCGCCGTCGCGGTGCGGCGGGATCACCAGCCGCCGGGCCACCGCGTTGGCCACCGCCACCCCGTGGTCCCGTCGGACCAGGTGCACGCAGAGGTCCAGGCCGGCGGCGCTGCCCGCGCTGGTGGCCACGTCCCCGTCGTCCAGGTACAGCACGTCGGGGTCCACCGTCACCTGCGGGTGGCGGCGGGCCAGCAGGTCGGCGTACCGCCAGTGGGTGGTGGCCCGACGCCCGTCCAGCAGGCCGGCGCCGGCCAGTGCGAACGCGCCGGAGCAGAGGGAGACCACCCGGGCGCCGCCCCGGTGCGCCCGGCGCAGGGCGGCGACCAGCTCGGGCGACGGGGTGCCGTGCACGTCGGGCACCCCGGGCACGATCACCGTCCCGGCGGCGGCCAGGTCGTCCAGGCCGTACGGGCTGTGCAGGGCGGCACCGCCGATCAGCGGCACCGGGCCGGGCCGCTCGGCGCAGAGCCGCAGGTCGTACCAGGGCACGCCGAGCTCGGGCCGGGGCAGCCCGAAGACCTCGGTGACGATCCCGGTCTCGAAGACCGACATCCCCGGGTACGCGAGCACGGCGACGGTGCGGTCCGCCGGAGTCATGGCGGGATGTTAGCGCAGTACGGCGTCACCGCCACTCGTCGTCGACGCCGTACCGGTCGAGGATCGGAGCCATGACCCGTGCCTTCGCCGTACCGGCCGCCGTGCCGGACGCCGCCGTCACCCACTTCCTCGCCCGGCTCCGGTACGAGACCGACGTCTCCGACGTGCACGCCGACCTGACCGCCGGGGTGCCCGATCTGGTGGTGGTCGACTCCCGGGGCGACGATGCCTGGGAACAGGGCCACCTGCCCGAGGCCCTGCACCTGCCCACCGCCCGGATCGCCGACCAGGCGGCGGCGACGGTGCCGCCCGGAGCGCGGGTGGTGACGTACTGCTGGGGTCCCGGCTGCGACGGCGCCACCCGGGCGGCGCTGGAGTTCGCCCGGCTCGGCTATGCGGTCAAGGAGATGCGCGGCGGCTACGAGTACTGGGTCCGCGAGGGCCTGCCGGTGGTCACCGGGACCGGGGTGACCCGACGGCCGGTGGACGAGCTGACCGCGCCCGCCGCGCCGATCGGCCGCCGCCCGGCCGTCGCCTGCGACTGCTGACCGTCTCCCGGCCACCGTCCGGGGCGTTCCGCCGGGGTGGGATCAGCCCACGTCGTCGCTCAGCTTCTCGCCCCGTCGACGCAGCATGCCCAGGCCGGGGATGCCGGCCACGGCGAGCTTGAGGTCCCGGGTGACGTCGAGCAGGTCGTGCAGGTCCGGGCCGACCCGGTCCAGGGTGGCCAGGATCGGCAGGACGTCCGAGGTGAGGTGCTCCCGCAGCCTCGGCAGCTCGTCGACCAGGCGGACGGCGGCGGTGACCTCCTCCTCGCTGAGCTGCTCGACGAAGTGGTTGGCCATCGGGGCGGCCCGGCGCAGCGCCGGCTCGTACGCGGCCAGCAGCTCGGCCGCGGTGGCCGCCGCCTCGGCCGCCGCGCCCACCGTGCCGGCGGCCCGCCCGGCCACCGACGTCGCGGTGTCGACAGCGCCCTCGGCCGCGCGGGCCACCCGGTCGGCGTTGGCCACCACCGTGGCGGCGGCCGTCGACACCTGCTCGGCGTTGGCCACCACCGTCGCGGCAGCGGCCGACACCCGCTCGGCCTCGCCGATCACCCGGGCCGCCGTGCCGGTCAGCTCGGTGGCCTGCTGCACGGCGGTGGTGGCCGCCGCGCTGATCACCGCCACCTCGCGGACGGCGACGTCGGCGTCGGTGAGCATCTGGTCGGTGCGCTCCAGGGTCTGCTCGACCCGGTCCACCACGCCCTCGATCCGGTCCACCACGCCGTTGATCCGGTTCAGCAGCTCCTCCACGCCGTCCAGCACCGCGAACGCGCGGGTCGGGACCGCCGCGAACGACGCGGCCTGGTCGAGGGCGGAACGGGTGAGACCGACGACCGAGGTCGGCCGGGGAAGAGGGATCGCCATGGCGTCAAGTGTGCGCCGCCCCGGCCAGCACCGCGCGGCCGGTCACCAGTGGTCGCCCTGCTGCTCGACGGCGCGCTGCACCGCCCGGTAGATCTGCCCGAACCGCAGCGCGTCGGGAGTACGCAGCACCATCACCTCCTGGCCCCGGTACTGCACCCACAGCTCGTTGACCCGGTTGCCGCGCTCGTACGAGCGGTCCAGCCAGCCGAGCGGGATCTCCAGGAACGGCACCAGCGCCAGCGCGATGACCACGCAGGCGGCGAAGACGATCAGGGCGGGCATCCACTCGCCCCGGTCCGAGGCGGACCAGGCCAGCGAGATCACGCAGACCAGCCCGACCAGTGGGGGCAGGGAGAGCAGCAGGACCAGGACGCCCCGGCCGAGCACCCGCCCCCGTACGGCGAGGGTGGTCTGTCCCTTGGCGTGCCAGACGTAGGTCACTTCGGCCATCGGGATGACGTGTCCTGCGGCCCGGATCGACTCCGACGTCACCTGCACCGTGTCGTCCCGGTAATAGAGCGCCATCACTAAGCCTAACCACCTCCGGGCGTTCCGTGTCTGTCACGCGGAGGTCAGCATCGCCTCACACGGAGTTCAGCGCGGTCAGCGACGGCGGGGCGGCCGGGCCGGTTCGTTCGCTTCCATGGCCCGTTGCACGGCGCGGTAGATCTGCCCGAACCGCAGCGCGTCCGGGGTCTGGAGCAGCCGGACCGGGTGTCCGCGCCAGCGGATCCAGACCTCCCGTTGGCGGCTGCCCCGGGCGTACGAGCGGTCGAAGTACTCGAAGAGCTGGTCGGCGATGGGCCCGGCGGCCAGGCCGATCAGCACGGAGGTGCCGATGACGGCGACGGTGACGGTCGGGGACTTGTCGAGCCAGATGCCGATGACGATGCCGATGACGGCGAAGACCAGCGGGACGACCATCGCCGCGCCGAGGGCGCCGCGTCCGGCCAGCACCCGCCAGGACAGGCTGCCCCGGTGGTGCCAGACCTCGCTGATCTCGGTCAGCGGGTATGAGTCGCCGTCGACGGTGACGGCGCGGGAGGTGACCTGAACGGACCTGTCGTCGTAGTACGTGACCATCGCGGGAACTCCGGGTGGTGGGACTGGCGGCCAGACTACGTGCCCGACCAGGTGCGCCGTAAGGTTGGCGGGCGACTTCGACGAGGAAGTGAGGCTCAGCGTGGGTGAGTTCGTGCGGCTGGAGACCAGGGACGGCATCGGCACCATCCGGTTGGATCGGCCACCGATGAACGCGCTCAACACCCAGGTGCAGGAGGAGTTGCGGGCCGCCGCATCGGCCGCCACCACCGATCCCGAGGTCCGCGCGGTCATCGTGTACGGCGGCGAGAAGGTCTTCGCGGCCGGCGCGGACATCAAGGAGATGGCCGACATGTCCTACGTGGACATGTCCGACCGGGCGGCCGACCTGTCCAGCGCGCTCGGCGCGATCGCCCGGATCCCCAAGCCGGTGGTGGCCGCGATCACCGGGTACGCCCTCGGCGGCGGCTGCGAGCTGGCGCTGGCCTGTGACTGGCGGGTGGTGGCCGAGGACGCCAAGCTCGGCCAGCCCGAGATCAAGCTCGGCATCATCCCCGGTGCCGGCGGCACCCAGCGGCTGGCCCGGCTGATCGGGCCGGCGCGGGCCAAGGATCTGATCATGTCCGGCCGGATGGTGGACGCACAGGAGGCGCTGCGGATCGGTCTGGCCGACCGGGTCGCGCCGGCCGGCGAGGTCTACGACGCGGCGGTGGCGCTGGTGCAGCCGTACCTGCGCGGCCCGGTGCAGGCGCTGCGGGCGGCGAAGCTCGCCGTGGACGGCGGCCTGGACATGGACCTGAACTCCGCCCTGGCCTGGGAGAGTCAGCTCTTCGCGGGGCTGTTCGCCACCGACGACCGGCGGGAGGGGATGGCGGCGTTCGTGGCGAAGCGGAAGCCGGACTTCACCGGTCGATGAAGATGGTTCACATTCCAGCTACCGGCCAGTAGCGTGTGACTTCGGTCGGCCGACGATAAGGAGCGGGAATGACGGAGCGGATCGAGGGGCACGGCGGGGAACTCGCACTCGCGGCGCTGCGCGCGTACGGGGTGCGGGAGATGTTCACCCTCTCCGGCGGGCACGTGTTCCCGCTCTACGACGCCGCGTACAAGGCCGACTTCCCGATCTACGACGTGCGGCACGAGCAGTCCGCGGTCTTCGCCGCCGAGGCGGTGGCGAAGCTCCAGCGTCGCCCCGGCCTGGCCGTGCTCACCGCCGGGCCGGGCGTGACCAACGGCGTGTCCGGGCTGACCAGCGCGTACTTCAACGCCTCGCCGGTGCTGGTGCTGGGCGGCCGGGCCCCGCAGTTCCGCTGGGGCTCGGGCAGCCTCCAGGAGATGGACCACCTGCCGCTGGTCGCCCCGGTCACCAAGCACGCCGAGACGGTCTTCACCGCCGACGACATCCCCCGGGCCGTCGCCGCCGCGCTGCGCACCGCGCTCACCCCACACCGGGGGCCGGTCTTCCTCGACTTCCCGCTGGAGGCGATCTTCTCGGTGGGCGACGCCGAGCTGCCGACGGCGACGGGCGTCGAGCCGGTCGAGGCCGACCCCGACGAGGTGGCCGCCGCCGCGCGGCTGATCGCCGGTGCGGCTCGCCCGGTGATCGTCGCCGGTTCCGACGTGTACGCCGGTGACGCGGTGGACGCCCTGCGCGCCGCCGCCGAGGCGCTCACCGTGCCGGTCTTCACCAACGGCATGGGCCGGGGCGCGCTGCCGCCGGAGCACCCGCTGGCCTTCGCCAAGGCCCGCCGGGTCGCCCTCTCCGGCGCCGACGTGGTCGTCGTGGTCGGCACCCCGCTGGACTTCCGGCTCTCCTTCGGTGACTTCGGCGACGCCACGGTGGTGCACGTGGTGGACGCGCCGAGTCAGCGCGCCTCGCACGTCGAGCCGGCCGCCGCCCCCGCCGGTGACCTGCGGGCGGTGCTCACCGCGTTCGCCGAGTACACCGGCGAGCGGACCGACCACGGCGACTGGGTGGCGCAGTTGCGCACCGCCGAGGACGCCGCCAAGGCCCGCGACGCCGAGGAGATGGCCGCCGAGACGGACCCGATCCGGCCCGCCCGCGTCTACGGGGAGCTGCGCAAGGTCCTGGCCCGCGACGCGGTCACCATCGGCGACGGCGGCGACTTCGTCTCGTACGCCGGGCGCTACCTGGAGCCGGCCCAGCCCGGCACCTGGCTCGACCCGGGCCCGTACGGCTGCCTGGGCACCGGCATGGGCTACGCGATGGGGGCCCGGATCACCCACCCGGACCGGCAGGTCTGCGTGCTGATGGGCGACGGCGCGGCCGGGTTCTCGCTGATGGACGTCGAGTCCCTGGTCCGGCAGAAGCTGCCGGTGGTGATGGTGGTCGGCAACAACGGCATCTGGGGCCTGGAGAAGCACCCGATGCGGGCCATGTACGGCTACGACGTCGCCGCCGACCTCCAGCCCGAGCTGCGGTACGACCATGTGGTGAGCGCGCTCGGCGGTGCGGGGGAGACGGTCGCCAAGGCGGCCGACCTGGGACCCGCCCTGGCGCGGGCGTTCGACGCGGGAGTGCCGTACCTGGTCAACGTGCTCACCGACCCGGCCGACGCGTACCCCCGCTCCTCGAACCTGGCCTGAGCACGGACCCCGCCCCGGCGGTCACACCTCGGGGCGGGGTTCCTCGCGCGGCGGGTCGCCCTCACGTCGGCGCAGGTCGTCCTCGCGCCGACGCAGGTCCTCCTCCCAGCGCTGGAAGAGTTCCTGGTCCTCCTTGCGGGACCGCTCCTGGATCGAGCGCAGGAACTCGGGGTCGTCGTCCGGGGCGAGCGGCCGCTGGGGCCCCCGCTCGGCCGGTCGCGCGCCCGTCGACCACATGCCGCCACCGTCGGCCCCCCGCTTGCGCCCGGCGACGAACCAGGCGATCGAGCCGATCAGCGGGGCGAAGAGGATCATCAGCACCCAGGCGATCCGGGGTAGGTGACGGATGTCGTCTTCCTCGGCGGACAGGCAACTGATCAGGGCGCAGACGGCGAGGACGACCTGCACCACGAAGAGGAGGATGTACAGCCGGGCCATGTACCCATCATGTCCTACCCGACGAGATGGTCACACCCCGCGCAGCACCAGCAGCACGCCGAGCAGGGCGAATCCGGCCGTACCCAGCCCCACCAGGGCGAGCGTACGGCCCCCGCCGGCGACCGCGCCGACGGTGATGCTCCGCCGCCAACAGAGCGTGACCACCGCCACCCACCCCAGCACGGCCAGCGCGGCCGGCAGCGCCCCGACGGGGCCGCCGCTGAGGGCGAGCCGGACGGCCAGCAGCACCACCACGGTCATCGCCAGCGCGGTGCGCCGCCAGGCCAGCCGGGTCCGCTCGGGTTGCAGCCCGGGGTCGCGGGTCGCGCTCATCGACCCACCGCGCCCACCAGTACCGCCACCGTGAGCAGCAGCGCGCCGAGCGCGACGACCAGGGCGAGCACGGCCGGGAACCGGGACGCGGGCAGCTCCCTGCCGAGCCGGATGGCGCGTTCGCTGCGCGCCCAGTGGTCCACCGCTCGCAGCGCGACCACCCCGCCGAGCAGCAGCAGCGCCACCGAGATCACCTCGCGCAGGTAGGACGCCGGCATCTCCGGCAGGAACTGCGCGGCGGCGAGCCCACCGGCGATCAGTGCCAGCCCGGTCCGCAGCCAGGCCAGGAAGGTCCGCTCGTTGGCCAGCGAGAAGCGGTAGTCGGGGGTACGCCCCACCGACCGCATCTCCTGCGGGTCGAACCAATTCTTGATCAACTGCCACACGCAGGTGATTATCCGGTTCCGGTCGGGCATAACTGGAAACATGACGGATCTTGACGCGATCACGTTGCGCACGACGTACGACACCCATCTGCGGCCGGGACTGCCCGATCCGGTGCCGGACGGGGTCCTGGTGGAGCGGGACGGTCCGTTGTTCCGGGTGCTCGGGCTGGACGGCCGGGGCCTGGTGACCTATCGCGATCTCGGCGGCCTGAGCGGCACCGAACTGGACGAACTGATCGCCCGGCAGGTGGCGGTCGCCGTCGGGCGGCGCGAGCCGGTGGAGTGGAAGCTGCACGGTCACGACGACCCGGCCGACCTGCCGCAGCGGCTGCGCGCGGCCGGGTTCACGCCGGAGGCGGAGGAGTCCGTCATGGTCGGGCCGGTCGCGCCGCTGGCCTCCGCGCTGCCGGTGGTGCCGGAGGGCGTACACCTGCGTGAGGTGACCGGCCGTGCGGACCTGGAGCGGATCGCGGAGCTGGAGACGCAGCTCTGGGGCGAGGACCTCTCCGGCCTGGCCGACGGGCTGGCCCGTGAGATCGACGCCGACCCGCAGTCGATCACCGTCGTGGTGGCCGAGGCGGACTCGACGGTGGTCAGCGCGGGCTGGGTGCGGTATCCGGCGGAGACCACCTTCGCCACGCTCTGGGGCGGTTCGACCCGGCCCCAGTGGCGGCGGCAGGGGATCTACCGGGCGCTGGTCACCTACCGGGCCCGGTCGGCCGGGCAGCGGGACCGGACGCTGTTGCAGGTCGACGCCGGTGCGGAGAGTCGTCCGCTGTTGGAGCGGCTCGGCCTCGTCGCGGTCACCACCACCACGCCCTACGTCTACACTCCGTGATCATGACGCAGCGGCTGACCGACGAGGAGAAGCTGACCCTCAAGACGGGTGCCTTCGGCGCGGTCCTCATGGTCTCGAACGCCGAGCCCGGCCTGCTGGCGGTCTTCCGGGAGAGCTTCGCCGCCTCCGGGGCGATCTCCGACGCCAGCGGAGTGGTGAAGGAGGCGCTGACCAGCGGCCCGCTGCCGAAGCTGCCGCGTGACTCGGCGCTGGAGATCGAGTCGGTGGTGCTGCCGGCGCTGCGTCGGGCGGTCGGCATCCTCACCGAGAAGGCGCCGCAGGACGTCGGCGTCTACCGCGAGGTGGTGCTGGCCGCCGCCGACCGGACCGCGCGCGCCCACCAAGGGGTCAGCCCGGCCGAGGCCGAGGCGATCGGTCGGATCAAGGACGTCCTGGGCGACTCGTCCTGACCGACGGCCACATCGGTGAGCTGCGTCACGTCGGTCGCGCACAGAAGCCTATGCTACCGACAGGTAACATCGCGTCGTGGGCAACTGCACAGCAGCCCACGGTTGACCTGACGGCAACAGACACGCAAGGCTGCGCCCCAGACCAGGGGCGATTGAGCACACCACCACAGCAGGAGGGTCGTCGAAGCGCGATGAACATCGTCGTACTCGTCAAGCAGGTGCCCGATTCGGGCGCGGACCGCAACCTGCGTACTGACGACAACACTGTCGACCGCGGTTCGGCGAACAACGTCATCAACGAGATGGACGAATACGCCATCGAAGAGGCGTTGAAGATCAAGGAGGCGCACGGCGGCGAGGTGACGATCCTGACCATGGGTCCGGATCGGGCGACCGAGTCGATCCGCAAGGCGCTGTCGATGGGCCCGGACAAGGCGGTGCACGTGGTGGACGACGCCCTGCACGGTTCCTGCGCGGTGGCCACCTCGAAGGTGCTGGCCGCGGCGCTCGGGCAGCTCGGCGCGGACCTGGTGCTCTGCGGTGCCGAGTCGACCGACGGCCGGGTGCAGGTGCTGCCGCACATGCTGGCCGAGCGGCTGGGCGTGGCGGCGCTGACCGGCGCCCGCAAGCTCACCGTCGACGGGAGCACGTTGACCGTGGAGCGGCAGACCGAGGAGGGCTACGAGGTGGTCACCGCCTCGACGCCGGCCGTGGTCTCCGTCTGGGACACCATCAACGAGCCGCGGTACCCGTCGTTCAAGGGGATCATGGCGGCCAAGAAGAAGCCGGTGCAGACCCTGGGCCTGGCCGACCTGGGTGTGGCCGCCGACGAGGTGGGCCTCGCCGGGGCGACCAGCACGGTGCTGGAGCACAGCAAGCGCCCGCCGCGTTCCGGTGGGGTCAAGGTCACCGACGACGGCTCCGGTGGCGCCCAGTTGGTCGAGTTCCTCGCCACCGAGAAGTTCGTGTGAGGGGTGTGGGACATGTCTGAGGTTCTCGTCGTCGTCGAAGCCACTCGGGAGTTCGGCGTCAAGAAGGTCACCCTGGAGATGCTCACCCTCGCGCGCGAGCTGGGCACTCCGGCGGCGGTGGTGCTCGGCGGCGCCGGTGCCGCCGACGCGCTCGCCGGCAAGCTGGGCGAGTACGGCGCGGAGAAGATCTACGCCGCCGAGGGTGAGGAGATCGACGGCTACCTGGTGGCGCCCAAGGCCACCGTGGTCGCCGACCTGGTCAAGCGGGTGCAGCCGGCCGCCGTCCTGCTCGCCTCCTCGCAGGAGGGCAAGGAGATCGCCGCCCGGCTGGCGGTCAAGCTGGACAACGGCATCCTGACCGACGTGGTGGCCCTGGCCGCCGACGGCACCGCCACCCAGGTGGCCTTCGCCGGCTCGACCGTGGTCACCTCCAAGGTGACCCGTGGCCTGCCGCTGGTCACCGTCCGGCCGAACTCGGTCACCCCGGCCCCGGCCGCCGCCACCCCGGCGGTGGAGCAGCTCACGGTGACCGTCGGCGACACCGACAAGCTGGCCAGGGTCGTGGACCGGGTGGCCGAGCAGAAGGGCTCGCGCCCCGAGCTCACCGAGGCCGGTGTGGTGGTCTCCGGCGGTCGTGGGGTCGGCAACGCCGACAACTTCACGCTGGTCGAGGAGCTGGCCGACCTGCTCGGCGGCGCGGTCGGCGCCTCCCGGGCCGCCGTCGACTCCGGGTACTACCCGCACCAGTTCCAGATCGGTCAGACCGGCAAGACCGTCGCGCCGCAGCTCTATGTGGCGCTCGGCATCTCCGGTGCGATCCAGCACCGGGCCGGCATGCAGACCTCGAAGACGATCGTCGCGGTCAACAAGGACGGCGAGGCGCCCATCTTCGAGCTGGCTGACTTCGGCGTGGTCGGCGACCTGTTCAAGATCGTCCCGCAGGCCGCCGAGGAGATCCGCAAGCGCAAGTGAGGCGTGATCGCGAAGCCGCCGCCCGGAACACCGGGCGGCGGCTTCGTCGTCTGCGCCGAGGGAGCTGATCGGCGGGCCGGGGAGCTGAACCGGCCCGCCGATCAGCCCGTCAAGGAGCCCCTCAACAGGCTGTCCCCGGAGTGGGCGGTGTCGTTGTCGTACTGCTCGGCGGAGACGTCGACAACAGAGTACTGCCCGAGGTCGACGTTGGGCGGGAGCGGCAGCAGCACCTCGCTGCCGGTGCCGAGTACGCCGATCGAGAACATCTCCATGGTGTTCGGGTTGATGAGCCAGACCTCGTAGTACCCCGGCACGGCCGGGAGATTCGCGACATGCAGATGAAGCTCGCCACTGTCGAGCACCCGCGCGTCCCCCCGGGCCTGAGCCGGCGTGCTGCCGTACGCGTCGAGCCGGGCGCTGGCCACCACCGTCTGGGCCGGCGGGGCCGGGTCGGTCGAGCCCCCGCCCAACACGGCCACGGTGCCGGCCACGCCGACGGCGGCAGCGGCCACCGCGGTGGTCACGGTCGCCAGCCAGCGCGGGACCCGGGTACGCCGGCCCGGTGCCACCGGACCCGCGTCGGTGCCCGCCGGCAGGTCGTCGCCCGCCGGGGTGTCCCCGGTACGCGGCACGGGTGGTCGCCGCCGGCCGTCCGCAGTCAGCCCGGGCAGGTCCTGCGCGGCCCGGATCTCGGCCGTGATGCCCTGCCAGACGTGCTCCGGCGGATCGGGCAGGCCGCCCAGACCCTGGGTGGCGGCGCCGAGACCCGCGACGTGCCGCAGGTCCTCCAACTCGCCACGACAGTGCGGGCAGCCGTCGAGGTGGGTGCGGTCGACCTCCTCCGCCTCGCTCTCACCGAGTGCCAGAAAGACCAGCCGGTCGTGCTCCAGGTGCGGCACCGTCCACCTCCCATCTGCGCTTCAGACTCGCCATGCCGCGTCGGATGTGACTCTTGACGGTACCCAGCGGCACACCGGTCACCGCCGCGATCTGCTGGTGGGTCAGATCGTCGAAGAAGGCCAGCTCCAACATGCGTCGCTGGTCGGCGGGGAGCCGCGCGAGTTCGTCGGCGACCACCAGCCGGTCCACCACGACGTCCGGGTCGGCACCGCCGGTGGCCGGCTCGGGGAGTCGGCGTACCGCCTCGGTCACCCGGTTCTCCCGGCTGACCGACCGCAGCCGGTCCACCACCTTGCGCCGGGCGATCCCGAGCAACCAGCCGACCAACGAGCCCCGGGCGGGATCGAAGGTGTCCCGGCCGAGCCAGGCGGCGACGAAGGTGGCCTGGGTGACGTCCTCCGCGTCGCTGCGGTTGACCAGGGTGCTGGTGGCCAGATGGAACACGGCACGGCCGTAGCGGTCGTACGCCTCGCGTAATGCCAGTTCGTCGCCGTGGCGGAACCGGTCGGCGAGGTCGTCCTCGGGTGTCCCCGGCTCGTGCCGGGCCCCGGTCACGGGACAGGTCGCCTGGTTGGGGGCATGCCCGACTGTAGCTCTCACCGGCGCCGTCCCCTCTGTCAGCCCAGCGGCTCCTCGATGTCTCTTCGTCCGGGACCACCCCGCCGGATGCGCTTGCGAGGAAGAAAAGAAAGTCGATTCCCGGCGCATCCAGGCGGCGACGTACCGGCGTAACTCGGGATGTCAGCAACACCAACGAACCAGTACGAACCATCAGGAGGCAGACATGCAGCTCGCGTACCTTCGTCGGATCGCCGCGGGCGGCGCGGCCGCCGCGCTGACCTTCGTCGCCGCCGGCGTCGCCACCGCCACCCCGGCCTACGCCGCCACCTCGAAGGTCTCCGTCGTGCACGGCATCCCGGACACCCCGGTCGACGTGTACGTCAACGGCGAGAAGACGCTGGAAGGATTCAAGCCCGGTGACGTGGCGGGTCCGCTGGACCTGGCCGAGGGGCGGTACGACATTGCGCTGACCAAGCCGGGCGAGCCGATCGGGCAGGCCATCCTCACCGTGGACGACGCCGAGGTGCCGGGCGGGGCGAACCTCAGCCTCGCCGCCCACCTCGACGCCGAGGGCAAGCCGAAGATCACGCCGTTCGTCAACGACACCGCCAAGGTGGACGCCGGCAAGGCCCGGCTGATCGTCCGGCACACCGCCGCCGCCCCGGCGGTGGACGTCCGCGCCGGTGGGACGCCGGTCTTCGAGGACCTGACCAACCCGAACGAGGCCAAGGGCGACGTGGACGCGGGCAGCGTCTCGGCGGACGTGGTGCTCGCCGGTACCGACACGGTGGTGATCGGACCCGCCGACCTGAACCTGCGGGAGGGGACCGCGACGATCGTCTACGCCATCGGTTCCGCCGAGGCCGAGAACCTGGACATCGTGGCGCAGACCATCACCGGGCTGCACTCGGCGCCCTCCGGCGTGCCCAGCGGCACCGGCGGCGAGGCGGGCACCGGGCTGACCACCGGCTGGTACGTCCTGGCGGGTGCCGGGGTGCTGCTGCTCCTGCTGGGCGGGGTCCGGGTGGCCCGCACCGTCCCGGGTCGCCGGTGAGCGTCGTCAACCGTGCGGCGCTGGCGGCACTCGCCGCCGGCGCCGCCGCGCTCACCATTGTCGGGGTGGTGGCGGTCGCCTCCCGCCCGTCCGGCAGTGTCGGCGCCGAGCAGGCCGTCGCACTGGCCAGCCCGACCCCGTCGACCGTGGGCCCGAGCGTGGCGGTACGCCCCGGCGGACTGCCCGACGCGGCGACCCCGGTGCCCCCGGTACGCCTGCGCATCCCCGCGATCGAGGTCGTCGCGCGGGTCGACCCGGTCGGCGTGGACGCGCGCAGCGGCGAGTTCGACGTACCGCCCAGCGTGGACCGGATCGGCTGGTACCGCTTCGGTCCCGGGCTGGAGGCCGACGCCGGTTCGGTGGTGATCGCCGGGCACGTCGACAGCGCGGAGCAGGGCCGGGGCGCCTTCTGGCGACTGCGGGAGCTGGCGCCGGGCGACACCCTCACGGTCACCGGCGCGGACGGCACCCCGCGCGGCTACCGGGTCGTCGCCCGGGAGGAGTACGACAAGACGAAGATCCCGCTGGAGCGGTACTTCGCCCGCGACGGCCGGCCCCGGCTGACGCTGATCACGTGCGGGGGACCGTTCGACGCCCAGGCCCGCAGGTATCGCGACAACATCGTGGTGACGGCGGTTCCGGCGTGAGTCCGGCGGCCGGTACTCCGGACTGCGATCCAGGCGGGCGCGGTCGTTAGGCTGAACCGTGATGGCTTACCTGGATCATGCCGCGACCACTCCGATGCTCGGCGAGGCACTGGAGGCGTACGTCGCGACCGCCCGCGAGGTCGGCAACGCGTCTTCCCTGCACGCGTCCGGCCGGCGCGCCCGGCGGCGGGTCGAGGAGTCGCGGGAACGGGTGGCCGCCGCGCTGGGCGCCCGGCCGTCCGAGGTGATCTTCACCGGCGGCGGTACGGAGAGCGACAACCTCGCGGTCAAGGGCATCTTCTGGGCGCGCCGGGACGCCGACGCCGGGCGGATCCGGGTGGTCTCCAGCGCCGTCGAGCACCACGCGGTGCTCGACGCGGTGGACTGGCTGGGCGCGCACGAGGGCGCCGAGGTGGGCTCGTTGCCGGTCGACGGCACCGGTCGGCTGCACCCCGACGCGCTGCGCGCCGAGTTGGCCGCGCACGGCGACCGGGTGGCCCTGGTCACCGCGATGTGGGCGAACAACGAGGTCGGCACCGTCCAACGGGTCGGCGAGCTGGCTGCGGTCGCCGCGGAGTACGGCGTCCCGTTCCACACCGACGCGATCCAGGCGGTCGGCCAGGTGCCGGTCGACTTCGCCGCCAGCGGCGCCGCCGCGCTCACCGTGACCGGCCACAAGCTCGGCGGCCCGGTCGGCATCGGCGCGCTGCTGCTGGGCCGGGACGTCGCGGCGGTGCCGCTGCTGCACGGCGGCGGCCAGGAACGCGACGTGCGGTCGGGCACCCTGGACACCGCCGGCATCGTTGCCTTCGCGGTCGCCGTCGAGGCGGCGGTCAAGGGCCAGCAGGAGTACGCCACCCGGGTCGCCGCACTCCGCGACGACCTGGTCCACCGGGTACGGCAGGCGGTGCCCGAGGTGGTCTTCAACGGCGACCCGACGGACCGGTTGCCCGGCAACGCGCACTTCTCCTTCCCCGGCTGCGAGGGCGACGCGCTGCTGCTCCTGCTGGACGCGCAGGGCATCGCCTGCTCGACCGGTTCGGCGTGCTCCGCCGGGGTGGCGCAGCCCTCGCACGTCCTGCTGGCGATGGGCGCCGACGACGACCGGGCCCGCTCCTCGCTGCGCTTCTCGCTCGGCCACACCAGCACCGCCGGTGAGGTCGACGCGCTCATCGCCGCCCTGCCGGGGGCCGTCGACCGGGCCCGGCGGGCGGCGGCGCTGCGGACGCCGCGCTGACGCAGGGCCGACACGGCGCGGTGAGCCCAGGCGACGCCCGGCTTCGACACGGGCCCAGCGTGGACCGGGGCGACCGCCGACCGGCGGCGCGGAGATAGGCTCGGTGGGAAGGGAGCGTGGTCCGGGTGAGAGTGTTGGCGGCGATGTCCGGCGGCGTGGATTCCGCCGTGGCGGCGGCGCGGGCGGTGCAGGCCGGTCACGACGTCACCGGCGTGCACCTGGCGTTGGCCCGCAACCCGCAGACCTACCGCACCGGAGCGCGGGGCTGCTGCACCCTGGAGGACTCCCGGGACGCCCGCCGCGCCGCCGACGTGCTGGGCATCCCGTTCTACGTGTGGGACATGGCCGACCGCTTCCACGCCGACGTGGTCGACGACTTCGTGGCCGAGTACGCCGCCGGACGTACCCCCAACCCGTGCCTGCGCTGCAACGAAAAGATCAAGTTCGCGGCGGTGCTGGACCGCGCGGTGGCTCTGGGTTTCGACGCCGTGGTCACCGGCCACCACGCCCGACTAGGCGCGGACGGGCTGCTGCGGCGCAGCGTCGACCTGGCCAAGGACCAGTCGTACGTGCTGGCCGTGCTCACCCGCGCGCAGTTGGACCGTTCGATCTTCCCGCTCGGTGACTCGACGAAGGCGCAGGTCCGGCAGGAGGCCGCCGACCGGGGCCTGGCGGTGGCCGACAAGCCCGACTCGCACGACATCTGCTTCATCGCCGACGGCGACACCCGGGGCTTCCTGGCCCAGCGGCTCGGCGAGACGCCCGGCGACGTGGTCGACGCCAGCACCGGCGCGGTGGTGGGCACGCACGCCGGTGCGTACGCGTACACCGTGGGCCAGCGACGCGGCCTGCACCTGGACCGCCCGGCCCCGGACGGCCGACCCCGGTACGTGCTCTCCATCACGCCGACGACCAACACGGTGACCGTCGGCCCGGCCGAGGCGCTGGAGGTCGCCGAGGTGCGCGCCACCCGCCCGGTCTGGACCGGTGGCCCACGCCCCGACGGCCCGATCGAGTGCGAGGTGCAGCTGCGGGCACACGGCGTCGTGGTGCCGGCCGAGGTCACCGTGGACGGTGACACGCTCCGTGCCGACCTGCGGCAGCCGGTCCGGGGCGTCGCCGCCGGCCAGGCGATCGTCGCGTACCGCCCTGACCCGGCCGGTGACATCGTGCTCGGCTCCGCCACGATCACCGACTGACCGGTACCCTTCGGCCGTGAGTGATCAGGTTTGGCCCTGGCCTGCGGGCGCGGCGACCGGCATCGGATCGCTGCCCGGCACCGACATCGCCGAGGCGCAGCGGATCGTCCTCGGTGAGTTGCCCGCCCTGCCCCATCTGCCGGAGCTACCGGCCCGTGGCCCGGGCGCGGACATGATCGGGCGCGGAGCCGGCCTGCTGGTCGAGCTGCCGGTGGAGCTGTACGCGGCGCGCTGGCGGGTCGCCCTGCGCCCCGGCCGGGACCTGCGCCGCGCGCGGGACCTGATGGAACGCGACCTCGACCAGCTCGCCGAGCAGGCCGAGGAGTACGCCGGTCCGATCAAGGTGCAGGCACCCGGTCCGTTCACCCTCGCCGCCTCGGTCGAGCTGCCGGTCGGCGGCCGGATGGTGCGCGACCCCGGCGCGGTCCGCGACCTGACCGAATCGCTCGCCGAGGGGCTGCGCGCCCACGTGGCCGCGGTGGCCCGCCGGGTGCCCCGGGCCGCCGTCCTGCTCCAGGTGGACGAGCCGTCGCTGCCGGCGGTGCTGGCCGGTCGGGTGCCCACCGAGAGCGGCTTCGGCACCTACCGTGCGGTGCAGCCGGAGGACGCGCGGGCGCTGCTGACCGCGGTGGTCGAGGCGGTCGGCGTACCGACCGTGGTGCACTGCTGCGCCCCGGACGTCCCGCTGGACCTGATCCGAGCCACCGGCGCGGTCGGTGTCGCCCTCGACCTGGACCTGGTCACCGACCTGGACCCACTGGGCGAGGCGATCGACGCCGGGCTGGGCCTGTTCGCCGGTGCCGCGCCGGGCACCGTCCCGGCCGGTCGCGCACCGACCTCGGCCCAGGTCGCCGACCGGGTCCGCACCCTCTGGGACCGGCTCGGCTTCCCGCGTCGCCGGCTCGCCGAGCAGGTGGTGATCACCCCCGCCTGCGGCCTGGCCGGCGCCACCCCGGCGTACGTCCGCGCGGTCCTGTCCGCCTGCCGCGACGCGGGGCGCCGGATCGTCGAGGAGTGAGGTTTCGGCCCTCCGCTCGGGGGCAGCAAGCCGGAAGACCTGACCGTCGCGCGGGCCCGTCCGAGCGGGCATGATCGCCATCATGATCAGTCCTGTGTACGGGTGGGCCGCCGGCTCGCTCCTCGGACTCGCCTACGGTGACGCCCTGGGCAAGCCCACCGAGTTCCTCACCGTGGCCGAGATCGAGCGGCGATACGGCCCGACCGGCCCCCGGGACCTGGCCGGTGATCCGGCGTTGGTCACCGACGACACCCAGATGGCGCTCGCGGTCGGCTGGGCGCTGCACGACGCGCCCGCGTACACCCCCGAGATCGTCGAGCCGCTGCTGCGGCAGCGCTTCCTGGCCTGGGCGGCCAGCCCGGACAACAACCGCGCGCCCGGGATGACCTGCCTGCGGGCCTGCGGCGAGCTGTCCCGTGGGCTGCCCTGGCAGCAGGCCACCCAGATCGAGTCGAAGGGCTGCGGGGCGAACATGCGGGTCACCCCGGTCGGTCTGCTCGACGTCGACCTCGACACCCTCGCCGGACTGGCTCAGCTTCAGGCCGGACTGACCCACGGGCACCCGACCGGCCTGGCGGCCAGCGAACTGACCGCGTACGCGGTGCGGCTGCTGGTCGAGGGCGCCGCCCTGGCCGACCTGCCCGGCCTGCTCGCCGCGCGGGCCCGCGATCAGCACGGTACCTACCGCGCCGACTGGCTCGGTGACCTGTGGCAGCGGGCGGGCGCGCGGTCACCCGCCGAGTTCATCGCCCTGGGCTGGGACGAGTGCCTGCACGTGCTGGCCCGGCTCGACGCGGCGCTCGCCGACCCCGACGACGGCGGTGACCCGTGCCGGTGGACCGGTGAGGGCTGGATCGCCGAGGAGGCCCTGGCGACCGCGCTGTACTGCGCGGTCCGGCACGCCGACGACCCGGTCGGGGCACTGGCCCGGGGTGCCCGGACCGCCGGTGACTCCGACTCGATCGCCGCGCTCGCCGGGGCCTTCGTCGGTGCCGCCGTGGGGGTCGCCGCCTGGCCCGCCGACTGGGCCGGTCGCATCGAGTACGCCGACCAGCTCGCCGCCCTCGCCACCGCCTGGCAGCGCTGACCGCCGCCCGGCAGCGTTCACCGCTGGCGGAACACGCGCCGACCTCCGGCGGGGAGCGGCGCTGACCGGCGGGAAGCGGTGGGGTTGTCGGCGAACTGTCCGACCCGCCGGATACCGTGCCGGGGTACCCATCACAGGAGGTCGCGGGGTGTCCGAGGAAGCCATCGGCGAGCAGGTCAGCGCGGCGCAGGAGGCGGCGGCCGGCGCCGAGCCCACCCCGCAGGCCCGGGAACGGCACGCCACGCTGAGCCAGGAGTTGACCGAGCACCAGTACCGCTACTACGTGCTCGACGCGCCGACCGTCTCGGACGCCGAGTTCGACCGGATGCTGCGGGAGTTGGAGGCGCTGGAGGAGGAGTTCCCGGCGCTACGCACCCCGGACTCGCCGACCCAGCGGGTCGGCGGCACCTTCTCCACCGACTTCGCCCCGGTCGCGCACGCCGAACGGATGATGTCGCTGGACAACGCGTTCGCCGACGAGGAGCTGGCGGCGTGGGCCGAGCGGGTCGAGCGGGACGCGGGCGGCCCGGTGCCCTACCTGTGCGAGCTGAAGGTCGACGGGCTGGCGATCAACCTCACCTACGAGTCGGGTCGACTGGTCCGGGCGGCGACCCGGGGCGACGGCCGCACCGGTGAGGACGTCACCGCCAACGTGCGCAGCATCCGGGACGTGCCCGGCCGGCTGACCGACTCGGCGGAGTTCGGCCCGGTCCCCGAGCTGATCGAGGTGCGCGGCGAGATCTACTTCCCGGTCGCCGCCTTCGCCGACCTGAACGCGGGCCTGGTCGAGCAGGGCAAGGCGCCGTTCGCCAACCCGCGCAACGCCGCCGCCGGCAGCCTGCGGCAGAAGGACCCACGGATCACCGCGTCCCGACCGCTGCGTCTGGTGGTGCACGGCATCGGTGCCCGGCGCGGCTTCCAGCCGGCCACCCAGTCCGAGTCGTACTCGGCGTTGCGGGCCTGGGGGCTGCCCACCAGCGACCGGTGGCGGGTGGTGCCCGATCTGGCCGGCGTCCGGGACTACATCGCGCACTACGCCGCGCACCGGCACGACGTGGAGCACGAGATCGACGGCGTGGTGGTCAAGGTCGACCCGGTGCCGATCCAGGGCCGGCTCGGCTCGACCAGCCGCGCACCCCGCTGGGCGATCGCCTTCAAATATCCACCCGAGGAGGTCAACACCACCCTGCTCGACATCGAGGTCGAGGTGGGACGGACCGGTCGGGTCACGCCCCGGGCGCTGCTCCAGCCGGTGAAGGTGGCCGGCTCCACCGTCGCGTACGCGACCCTGCACAACGCGCGCGAGGTGGAGCGCAAGGGGGTGCTGATCGGCGACACGGTGGTCATCCGCAAGGCCGGCGACGTGATTCCCGAGGTGCTCGGCCCGGTGGTCGAGCTGCGTCCGCCCGACGCCCGGGCGTTCGTCATGCCCACCGTCTGCCCGGCCTGCGGCACCCCGCTCGCCCCGGCGAAGGAGGGCGACGTCGACATCCGCTGCCCCAACTCGCGCAGTTGCCCGGCGCAGTTGCGCGAGCGGGTCTATCACCTGGCCGGGCGCAAGGTGTTCGACATCGAGGCGCTCGGCTACAAGAGCGCCGCCGCGTTGCTCGACGCGCAGGTCATCACCGATGAGGGCGACCTGTTCTCGCTCGAGGCCGACCAGTTGGCCACCTCGCCGTTCTTCGTCAACAAGGACGGCAGTCTCGGCAGCAACGCCGTCAAGCTGCTCGACAATCTCGCCGTCGCCAAGGAACGCGAGCTGTGGCGGGTGCTGGTGGCCCTCTCCATCCGGCACGTCGGGCCGACCGCCGCGCAGGCGCTCGCCCGGCACTTCCGGTCGATCGAGGCGGTCGACGCCGCGTCCGAGGAGGAGCTGTCCTCCGTCGACGGTGTCGGGCCGACCATCGCCGCCAGCATCCGGGAGTGGCTCGCCGTCGACTGGCACCGCGAGGTGATCCGCAAGTGGGCCGACGCGGGCGTCCGGATGGCCGAGGAGGCGCAGGGGGAGGGGCCGCGACCGCTGGAGGGGGTGACCGTGGTGGTCACCGGCACCCTGGCCAGCTACTCGCGGGACCAGGCCGCCGAGGCGATCCAGTCCCGGGGCGGCAAGGTCAGCGGCTCGGTGTCGAAGAAGACCGGTTTCGTGGTGGTCGGCGACAATCCCGGGTCCAAGGCGGACAAGGCGGCCGGGCTGAAGGTGCCGATCCTCGACGAGGAGGGCTTCCGGGTGCTGCTCGACTCCGGCGCGGAGGCGGCCCGCGCGGTGGCCCGCGTCGAGGAGTGAGGCACTTGCCGATCTTGCGGGGACTCGCCCGGATACCAACTTAATTACGACTACGACCGATTCGTGGCTGTCGTACCTGGTTTCCGGCCGTCGGGGGCGTTTCATTAGGACACGGCGCGTGAACCCACGCGTCGCGTCCTGTAGCGGGAGGTGTGATGGAGCCGCCCGATCCGCGCAACCTCGTCCCGCCCGGGCGTACCGCGCCGTTCTCGGTCTTCGTCGGCCTCGTGCTGGTCGTGGCCGTGCTGCTCTCCGTCGGGCCGCTGGTCTCGTTCGCCGGAACGCTGCCGGACCTGCCGGCGGCGTTCTGGACGATGGCCGTGCTCGCCGTCGCCTGCGACGCGCGCCCGTTCCTGCCGCCCGGCCGGCGGCCCTCCTCGTCCGCGGTCTTCCCGTCGACCTGCTTCATCTTCGCGATCCTGCTCGGCTGGGGTCTCGGCCCGGCGGTCGCGGTGCAGGCGGTCGCCGTGCTGGTCTCCGGGGCCCGGATGCGGCACGCCCCCTGGCGGGTCGCGTTCAACGCCGGGCAGTACGCCTGCTCGCTGGCCGCCGCGTACGCCGTCACCCGGCTCGGGCCCGGCGGCATCTTCGACGGCGGTGGTCTGGGGTGGACCGACATCGCCGCGATCGGCGGTGCCGGGGTTGCCTGGTTCGTGGTGAACTACGGTCTGGTCACCACGGCCGTCCGGCTGCGCTTCGGCGAACGGTGGTGGCCCAACGCCCGCCACGGACTGCCGTTCGAGCTGCTCTCCACCGGGTCCCTGCTGCTGCTCGCCCCGGTGCTGGTCACTGCCGCCCGGGCCAGTGCCGCGCTGGTGCCACTGGTGCTGGTGCCGCTGTTCGCGGTCTACCGGATGGCCCGGCTCACCGTGGAGCAGCACCAGCTCGCCGCCCTCGACCCGCTGACCGGGCTGCCCAATCGCAAGGCGCTGCTCAGCGAGGTCAACGAGCAGGTGCACCGGCACGCCGAGCGCGCCGCACGGGGTGAACCCGGCGCCCGCCTGGCCCTGCTCCTGATCGACCTGGACCGTTTCAAGAACGTCAACGACGCTCTCGGGCACGCCGTCGGCGACCGGCTGCTGGTCGAGGTGAGCGCCCGACTGACCGACGTGGTGCCGGCGTCGGACCTGGTGGTCCGCCTCGGCGGCGACGAGTTCGCCATCGTGATGACCGGGATGGACGACGTCACCCAGGTCCGCGCCCTGGCCGACCAGGTGGTGCGGGTCCTCGCCGAGCCGGTGCCGCTGGACGGGCTGCCGTTGGACGTCGGCGGCTCGATCGGCATCGCGCTGTACCCGGAGCACGGCGAGGACTTCGCCACCCTGATGCGCCACGCCGACGTGGCCATGTACGACGCCAAGCACCGCAACGACACGGTCGCCGTCTACACCGCGGAGTCCGACCACAACTCCGCCGAGCGCCTGGGCCTGCTGGCCGACCTGCGCCGGGTGCTGGACGCGGGCGCGGCGGGCCGCTCCGCCCTGCCCGACGCCCCGGGTGACGCGCCCGTGGCGCGGGACGGCGACACCGCGCCGGTGGTGCGGGACGGCGACACCGCGCCGGTGGTGCGGGGCGGGGACGGGGCGGCGTTGACCACCTCGGTGGTGCGGCAGCGCGGCGGTGGCCGGTGGTTCCGTCGTCGTCACCGGCCGCCGGTGGTCGCGTCCGACGACGAGTTGATCGCCCGGATCGTCACCGGCGCGGACCCGATCCTGCGCCGTACCGCCCGGCCCGCCGACCCGACGGCGGTCCCCGGCGAGCCGTGGTCCGGACCGGTCGGCGTCCACCGGCCGGGGGACGTGGGCACGCTCTCCGCCGGTGCCGCGTTCGGCGGCGATCCGGCCGGCGACCCGGGCGAGATCACGATGTATTACCAGCCGCAGATCGCCATCGCCACCGGCGAGGTGGTCGGGGTCGAGGCGCTGCTGCGGTGGCGGCACCCGCGCCGGGGCATGGTCGACCCGGAGGAACTGATCCGGGTCGCCGAGCAGAGCGCCGTGATGCGCCTGCTCACCCGTCGGGTGGTGGACGACGTGGTCGAGCAGTTGGCCAAGTGGTCGGCGGCCGGTCTGGGCCTGCGGGCGGCGCTCAACGTCAGCGTGCGGGACCTGCACACCGGCGAGATCGCCGACCAGATCGCGGACCGGTTGACCCGCTACGGCGTGGCGCCGGACCGGCTGCAACTGGAGATCACCGAGGGCGCGTTGATGGCCGACCCGCGCCGGGTGCTGACCACCATCACCCGGTTGCACCGGATCGGGGTCGGCATCGCGCTCGACGACTTCGGCACCGGCTACTCGTCGCTGCAACACCTGCGCCGGCTGCCGCTGTCGGAGGTGAAGGTCGACCGGTCCTTCGTACTCGGGATGACCGAGGACTCCGACGACGCGGCGATCGTCCGGTCGACGATCGAGCTGGGCAAGGCGCTCGGGCTGCGGGTGGTCGCCGAGGGTGTGGAGGACGAGAAGACCTGGCGGATGCTGCACGCGGCCGGATGCGACGCCGCGCAGGGCTGGTTCTACGCCCGGCCGATGCCGGCCGAGGAACTGGTCGCCTGGCTGGGCCGGTACCGGCCGGTGCGCCCGCTCGGCGGCCACGACGAGCCGGACGTACCCCGCCGCAGCCCTCGGTGACCCACGGCCCGGCCGCCGCGACGCCGCCCGCCCGGCCGTGTCTCCGGTCGACGGGCCGGACGCCCCGGGGAGCCGGGGGCGGTGGGCCGGACGCCCCCGGGGAGCCGGGGGCGGCGGGCCGGGCGCGGAACAATAGACTCGCTCCGGTCACCGCGCGTCGCGTCGCACGCCGCGCGGTGGGCGTACGCAGACGCAGGACAGCCACGAAGGGGGCACCGATGGCCGCCATCTCCCGCGAGGAGGTCGCGCACCTGGCGCGACTGTCGCGGCTCGCCGTGACGGAGGAGGAGCTGGACACCTTCGCCGGCCAGCTCGACGTGATCCTCCAGGCGGTCGCCCAGGTGGGCGAGGTCGCCGCCGCCGACATCCCGCCGACCTCGCACTCGGTGCCGTTGACCAACGTGCTCCGCGAGGACGTCGTGACGCCGGGCCTGACCCCCGAGGAGGCGCTGTCCGGTGCGCCCGACGCCGAGGAGCAGCGGTTCCGCGTTCCGCGGATCCTGGACGAGGATGTGGCATCGTGAGCGAGCTTCAGCGAGCGAACAATCAACTCAGTGTGGTGCCTCATGACGCCACGCAGCGGAGCGGAGTGGCGTCATGAGCGACCTGACCAGACTCACCGCCACCGAGATCGCCGGGTTGGTCGCCTCCGGTGAGACCTCGGCGGTCGAGGTGACCCAGGCGCACCTGGACCGGATCGCCGCAGTCGACGACCGGGTGCACGCCTTCCTGCACGTCGACACCGAGGGCGCGCTCGCCGCCGCCCGCGAGGTGGACGCCCGGCGGGCCGCCGGAGCGGAGCTGGGCCCGCTGGCCGGAGTGCCGGTCGCGGTCAAGGACGTGCTGACCACCCGGGGCGTGCCGACCACGGTCGGCTCGAAGATCCTGGAGGGCTGGCGTCCGCCGTACGACTCGACGATCGTCGAGCGGCTGCGCGCCGCCGGCACGGTGATGCTCGGCAAGACCAACATGGACGAGTTCGCCATGGGCTCCTCCACGGAGTACTCGGCGTACGGGCCGACCCGCAACCCGTGGGACACCGAGCGCATCCCGGGCGGCTCCGGCGGGGGCAGCGCGGCGGCGCTGGCCGCGTACGAGGCGCCGCTGGCGATCGGCTCGGACACCGGCGGCTCGATCCGCCAGCCGGGCGCGGTCACCGGCACCGTCGGCGCGAAGCCAACCTACGGCGGCACCTCCCGGTACGGCCTGGTGGCGTTCTCCTCCTCGCTGGACACGCCCGGCCCGTGCGCGCGTACGGTGCTGGACGCCGCGCTGCTGCACGAGGCGATCGGCGGCCACGACCCGCGTGACTCCACCTCCATCCCGGCCCCGGTGCCGGACGTGGTGGCCGCCGCGAAGCTCGGCGCGACCGGCGACCTGACCGGGGTCCGCCTCGGCATCGTCTCCGAGTTCGTCGGCGAGGGCGCCGAGCCGGGCGTGATGACCGCCTTCAACGAGGCCGTCGACACGCTGACCAAGCTGGGCGCGGAGATCGTCGAGGTGTCCTGCCCGAACTTCGCGTACGCGCTGCCGGCCTATTACCTGATCGCCCCGAGTGAGTGCTCCTCCAACCTGGCCCGCTTCGACGGCGTGCGCTTCGGTCTGCGCATCGGCGACGACGGCAACCGGTCGCTGGAGGAGGTCATGTCGCTGACCCGGGAGGCCGGTTTCGGCCCCGAGGTCAAGCGGCGGATCATGCTCGGCACGTACGCGTTGTCGTCGGGCTACTACGACGCGTACTACGGGCAGGCGCAGAAGGTCCGTACGCTGATCACCCGCGACTTCACCGCCGCGTTCGAGCGGGTCGACGCGCTGATCTCGCCGACCACGCCGTTCGTGGCGTTCCCGCTGGGCGCGCGCACCTCCGACCCGTACCAGATGTACCTGGCCGACCTCTTCACCATCCCGACCAACCTGTACGGCGGTCCGGGCATCTCGGTGCCGTGCGGTCTCTCCGACGGGCTGCCGGTCGGGTTGCAGGTGATGGCCCCGACGATGGCCGACGACCGGATGTACCGGGTGGCCGCCGCGCTGGAGAGCGCGGTCGGCACCCTCACGCCGCCGACGCTGTGACGCCGTGCGGGGCGGTTCCGGCCGCCCCGCCGTGCGTCGCCCGGCCCATCCGGTGACACGAGGTCACCGTTCGGACTCATAACGCGTGGTGACGTGCGCGGGTTGGATAGAGTCCGAGCCGCTGGCGAAACGCAAGCATGGGCTTCTAGCCGACTGGAACTGCGATGAAGACGCTGCGGCCGATCACGATTGTCTCGGTGCTCACGACGCTGCTGATCGGCGTCGCCGCGCCCGCTGCCGCAGAACCGGCCGCCGTCGATCCGGTCATCGTGGATCCAGCGGTCGTCACCATCACCGTCACCTCCGCCCCGCCGCCGTCCGGAGTGACCGCCTACGAGCCGTACCCGGGTCACACCTTCACCGCCACCGGTGACGACGAGATCCGGTTCGCGCTGGTCGCCGGTGCGATCCCGCCCGGCCTGGCGCTCTCCTCGTCCGGCACCCTGACCGGTACGCCCACCGTGGCCGGCCGCTTCGCCTTCACCCTCCGGGCCACCGGCGCGCCGAGCGGGGAGACCGCCGACCACCAGGTCACCGTGGTGGTGGTGCAGCCGGTCGTCACCGTGACGTCGCCCGAGCCGGACTCGCCCTGGTACGTCGGGCAGGTCTATCCGACGCACCGGTTCACCGTCTCGGGCGGCACCGCCCCGCACACCGTCTCGCTGGGGTCGGGTGCGCTGCCGCCGGGTCTGTCGCTCACCTCGGCCGGTGTCCTCGCGGGTTCGCCGAGCCAGGCCGGGCGTTACCGGTTCGGCCTGCTGGTGACCGACGCGAACGGCTTCCAGGGGCAGCAGGACGTCACTCTGGTGATCGCCACGCCGGCCGCCGTCGTCACCTCGGCCGCGCCGCCGCGCGGTACGGCCGGGCAGGCGTACTCGTTCCGGTTCACCGCCGACGGCGACTCCGACATCCGGTTCGGGCTGGCCGCCGGGGCGCTGCCGGACGGGCTCGTGCTCGACCCGGACGGCGTGCTCAGCGGCGTCCCGACCGTCGCCGGCACCTTCGACTTCACCGTCCGCGCCACCGGCACCGCCACCAGCGACACCGAGGAGGTGTCGCTGGTCGTCTACCCGGACCCGACGGCCACCCCGTCGGCCTCGCCGACCCCGACCGAGCAGCCGACCGCGTACCCGACGCCGTCGCAGAGCCCGACGCCGACCGCCGCCGCGCCGTCGCCGTCCCGGACGACCGGTGCGTGGCTGCCGGTCACCGGCTCGAACTCGACCCTGGTGCTGATGCTCCTCGGTGTCGTGGCGTTCAGCATCGGCGGCATCCTGCTGGTGGTGGCGTACCGCCGTCGGCAGGGGTTCACCGCAGTGTGACGCCCGACCGAGACCAGGCGGGCGGAGCGGCTAGGCTGGGCGGCGTTGTGTCCGGATGCCGGCGCGGGCCGGCCACCGCCCGAAAGCTGGAGTTCTCATGACCACGACGCTGCCCGCGTACGACGAGGTCGTCGCGCGATTCGAGCCGGTGATCGGCCTGGAGACCCACGTCGAGCTGGGCACGAACACGAAGATGTTCTGCGGCTGCCCGACCGACTTCGGCGGCGAGCCGAACACCCGGGTCTGCCCGGTCTGCCTGGGCCTGCCCGGCTCGCTGCCGGTGGCCAACAAGGCGGCCATCGAGGCGACCATCCGGATCGGCCTGGCGCTGAACTGCTCCATCGCGCAGTGGTGCAGGTTCGCCCGGAAGAACTACTTCTACCCCGACATGCCGAAGAACTTCCAGATCAGCCAGTACGACGAACCGCTCTGCGTGGACGGCTACCTGGACGTCGAGGTGAACGGCGAGACGGTGCGGATCGGCATCGAGCGGGTGCACCTGGAGGAGGACACCGGCAAGACGCTGCACGTCGGCGGCGCCACCGGCCGGATCCACGGCGCGACCGAGTCGCTCGTCGACTACAACCGGGCCGGCATCCCGCTGGTGGAGATCGTGACCAAGCCGATCCCCGGCACCGGGGCGCTCGCCCCCGAGGTGGCCCGGGCGTACGTCACCGAGCTGCGCGACGTGCTCCGCTCGCTCGGCGTCTCCGACGTGCGGATGGAGGAGGGTTCGCTGCGGTGTGACGTGAACACGTCGCTGAACCTGCCCGGCGAGGAGTGGGGCACCCGCACCGAGACCAAGAACGTCAACTCGCTGCGCTCGGTCGAGCGGGCGGTGCGTTCGGAGATGCTGCGGCAGGCGTCGGTGCTGGACGCGGGCGGGCGGATCACCCAGGAGACCCGGCACTTCCACGAGGACACCGGCGACACCACGCCCGGCCGGTCCAAGGAGACCGCCACCGACTACCGCTACTTCCCCGAGCCGGACCTGGTGCCGCTCGCGCCGGACACCGCGTGGGTGGCCGAGCTGAAGGCGGCCCTGCCGGAGCTGCCCCGGCTGCACCGGCGTCGGCTCCAGGAGGCGTGGGGGCTCTCCGAGGCGGACATGCAGTCGGTGCTCAACGCCGGTGCGGTGGAGCTGATCGAGGCCACCGTCGCCGCCGGTGCCACCCCGGCCGCCGCCCGCAAGTGGTGGCTGGGCGAGCTGTCCCGGCGGGCCAACGAGACCGGCGTGGAACTGGCCGACGTGGGTGCCACCCCGGCACAGGTCGCCGAGCTCCAGGGGCTGGTCGACGCCGGCAAGCTCAACGACAAGCTGGCCCGTACGGTGCTGGAGGGCGTGGTCACGGGCGAGGGTTCGCCCACCGAGATCATGGCCAACCGGAACCTGGAGGTCGTCTCCGACACCGGTGCGTTGACCGCCGCGGTGGACGAGGCGATCGCCGCCAACCCCGACATCGCCGACAAGGTGCGCAGCGGCAAGGTCGCCGCAGCCGGCGCGCTGGTCGGCGCGGTCATGAAGACCACGCGCGGGCAGGCCGACGCCAAGACCGTCCGCGAGCTGATCCTGGAGCGCCTCGGCGCCTGAGGTGTAAGGAAGGGACCCTTCTTACTGTCTGGTGTATAGGAAGGGTCCCTTCCTTGCATCCGCACCACCACCCCCCGTCCCCCGACCGGGCGTCAACGACGACGCGCCGGACCCCTGGAGCGCACCGTGAACCAGCACGACATCGACGTCCTCGACGACATCCAGCGCCGGGTGCTCTGGCTCGCCACCCGGATCGTGGACGCGGCCAACCACGACCGCAGCACCGGGGACGGGGTGAAGGTCGGCGGGCACCAGGCGTCCAGCGCCTCGCTGGTCAGCGTGATGACCGCGTTGTGGTTCGCGCACCTCGACGCCGAGGACCGGGTCGCGGTCAAGCCGCACGCCTCGCCGGTGTTCCACGCCATCCAGTACCTGCTCGGCAACCTGGACCGGTCGTACCTGACCACGTTGCGCGCCCGGGGCGGACTCCAGTCGTACCCGTCGCGGACGAAGGACCCGGACGGCGTCGACTTCTCCACCGGCTCGGTGGGCCTGGGTGCCGCCGCGCCGCTGTTCGCCGCGGTGACCCGGCGGTACGTCGACGCGCACTTCGGCACGCGTCCGCACTCCCGGTTCGTGGCGCTGATCGGTGACGCGGAACTGGACGAGGGCAACATCTGGGAGGCGGTCGCCGACCCGGCCACCACCGGACTCGGCAACGTGATGTGGGTGGTCGACTTCAACCGGCAGTCGCTGGACCGGGTGGTCCCCGGCGTCCGCATCGACCAGTGGCGGGGCCAGTTCGAGGCGGCCGGGTGGCACGTGGTCGAGGTCAAGTACGGTCGCCGGCTCGCCGAGGCGTACCAGCGGCCGGGCGGCGCGGCGCTGCGCGACTGGATCGACGCGATGCCGAACGAGCAGTACCAGTCGCTGTTCGGGCTGACCGGGCCGGCGCTGCGCGAGCAGTTCCTGGACGGTGCGCCCGAGGGCATCGCCGCGTTCATCGCCGACATCACCGACGAGGACCTGGGCCCGCTCGTCACCGACCTGGGCGGGCACGACCTGGCGGCGCTGCTCGACGCGTACGCCCAGTGCGACGCGGTGACCGACCGGCCGAGCGTGGTGTTCGCGTACACGGTCAAGGGGTGGGGTCTGCCGATCGCCGGCAACCCGCGCAACCACTCGGCGTTGCTCTCCGGTGAGCAGGTCGACGCGTTGCGGGCCGGGCACGGCCTGACCCGGGACACCGAGTTTGACCGCCTCGACCCGGCGTCCCCGGCCGGCATCCGTGCCGG
The DNA here is from genome assembly GCF_040296095.1 of Micromonospora sp. NPDC002389. Lineage (NCBI taxonomy): Bacteria > Bacillati > Actinomycetota > Actinomycetes > Micromonosporales > Micromonosporaceae > Micromonospora > Micromonospora sp. NPDC002389. Next base: position 233,979 of record NZ_JBEOWP010000002.1, read on the forward strand.
GCAGCGTCGGGAGTCGCTGTCCCGCGCGCCCCGCGAGCGTGCGCTCGGGGTCGCCGTCCCGCAGGCCACGAACGTACGCGCCAACAAGCCGATCTCCACCCAGGAGGTCTTCGGTCGGGTGCTGGTCGACCTGGCCCGCGATCAGCAGGTGGGGAAGTACCTGGTCACCACCGCGCCGGACGTGGCCACCTCGACCAACCTGGCCGGGTTCATCAACCGGACCGGGGTGTTCGCCCCGACCGCCCAGCGCTCCTGGTCGTCGGAGGCGATGCTGCGCTGGACGGAGAGCCCCGAGGGGCAGCACATCGAGCTGGGCATCTCCGAGATGAACCTGTTCCTGCTCCTCGGCCAGCTCGGGCTGTCGTGGGACCTGTCCGGCCAGCCGTTGCTGCCGGTGGGCACCGTCTACGACCCGTTCGTGCTGAGGGGGCTGGACGCGTTCCTCTACGGCACGTACTCCGGTTCCCGGTTCGTGGTGGCCGGCACCCCGTCCGGCATCACCCTCGCTCCGGAGGGTGGCGCGCACCAGTCGACCATCACCGCCAGCGTCGGGCTGGAACTGCCCGGCGTGACCTTCGTCGAGCCCGCGTACGCGGGCAGCCTGGACTGGCTGCTCTGCGACGCGCTCGGGCACATCGCGGGGGCCCCGCAGCCGGTGCCGACCGCCGCGCCGGCCGAGGACGGGGCGTACTACTTCCGGCTGAGCACCCGCCCGCTGGACCAGGCGCCGTTCGAGGCGGCCCGGGCCCGTCTCGGGGACGCGGTGCTGCGCCGGCAGGTGCTGGCCGGAGCGTACCGGCTGGTCGACGCGCACCAGGTGTACCCGCACCTGGCCGACGCGCCGACGGTGCAACTGGCCGCCTCGGGCGCGGTCCTGCCCGAGGTGCTCGCCGCCGCGGCGGAACTGGCCGACGAGGGCGTCGCCGCGCACGTGGTCGACGTGACCAGCCTGGACCGCCTCTACCGCGCGTGGCAGCGCACCCTGCGGCAGGGCGTACGCACCGCCACCGTGCCCAGCGTGCCGGGCGCGCTGCGGTCCGCCTTCGCCGACCGGGTTCCGGTGGTCAGCGTGCACGACGCCGCCTCGCACGCGATGGCGTGGCTCGGGTCGGCGGTCGGTGCGTCGGCGGTGCCGCTCGGCGTGGACGAGTTCGGCCAGTCCGGCAGCGTCGCCGAGCTGTACGAGCTGCACGACCTGCTGCCGGGCAGCATCGTCAACGCCGCCCTGGCCGCTCTCGCCCTGCGCTGACCCAGCCGGCCCCACGGACGTTCGTTCGACGTCGGGGCCGCCCCTGCCCGACGCCGCCAGGCGCGCTGCGACCACAGGCGTCAAGATCACGCTCGATCGCGGATCGAGTGGCATCGGGGGCGGAGGAGGCCACTCGATCCAGGATCGAGCGTGATCTTGAGCGGCCCCTCAGCGGGTCGGTGTCGGGGTGGGGGTGATCGGCGGGGTCAGCAGCGGCGTCGGCGGCTGCACCACGGTGCGCTCCAGGTTCACCTGCGCCTGCCCGGTGCCGCCCACGGTGATGTCGTCGTACGCCTGGAGCTGCTTGTCCTGGTCGAAGTAGAGGACGGTCATCGCCAGCGGGGTCGGCTCCTCGCCCTCCAGGCCCCGCAGCCCGGCGCCGCCGGTGGAGCCCTGCACCATCAGCGTGGTCGGCTGCTCGCCCGGCACCTCCGGCAGCGTGTTCACCCGCCGGTCGTGGGTGTGTCCGGCGAGCACCAGCGGGCAGGTGCCGGAGAGCGGGCCGGCGGAGGCCGGGTCGTGCACCAGCGCGATGTTCACCGGCCGGGGGGAGCTGCGGATCGTGGCGGCGAGCTTGTCCCCGGTGGCGATCAGCTCGTCGGCGGTGGGCTGGTTGAGCCCGCCGCTCGCCGGTGAGGTGCTCTTGTCCGGGGTGAAGCGCGGGTCGCCGATGCCGGCGATGGTCAGCCCGGCGACGGTCGCGGTGGTGTTGTCCAGCACGATCGCGTTCGGCTGCCGGGCCACCGCCGCGGCGGTACGCGGCGAGTCGTGGTTGCCCCGGATGTAGACGTACGGCTTCTCCAGCAGGCTGATCGAGCCGACGTAGGAGGCCTCCGGCTCGCTGCCCCAGTCGGTGATGTCGCCGGTGTCGATCACCACGTCGATGCCGAACTGCTCGGTCACCGTGCGGATGAGCTGCCAGGCGGCCGGGTTGAGGTGCATGTCGGAGATGTGCAGCACCCGGGTGGTGCCGGGCTCCGGCTCGTACACCGGCAGAGCCGACACGGTGGTGTATAGCTGGGTGACGTTGCCGATGAGCCGCTGGAGCTGTTCGGCGTACCGGCCGTAGTCGTTGGCGATCTTGCGTACGTCACCGACGATCGCCGGAGCGTTGACCAGCAACCCCTCGTACGTGGGCTCCTCGATCGCCTGCGGTCGGACGGTGGCGGCGGCGGTGCCCAGGCTGCCCGCGCTGATCACCAGCGCCAGCGCGCCGGCCCAGGCCGCCCGTCGGGTGTCCCGGAACGCCAGCAGCGCCAGCACCAGCGTGGCCAGTACGGTCGCGCCGACGGTCCGCAGCCCGAGTCGCAGCACACCCTCCTGGACGTCGTCGACGGCCGACTGGGTGGCCCGGTTGATGCTCGCCGGGTCGTCGATCAGGGCCTCGGTGCGGCCCTGGTCCAGCGCGCCCAGCTCCACGGTCAGCCGGGTCGGCCCGTCGTGGCTGTCCAGCAGCAGCGCGCCCAGCGGCGGGATGTCGACGGTGGTGCTGCCGTTGACCGCCGGCGAAACGGACAGTCGGGCCTGGAAGGGCCCGATGTCGGTGCTGACGTGCCCGCCGGCGAGCACCCCGAGCAGCACCCCGGTCAGTGTGACGACCAGCAGCGCCAGGCCGGCACCCAACCGGCGCAGCCCGCTGCGCCGCCCGGCGCGGGGCGAACCGGCGGCGGCGCGCCGTAGCGAGACGAAGCGACGCGGACGACCGGTCGGGTCGTCCCCGTCCCGATCGCGGTGCGGCTTCTCGTTCTCGTGATCGTCCATGCTGAGATTCTGACCTGCCCGCCTGAGGATCTTGGCAAACCCGAGGTGCTGCGTGTCGAGAATGCCTCAGCTTCGCCCAGCGCCGCCACCTGCGAAAACAAGCCGCAACAAGCGATCATCCTCTGGTGCGGGTCGGCCGCGTCCGTCGTGGTTGGAAGTGCCCACCCAGAAGGAGCCGTCCGGCGCGGCGGCGATCGCCCGCAGACGCCCGTACTCCTCGGTCAGCAGCGCCTGCGGCTGCCCGAGCACGGTGCCGGTGTCGGTCAGCTCGACCAGCCAGAGGCGCTGCCCGCGCAGGCAGGCGGTGGCCAGCAGCCGCTCACCGGCGGCCAGGCCGGAGCAGGACGCCTCGTCGGTCGACCACTGCACGATCGGGTCCACGTACTTCTTGTCGCCGCCGCGTCCCTCCACCTCGGGCCAGCCGTAGTTCTTGCCCTTGGTCACCTGGTTGATCTCGTCCCAGGTGTTCTGGCCGAACTCCACCGCGTACATCCGGTCGCCGGCCCAGGAGATGCCCTGCACGTTGCGGTGGCCGAGGGACCAGACCGGGGAGTTCGGGAAGGGGTTGCCGGGCGCGGGCTCGCCCTCGGTGGTGATCCGCAGGATCTTGCCGCCGAGCTTCTTGGCGTCCTGCGACTGCTCGGTGTCCCCGGCGTCGCCGGTGCTGGCGTAGAGCTGCCCGTCCGGGCCGAACGCCAGGCCGCCGCCGTTGTGGATGCCTGCCTTGGGGATGCCGGTGAGGATCGGGGTGGGTTTCTCGCCCAGCCGCATCCGGGCGATCCGGTTGTCCCGATCGGCGGTGTAGTAGACGAAGACCGTGTTGTCCTGCGCGAACTCCGGCGACACGGCGATGCCCAGCAGGCCGCCCTCGCCGGAGGCGACCACGTCGTCGACGGTCTGCCGCTCGGTGATCCGTAGGCCGTCCGGGCTCGACTCCGGGCCGACCTGGACGATCCGGCCGCTGTCGCGTTCGGTGACCAGCGCCCCGCCGTCGGGCAGGAAGGCGATGCCCCACGGCACCCGCAGGCCCTGGGCCAGCACGGTGGCCACCACCTCCTGGCCGCCGCCGGCGGCGCTGGCCGACGGGGTCGGCAGGTTCGGCGGCTCGCCGGCCGGGTCCGGTTCGGGCTCGCCGAGACTGCACCCGGTGGCTGCGAGCAACAGCGTCGTGCAGGAGGCCGCGAGGAACCCGCGGACCCGACGGGCCGGAGAGTACGGGGGAGCGCTCACCCGCCCGAGCCTAGCCCGCCGTGTCGGTCGGCGTGGAGGTCGGCGGACCCCCGCCCCGGTGGCGGTACGGACAACGGGTCTATCGTCGGCTGGCGTGAAGGTATGGATCCCGCACGAGTCCGGTCACGCCCTGCTCGGCGAGCTGCCGCCGCAGATCACCGTCGAGACGATGGAGGACCCGGCGAGACCGCCCTCGTCGGTGGCCGGGGTCCGGTTCTGGGTGCCGCCCTTCCTCGCCACCCGGAAGATCGTTCCGTTCGCGCACGAGCTGCCGGACCTGGCGGTGGTGCAGTTGCTCTCCGCCGGTGCGGACGCCTGGGTCGGCCGGGTGCCGGACGGGGTGATGCTCTGCGACGCCCGGGGTGTGCACGACCCGTCCACCGCCGAGTGGGTGGTCACCGCGATCCTGTCCCGACTGCGGGCCTTCCCGGAGATGATCCGCGCCCAGGCCGAGCGGCGGTGGGCGTACGACGAGGTGGCGCCCACCGACGAGGTGGCCGGCAAGCGGGTCCTGATCGTCGGTGCCGGGTCGATCGGCACCGCCGTGCGGGACCGGCTCGCGCCGTTCGAGGTGGAGTTCACCCTGGTCGCCCGGACGGCCCGCGCCGAGCAGGGGGTGCACGGCGTCGACGAGCTGCCCGAGCTGCTGCCGCACGCCGACGTGGTGGTGCTGCTGGTGCCGCTGACCGATCGGACCCGGGGCCTGGTCGACGAGAAGTTCCTGGCCGCGATGTCGGACGGCGCGCTGCTGGTGAACGCCGCCCGAGGGCCGGTGGCCCGCACCGACGCCCTGCTGGCCGAGCTGTCCACCGGCCGGATCTCCGCCGCGCTGGACGTCACCGACCCGGAGCCGCTGCCCGCCGACCACCCGCTCTGGGAGTTGCCCAACGTGCTGATCACCCCGCACGTGGCCGGCTCGGTGCGCGGGCTGCTGCCCCGGGCGTACCGGCTGGTCGGCGAGCAGATCCGCCGGTTCGCCGCCGGTGAGCCGCCGGAGAACGTGGTGGTCGACGGCTACTGAGCCGTCTCGGGTTCGCCCCGGCCGGCCGCCGCCACCAGGCGGGGCAGGTCCTCGCGGCGCACCGCGGGCAGCAGAAGCTGCTCACCGTCGTCGAGCCGGGCGACCGCCCGGCCCCGGGGATCGGCGCCCAGCTCCGCCACCTGGTCCCAGGGGATCCGTCGCTGACCGGCCAGCGCGCGCAGGCGCAGCCCACCCAGGTCGGCGTCGGTGCCGGCCCGCCACGCCCAGACCGCCACCGCCAGCGGCACCAGCAACACCGGCAGCAGGTAGGCGCGGGCGCCGGCCAGTGGCAGGGCGCCGATGGTGGCGACGATCGCCGCCACCAGGATGGCCTGGTTGTGCCGGAATCGGGTGGTGTCGGAGCGAGCCATGTCCCGATGATTGCACCAGGCCGGACGCCGCCCGCAGCGGGCCGTCCCCGAAGCCGGGACACGTGACCGGACTCACTGTCGACTGGCCGTCACTCCCGGCGAGCTGGCTCGTTCATCGATGTTGGGCGGTGGACTTCACCTGTCGCCGCCCACGCACCGCCGCACCGCCCCAGTGCCCCCTCACGAAGGCGACCGTCGTGCCCGTCGCGTCTGTGTTCCGAGCCGCCGTGTTCCGTGTCGGCGTCCGCTCACCGTTCCTGCCGGAGTCCTGCGTACTCGCGCTGGTCGTGCTGCTGCTCGTGGCCGGCGCGGCCGGTGCGGTCCCGGCCCTGGCGGTGGTGGCGCTCGCCGGTGCGGCCGGCTCCACGCTGGCGGGCGTCCGCCTGTCCCGGCTCGCCACCGGCACCGACGTGCCGTCCGGGTCCACCGACGGCGGTCGGCTGGCCCGTCGTCGCGCGGCCCGGCCCCGCCGCGCCGCCGCCCTGCTGCACGGTGCCGTGATGGCCGCCGGTCTGACCGCCGCCGTCCTGCCACTGGCGTCAACGGGACTCCGGCCGACCGCGGCGACGGTCGGCCTCCTCGGCACCGCCGCACTGCTCGTCGGCGGCCTGTCGAGTCTGCCCCGACCGCCGCGACCACCGTGGCGGGTACGGCTGCTGCGGGTGCTGGACGCCGCCGCGCCCGGTGTCTGGCTGGTGCTCGTCGCCTGGCTGCTGCTGCCGTACGCCGGCACGGCACCCTCGGTGCGGCTGGTCGCGGCGGTGGCGTTGGGCGTGTTGGCGGTCGACGCGCTGCTCGTGCTGACCGGTGCCCATCGTGCCGGCGGCGTCAGCCGGTGCCGGGCCGGTGCGTCGGCCATCCTTTTCGCGCTGGTGCTGCTGGTGGTGCTGCCTGCGAGCGCCGGCCGGGTGACGCTGCTGGCGGTCGGCCCGCTGGTGGCCGGGGTTCTGCTGGTCGCCGCCGGGATGCGGCAGGTGGCGCGGTCGGGGCCCGAACCGGAGGCCCGGGCGGCCCGGGTCTGGCCGGTGGTGGTGGTCCCGGCGTCGGCGGTGGTGCTCGCCGTCGTGCACCAGTTGCAGGCCGGTCTCCTGCTGGACAACACGGCGGTGCTGCTCGCGCTCGCCGCGGTGCCTCCGTTGGTGGCCCGGGAGCTGGTCCGGAGCGCCGCGGAGTCCACGGCGTCGCCGGAGCCGGCACCGCCCGGACCGGAGCCGGTCACCGCCGAGAGTCGTGGGCCGGACGGCCGCCCCGGTCTGCTGCGGGCGCTGGCGGCCTGGCCGGACCAGGGTGCGCTGCTGGTGGTGGACCTGCACCTGACCGAGCTGCCCGGCGTGGCGCTCCGCGACGACGTGGCCGCCGAGGCGGTGCGCCGGGCACGCGCCGTGGTGACCGCCGACGACGAGGTGTTCGACCTTTCCGGCAGCGGGCTGGCGGTGGTCACCGACGCCGGGCCGATGCTGGCCTACGCGCTGGGCACCCGCCTGATCACCGAGCTGCGCCGCCCGTACGAGGTGGCCGGCGCGGTGCTGCGCTCGCGACCCAGCGTCGGGCTGGCCGAACTGACTCCCGGTCGCCCGGAGGACGTGCTGCGGCAGGCGGATCTGGCCCGGCGGCGGGCCGCCCAACTCGGCCGGGAGCGGGTCGAGTGGTACGACGCCTACCTGGAGGAGCAACTGGTCCGGCGGTTGGACCTGGAACGGGAGCTGCCCGGCGCGGTCGCCCGGGGCGAGCTGGACCTGGTGTTCCAGCCGGTGGTCGACCTGGCCGACCGCTCGCCGGTCGGCACCGAGGCGCTGCTGCGGTGGCGTAGCCCGGTGCTCGGCACCGTCTTCCCGGCGGAGTTGCTGCCGGTGGCCGAGGACCTCGACATCGTGGGCGAGTTGGGCGTCTGGGTGCTGGACCGGGCCTGCCGGCAGTTGGCGCACTGGTCCGGCGGCGGCCGGCGGCTCTGGATGTCGGTCAACGTCACCACCCGGGAGCTGACCTCGCCGGACTTCGTGCCCCGCACGGCGGCGGTGCTGGACGCGTACGGGGTGGGGCCGGACCAACTGGTGGTGGAGGTGGCCGAGCCCCGGGTGGGTGCCGAGTTGTCCACCGTGGTGGCCCGGCTGGCCGGTCTGCGGTCGATGGGCATCCGGACCGCCCTGGACGACTTCCGGGCCGCGCACGCCTCCCTGGCCCAACTGCGGCGGCTACCGATCGACCTGCTCAAGGTCGGCCCGGAGTCGGTGGTGCCGAGCGGCGATCCGACCGGTCCGCTGCTGGACGTGGTGGTCACCGTCGCCGACCGGTTGGGGCTGGAGGTGGTCGCCGAGGGACTGGAGTCGGCCCACCAGGTCGACGGGGCGCAGCGCGCCGGGTGCCGTTACGGCCAGGGCTTCGAACTCGCCCGGCCGGCGACGGCGGAACGGGTGGAGGCGTACTTCGAGGAGTTCCCGTCCACGTCGCGATGACGATGAATGCAGCTTAACCGGTTCATGGGCGGAACGGGGGCGGGCCGGTGCTACCGCGCGGGGTCAGGTGCGCGGTCTCGTCCTCGACGACCACCGCCGCAGCGCCCTCGATCGCCTGGAGCAGGTGTCGGGCGGCGTGGGCGCCGTACGCGGGGATGTCCCGGCCGAGCGCGGTCAGCGGCGGGTGCACCAGCCGGCACAGCGGGGAGTCGTCCCAGGCCACGATGGACAGCTCGGTCGGGACGGCGAGCCCCATCTCCTGGGCCACCGAGAGTCCGGCGATGGCCATCACGTCGTTGTCGTAGATCACTGCGGTCGGCCGGACCCGGGAGCTGAGCAGGCGGCGGGTGGCCCGCGCGCCCTCCTCGCCGGTGTAGTCGGAGGAGACGGTCGTCGCCTCGGCCAGCCCCAGCCGCTGGCACACCTCGCCGAACGCCCGGGTGCGGGTCGCCGTGTGCAACAGGTCGGGCAGGCCGCCGACCCGGGCGATCCGCCGGTGTCCCAGCGCGTACAGGTACTCCACGGTCTCCACCAGGGCAGCCGCGTCGTCGGACCAGACGCTGGTCAGCCGGCCGGTGCCGGAGGGCCCGCCGATCACCACGGCGGGCAGGCGCAACTCCTCCAGCACCGGCACCCGGCGGTCGTCGGTGCGCAGGTCGCAGACGAGTACGCCGTCCACCCGCCGTTCGCCCCACCAGCGCCGGTAGACCGCGATCTCGGCGTCCTGGTCGGCCACCACCTGGAGGGTCAGCGCGTACGAACGGGCGGAGAGTTCCGCCTCGACTCCACTGATCAGCTCCATGAAGAACGGTTCGATGCCGAGCGTCTGCGCCGGTCGGGCCAGGATCAGCCCGATCGCCCGGGCGGTCGCGCCGGACAGGGCCCGGGCGGCGCTGCTCGGACTGAACCCGATCTCGGCGGCGATGGCGAGGATGCGTTGTCGGGTCGCCTCAGAGACGCCCGGCTGCCCGTTGAGCGCGTACGACACCGCGCCCTTGGAGACCCCCGCCCGCCGGGCGACGTCCGCGATGGTGGGCCGCTTCACCGGCGTACGTCCTCCTGATCGCTCTGCCTGCCCGCCGCGCGCGGTGGCGCGGGCGTCGGGCACCAACGCTACCGGTCGCCCGCCGCTGTCCCGGTGCCGGTCCGACACCCCGCGTCGGGGCGGTCGGACGCCGTCGCTTGTTCGGTTCAGCCGACCGGCAGGTCACCGTTAGGCGCTGTTCGTAACGCGCCGTTGACACCGCGAGAGCATGCCCTTACGGTCCTAACTTATCCGGTTCAGTCAATGTTCTTCGATTTATTGAGCATTCCCAGCCTGCTTGGAGGAGGGGTCATGAGACGGTCCACGCCCCGGTGGCTGCGGGTCGCAGCCGTGGGTCTGACGGTCGGTTCGCTCGTCGTCGCGTGCAGCGGACGCAGCACCACCGGCGGCTCCGGCGGTGAGGTCACCCTGACGATCAACTTCTGGGGCGACTTCGGCCTGCAGGACCTCAAGACGAAGTACGAGGCGGAGAACACCAACGTCAAGATCGCCCTCAACTCGGGCGAGTACAACGCCCAGCACGAGGACCTGCAGAAGAAGCTCATCGCCGGCTCCGGCGCCCCCGACATCGCCGCCATCGACGAGGGATTCATCGTCCAGTTCCGCAGCCAGGCCGACAAGTTCGTGAACCTGCTCGACAAGGGCGCCGGCACGTACGAGACCAACTACCTGCCGTGGAAGTGGAAGCAGTCGCTCTCCGCCGACGGTGCCACCCAGATCGGCCTCGGCACCGACGTCGGCGGCCTGGCCATGTGCTACCGCACCGACCTCTTCTCCGCCGCCGGTCTGCCCACCGCGCGCGACCAGGTCTCCGCACTCTGGCCCACCTGGGACAAGTTCCTGGAGGTCGGCGAGGGATACACCGCCGAGACGGGGAAGAAGTTCATCGACAACGCCACCAACCTGTTCAACCCGATCCTCGGGCAGCAGCAGGTCGGCTTCTTCGACGCCGACGAGCAGTTGCAGATGGCAGGCGGCCCCAAGGTCGCCTTCGACTACGCGGTCAAGGCGGCCGACGCCGGGATCTCCGCGAACCTGACCAGCTTCCAGGCCGACTGGGACAAGGGCTTCACCAGCGGCGCGTTCGCGGTGCTGCCCTGCCCGGCGTGGATGCTCGGGCACATCCAGAACACCGCGCCCGGCACCAAGGGGCAGTGGGACATCGCCACGGTCCCCGGTGGCGGTGGCAGTTGGGGCGGCTCCTTCCTCACCGTGCCGAAGCAGGGGCGCAACGTCGACGAGGCGTACAAGTTCGTGGAGTGGCTGATCCAGCCGGAGCAGCAGATCGAGGTCTTCAAGAAGGTGGGCAACCTGCCCTCGCAGCCCGCCCTCTACGCCGACCCCGCGATCGCCGAGTTCAAGAACGAGTTCTTCAGCTCCGCGCCGGTCGGGCAGATCTTCCCCAAGATGGCCGAGGGTCTCACCCCGCAGTACCTGGGCCGCAAGAACGGACCGACCCGGGTCGCGGTGGAGAACGTGATCAACCGGGTGCAGAACGGCACGCTGGCATCGAACGCGGCCTGGGCCGAAGCGATCAAGGAAGCCGAGAAGGCCGGCAGGTGACGGTACGGGTGGCGCGGCGCACCCGCGCCACCCGACCCCGGTCTCCGTCCCGTCATCGCGTACCCGGAGTGTGCCCATGCCCACCACGCGCGCGGCCCCCGACCCGGCCACCCGTCGCCCCCGCACCGCCCGATCCCTGACCTGGCGGGACCGGCTGCACCGCTTCGACATGCGGTACGTGCCCTACCTGCTGATCGCGCCGTTCTTCCTGCTCTTCTTCGTCTTCGGCCTGTTCCCGATGATCTTCAACGGGGTGGTGGCGCTGCGCCACTGGCGGCTGGACGACCCGGAACTGACCGGCTGGGCCGGAACGGAGAACTTCCGCCGACTCCTCGCCGACGGCGACTTCGGCAACGCGCTCTACAACACCTTCGGCATCTTCCTGCTCTCCACCGTCCCGCAACTGCTGCTCGCGCTGGTCATCGCGTCGATGCTCAACCGGCGACTGCGGGCGCAGACCTGGTGGCGGGTGGGCGCGCTGCTGCCGTACATCACCCCGATCACCGCGTCCACGCTGGTGTTCAACGTCTTCTTCTCCCGCGACTTCGGCATGGCCAACTGGGCGCTCGGCCTGCTCGGCATCGGCACCGAGACGCCGATCGACTGGCGGGCGGACAAACTCCACTCCTGGATCGCCATCGCCACGATGGTCAACTGGAAGTGGATCGGCTACAACGCCCTGCTCTACCTGGCCGCGATGCAGTCCATCCCGCGCGATGTCTACGAGGCGTCGGCCCTGGACGGAGCCGGGCCGTGGCGCCAGCTCTGGCGGATCACCGTGCCGATGATCCGTCCGGTGGTCATCTTCACCGTGGTGCTCTCCACCATCGGCGGGCTGCAACTGTTCACCGAGCCGATGCTGTTCGACCTGAACGCGCAGAACGCCCGAGGTGGCGCCGGCGGCGAGTGGCAGACCGTCGCTCAGCTCATCTACAAGGTCGGCTGGAAGGACCTCAACCTCGGGTACGCCGCCGCGATGTCCTGGGCGCTGTTCCTCATCATCCTCGCGGTCGCGGCCCTGAACACCCTGCTGACCAATCGCATCTCGGGGGGCCGCAGATGAGCGCACCGAGCACCACGGGGGCCGGGCCCCGCCGACCGGGCACGCCGCCCGGTGGACGCAGGCGGACCGGGTCGTACGGCCGGGCCCCGCAGGACACCCCGGCGGGCATCGGGACGTACCTCTTCCTGGCGGTGACCACGCTGTTCGCGGCGTTCCCGCTGTACTGGATGTTCGTCATCGCCACCAGCACCGACGAGGCGACCGCCCAGTTGCCGCCGGCGGTCGTCCCGAGCGACCAGTTCCTGGTGAACCTCAACGAGGTCTTCACCCTCCAGGACGTCTACTTCGCCGCCTCGCTGGTGAACAGCGTCATCGTCGCCACCACGGTGACTGCGGCGGTGCTGTTCTTCTGCTCGCTCGCCGGGTTCGCCTTCGCCAAGCTGCAGTTCCGGGGCAGCCGGCCGCTGATGCTCTTCGTGATCCTCACCCTGACCGTGCCCAACCAGCTCGGCGTCGTCGCGCTCTATATCGTGATGGGCAAACTCGGCTGGAACGGTACGCTGCTGGCAGTGATCGTGCCCGGCCTGGTGACCGCCTTCGGCGTGTTCTACATGCGACAGTTCATCGTCAACTCGGTGCCGGACGAACTGGTCGAGGCGGCCCGGGTGGACGGTGCCACCACCATGCGGATCTACTGGAGCGTGGTGCTGCCGGCGATCGGCCCGGCGCTGGCGGTGCTCGGCCTGCTGACGTTCGTGGCCACCTGGAACGACTTCCAGTGGCCGCTGATCACGTTGAACGGCACCGACTATCCCACCTCGATGGTGGCCATCTCCGACCTGGCCAGCGGCAACTACGTGATCTACCGACGGGTGCTGGCGGGAGCCTTCGTGGCCACGGTGCCACTGTTGGTCGTGCTCGTCATCGGCGGTCGCCGGATCGTCCGAGGAATCATGGAAGGCGCGGTGAAGTCTTGAGCGACGCACGGGGGAGCCGGCCGGACCGGTTGCCGTTGCACGACGGCTGGACCCTACGGCCGGTGCCCGGTCCGCAGGTGCCACCGGAGGTCGACGGTCGGGTGGTGGCGGCCACCGTCCCCGGCTGCGTGCACACCGACCTGCTCGCGGCGGAGCTGATCCCCGACCCGTACCTGGACGACAACGAGACCGCGCTGGCCTGGATCGGCCGCACCGACTGGGTGTACGAGACCACCTTCGACCGGCCCGACGGCGACCACCAGCGCCTCGACCTGGTCTGCGCCGGGCTGGACACGGTCGCCACGATCACGCTCAACGGGGTCGAGGTCGGCCGCACCGAGAACATGCACCGGGCGTACCGCTTCGACCTGACCTCGCTGCTGCGCGCCGAGGACAACAACCTCGTGGTCCACTTCGACTCCGCCTACCGGTACGCCGAGGCGCAGCGCGACCGTCTCGGCGACCGGCCCAACGCGTACCCGGAGCCGTTCCAGTTCATCCGCAAGATGGCCTGCAACTTCGGCTGGGACTGGGGACCGACCCTGGTTACCGCCGGCATCTGGCAGGAGATCGGCCTGCACGGCTGGTCGACCGCCCGGCTGGCGCGGGTGCGTCCGCTGGTCACCGTCGAGGACGGCACCGGCCGGGTGAAGCTGCACGTCGAGGTCGACCGCGCCACCGACGTGCCGGTCACCGTGCACGCCGAGGTGGCCGGCGCGACCGCCGAGGTGACGGTCCCGGCGGGGGAGCGGTCGACGGTGCTGACCGTCACCGTCGACGAACCGGAGCTGTGGTGGCCGCGCGGCCACGGCGATCAACCCCGCTACGACCTGACGGTGACGCTGCGCGGGCCGGACGGCGTACGCCTCGACGACTGGCACCGGCGCGTCGGCTTCCGCACGGTACGCCTGGACACCACCCCCGACGCGCACGGCGCCCCCTTCACGCTGCACGTCAACGACGTGCCGCTCTTCGTGCGCGGGGTGAACTGGATCCCCGACGACGTCTTCCCCCACCGGGTCACCCGGGACCGTCTGGCACACCGCTTCGACCAGGCCGAGGCGGCCAACGTCAACCTGCTGCGGGTCTGGGGCGGCGGCCGGTACGAGTCGGACGACTTCTATGACCTGGCCGACGAGCGGGGCCTGCTGGTGCAGCAGGACTTCCTCTTCGCCTGCGCGGCGTACCCGGAGGAGGAGCCGCTACGCACCGAGGTGGTCACCGAGGCCGCCGAACAGGTGACCCGGCTGGCCGGGCACCCCTCGCTGGTGCTGTGGACCGGCAACAACGAGAACATCTGGGGCTGGCACGACTGGGACTGGCAGCAGCCGCTCGCCGGACGCACCTGGGGGCACGGCTACTACCTGGACCTGCTGCCCCGGATCGTCGCCGAGCTGGACCCGACCCGCCCGTACTGGCCCGGCAGCCCGTACTCCGGCCGCGAGGACGTCCACCCCAACGACCCGGCGTACGGCACCACGCACATCTGGGACGTCTGGAACACCGACGACTACACCAAGTACCGCGAGCACCTTCCCCGGTTCGTCGCCGAGTTCGGCTACCAGGCCCCACCCGCGTACGCCACGCTGCGGCGGGCCCTGTCCGACGAGCCGTTGGCGCACGACTCACCCGGCATGGCGCACCACCAGAAGGCCACCGACGGCGACCTCAAGTTGCGTCGCGGCCTGGACGCCCACCTGCCCGCGCCGCGCGACTTCGACGACTGGCACTACCTGACCCAGCTCAACCAGGCCCGCGCCATCCAACTCGGGGTCGAGCACTTCCGCTCCCACCGGGGCTACTGCATGGGCACCATCGTCTGGCAGCTCAACGACTGCTGGCCGGTCACCTCGTGGGCCGCCGTCGACGGCGACGGTCGCCGCAAACCCCTCTGGTACGCGTTGCGCCGGGCCTACGCCGACCGCCTGCTCACCGTCCAGCCCCGCGACGGCGGCCTGGCCCTGGTCGCAGTCAACGACGGCGGCCGACCGTGGCGCGCGTCGACCACCGTCACCCGGCTCACCCTGGCCGGCGACCCGCGCGCCAAGACCACGCTGGAGCTGGAGGTGCCCGCGTACGCGACGGTGACCGTGCCGTTGTCGGCGGAGTTGACCCGGCCCGACGAGGCCCGGGACGAACTGCTCGTCGCGGACGCCGGCCCCGACCGGGCGTTCTGGTTCTTCGCCGAGGACCGCGACATCCACTGGCCGGCGGCGTCCTTCGACGCGGTGGTGGAGGCGGTCGACGGCACCCAGCGGGTACGCGTCACCGCCCGCACCGTCCTGCGCGACCTGACGCTCCATCCGGACCGGCTCGACCCGTCCGCCGAGGTCGACGAGGCCCTGGTGACGCTGCTGCCCGGGGAGTCGACGACGTTCGTGGTGCGATCGTCGGCACCCCTGGACCCGACCGCCCTCACCAACCGCCCGGTGCTCCGCTGTGTGAACGACTGATCGTCTGTCGCACGCCCGCCTCCGCTCCTCTGCTCGTGCGATCACCTGGGCTTGGGGCGGTGCTCGTCTCGCCTGAGGCGTCGGCGGGATCTCGTCGAGCTTTTCGGGGACGAAGTCGGCCGGTGCGTAATCCTCCTGGCCAGCAGCGCGATCCTTCTCTTTCGCACATTCAGAGTGGGCAATGTGGCAGGCGCTGGGGGGGGGGGGGGGCGAAGACGGTGGGCGGGGCCAAGGCTCAATCCGTACCGGGATCACGCATCCCGGTCATGACGAAGACGGTCGGGCGGCACCGTTTGCCCCCGAGTGCTCAGGGACGGGACGACAGCTTGACGGCTTCCGCGAGTAGGGCGTCCAGTTCGTTGTCCGGCAGGTCTTCCTCGGTGAGGATCTTCTGAACCGTGGCTGCCTGGATGCGGCCGATCATTTCCTGGCTCATCGAGTAGTCAAGCGACGGGTCGATGATGGACATGATGAGCTGCTCGGCAGCCTCGGCGTTGATCTCGGGCCCGCCGTTGGCGAGCCCGGCGCGCAGCTCGCCAACGAAGGCGATGACCTCGGCGCGGCCGGCGGTCTCGCCGAAGCGGCGATCGACGGCAAGGAAGAAGACTGCCGCGAGGTAGCGCGGAAGGCCGTCCCAGCCTTCGGCGTCAAGCTTGGCCTCAACCGCATCGTTGGCAGCGTAATCGCCACGAACCATCGTGCGGACATACTCGGCCAGCTCAGGTCTGATCATTGTCGTCCCGCTTCCTTGCTCGTCGCGCTTTGCCATGGTTCCACATCGCCTTCACAGTCACCGCCAACGCGCCAGCGGCCATCAGCGCGGCGGTCACCGGGTTGTCGACATGTGGTCGATCCTGTGCCGGCGTGGGTTCGGGGCTCGCCGTTCCACTCGTGGTGCCGCCCTGGCCGTCGCTGTGTTGCTTGAAGAACTTGAACGTCTCACGGGCGCTGGTCTCGGCGTTCTTCAGGCCGTCCTCGATGTCGTCGGCCTTCTTGACCTGCTTGCGCCAGGCGATGTCTGCACGCCGCCCGCGTCGCTCGGCCTCGGTCACCACCCGCTCGCCGGTGGGTGAGGCACTGTCGGCGGCAGACCCGGTGGGCGCGGCACCGGGGGCGATCGTGTTGACGTACGCGGTGATGTGACGGGCAGCCTCAGACAACAGACGGGCGTAGCGGCCGGCTTTGTCCCTGGCCACCTCGGCGTTGGCGACGGCCGCGCGTAGCCGCTGGTCACTGGTGCCCCGCTGGACCTCGACCAGCCGGGCCAAGGCCACCTCGGCGTCCGTCCGGGCGCGCAGCGCGGTGACCGCTGCGGCGTCGAGCTTCTGTTGTACGGCGAGAAGCTGCGCGACCAGTTCGGCGATGCTGCCGCTCATCCGAGTCGCGTGAGGTAGTCGCTTGCCTGTTCGGCGGTGTCTGTGAAGCGGCGGCGAGTCGGTGCGACCTCTGCCCCGGCAGCGGCAAGCGCCTCGTGGGTGGCGGTCACGTGCTTGTGTTGGCTGCCATGTAGGAGGGCGGTCGCCGTTCGGGTCGCCGCCTCGGCCTCGGAGACCGCCTGGTCGAACCCAAGTCGTCCCTGGTGGGCGGCTTCGACGGCGGCGCGAAGGGTCACCTTGACCTCGCCGACACTCATGATGCTGGTGGTCGCTCAGCCGAGGATGCCGACGTAGCGGCGTGCGGCCTCCGAGCTGCCCTGCACGAGGGTCATGGCCTCGGCCAGCCGTTGCTTGCTCTGCTCGCCCCGGGCGATGGCTTCGGCGATGGTCGGGTGGCCGGTGCCGGCGGCGACGGCACGTAACCGGCTCAGCATCTGCTCGGTGTTGTCGGCGGCGGCTCGGATCTGGTTGATCGTGGCGTTGCCCTGCTCGGCCGCCTGCATCAGTGCCGCCTTGACCTCTTCGATGCTGGCCATGCTGTCCTCCGTCGACCGTCCGCGAACGTGCATCATGCGTGAGTAGTCGGACGGACACTAGCGGAGATGAATGCGGCTCGCTGCCCGGTGGGCTACAGGTAGTCGGCGGCGGTGCTCTCGACGTCGGCAACGAATGCCTCAAGCTCAGGCTCGGATCGGTAGCTGTCCTGAAGCAGTCTGCCGAGGAGAACGATCTGCATCTGGAGGGCGGTCTCAGGGCTGAGACGGTCGATCAGGTCGACCTCGCCGAGCGCAGCCCGGACGAGTGCTTCCATCTCCAGTCTGGGTAGCGACTGCGCGGCCGGGAACTGCGCCTGCGTCTCGGCGACGAAGCGGGCTACGGCGGTGGGGAAGGGCGCGGGGGCGAAGCGTTCGTTGACCGCGATGGCGAAGGCCGCAGCGATCACCTGGCTGCCGCCACGCCAGCCACTGCGTTCCACCTCGGTCAAGAGCCGGTCGATCGTGCCCCAGTCGCGACGCGCCATCGCCCGGATCAGATCGCTGAATTCCGTCCGTACCTCCACGAGGTGGTAACGCGAGCACCCTGCAGAAGGTGATTAGCCCAGTGCCGAGGATGAAGCCGCCCAAAACACCGAGCCTTCCGCGTAACCGTGGGCGACGACTGTCAATCTTGGACACTTCCCGTTCGGCTCGAATGGAAAGTGTCCAAGATCTTGAGGTCTCGCCGGGTTTTCGGGGTCAGTTAATGGTGCGGGTGGTGGTTAGGAAGTTGGCCCAGGCGGTGGGGGTGAAGGTGAGGGCGGGGCCATGTGGGTCTTTGCTGTCACGGACCGCGATGACGCCGGGCAGGTTGTCGGCGACCTCGACGCACTCGCCGCCGTTGCCGCCGCTGCGGCTGCTCTTGCGCCAGCGGGCGCCGGTCAGGTCAACCACGGTGAACCTCCTCGATGATCTTGTCGATGAGTCGCCTCGATTGTTCCTCATCAAGCGCGAGCCTGAGCAGGCTCGACCATGCCTTTTCGTAGGCCGCGAACTCGGTCGGCCGATCCAGGTAAAGCGCCCCGGTCCACGACTCGCAGTAGACGACAGGAGGCTCAGGAGTGGCACGGTTGCCCAAGGGGAAGTCAAGCAGCACGAATTCGCCACCGACCGCGCCAAGGTGCGGACCAGCGGCGAGCGGCAGGATCCGAATCGAGACATCCGGTAGGTTGCTCAACTCCTGCAAGTGCCTCAACTGTTGAGCGGTGACGGTCGGTGCGTCGACCGGTCGGAGTAGGACGGACTCGCAGAGGACGACCTGCACCTGTGGTGCCTTGGGCAGGCGGCGAGTCAGCAGTGACTGGCGTTGCAGGCGCAGGTCGACGGCGCGTTCGCGGTCGTCGTCGGTCATGTCGGGCTGGTCGATCCGATAGACCGAGCTGATCCGGCTCGCACTCGGCCTGGACCTGGCGCTTGAGGCCGGGGTCTGCGACCTGCGGCACAATGCCGATGATCCGCGCTACCTGAGCGGGCTGCGCTGGTCGGTCGAGCTGCGACCGCGCGACGCCTTGGTCCGCCCCGACGAGTGGCCCTACCGCCCGACCCTGGAAGCGGCGCTGGCCTGGTGCGTCGAGTGCCTGACCGACACCATCGCCAACGCCGCGCCGACTGACGCGGTGGTGCCGATCCCGGTGCCCGAGGCCGCGCCGAGCACCCTGCCCGCCGACCCGGTGCCGGTGCTGCTGCGGCTGGCCGCCCGACACGTCGGGCAGGTGATGACCGTGCGATTCACCCGGGCCGGCTGCTCTCTCCATCTCCACGACGACGAGGGCATACACCTCCTCGCCGAAGCCCCCGACCTGCATGCCATTGAAGGATGAGAGTCGCGCGGCCGTCGGCTGCGGCGGACCCGGTGGTGGCGCTCGTCGACGTCATCGGCCGACCGACCGGGAGCGTAGGCTCCGGCCAGTGGAGTGCCCGCCGGATTCATGCTGGCCGGGCTTGATCTGTTGGGCGTTGTGGGAGGAGCGCGGGTGAGTAGGGCGGTCGAGCAGACGAACCGGGCGATGTTGCGCGCCCGGGACGCGATGGACCGCGCGTACGCGCAACCTCTGGACATCCCGACGCTGGCGAAGATCGCGTACGTCTCCGAGGCTCACTTCATCCGCACCTTCCGGGCGACCTTCGGGGAGACGCCGCACCGGTACCTGCAACGGCGTCGGGTGGAGCGTGCCATGTACCTGCTCCTGCACACCGAGCAGGATGTGACCGAGGTGTGTCTTTCGGTCGGGTTCGGCAGCCTCGGCACGTTCAGCCGTACCTTCCGACAGATCGTCGGCGAGTCGCCCACCGACTACCGCAAGCGGCGCATCGCGCCGACCGCGCCGGTGCCGGGCTGCTTCACCAAAGCCTGGACGAGGCCGAGCAGTTTTGGATAAGCAGCAGGTCAGAGCGTTGCACTAGCGTTCCGGGTATGACGATGAACGCGATCAGCCGCTCTCAGGTCTACGTCCTCGACCAGGACGAGGCTCTCGACTTCTACGTGGGCAAGCTCGGCCTGGAGGTGAACACCGACCAGGATCTGGGCTTCATGCGGTGGCTCACGGTGAACATCCCCGGTGACCGCCAGCGCGAGATCCTGCTGGAGAAGCCCGGCCCGCCGAGCCTCGACCCGGCCACCGCCGAGCAGGTCCGCGAACTGCTCACCAAGGGGGCGGCCGGCGGCTTCCTGTTCATGACCACCGACGACGCCCACAAGACGTACGAGGAACTCGTCGCCAAGGGCGTCGACATCACCGACGAGCCGATGGAACGGCCGTACGGGATCGACTTCGGCATCCGCGACCCGTTCGGCAACAAGATCCGCATCGGGCAGATGTTCGCGCAGTCCTGAGCGCACCGGCCGCGCACGTCGAGCGCTGGCGCCGCCTGGAGTGTTAGGAAGGGTCCCCTGCTATACGCGAGGCGTTAGCAGGGGACCCTTCCTTTCACCTCATTCGGGGACGCGGCGGTAGGCGCCGTCGCTGGCCGAGGTGGCCATCGAGGCGTACGCGCGCAGCGCTGCGGAGACCGGGCGCTGCCGGTCGACCGGAGTGTACGGGCGGTCCCGCTTCTCCTGGGCGATCCGGCGGGCCTCCAGCACGTCGGCCGGCACGTTCAGGTCGATCGACCGGTTCGGGATGTCGATGACGATCTCGTCGCCCGGCTCCACCAGCGCGATCAGCCCGCCGGAGGCCGCCTCGGGGGAGACGTGCCCGATGGAGAGGCCGGAGGTGCCGCCGGAGAACCGGCCGTCGGTGAGCAGCGCGCAGGCCCGGCCCAGCCCCCGGCCCTTGAGGAACGAGGTGGGGTAGAGCATCTCCTGCATGCCCGGGCCGCCCTTGGGGCCCTCGTAGCGGATCACCACGACGTCCCCGGCGACGATCTCCTTGGCCAGGATGGCGGTGACCGCGTCGTCCTGCGACTCGTAGACCTTCGCCGGCCCACGGAAGGTCAGGCACTCCTCGGGCACGCCGGCGGTCTTGACCACGCAGCCGTCCGGCGCGAGGTTGCCGTGCAGGATGGCCAGCCCGCCGTCGGCGGAGTATGCGTGCTCCCGGTCGTGGATGCAGCCGTTGGCGGCGTCGGTGTCCAGGCTCGACCAGCGGTTGGTGGTGGAGAACGGCTCGGTGGTCCGCACGCCACCGGGCGCGGCGTGGAACAGCTCGATCGCCTCCGGGGTGGCCGAGCCGCCGCGCACGTCCCAGTCGGCCAGCCACTGCGACAGCGACGGCGAGTGCACCGCGTGCACGTCTCGGTGCAGCAGGCCGGCGCGGTCGAGTTCGCCCAGGATGGCCGGGATGCCACCGGCCCGGTGCACGTCCTCCATGTGGTACTGCGGCGAGTTCGGGGCGACCTTGGCCAGGCAGGGCACCCGGCGGGAGATCTCGTCGATGTCGGCCACGGTGAAGTCCATCTCGGCCTCGCGGGCGGCGGCCAGCAGGTGCAGGATCGTGTTCGTCGAACCGCCCATCGCCACGTCCAGCGCGACGGCGTTCTCGAACGCGGCCCGGGAGGCGACCACCCTCGGCAGCACCGAGGCGTCGTCGTGGTCGTACCACCGCTTGGCGATCTCCACGGCGGTGCGGCCGGCCTCGACGAAGAGCGACCGGCGGGCGGCGTGGGTGGCCAGCGTGGAGCCGTTGCCCGGCAGGGCCAGCCCGATCGCCTCGGTCAGGCAGTTCATCGAGTTCGCGGTGAACATGCCGGAGCAGGAGCCGCAGGTCGGGCAGGCGGAGCGCTCGATGGCGTCGAGCTGGTCGTCGGTGACCGACTCGTTCGAGGAGGCGATCATCGCGTCGATCAGGTCGATCTTGGAGTGGACGACGCCCTCGATCGCCACCGTCTTACCGGCCTCCATCGGGCCGCCGGAGACGAAGACCGTCGGGATGTTCAGCCGCAGCGCGGCCAGCAGCATGCCCGGGGTGATCTTGTCGCAGTTCGAGATGCAGACCAGGACGTCCGCGCAGTGCGCGTTGACCATGTACTCCACCGCGTCGGCGATCAACTCCCGGCTGGGCAGGGAGTAGAGCATGCCGCCGTGGCCCATGGCGATGCCGTCGTCGACCGCGATCGTGTTGAACTCGCGGCCCACCCCGCCGGCCTCGGCCACCGCCTCGGCGACCAGCCCGCCGAGGTCCTTGAGATGTACGTGGCCCGGCACGAACTGGGTGAAACTGTTCGCGATGGCGACGATCGGCTTGCCGAAATCGTCGTCGGTCATCCCGGTGGCCCGCCACAGGGCCCGGGCGCCGGCCATCGTCCGACCGTGCGTGGAGGTCTTCGACCGCAGCTCAGGCATGCGTACCAGTCTTGCACCGTGAACCCCGTGTCGGACAGGCACACGGACCGTGTCCCAACAGATGCACACCCGATCCCCACGGCGGAAGCCGATCCGGCAGAGTTGGCGGGGTGCACACACCCCCGGCGTTGATCGGTGTCGCGGTGTCGAGCGCACTGGTCGCCCTCACGGCCGGTGTGCTGTTCGCCCTGTCGGTACGCCGTCGGTCCGCCCCGCACCGCTCGGCGTACGCGCTGCTGGCCGCGGGTGGCGTGATCGCCCTGCTGACCCTGCTGGTCGGGGTGACGGAGGCGCTCACCGTCGGCGGGCACTGGGCACACGAGCAGGCGCAGCGCACCGGTTGGGCCACGCTGGTCGCGATCGGCACGGCGGCGAGCAGCCTGCTTTTCGGCGCCGGCCTGCTCCGGATGCCCGGGGTCGCCGGCTCGGCGAGTTCCGCGGCCCGGCTGGCCCTGGACGGGGTGATCGTCGGTGCCG
Organism: Micromonospora sp. NPDC002389; assembly: GCF_040296095.1. Lineage (NCBI taxonomy): Bacteria > Bacillati > Actinomycetota > Actinomycetes > Micromonosporales > Micromonosporaceae > Micromonospora > Micromonospora sp. NPDC002389. The sequence goes on from NZ_JBEOWP010000002.1 coordinate 256,274, forward strand.
CGCTCTGGTTCGTGGGGTGGGTGCTGCTCTCCGAGCCGACCCGACTGCTCGGCGCGGCCACTCCGACGGCCTGCCCGGCGATCCTGGTCGCCTCGGCCAGCGCGGCGCTGAGCACCGGGCTGGCCGCGATCATGGTCTTCCGCGCACCACCGCCCCGGCAGCACCTCGCGGTGTTGGGCGGCGGGATCACCGTGGCCACCGGTGGCGGGTTGGCCATCGCGGCCGGGCTCTGCCAGGGCGGGCCGGGTGTGACCTTCACCGGTGCGGCGATGCTCGCCGTGGGCCTGCTCGCCGCCGCGCTGGCGGTCCGCCGGATCGACCCGCCGGACCAGGTCGCCGTCGACGTGATCCGCCGCGACAGCGAGTACGCGGTGGTGCCGATGATCGCGATGGCCGCCTCGGCGATGTACCACCTCTTCCAGGACGGCCGGTTCGACGGTCCGGCCATCGTCGCCGGCAGCATCGAGGGCTTCGCCCTGGTCGCCCGGCAGTACCTCACCCTGCACGACGTACGGGCCTACGCCCGGCGGCTCGCCGAGCGGGAGGCGCACTTCCGGCAGCTCGCGCACACCGACGCGCTCACCGGGCTGGCCAACCGGCGGGGACTGTTGCAGTCGCTGCACCGGTCCGCCGAGGCCCGGGTGCCCTGCGTCCTGCTCGGTCTGGACCTGGACGGCTTCAAGAACGTCAACGACATGCGCGGGCACGACGTGGGTGACGCGGTGCTGGCCGAGGTGGGCCGGCGGCTGCGCGGCAACCTGCGCCCCGGTGACCTCGCCGCCCGGCTCGGCGGCGACGAGTTCGCGGTGCTCATGCACGGTGGCCCGGCCGAGGCCGGAGTGGTGGCCGAGCGGCTGCTCAGGGTGCTCGGCGGTGCCTACGAGCAGTCCGAGGGGCCGGTGTTCCTCTCGGTCAGCATCGGTATGGCGGGTTGGGCCGAGGAACCCGACGTCGAACTGCTGCTGCGGCACGCGGACGCCGCCCTGCGCTACGCCAAGCAGCGCGGCAAGAACCGCATCGAGCGCTACGACGGCGCGTACGACCGGTTGTTGCGTCGCCGCACGACGCTGGAGCACGAACTGCGCGGCGCGATCGAGCGCGACGAGCTGCGGTTGGTCTTCCAACCGGTGGCCTCGTTGCCGTCGGTGCGTCCGGTCGGTGCCGAGGCGCTGCTGCGCTGGCGCCATCCGGAGCTGGGCAACGTCCGGCCGGACGAGTTCATCCCGCTCGCCGAGGAGTGCGGGATGATCGCCAAGCTCGGCGCCTGGGTGCTGCACCAGGCGTGCTACCAGTTGTCCCGCTGGCTGGCCGAGGGGCACGACGTTTGGGTGTCGGTCAACGTCTCGCCACGCGAGCTGCACGCCGCCGAGTACGTGGTGCAGGTCGCCGAGGCGCTGCGCGCGCACCACGTCCCGCCGCAGCGGTTGGTGCTGGAGGTCACCGAACACGCGGTCGCCACCGACCTGGACGAGCTGATCCGGCGGCTGACCGCGCTGCGCCTGACCGGTGTGCGGATCGCGCTGGACGACTTCGGGGCCGGCTACTCGTCGCTGGGGCAGTTGCGTCGGCTCCCGATCGACATTCTCAAGATCGACCACAGTCTGGTCGCCGAGCACGAGCCGGTCCGGCCGGTGGGGCAGGACGGCCCGGCCTTCGCGCCGATGGTCGACATCGTGATGCGGCTGGGCCATCAGCTCGGGCTCGAGGTCGTCGCCGAGGGCGTGACCAACCCCACGGAACTGGCCGCGGTGGTCGCGGCCGGCTGCCGGTTCGGTCAGGGCGCGCTGTTCGGTTGGGGCGTACCGGCCGAGCACCTGGAGGCGATGCTGGAGGCGGCGACGTCGCCGGGTGCCCGCCCGGCCCGCCCGGTACCGGTGGACGGGACGCCCGCGCGCCCCTTCCAGCCGCCCCTTCCGCGTGCGGTCGAGGGTGCGTCCGAGCACGTCGGGCCCGGTGTGAGCGGCGTGCCGGACGGAACGCGCCGAGATCCGTGAACCAATATGTGGGATCAGTTGACTCATCGCGTGAGATGCGTCAGGCTTGGCCCATGTCGTCGAACCGGTCGCTGCGAGTACTTACCTGAGCGCACTCTCCCTGACTGAGAGTGCGCTGGCCCCGTGCATCTGGCACGTGGGCTTTTTTCTTGCCGTCGAACCCATCGGACGCCGCCGGATCACCGCGTCCACCCGTGAGCAGCCCCACCCACTCCAGCCGAAGGCAAACCGCCATGACGAGACCCACGCCAGAGACCCTCGCCCACTCCGCCCGGCGGGCCCGTAGCGCCGCCGAGACCACCGACGCCGCCCGCGCCGCCACCCCCACCCCGGCGGTACGCCCCACCCAGGCCCAGTCCCAGGTCTCGGGCGCCGGTTCGCTGGTGCGTTCCCTCGAGGCGCTCGGCGTCGACGTCGTCTTCGGTATCCCGGGTGGCGCGATCCTTCCGGCGTACGACCCGCTCTACGACTCGACCGTCCGGCACATCCTGGTCCGGCACGAGCAGGGCGCCGGACACGCGGCCACCGGTTACGCGCAGGCCACCGGCCGGGTCGGCGTGTGCATCGCGACCTCCGGGCCGGGCGCGACGAACCTGGTCACCCCGATCGCCGACGCGTACATGGACTCGGTGCCGCTGGTGGCGATCACCGGCCAGGTGGCGCGGCCCTCGATCGGCACGGACGCCTTCCAGGAGGCGGACATCCAGGGCATCACGCTGCCGGTGACCAAGCACAACTTCCTGGTGCAGAACGCCACCGAGATCCCGCGGGTGCTGGCCGAGGCGTTCCACCTGGCCTCGACCGGCCGACCGGGCCCGGTGCTGGTGGACATCCCCAAGGACGTGCTCCAGGCGCCGACGACCTTCGCCTGGCCACCCACCCTGGACCTGCCCGGCTACCGCCCCACCCTGCACCCGCACGGCAAGCAGATCCGGGAGGCGGCCCGGCTGATGAGCAACGCCCGTCGCCCGGTGCTCTACGTCGGCGGCGGTGTGCTCAAGGCCGGTGCCACCGAGGGCCTGCGCAAGCTGGCCGAGCTGACCGGCATCCCGGTGATCACCACGCTGATGGCGCTGGGCGCCTTCCCCGACTCGCACCGGCAGCACCTGGGCATGCCCGGCATGCACGGCACCGTCGCCGCCGTCTACGGCCTGCAGAAGGCAGACCTGATCGTGGCGCTGGGCGCCCGGTTCGACGACCGGGTCACCGGCAAGCTGGACTCGTTCGCACCGGACGCCGCCGTGGTGCACGCCGACATCGACCCGGCCGAGATCGGCAAGAACCGGCACGCGGACGTGCCGATCGTCGGTGACGCCCGACACGTGATCGACGAGCTGCTGGCGGCGGTCAACGCCGAGCGTGCGGCGGGCCGTGGCACCGACATCACCGACTGGTGGGCGCAGCTCGACGACCTGCGTGAGCGGTACCCGCTGGGCTACGAGGAGCCCAGCGACGGCACCCTCTCCCCGCAGTACGTGATCAAGCGGCTGGGGGAGATCGTCGGGCCGGACGCGATCTACGTCGCCGGGGTGGGCCAGCACCAGATGTGGGCCTCCCAGTTCATCTCGTACGAGAAGCCGCAGACCTGGCTGAACTCCGGCGGCCTCGGCACCATGGGGTACGCGGTGCCGGCGGCGATGGGCGCCAAGGTCGGCATGCCGGACACGGTGGTCTGGGCGATCGACGGCGACGGCTGCTTCCAGATGACCAACCAGGAACTGGCCACCTGCGCCCTGGAGGGCATCCCGGTCAAGATCGCCGTGATCAACAACGGCAACCTCGGCATGGTCCGCCAGTGGCAGACGCTGTTCTACGGCGAGCGGTACTCCAACACCGACCTCGGCACCCACAAGCACCGCATCCCCGACTTCGTCAAGCTCGCCGAGGCGCTGGGCTGCATCGGGCTGCGCTGCGAGAACGCCGAGGACGTCGACAAGACCATCGAGGCCGCGATGGCCATCAACGACGCGCCCGTGGTGATCGACTTCGTGGTCGGCAAGGACGCCATGGTGTGGCCGATGGTCCCTGCCGGCACCAGCAACGACGAGATCATGTTCGCCCGTGGCGTCCGCCCGACCTTCGACGAGGACGATATTTAAATGAGTGAGCGTAGCGAACGAATCATCGGGCTCAGCCCACTGTCGCGTCATGGCGCGACCGAGCGCAGCGAGGTCGTGGCATGACCATGCACACTCTCTCCGTGTTGGTGGAGAACAAGCCGGGCGTGCTGGCCCGGGTCTCCGGGCTGTTCTCCCGTCGCGGGTTCAACATCGACAGCCTCGCCGTCGGTGAGACCGAGAACCCGGACGTCTCCCGGATCACCATCGTGGTCAACGCCGAGTCGTCGCCGCTGGAGCAGGTCACCAAGCAGCTCAACAAGCTGGTCAACGTGCTCAAGATCGTCGAGCTGGACCCGTCGACCTCGGTGGCGCGCGAGCTGCTGCTGGTGAAGGTGCGTGCCGACCGCAACGCCCGCGCCCAGGTCCTGGAGACGGTCAACCTGTTCCGGGCGCGGGTGGTCGACGTGGCCTCGGACACGCTCACCGTCGAGGCCACCGGCACCCCTGACAAGCTCGACGCGCTGCTGCGCGATCTCGAACCCTTCGGGATCAAGGAGATGGTGCAGTCCGGCCTGGTGGCGATCGGCCGCGGCTCGCGCGCCATCACCGCCGGCCCCGCCCTACGGGCCGCCTGACCCGAGACCGCCGGCCCGTCGCGCGGGCCGTCCGAACCGAACCGCCGGCCCGGCTCCTTGAGCCGCGGCAACCACGAAGCCACGACGGGCCACTGCGGCCGCCGTACGAAAGGGAAGTCATGAGCGTTGAGGTGTACTACGACGACGACGCCGACCTGGGCCTGATCCAGTCGAAGAAGGTCGCCGTCATCGGGTACGGCAGCCAGGGCCACGCCCACGCGTTGTCGCTGCGCGACTCGGGTGTCGACGTGGTGATCGGTCTGCCGGAGGGTTCGAAGAGCCGGGCCAAGGCGGAGGAGCAGGGCCTGCGGGTGCTCACCCCGGCCGAGGCGGCGGCCGAGGCCGACGTGATCATGGTGCTGGCGCCGGACACCGCGCAGCGGCACGTCTACGCCGAGTCGATCGCGCCGAACCTCAGGGCCGGCAAGGCGCTGTTCTTCGGGCACGGCTTCAACATCCGGTACGGCCTGATCACGCCGCCGGCCGAGGTGGACGTGGCGATGGTCGCCCCGAAGGGCCCCGGTCACCTGGTCCGCCGGCAGTACGCCGACGGCAAGGGCGTGCCCTGCCTGGTCGCCGTCGAGCAGGACGCCAGCGGCAGCGCGCTCGCGCTGGCCCTGTCGTACGCCAAGGGCATCGGTGGCACCCGGGCGGGCGCGATCAAGACCTCCTTCAAGGAGGAGACCGAGACCGACCTCTTCGGCGAGCAGGCGGTGCTCTGCGGCGGTGCCGCGGCGCTGGTGCAGACCGGTTTCGAGGTGCTCACCGAGGCCGGGTACGCCCCCGAGGTGGCCTACTTCGAGTGCCTGCACGAGCTGAAGCTCATCGTCGACCTGATGTACGAGGGCGGTATCGCCCGGATGCGGTACAGCGTCTCCGACACCGCCGAGTACGGCGACCTGTCCCGGGGCCCGCGGGTCATCGACGGCCGGGTCAAGGAGGAGATGCGCAAGATCCTCAGTGAGATCCAGAACGGCGAGTTCGCCCGCGAGTGGGTCGCCGAGGACGAGGCCGGCCGCCCCAACTTCAGCAAGTGGCAGGCGGAGGGCGCGGCGCACCCGATCGAGGAGACCGGCGCCAAGCTGCGCGGCATGATGAGCTGGGTCGACCGGCCGATCACCGAGACGGCCTGAGATCTCGGCCACCTGAGAGCACTCTCACCGACGGCACCCGGTCCCGACGTTCTCCCCGACGTCGGGACCGGGTGCCGTGCTGTTCACCGGGGTGGCTAACGATCGTTAACACGCACGTCACGTCCGGTTTGTGAGGGCACTCACCCCGTGGTCCGGGGCGCGCCGGGCTGGCCGCCCCCTACGATCGCGGTAGGTGCTCCAGGCGGCACCTGACGGCCATGGCCCCGCCCGCGCCGGGCGCAGCGCAGCGTCCCCGCACCGGCCGACCGCTCTGACGACATCTACGAGGACCAATGACTCCTGTCGTACTGATCGCCGAAGAACTCGCCCCCGCCGCCATCGAGGTGCTCGCCCACGACTTCGACGTCCGGCACGTCGACGGCACCGACCGCCCGGCCCTGCTCTCGGCGCTCTCCGAGGCCCACGCCGTCATCGTCCGCAGTGCCACCCAGATCGACGCCGAGGCGATCGCCGCCGCTCCGCGGCTCAAGGTCGTGGCCCGGGCCGGAGTGGGTCTGGACAACGTCGAGGTGCCCGCCGCCACCGCGCGGGGCGTCATGGTCGTCAACGCCCCCACCTCCAACATCGTCTCCGCCGCCGAGCAGGCCGTCGCGCTGCTGCTCGCCGTCGCGCGGAACACCGCCAGCGCCAGTGCCGCGCTCAAGGCGGGGGAGTGGAAGCGGTCCAAGTACACCGGCGTCGAGATGCAGGGCAAGACCGTCGGCGTGGTGGGCCTGGGCCGCATCGGCGTGCTGTTCGCGCAGCGCATCGCGGCCTTCGGCACCCGGCTGATCGCGTACGACCCGTACATCCAGCCGGCTCGCGCCGCGCAGCTCGGCGTACGCCTGGTCGGGCTGGAGGAGTTGCTGCGGGAGAGCGACTTCATCTCCATCCACCTGCCGAAGACCCCGGAGACCGTGGGCCTGATCGGTGAGAAGGAGCTGTCCATCGTCAAGCCGGGCGTGCGGATCGTCAACGCCGCCCGGGGTGGCCTGGTCGACGAGCAGGCGCTGGCCGACGCGCTGGCCGAAGGCCGCGTCGCGGGCGCCGGTGTGGACGTGTACGCCAAGGAGCCGTGCACCTCCTCGCCGCTGTTCGCCCTCGACAACGTGGTGGCCACCCCGCACCTGGGTGCCTCCACCGCCGAGGCGCAGGACAAGGCCGGTCTGGCCGTGGCCAAGAGCGTCAAGCTGGCCCTGCAGGGCGAGTTCGTGCCGGACGCGGTCAACGTGCAGGCCGGCGGCGTGGTCGCCGAGGACGTACGCCCGCTGCTGCCGCTGGCCGAGAAGCTCGGCCGGGCGTTCACCGCCGTCGCCGGTGGGATCGCCGCCAGCGTCACCGTCGAGGTACGCGGCGAGATCGTCGACCACGACGTCACGGTGCTCAAGCTCGCCGCCACCAAGGGGCTGTTCAGCTCCGTGGTGGAGGAGCAGGTCACCTACGTCAACGCGCCGCACCTGGCCGCCCAGCGCGGTGTGGAGGTGTCGCTGACCACCCAGACCGACACCGTCGAGTACCCGGTCCTGGTCACCGTTCGCGGCGCGCTGCCCGACGGCCGTACGGTCAGCGTCTCCGGCACGGTGACCCACGCGGGCACCCGGGACATCATCAAGCTGACCGAGGTGGACGGCTTCGACGTGGAGATCGGTGCGGAGGGCATCCTGCTGTTCCTCCGGTACGCCGACCGCCCGGGCGTGGTCGGCACCGTCGGCACCCTGCTCGGCGAGGCCGGCATCAACATCGCCGCGATGCAGGTGGCCCGCCGGGAGGCCGGTGGTGAGACGCTGATGACCCTCACCGTCGACCAGGCGCTCGGTGCCGAGCTGCTCACCTCGGCCGCCGACTCGATCGGCGCGACCGCGGCCAGCGCGGCGGACCTGCGCGACGAGTAGTCCACACACGACCGACAGGGGCCCGGCCGACGGCCGGGCCCCTCGTCGTGTCGCCGTCCGTCGCGCGGAACCGACCGGGGTGTCGGTGCGCGGCCGGGCGGAGTGGTCAGCCGGGCAGTCGGACGGCCGGCGGCGGATAGACCGAGCCGTCCTGCGCGTCGAACAGCATCAGCCGGTACTCGCCGGCGAATCGCTCGATGTCCAGCAGTACCTGGTCGGGACAGCCCGGATCCAGGTTCATCTCCACGTGGTCGGCCGCCGCGTGCAGCGGCATCACCGCCCAGGGCGTCCGGGAGCCGTTCGGCCGGTCGGGGTAGCTGGCGGTGATCGCCCGGTAGAAGGCCACCACCCGTGGGTCCGGTTGGCGTTCGCCGTGCCGGCCGTTCCGGCACTGCTGCACCGCGGCTCGTACGTCCTCGGGCGTCGCCCCGTCCGGCAGGGCCCACACGCTCAGATCGAAACTCACGGCGGACAGCGTGCCATCCGGTGTGCACCTTGTCGAAAACGGCCCGGTTGCGAGAGCGTTAGCGCGCCGATGGAATCGTTCCAGAAGCTCCCCTGTGGAGCCCTTGCCGCGAATCACGTCAATTCGATAGCGTACGGGTGCGGTTACCGGCCGAGTTCGTGGCAGCGGCCCGTCTTCGGGTGGCGAGGTCGACGTCCGGCCGACCGGCCCGCACCCCTCGATTGCGCGAGCCATGCGCATTCGTCGCCGACCGGCCTCCACGGTCGTTGCCGCGGCCGTGGAGGCCGATCGTTGCCGTCGCCCACACTCGACACTCCCACCTCGTGCCGATGTGCACGCCTCCCGAGTCAGCGCCGGGTGGCGAACAGCGCGCGGTAGTCCGAATCGGACCGGAACCAGGCGAGTCCGGCCGGCCCGGCGGCGTACAGGGCGGTGGCGTACGCGTCGGCCACCGTCAGGTCGGGGCCGACCACCGTGGCAGCGATGAGTTCGTCGGCGGGCTCACCGGTGTGCGGATCCACCACATGGCCCTGCCGTCCGGTCACCCCGGACGTGCCGATCGCGCCCGCCGTCATCTCCAGCACCAGCGGTGCCCGGCGACGGTCGGTCGGGTGGTGCACCGCGATCCGCCATGGCCCACCGTGTGCGGCGTTTCCGCGTACCACCAGGTCGGCGCCGGCGAGCACGGCGTAGTCGTGGATGCCGGCGGCGCGCAGCCGGGCCGCGGCCCGCTCGACCGCCCATCCACCGAGCAGGCCGCCCGGGTCGAACCCGCCGGGCACCGCCCAGGCGTCGAACCAGCCGTCCGTGGCCGCCCGCATGGCGGCGCACCGGTCGACCAGCTCCGCCAGCGGCGGGTACGACTCGGCGCTGATCTCGCCCCGACGCAGCCGGGACACCAGGCTCTCCGGTCGGTGCGGGCTGTAGGTCAGGTCGATGGCCCGCAGTTCGGCGACGGCGTCCCGCAGTGCCTCGCCGACGCCCCGGCGGCCGAGCCACTCGGGGGCGTTCAGCAGCAGGCGGTACTCCGCGGTCGAGGTGCGGACGGTGTGCGTGACGGCGATCCGGTCACCGGCCACCGTGCCGGTGCGGTCCGGCTTGGGGTCGCGGGTGCCCAGCCGCAGGTCGGGCCGGCGGTAGCGAAAGACCGCCGGGTCGATCCAGCGGGTCCGTGGCTGCTCGTCGGTCCACATCGTGTCCGCCCCCTCCTCGACGTCCGCCGCGCCGTTACGCCGACCGTCCGGGCCGGGTGGCCCGTTGGAGATCACCGTAGGCAGCGGACATGACCGCCCCATGAATGCCTCCTGGGAAGGTGCTGTGCGTCGGTGATTCCCGAGGGCCGGTGATTTCCCGAAAAGTGGAACACTCGTACCGGGAGGCGGGACGGCAGCGTACGGTCGACCCGATACGAGCGAAGGAGCTGACGGTGGCACGGATCGCGGTGGTGGCCGGGGACGGGATCGGACCCGAGGTGGTCGCGGAGGCCCGCAAGGTCATCGACGCGGTGCTGCCGGGCGTCGAGGCGACCGAGTACGACCTCGGCGCGGCACGTTACCACCGCACCGGCGAGGTGCTGCCCGACTCGGTGTTGGCCGAGCTGGCCGAGCACGACGCGATCCTGCTCGGCGCGGTCGGCGACCCGACCGTCCCGCCCGGCGTGCTGGAGCGGGGCCTGCTGCTCAAGCTGCGGTTCGCCTTCGACCAGTACGTCAACCTCCGCCCGTCGCGCCTCTGGCCCGGCGTGGCCAGCCCGCTGGCCACCGTCAAGTCCGGTGAGGTGGACCTGGTCGTCGTCCGCGAGGGCACCGAGGGTCTCTACGCCGGTGCCGGCGGCGCGTTGCACCGGGGCACCCCGGCGGAGATCGCCACCGAGGAGAGCCTGAACACCCGGCACGGGGTGGAGCGGGTGGTCCGGGACGCCTTCGCCCGCGCCCGTCGGCGCGAGCGGCGCAAGGTGACGCTGGTACACAAGACCAACGTGCTCACCCACGCAGGCTCGTTGTGGGCCCGCACCTTCGAGGCGGTGGCCGCCGAGCACCCGGACGTCACCACCGAGTACCAGCACGTCGACGCCGCCGCGATGTTCCTGGTCACCCAGCCGCAGCGGTACGACGTGGTGGTCACCGACAATCTCTTCGGTGACATCCTCACCGACATCGCCGCCGCGGTCACCGGCGGGATCGGCCTGGCCGCCAGCGGCAGCATCAACCCGGACGGGACGTACCCGTCGATGTTCGAGCCGGTGCACGGCTCCGCGCCGGACATCGCCGGACGTGGCGTGGCCGACCCGGTCGCCGCCGTGCTCTCCGGCGCCCTGCTGCTCGACCAGCTCGGGCACGCCGACGCCGCCGCCCGGATCACCGCCGCGGTCAGCGCGGAGCTGGCCGCCCGTGGCCCGGACGTAACCCTGCGTACGGCCGAGGTAGGCGACCGGATCGCCGCGCAGGTATCCGCCTGAGGTTGCCGCTGCGTCGCCGGTGATCCCGGTGACGAGGGTTCGAGGTGCGCGCCGGGTGAACTCCCGGGCCTCGGCACGACCCCGCGTCGATCAGCACGTTCCGTGGGCTCCATACCGGTTGTCGGCTTCTACCCGCCGGTCGACCTACCCGCTGAACGACCGTTCGGGGTAAGTTTCTGGCACAAAAGTTTCCGGCATGCGGTCGGCGCATGTCGTCGTACCCCCAGGGAGGTCAGCGCAATGAGCGGTGGTGACAAGCTCGACTTCGAGATCCGTCCGAATCCCGCGCCGGTATCCGCCGCCGATCGGGCCGCGCTGCTGGCCAACCCCGGATTCGGTCGGGTCTTCACCGACCACATGATCACCGTCCGTTACGCCGAGGGCAAGGGCTGGTACGACGCCCGGGTCGAGGCGCGCGCGCCGATCCCGATGGATCCCGCCAGCGCGGTGCTGCACTACGCGCAGGAGATCTTCGAGGGGATGAAGGCGTACCGCGCCGCGGACGGCGGGGTGACCATGTTCCGCCCGTACGCCAACGCGGCCCGGTTCAACATCTCGGCGACCCGGATGGCGATGCCGACGCTGCCCGAGGAGACCTTCGTCGACTCGCTGCACCGGCTGATCGAGATCGACCGCGAGTGGATCCCGGAGGGCGAGGACGGCAGCCTCTATCTGCGGCCGTTCATGTTCGCCAGCGAGGTCTTCCTCGGTGTCCGGCCGGCCAACGAGTACCTCTACTCGGTGATCGCCTCGCCGGTGGGGGCGTACTTCTCCGGCGGCGTCAAGCCGGTGACGGTCTGGGTCTCGCCCGACTACACCCGGGCCGGGCCCGGTGGCACCGGCGCGGCCAAGTGCGGCGGCAACTACGCTGCTTCGCTGGCCGCCCAGGCGCAGGCCATCGAGCACGGCTGCGACCAGGTGGTCTTCCTGGACGCGGTGGAGCGCAAGTACGTCGACGAGTTGGGCGGCATGAACGTCTTCTTCGTCTACGACGACGGCTCGGTGGCCACCCCGCCGCTGACCGGCACCATCCTGCCCGGCATCACCCGGGAGTCGGTGATCATGCTGGCCGAGGCGGCCGGACACCGGGTCGAGGAGCGTCCGGTGACCTTCGACGAGTGGCGGACCGACGCCGCCAGCGGCCGGCTGCGTGAGGTCTTCGCCTGCGGCACGGCGGCGGTGATCACGCCGATTGGCGTGGTGCGCTTCCCCGAGGGGGAGTTCGCCGTCGGCGGCGGCGAGCCGGGCACGGTGACCATGGGCCTGCGTCAGCAGCTCGTCGACATCCAGCGGGGCAAGGGCACCGACCCGGCCGGCTGGGTCCACCGCGTGCTCTGAGCCGTTCTGAGGTGCTCTGAGATGCAAGGAGGGGTCCCCTGCTAACGCCTACGGCATAGCAGGGGACCCTTCCTAACATCCGGACGGTGCAGCGCCATGCGCGCGGCAGCGGCGTGCGCGCGGCAGCGGCGTGCGCGCGGCAGCGGCGTCGGGGTGCGTTCGCTCAGGCGAGCAGGTGGGTGCGCAGCGCGGTGAGCTGTTCGTCGGTGACTCCGGCGTGTCGCAGGTAGTCCTCGACCGAGCCGTGGCCCGCCCGGATCTCGGTGAGGAACAGCAGCATCGTCTCGGCCGGCGAGGACAGGAACGGCGCCGGCAGCGGCGCGGCGTCGGGCAGGGTGGCGGCGATCCACTCGCTGAACCGTTGCGAGGCCTCGGTGCTCAACGCGTAGTCCGACGCGATCTCCTCGTCGTCGACGCCGAGCACGGCGAGGGTCAGCCCGCAGACGATCCCGGTGCGGTCCTTGCCGGCCACGCAGTGCACCACCACCGGGCTGTTGGCAGCGTCGGCGATCAGGCCGATCGCCTCGGCCAGCCCGGCCGTGCCGGTGCGGGCCAGGTCGGCGTACCGGTCGGCGAGGTAGCGGGCCAGGTCGGTGTGCGAGTCGTACAGCCCGGCCCACTCCGCGTGCTCGGGATGGATGTTGCGGTAGGTCAGCCCGTCGAACTCGGGGACCCGGCCGTCCCGCTCGACCTCGTGTGGCCGACGCAGGTCGATGACGGTGCGGACACCGAGCGCCGCAAAGGCGTCCCGGTCGCCGTCGCCGATCCGGTGCAGTGAGTCGGAGCGGTAGAGCCGGCCGGTGCGTACGGTCCGGCCGTCGTGCCCCCGGTAGCCGCCGACGTCCCGGAAGTTGAACGTCGTGGTGAACGGGATCCTGCGGTTGACCTCGATGGCGTCCACCCCTGTCACGGTAGACGGCCGGCGGGCGGATGCCCACCGGCCGTCAGGCCGTACGCCCACACAGGGGAGTCGTCAGCGCAGCGAGCCGGGCGGAGTGGCCGCGTACGTGTCGTTGTAGTAGCCGCCGAGCTTGTCCCGGTACGCCGGGTCGGTGGCGGTCTCGTCGTACTCCGGAGCGGCCTTGATCTGGTCCTTCTCGCGGTCGACGTAGATCTTCTGCTCCTCGTGGTCGACGTGGTTGACGGTGCCGGCGGGCAGCATGACCTTCTTGCCGAAGATCCACGGCCCGGTGTCGACGACCAGGTAGCTCGCGTTGACCTCCTGGCTGTTGCTGTCGATCTTGCCGATCGACCCGTCGGTGGCCTCGACCTTGTAGCCGACCAGGTTGGCGCCGGCCACTCCGGCCTCGTCCCGGTAACTCCACGGGTCGAAGGCTCCGGCGGGGGCGCCACCGGGCACCGTGCCCTGGTCGCCCTGGATGGTGACGTCCTCGCTCGACACCGCGCGCAGCGTCGGGTCGGGCTGGCCGCCGTGCAGCGTCGGGCCGGGCGTGGCGTGCGTGCTGTCCGGGTTGAGCCTGTCCATGGGGATCTCTCCTGCCCCGACTGCGATCAGTCGTCTCGGAGGAAGGGGTTCGCTGTCCCGAAGACACGTACCCGGCGTGACGTCTTCTACACCCACTGCGGGGAATCCGCCTCGATGTCCCGTCCCGACATGTGGATTGTTTCTCCCACGGGCTGTCCGAGAGTGGCAGAGTACCCACCGTGACCAGCACCGCCCTCATTATTGGCAACTAGCGCGCCGGCTTTCCCTCTGCCGAGCGCGCAGACCTCCCGCATCCGCGGGGGGTCTTTTTGTTGCGTCGGCCGGTGCCTGTAGGAAGGGATCCTCCCCATGACGTTCCAGGTCTACGACACGACCCTGCGCGACGGTGCCCAGCGCGAGGGGGTCAGCTACTCGGTGGTCGACAAGCTCGCGGTGGCCCGCCTGCTCGACGAGTTCGGCGTCGGCTTCATCGAGGGCGGGTGGCCGGGTGCGGTGCCCAAGGACACCGAGTTCTTCCGCCGGGCGCGTACCGAGCTCGACCTGAAACACGCGGTACTGGTCGCCTTCGGCGCCACCCGCCGGGCCGGCGCGGTCGCCGCCGCCGACCCGCAGGTGCGCGGCCTGCTCGACGCGCAGACCCCGGCGATCGCCCTGGTGGCCAAGGCCGACCTGCGGCACGTCGAGCGGGCGCTGCGCACCACCGCCAAGGAGAACCTGGCGATGATCCACGACACGGTGACCCACCTGGTCGCCGAGGGGCGGCGGGTCTTCGTCGACGGCGAGCACTTCTACGACGGCTACCGCCACGACCCGGCGTACACCGCGTCGGTGGTGGAGACGGCGCTGGCGGCCGGGGCGGAGCGGTTCGTGCTCTGCGACACCAACGGCGGGATGCTGCCCTCCTGGGTCACCGCGGCCATCTCCGACCTCACCGACCGGATCGGGGTCGCGCCCGAGGTGCTCGGCATGCACGCGCAGAACGACACCGGATGCGCGGTCGCCAACACCCTCGCCGCCGTGGAGGCGGGCGTCCGGCACGTGCAGGGCACCGCCAACGGGTACGGCGAGCGGCCGGGCAACGCCGACATCTTCGCCGTCGCGGCGAACCTCCAGCTCAAGCTCGGGCTGCCGGTCCTACCGAAGGGCTGCCTGGAGCAGATGGTGCGGGTCTCCCACGCCATCGCCGAGATCGCCAACATCGCCCCCGACACCCACCAGGCGTACGCCGGGGCCGCCGCCTTCGCCCACAAGGCGGGGCTGCACGCGAGTGCGATCAAGGTGGATCCGCTGCTCTACAACCACGTCGAACCCGAGGTGGTGGGCAACGACATGCGGATCCTGGTCACCGAGATGGCCGGCCGGGCCAGCATCGAGCTCAAGAGTCGTGAGCTGGGGCTGGATCTGGCCGGCCATCCGGAGACGCTGTCCCGGGTCACCAACCGGGTCAAGGAACTGGAGGCCGGTGGCTGGTCGTTCGAGGCCGCCGACGCCTCGTTCGAGCTGCTGGTCCGCTCCGAACTGCCGGACGCGGCACCGGCGCGGCCGTTCGCGCTGGAGTCGTACCGGGTGCTGGTCGAGCACCGCGAAGATGGCGCGGTGGTCTCCGAGGCGACCGTCAAGATCCGGGTACGCGGTGAGCGGGTGATCGCCACGGCCGAGGGCAACGGCCCGGTCAACGCGCTCGACGAGGCGCTGCGCGTCGGCCTCGGCCGGCACTACCCCGAGCTGCGCAACTTCGAGCTGGCCGACTATAAGGTCCGCATCCTGGAGGGCAGCCACGGCACCGGCGCGGTCACCCGGGTGCTGGTCGAGACCGCTGACGGTCGAGGCGGCGGCTGGACCACCGTCGGCGTGCACCCCAATGTGGTCGAGGCGAGCTGGCACGCCCTGGTCGACGCGCTGACGTACGGCCTCGACCGCGCCCGCGTGTAGCACCGCACCCGGCTGCACCCCGGCACACGCGCTGGCCGCACCCCGGCACACGCGCTGGCCGCACCCCGGCACGCGCGCCGGCCGCACCCCGGCACACGCCGGGCACGGCCGGGTGCCGTTGGGTGTTAGGAAGGGTCCCCTGCTATCGCCTGGTGTATAGAAAGGGTCCCCTCCCTTCGCCGCAGCTCCTTACACCGCAGCGCCCTAGCCGGCGGCGGAGGGTAGGTGGAGGTCGGCGAGGACCATCCGGTGGTCGCTGCCGGGTAGCGGGTGCACCGTCACGGCGCGTACCGCGATCCGGCGGTCGACCAGCACGTGGTCGATCACGACCGGCGGGATGGGGTC
Source organism: Micromonospora sp. NPDC002389 (assembly GCF_040296095.1). Classification (NCBI taxonomy): domain Bacteria; kingdom Bacillati; phylum Actinomycetota; class Actinomycetes; order Micromonosporales; family Micromonosporaceae; genus Micromonospora; species Micromonospora sp. NPDC002389. The sequence goes on from NZ_JBEOWP010000002.1 coordinate 271,974, forward strand.
ACCGTCGTACGGCCCCCAGGTGCCGGTCAGCCCGGCGCCGACCGAGGCGGCGGCGTCGGCGTACCCGGTGCGTAGCAGGGCGCGCAGTGGGCCGTGGTCGAGGGTGGCGTTGAAGTCACCGGCGAGGATGCTCAGCGGCCCGTCCGGGGTGGCCGCCGGTTGGGCCGCCAGGTCCGCGCGCCAGCCGGGCACCTGGTCCACCGCGTACGGGGCCGCCGGGTGGACCGACTCGACGCGGACGGCCGGAGCCCCGGGCACCGTCACCGTCGCGTACGCCTGGGTGAAGCTCCAGCCGCCACGAAGCTGGCGGACGCCACCGTCGCCGATCGGGTGGCGGGCGTAGAGCCCGGAGCCCGGCGTGCCGTCCATCGGGTTGAGCTGCCGATGGGGGAGCAGGTCGGCCAGGCCCAGCCGGTCCAGTTCAACCTGGGCCGCCGGGGTGAACTCCTGCACCACCAGCACGTCCACCCGCGCCTCGCGGACCAGCGCGATCACCGTCCGTGGGTCGGCGGCACCGGCCAGCAGGTTGGCGGTGAGCACGCGCAGTTCCGGCCCGTCGACGGTCGGCTGCGGCGAGGGCAGCGCGCGGGGTACGACCGCCGCGAGCAGCGCTGCCGTGGTCACCGCCGCGACCACCGCCGGCCAGCGGCGTCGCAGGGCGACCGCGAGCACCACCGGGATCAGGCTGCCGAGCAGCGCGTACGGCGTGAAGGCCAGCGCCTGCACCAACGGCCCCCGGTCCAGGCCGGCCAGCCGGACGACCGCCCATGCCGCCCCGGGGGCGACGGCGAGCCAGCAGAGCACGGTGCGTCCGGACAGCGTCGACGGCCGGCCGAGGGTGATCGCCACAGCAGGCAGGGTAGCCGGCGACCGGCGACCGGCGACCGACGGAGATCCACCGCTGCACAATCGGCGGCCACGATTGGATGAACGGTTTTCACGCCTCATTCGCGAATGTGTCTCTCACAATTAGGGGCGATGTTCCGACATTGCTTCAGGGGTGTGAAGGGTTATTGACCGACGGTATTTTCCGGTGCTACGTTCCTGCTGGTCGGGTGGTTGCGATCGGGGAGATATTCCCAGCTCAGAGCGTATGTGGGCCATCGAGTGCAGCCGTTTGTGGGAGCGAAGAAAAATGACGCATCCAGCGTTCGGAGGTCATTGCGGCCCGACCAGGCAAAAGCCAGTATCCGCCCCGCGTGTCGCGGGTCGGCGTATCCCCACGGTCACCAAGGGAGACCTGTCATGACCAGATTTTTCCGACGTAAGGCGGCTGCGGTGTCGATCGCGGCCCTCGCCCTCGCCCTCGCTGGCGGTGGCATCGCCGCGGCGAAGCCCACCGTCGTGGGCAACCAGCCCACCGCCCGCGCCACCGCGCAGCAGCCGGCGGTCACCACCGCCTCGCTGAACAGCGCGCGGGCCCTGCTCGCCAAGGGCGAGGTCGGCGTCGCCAGCACCTCCGGGTGGGCGACGGCGGTCAACGCCAACGGCACCAAGGCCCGCGGCGACGGGGTCGTCATCAAGTACGGCGTCGGCCAGTACGAGGTGCAGTTCGGCGGCAACGCCACCACGGGCATCTACGTGGCGACGATCGGCCGGCCCGACTCGTGCTGTGTCCCGCCCGGCGGGGAGGTCTCGGTGGCACCCCGGCTGCTCACCCCGAACGGGGTGTTCATCCAGACGCGCGACTCCGCCGGTGTCGCCGCCGACCTGCCGTTCCACCTCTTCGTGCAACGCTGAACGGTGCCCTGACAGCGGCCCCCGCCGGATGGGCGGGGGCCGCTGTCGTGCCGCCGGACCGCTCGTCCTGGTTCGGCCCCGGACGAGCCGACCGGCACCTTTCGCGGCGTCCGCGACGGTCCACGTCGTAACGACGACGGCCGACCCGTCTGGGCCGTGCACGGCCGGTAATTCCGACGTTTGCCCGAGGTGCGCCTCGGGAAGCAAGCACCGTGACGGACATCTCGGACACCATGGCCAGCCTGCCCAGCCCGGTCGATCCGGACGCGACCACCGCTGAGCTGGACCAGACGCTCTTCGAGGTCAAACGCGTGATCGTCGGGCAGGATCGGCTCGTCGAGCGCCTGCTCATCGCCCTGGTCGCCGACGGTCACTGCCTCCTGGAGGGCGTGCCGGGGGTGGCCAAGACGCTCGCCGCGCAGACCCTCGCCACGGTCGTCGGCGGCACCTTCTCCCGGATCCAGTTCACCCCCGACCTCGTTCCCTCGGACATCGTCGGCACCCGCATCTATCGGGCGTCGAAGGAGAGCTTCGACGTCGAACTCGGGCCCATCATGGCCAACCTGGTGCTCGCCGACGAGATCAACCGGGCTCCGGCAAAGGTGCAGTCCGCGCTGCTGGAGGCGATGGCCGAACGTCAGGTCTCGATCGGCGGGCGAAGCTACCGGGTGCCGGACCCGTTCCTCGTGCTGGCCACCCAGAACCCGATCGAGTCGGAGGGGGTCTACCAGCTCCCCGAGGCGCAGCGCGACCGCTTCCTGATGAAGATCCTGGTCGACTACCCGGACGGCGCCGACGAACTGGCCATCCTCTACCGGATGAGCGCCGACCGACCACGGGCCCGTCCGGTGCTCGACGCGGATCGCCTGCGCGCCTTCCAGCGGCAGGCCACGCAGGTCTTCGTGCACCACGCGATCGCCGAGTACGTGGTCCGGCTCATCCTCGCCACCCGGGATCCGGTCCGGTTCGGGCTGCCGGAGATCGCCCCGCTGCTGGCGTACGGCGCCAGCCCGCGCGCCACCCTCGGCCTGGTCGCCGCCGCGCGGGCGCAGGCGCTGCTGCGCGGCCGGGAGTACGTGCTGCCCGAGGACGTCCGGGAACTCGCGGGCGACGTGCTGTCGCACCGGCTGGTGCTCTCCTTCGACGCGGTCGCCGACGGGGTGACCGCCGAGGCCGTCGTGCGCCGCCTGGTGGAGGTGGTCCCGCCGCCCCGGGTGGCGGCCACCGGCCAGCCCGAGTACGCCCCTGACCTGGCCGCCGCCTGATGGCCCGCCGATCCGCCCCGGTGCCCGTACCGGCCGATCCGGTGCTCGCCGACCTCACTCCGGACCAGCGGCTGCGTCGGCTGGAACTGACCGTCACCCGCCGCCTCGACGGCATGCTGCACGGCGAGCACCGGGGCCTGCTACCCGGTCCGGGCAGCGAACCCGCCGGCAGCCGGGAGTATCGGCCCGGCGAGGACGAGGTACGCCGGATGGACTGGGCGGTGACCGCCCGGACCACCGTGCCGCACGTCCGGCAGGTGGACGCCGACCGGGAACTGACCACCTGGCTGCTGGTGGACGCCAGCCCCAGCATGGAGTACGGCACCGCCGAGCTGGACAAGCGGGAGCTGGCGGTGGCCGCGGTCGCCACGGTCGGCTTCCTCACCACCGGTCCGGGCAACCGGCTCGGCGCCCAGGTGCTCACCACCTCCGGGCTGCGTCGGCTGCCGCCGCGCGGTGGGCGTACCCATCTGCTCGGACTGCTGCGCGGGCTGCTGGCCGAACCCAGGGTGAGCGGCCACGACGGGCCCGGCGGGCCGTCGCCCGGCACGGCCGACCTCTCCGACGCGGTGGCGGCGGTGCACCGGGTGGCCCACCGACGCGGCCTGGTGGTGGTGGTCTCCGACTTCCTCGACGGTCTGCCCGACGATCCCCGGCTGCCGGCCACCTGGGAACGCCCGCTGCGACGGCTGGCCGTGCGGCACCAGGTGCTGGCAGTGGAGATCACCGACCCTCGTGAGCTGGAACTGCCGGACGTCGGCCTGATCACCCTGGCCGACCCGGAGACCGGCGAGCGGCGCGAGGTGTGGACCGGCGACCGGCGGCTGCGCGAGCGGTACGCGGCCGCCGCCGCCGCCCAGCGCGACCAGGTCCGCGACGCGGTGCGCCGGTCCGGCGCGACCCACCTGAGCCTGCGCACCGACCGGGACTGGGCGGCCGACGTCGTGCGGCACGTCCACGCGCAACGGCGGCTGGCCGCCGCCGGAGCCGGACCGAACCGGGGAGGTGCGGCATGATCTGGCAGTCACCGGTGCGGCTCTGGCTCCTGCTCGGCGTGCTGGCCCTGGCGCTCGCCTATCTGGTGGCGCACCGGCGGCGCAGCCGGTACGCGGTCCGCTTCACCAACCTGCGGCTGCTCGACCGGGTCGCGCCCCGGCGACCGACCTGGCGTCGGCACCTACCGGCCGGCCTCTTCCTGGCCATGTTGGCGCTGCTGGTGGTGGGTTTCGCCCGACCCACCGCCGAGGTGCGGGTGCCCCGGGAACGGGCCACCGTGATGGTGGCGGTGGACGTGTCCACCTCGATGCTCGCCAGCGACGTGGACCCGGACCGGCTCACCGCCGCCAAGAGCGCCGCCCGGCGGTTCGTCGACGGTCTGCCGGACGAGTTCAACGTCGGGCTGGTCGCCTTCGCCGGCAGCGCGGCGGTGCTGGTGCCGCCGAGCACCGACCGGGAGGCCCTGCACGACGGCATCGAGCGTCTCGCCGAGGGGGTGACCGGCGTGCAGGGCACCGCGATCGGCGAGGCGATCAGCACCTCGCTGGGGGCGGTGAAGGCGTTGGACGAGGCCGCCGCGACCCAGCCGCCACCGGCCCGGATCATCCTGCTCTCCGATGGGGCGAACACCTCGGGCATGGACCCGATGGAGGCCGCCGCCGACGCCGTCGCGGTCGAGGTGCCGGTGCACACGATCTCGTTCGGCACGCTGAGTGGCTTCGTGGACCGGGGCGGTCGGCCGATCCAGGTGCCGGTGGACGGGGAGACGTTGCAGGCCGTCGCCGAGCAGACCGGCGGCGTCTTCCACGAGGCCGCGACGAGCGACGAGCTACGGGCCGTCTACGACGACATCGGCAGCTCGGTGGGCTGGCGCAAGGTACGGCAGGACGTCTCGTCCCGGTTCATCGGGCTCGGACTGGTGTTCGCGATGGGTGCGGCGTACGGCTCGATGCGGTGGTTCTCCCGCCTGCCCTGATCCGCCCCGGCGACCCGACCGGACCGACCCGGGCCCGCCACACGTGAGGAGCGTACGAATGGCAGTGCAGACCGGACTGGGTGAGCCACGCGGGCCCTGGTTCGTCTCGCCGGACCTCGGCCCGGACGGGCGGGGCGGACCGGACGAAACGAGCGGTGACCGGGCGGCGTGGAGTTGGCGCCGCCGGCTGCTGGCGGGGCTGGCGGTGGTGACGCTGTCCACCGGATCGGGGGCGTTGGCCGGGGGCTGGGTGGCCGGTCGTGACGGTGCGCCGGGTCCGGCTGCGGCGTCCGCCGCCCCGGTGCCGGCCGAGCTGGTCACCGCGGCCGAGAAGACCGTGCCCGGAGTGGTGTCGGTGCTGGTGGGCGACGGGGGCGGCGCCTCGGCGACGGGCTCCGGGTTCGCCGTCGACACCGAGCAGCACATCATCACCAACGACCACATCCTGGCCAAGGGACGCGGTGCGGTGACCGTCGAACTGCCGGACGGCCGGCGGCTCGCGGCGGAGGTGGTGGGCCGGGAACCGGGCAGCGATCTCGCCGTACTCCGGGTGCCGTCGTCCGCCGGGCTGACGGCGTTGCCGTTGGCCAAGCCGGGATCGACCCGGGTGGGCGAGCCGGTGCTGGCGGTCGGTTCGCCGCTGGGGTTGCCGGGCACGGTCACCGCGGGGATCGTCAGTGCGCTGGACCGCCAGGTCCGCCTCGGCGACAACCGGCACCGGGCGGTGCAGACCGACGCCTCGATCAACCCGGGCAACTCCGGGGGGCCGCTGGTCAACGCCCGGGGCGAGGTGGTCGGGGTGAACACCGCGATCGCCACCATCGACGGCAACGGCTCGATCGGCATCGGGTTCGCCATCCCGATCGAGCAGGTGCAGCAGACCGCCGACACGATCATCGGCAAGGGCGGCTGATGTCACGTACGGTCACTGTCCAATTACGGACAGATGCGCGGTCTGTCGGGTTTCTGGCGGTCAGTGATCGGAGAATGGAAATATTACGCTGAGTATGGATACTGGCGTGGGTGGAGCGTCCTCTCATCGCGGTCCTCCTGCTGGTGGGCCTCATCATCGGAAGTGGTGTCGGGTCGTCGTACGCGCGGGCCCGGCGCGGCTGGAACGACTATCAGGCGGCGAAGAAGACCGTGCCCGGCGCGCGTCGCGCTGCCTGGCTACTGATCAAGGTGGTCACCACGAAGGTCGGGGTGATCGCCCTGTTGCTGGTCGGGGCAGTCGCGTACGCGGCGGTCGGTGGCGACGAGTCGACCGTGCCGGAGTCGAATCCGAGCAGTGCTCCGAAGTAGCCGCCGGCACGTTAGCCTCGGTGCGTGGACGACGGACTGCGGGTGACCGACCGGTGGAGTGTCCCCGCCGCCGAGCTGCGGGAGCGATTCTCCCGGTCGTCCGGGCCCGGCGGTCAGGGGGTCAACACCACCGACTCCCGGGTCGAGCTGAGTTTCGATCTGGCCGGGTCGCCCAGCCTGCCGGATTCGCTGCGGGCGCGGGCGCTGGAGCGGCTCGCCGGCCGGCTGGTCGACGGCGTGCTGACCATCGCCGCCAGTGAGCACCGGGCGCAACTCGCCAACCGCGAGGCGGCCCGGGAGCGGCTCGCCGCACTGCTGCGCGAGGCGGTCGCGCCGCCACCCCCGCCGCGTCGGCCGACCCGCCCGTCGCGGGCCGCCAAGGAGCGTCGGCTCGCCGAGAAGAAGCGCCGCTCGCAGCGCAAACGCGACCGCCGGGCGGACGGCGAGTAGCGCGGCGCGGGGCGGTGGTTGCGGCTATCGATTGATGAACGTCGTTGCGTCTGGTTGACTGTCGGCGGGAGCGCCAGGGCCGGTCACACCGTAGCCACCACACGTGACGGGAGTCCCTCCACTATGCTCCGAAGGTCCCTGCTGACCGCCTCCACCGCCGCCGTCGCGGCGGTCGTCCTCGCCCTCGCCGCCGGCTCGGTCGCGGCCCGTCCCTCCGCCGCCGCACCGGCCGCCCCCTCCGCCGACAATCGACCGGCACCTGCCGTCGCCGCTGCCGACCCAGTACGCGTGATGCCGCTCGGTGACTCCATCACCGGCTCGCCGGGCTGCTGGCGGGCGGTGCTCTGGAACCGCCTCCAGTCCGCCGGGCACACCGCCGTCGACTTCGTCGGCACCCTCGGGCCGCAGGGCTGCGGCCAGCCGTACGACGGCGACAACGAGGGGCACGGCGGGTACCTGGTGACCAACGTGGCCAACCAGAACCTGCTGCCGGGCTGGCTGTCGGCCACCCGCCCGGACGTCGTCCTCATGCACTTCGGCACCAACGACGTGTGGAGCAACCTCGCTCCGACCACGATCCTGGCCGCGTACGGCCGGTTGGTGGACCAGATGCGGGCCGCCAACCCCGCTATGCGCGTCCTGGTCGCGAAGATCATTCCGATGGCGCCGAGCAGTTGCCCCGAGTGCGGCCAGCGGGTCGTCGCCCTCAACAACGCCGTCGACGGGTGGGCGGCGGGCAAGACCACCGCCCAGTCGCCGATCGTGGTGGTGGACCAGTGGACCGGCTTCAGCACCACCACCGACACGTACGACGGGGTGCACCCGAACGCCGCGGGCGACCAGAAGATCGCCGATCGCTGGTACCCCGCGCTGGTGGCGGCGCTGACCGGCGTACCCACGCCCACGCCCACGCCCACCGCGACGCCCACGCCCACCGCGACGCCCACGCCCACCGCGACGCCCACGCCCACCGCGACGCCCACGCCGCCGTCGGGCGGCTGCGTGGCGAGCTACCGGGTGGCCGGACAGTGGCAGGGCGGATTCCAAGGAGAGGTGACCGTCCGTAATGGAGGGTCGGCCGCGATCGCCGGTTGGACGGTGCGATTCGACACCGCCGTCGGTCAACGGATCACCCAGGCGTGGGGTGCCGAGGTGGTCCAGAGCGGAACGACGGTCACTGCCCGTAATGCCGCCTGGAACGGCGCGCTGGCCTCCGGTGCCCAGACCACGTTCGGCTTCCTGGCCAGCACCGGCGGCACCCCCACCGTCCCGACGGTGAGCTGCACGGCCTCCTGAGCATCCGTGCGGGGCCGCGTCCGTCGGAGGTGGCCCCGGCCGGTGTCAGGCGGGGATCGCCGCCAGCAGCCGATCGCGCAGCACCCCGGCCCGCTCGGCGAACTCCCGCTGCGCCCCTGCGTACGCGGCCCGCCCCTCCGGGGTCTCCACCCGCACCGGCGGGTAGCCGAGCGCCGCCAGGTCGTACGGCGAGGCCCGCATGTCCAGCGTGCGGATCTCCCGGGCCAGCGCGAAGGCGTCGGCGACCAGCTCCGACGGCACCAGCGGGGAGAGTTTGTACGCCCACTTGTACAGGTCCATGTTGGCGTGCAGGCAGCCCGGCTGCTCGTGCTCGTGCTGCGTGTCCCGGGTCGGCCGGAGCACGTTGAGCGGGCGGGCCGGCTCGGTGAAGAACCGGTACGCGTCGAAGTGGCTGCACCGTACGCCGCGCTCCTCGACGACCTCGGCGGTGCGCTCCGGGCTCAGCCGCAGCGGCCAGGCGCGGTGCCGGACCTCGTCCTGGTTCTGCCGGTAGACCATCGCCCACTCGTGCATCCCGAAACAGCCCAGGTGGGCGGGGCGTCCCGAGGTCGCCGCCAGCAGGGATCCGATCCAGCGCACCGACTCGCCACGACGGGCCAGGACCGCCCCGGTGTCGAGGACGACCCCACCGTCGACCAGCCGGTAGTCCGGACCGAAGTCGACCGCGTCCGCCTCGCGCAACAGCACCCCCGCACCCGGATGCCATCGGCGCAACTGCGCCGGCCGGCACGAGTAGTAGGTGAAGAGGAAGTCCTCCACCGGATGCTTCTCGCCCCGTCTGCGGCGCTCCAGGTGCCCGCTGAGCCAGCCGTCCACCCGCTCCTCGTGGGCGCGGCGGCGCGCCTGCCAGTCGGCCGCGTCGAGCACGGCAGGGGCGAGGGCGGCGGTCATCGTCCCAGGGTACGACCGCCGCCCGCCCGCCGGTCAGGGCACGTCCACCCGCACGCCGGCGGAGAAGACTCCGCTGCGCAACTCCAGGTGCCGGGGCGGCTCCGCGCCGTTGACCGTGAAGACCAGCGGCAGCACCGTACGACTGCCCGCCGCCATCGGCTCGGCGAAGACGTCCCGCCCCCGGTTGGCCCGCCGGGTGGCCTGCTCGTCGGTGGTGACCCAGTTGCCGTCCGCCAGGTACGCCCGCTGCAACTTGCCGTGCCAGCTCTGGTGCTCCGGGGTGACGTTGCGCACCCCCACGGTCGCCTGGCACTGGCGGGCGCCCCGGCCCGGCTCACAGGCCATCCGATAGACGGTGAACTCGAACGCGTCCTCGGTCAGCGGCACGCCTATCCCACCGCTGATCCCGGTGCCCTTCCAGGCGCCGCTGGTCGGCTGGCTGTCGGTGTCGATCGCGGCGACCCGCCGGGTGGCGGTCCACGCCGCCACGCCGATCGTGACGATGAGCACCGTCGCGGCCACCGGCACCACCAGCCAGACCGGCGGCGTACGGCGACGGACCGGGGGTCGGGGCGTGGCCGGGCGCGGGTACACCGTCCCCCGTCCCTCCGAGGCCAGCGCGGCGGCGACCGGCCGCCTGCGTCGACGCCAGGTGACGAAGCCGATCACGCCGAGCACCAGCACCGCGATCGCACCGGCCAGCAGCGCGGGCGCCTGGTGCCGCCAGCCCGACTCCGCCGCACCGGCCGCCGGTGCCGCCGGGGACGTCCAGGTGGCCGACGCGCAGTCGTACGGCTGCTGGTCGTCGGTGCCGTAGGCGCAGGCGGGCGTGGTCAGCGGTTGCTGCGCGGAGGCGGCGGTCAACGTGGTGTCCAACGTCCTGGTGCTGCGCGGCGGCAGGCTCAGACGCCAGGTCACCTCGGTCGCCGCCGACCCGTCGGGGCGTACCTCCCGGCCACCACCGCTGATCGTCGTCGCCGTGGCACCCTGCGGCAGCTCCTGGCGCACCGTGGTGGAGACCGGCGCGTCGCCCCGGTTGCGGACCTCGATGCGGTAGCCGGGCGCGGCGGTGTTCTGCGGTCTCACCGCCACGCTGACCTCCGGCCTGGCCGCCGGCGAGGCGACCCGGGTCGGCGTGGGCACCGCCGGCGGGGCCGACGGCATGGTGGGCTCGGGCGTGGCGGCTGCCGCGTGCGGCCGACCGGGTGCCGGTGCGTCCGGGGCGGTGGCCGCCGGCAGGACCGGCAGCGCCGTGAGCAGACCGACGCAGTGCACGATCGCCGCGAGCTTCCTGTGGTGTCGTGTCGATGCAGGCATACGAACGAACCTCCGCAGCCGACGCTAGGCGCGCGCGCACGTCGTGCGGGTACGAAGCGACGAATCCGGCGCGTCCGCTGATCGTCGCGGGTAAGCTGCGCCACCGTCGATCCGGCCGGACTGCATTGGCCTGGGCGGTCCGGTCGCGCGGCCGGACTAGATTGCGCTGGCCGGTCCGGTCTGCGACCGGACGGGATCGGCCTGGGCGGTCCGGTCTGCGATCGGACGAGATTGCGCTGGTCGGTCCGGTCGCCGACCGGACTAGATTGGCCTGGTGCGTATCGCTCGTTTCGCTCATGCCAAGGGAATGTCGTTCGGTGTCGTCGAGGGGGAGCCGGAGGCGGGCCCGCAGGGGCTGACCGTCGCCGAGATCACCGGACACCCGTTCGGCCAGATCACGTTCAGCGGTGTCCGGTGGGCGCTGTCCGACGTCCGCCTGCTCTCGCCGATCCTGCCCAGCAAGGTGGTCTGTGTCGGCCGCAACTACGCCGAGCACGCCGCCGAGCACGGCAACGAGGTACCGAAGGAGCCGCTGCTCTTCCTCAAGCCCTCCACCTCCGTCATCGGCCCCCGGGACGCGATCCGCCTGCCCGAGTTCAGCAAGCAGGTGGAGCACGAGGCGGAGTTGGCCGTGGTCATCGGTGCCCCGGGCGCCCGCCGCGCCGACCGGGCCGCTGCCGAACGGGCGATCTTCGGCTACACCTGCGCCAACGACGTCACCGCCCGGGACCTCCAGCGCTCCGACAGCCAGTGGACCCGGGCCAAGGGGTTCGACTCGTTCTGCCCGATCGGTCCGTGGATCACCACCGGTCTGGACGTCACCGACCTGGAGATCCGCTGCGAGGTGGGACGCGACCCGGAGGAGATGGAGGTCCGCCAACTCGGCCGTACCCGGGACATGGTCTTCGACGTGCCGGCCCTGGTGTCGTACGTCTCGCACGTGATGACGCTGCTTCCCGGCGACATCGTCCTGACCGGCACTCCGGCGGGGGTTAGCCCGCTCACGGACGGGGATACGGTGGCCGTCCGGATCGAGGGGATCGGCGAGTTGGCCAACCCTGTCGTGTCCGCGACCTGACCGCCGTTTACGCAGCTCAAGGGCGGTTTGGGGAAGTCGATTTGGCCCGTCGGTGCCGGGAGGGTAGAGTTTGCCCCCGGCACCGCAAGGGGCCGATGGGGTATGGGGTAATTGGCAGCCCAACTGATTCTGGTTCAGTTAGTCTAGGTTCGAGTCCTGGTACCCCAGCGCAGCCGAGATTCGCAAGAATCGAGGCCGCTGGATTCTGGTGGAGTTCAGCACCGATGCTCTGCAAGGGGCTTCGGTCGCGAGTTCTGGTAGAGTTTGGCGACACCACCGCGCGGTGGTGTCGCAATGTGTTCTGGCCCCGTCGTCTAGCGGCCCAGGACGCCGCCCTCTCAAGGCGGTAGCGCCGGTTCGAATCCGGTCGGGGCTACAGATTCAGGTGACGGCTCGTCCCGCTCAGTGGGTCGGGCCGTTTCGCTGTGGTGCGGGAGCCGAGTTGCGGCAGTCGATGCGCGCTCGACCGCCCGGCCTCCTGCCGCCCGACCCTCCGGCCCGGCTGCCGCCGGCCGGGTGTCGCGCCTCCTGCCGCCCGGCGCTCACCTCTTGCCGCCCGACCTCCGGCCCCGGCTTGCCGCCGGCCGGGCGTCGCGCCTCACCCGATCGGGTGAAACGGCCCCCGACCTCGCCGGACGGCACCGTCCCACCCCAGATTCCGCCGCTGCGAAGGACGCCGCTAGACTACTGCCGCACCGCCCGCAGGGGTGGTGAACCAGGAAAGTCTTGGCCCCGTCGTCTAGCGGCCCAGGACGCCGCCCTCTCAAGGCGGTAGCGCCGGTTCGAATCCGGTCGGGGCTACCACACCGAAGCCCGTCTCGCCCCGCGAGGCGGGCTTCTCCCATCCCACCCCCCGTAACCCGCCCCCACTCCCGCGTCAGCCCACTCTCGGGCGAGTTGACCAAGGAGTTTGCGTCGGGCTCGGGCTCTGCCGGTGGCCAAAACTTCTTGATCATCCGCGAACAGCAGGGCGGGAGGGGTGGAAGGGGAAGGCGTGGGGGAGGGTGGGGTCAGAGGCCGGAGAGGCGTTGGCCGGCGCGGACGACGGCCATGGCGTGACGTTCGCCGGGGCGGCGGCCGAGCCGTTCGATGGGGCCGGAGATGCTGATCGCGGCGATGACCCGGCCGGTGCGGTCCCGGATCGGTGCGGAGACGCTCGCCACACCGGCCTCGCGTTCGGCGACGCTCTGCGCCCAGCCTCGGCGGCGTACCTCGGCGAGGGTGCGGCCGGTGAACTTGGACCGGGGCAGCAGCGGCATCACCGCCTCGGGCGGCTCCCAGGCGAGCAGGATCTGCGCCGCCGAACCGGCCACCATCGGCAGCACCGAACCCACCGGGACGGTGTCCCGCAGGCCGCTGGCGCGTTCGGCGGCGGCCACGCAGATCCGTTCGTCCGCCCGGCGCAGGTAGAGCTGCGCGCTCTCGCCGGTGGCGTCGCGCAGGGCGGCCAGCAGCGGCTCGGCGGCGGTCAGCAGCACGTCCGGTGCGGCGTTCGCCAGTTCGCCCAGACGTGGACCGGGACGCCAACGGCCCTGGGTGTCCCGGACCAGCATCCGGTGGATCTCCAGCGCCTGTGCCAGCCGGTGCGCGGTGGCCCGGGGCAGCTTGGTGCGTTCAACGAGTTCGGCCAGGCTGGCGCCGTCGACACAGGCGGCCAGGATGACCACCGCCTTGTCGAGAACGCCGACACCGCTCATACTGTGTCCCACAAGCCGAAATTTACCTCCCAGAATTTAGGATGTCCAGATGGTGGGAGTCACTCCTGAGCCGAGGACCCTGGCCGAGAAGGTCTGGGACGCGCACGTCGTCCGGTCCGCCGATGGTGAGCCCGATCTGCTCTTCATCGACCTGCACCTGCTGCACGAGGTGACCAGCCCGCAGGCCTTCGACGGGCTGCGGCTCGCCGGTCGCCAGGTGCGCCGTACCGACCTCACGCTCGCGACCGAGGATCACAACACCCCGACCGGGTACGCCGATCCCTCGTTCCAGCAGCGCCGTGGTGACCTGCTCACCATCGCCGACCCCACCTCCCGTACGCAGATCGAGACGCTGCGCCGCAACTGCGCCGAGTTCGGCGTGAAGCTGCACCCGCTGGGCGACGAGAACCAGGGCATCGTGCACGTCATCGGGCCGCAGCTCGGGCTCACCCAGCCCGGCATGACGATCGTCTGTGGCGACTCGCACACCGCCACCCACGGCGCGTTCGGTGCGCTGGCGTTCGGCATCGGCACCAGTGAGGTCGAGCACGTACTGGCCACCCAGACGCTGCCGCAGGCGCGGCCCAAGACGATGGCGGTGACCGTCAACGGCCGGCTCGGTCCCGGCGTCACCGCCAAGGACCTGGTCCTCGCGCTCATCACGAAGGTGGGCACCGGCGGCGGGCGCGGACACATCGTGGAGTACCGGGGCGAGGCGATCCGGGCGCTCTCCATGGAAGGCCGGATGACCATCGCCAACATGTCCATCGAGTGGGGCGCCAAGGCCGGCATGATCGCGCCGGACGAGACCACCTTCGCGTACCTCAAGGGGCGGCCGAACGCACCGGCCGGCGCGGACTGGGACGCCGCGGTCGCGTACTGGCGGACGCTGCCCACCGACGAGGGCGCGACGTTCGACGCCGAGGTGACGCTGGACGCCGCCGAGATCACCCCGTTCGTCACCTGGGGCACCAACCCGGGCCAGGGCGCACCGCTGGGCGCGGCGGTGCCGAACCCGGACGACTTCGGCACCGAGCCGGAGCGGGCCGCCGCCCGTCGGGCCCTGGAGTACATGGACCTGCGACCCGGCACCCCGCTGCGGGACCTCTCGGTCGACGTGGTCTTCGTCGGATCCTGCACCAACGGCCGGCTGGAGGACCTGCGGGCCGCCGCCGACGTGCTGCGCGGCCACCAGGTCGCCGACGGCGTACGCATGCTGGTCGTGCCGGGCTCCGCCGCGGTACGCGAGGCCGCCGAGTCCGAGGGGCTGGACAAGGTCTTCACCGACGCGGGTGCCGAGTGGCGCTTCGCCGGCTGCTCGATGTGCCTGGGCATGAACCCGGACACGCTCTCCCCGGGGCAGCGTTCCGCCTCCACCTCGAACCGGAACTTCGAGGGCCGGCAGGGCCGGGGTGGGCGTACCCACCTGGTGAGCCCGCCGGTCGCCGCCGCCACCGCCGTGGCCGGTCGGCTGGCCGCCCCCGCCGACCTGTAGAGAAGGGCTGCGACAGATGGACAAGTTCACCGTGCACACCGGCACCGCCGTGCCGCTGCGTCGGTCCGACGTGGACACGGATCAGATCATCCCGGCCGTGTACCTCAAGCGGGTGACCCGTACCGGATTCGCCGACGGGCTGTTCAGCGCGTGGCGGGAGGACCCGGGATTCGTACTCAACGATGAATCATATTCGGGTGCCTCGATTCTGGTGGCCGGTCCGGAGTTCGGTACCGGGTCGTCGCGGGAGCACGCCGTGTGGGCGTTGCGCGACTTCGGCTTCCAGGCGGTGATCTCGCCGCGCTTCGGTGACATCTTCCGCGGCAACGCCCTCAAGGAGGGTCTGCTCCCGGTCGAGCTGGAATTGAAAGCCGTCGAGGAGATCTGGGCCCTGGTCGAGTCCGACCCGAAGGCCGCGATCACCGTCGACCTCACCGCCCGGCAGGTCCAGGCGGGCGGTTCCACGTGGTCGTTCCCCCTCGACGACTTCAGCCGTTGGCGGCTGATGGAGGGCTTGGACGACATTGGACTCACCCTTCGTCACGAGGCGCAGATCAGTGCCTTCGAGGGCACTCGGTCGCCCTTCCTGCCCCGCGTCGCCTAGCCCGTTCACCCGGCTTCGTCGCCGATTTCGCCCCCACCGGTGCCACCGGTGGGGGCGAATCCGTTACGACACAAGGGCTTTTTTCCACCGAATGTTTGTGTCCGGGCAGCACAGGGCATACCGTGCGCGCAGAATGGCTCGCGTCGAGTCAGTTGCACAATCAGGAGGAAGTAGTGAACAAGGCCGAGCTCATCGAGGCGCTCGCCGTTCGCCTGGGGGACCGGAAAACGGCGACGGCCGCGCTCGACGCGGTCCTCGCTGAGGTCCAGGCGGCGGTCACCAAGGGCGAGAAGGTGGCGATCACCGGATTCGGAGCGTTCGAGAAGCGCGTACGGGGCGCGCGAACAGCCCGCAACCCGCGTACCGGGGAGGCGGTGAAGGTCAAGAAGACCTCGGTGCCGACCTTCCGTCCGGGCGCTGGGTTCAAGGAGATGGTGGCCAACGGCAAGGTGCCGAAGGCCACGGCGGCGGCGAAGAAGACCGCCGCGGCCACCGCCAAGACCACCGGTGCGAAGGCGACCGGTGCGAAGGCGACGGGTGCGAAGGCGACCGCTGCCAAGAAGACGACCACGGCGAAGGCCACCGCGGCAAAGAAGACGACCGCCACGAAGACCACGGCGGCGGCGAAGAAGACGACCGCGGCCAAGGCGACCAAGACCACCGCCGCGGCCAAGAAGACGACCGCCAAGAAGACGACCGCCACGAAGAAGGCCGCCCCGGCGAAGAAGACCGCCACGGCGTCCAAGGCCACCGCGGCCAAGAAGACCGCGACGGCCAAGAAGGCACCGGCGAAGAAGGCGCCGGCCAGGAAGAGCGCGACCCGGCGCTGAGCCGGTCGTACGACGAGGGCGTCCGCCGCACGGCGGGCGCCCTCGCCATGTCCGTCGGGTCCGCCGCCGAAGGTCCGCACCCGCGAGGCGTTGACGGGGCGGGGCACGACGCCCAGAATCGCCGGACCACCCCTCGGCGAAAGAGGAACCGTGCCGCGTCACCGTCATCTCGGTACCGCCACCCTGGCCCTCGGTCTCGTCGTCCTGACCGACGTGCTGCGGGTGTTCCTGCCGTCGGTCATCACCATCTTCGGGCAGGCCGCGTCGACCCCGGCCGAACTGCTCGGGGCGTTCGCCCTCGGCTGGTTCGTGCTGGCGCTCGCCGCGCCGCCGCTCGTCCGGCTGGTCGGCGGCCGCGTGGTCGGCGTGGTGGCCGTGGCGCTGCTGGGCGTCGCCCGGCTCGCCCTCACCGCCGGCCCCGGCGGCGACGCGCAGCTCTGGCTCGCCAGCGCCGGCCTGCTCGCCGGTCTGGTGTGGCTCGCCGCGACCGCGGCCCGGGGCGAGCGCACCGTACCCGGACTGGCGCTCGGACTGGCCGCCGCGGCGCTCGGGCACGTGCTGGTCGGCACGTACGACCTGGTCTGGCGGGGGAGTTGGGCGGCGTGGGTGGCCGGCGGTGTGATGGTGGTGGCGCTGCTCGCCGGTGAGGTCCTGCTCGCCCGCCGTCCCGGTGCGTCCACGCCGGTGCCGCACGGTCGGGCGTGGTTGCTCGTCGGGCCGGCGTTGTTGCTGGGCGGCATGGTGGCGTTGTCGCCGGCGGTGGTGAGCACCGCGACGTCCTACTGGTTCGGCGCGGCGGGCACCGCCTCGACCCCGCTGTTCGCGTTCGCGCCGCTCGGCGTGGTGCTGGCGGTGTTCCTGCTCGCCGCACTGACTCCGCCCCGGCCGCGTACCCGACTGGTGTGGCCGGGGCTGCTGCTGGCCGGTGCCCTGCTGTTCGGGTACGGCCCGCCGGCGATGCTGACCGTCGCGGTGCTGCTCAGCGCGGCCGGTCTGGGCGGCTGCCTGGCGTCGGCCGACGGGGCCGCCGTGCCGTCGGCACGGGCCGCGACCCGTCGGGGGTACGCGGCGGTGGGCGGCATGCTCGTCTTCGCGGTCGTCTCGGTGCTCTACTACGCCGCCTACGACCTCGGCTATCCCAACGGGTGGCTGCCGGCCCTGGTGGCTGCGCTGACCGGCCTGATCGCGCTGGAGGGCCGTCTTCGGCCTCGTCCGGCCACCGCACTGGCCACCGAGGAGTTCGGCGCTCCAGCGGCTGCTCCGGCCGTCCCGGGGGCCACTACGTTCGCCCGGCTGCCCAGGGTGCCGATCGCCGTGCTCGCCGCGCTGACCGCCGTCGTCGCCGCAGTGGTGCACGAGCCGTGGCCGGTGGCGACCAACCGGCCGGGTCCGCCGGAGCAGGTACGGGTGGTGGCCTACAACATCCGGATGGGCTTCGGCATGGACGGCCGGTTCGACCTGCCCGCCCTGGAACGGGCGGTCCGGGACGCCGACGTGGTGGTGCTCAGCGAGGTGGACCGGGGCTGGCTGCTCAACGGCGGCCACGACACCCTGCACCTGCTCTCCGACCGGCTGGGCCTGCCCTACGTCTTCGCGCCGGCCGCCGACGCGCTGTGGGGCGACGCGGTGCTCAGCCGGTGGCCGGTGGACCGGGCCCGGACCCGGGTGCTGCCCGCCGTGGGCGCACCCACCGGCGCGCAGGCGCTCGGCGTCACCGTGGACTTCAGCGACGGCGTACGCCTGGCCGTGGTGAGCACGCACCTGCAACCACCGCCCGGCGCGGATCCGGTGGTGCAGGCCCGTGCCGTCGCCGAGTTCGCCACCGAGTACGCCGACGGCCTGCCGCTGGTGGTCGCCGGTGACTTCAACACCGAGCCGGGCGACCCGGCCTTCACCGCGCTCACCGGTGCCGGTCTGGTCGACGCGTTCGCCGCCGCCCGCCCGGTGCCGACCAGCCCGGCCGACGACCCGCGTGAGCAGATCGACCACGTCTTCGTCTCACCCGACCTGGTCGCCTCCGACGCCGTCGCGACCCCCGGCACCGCCAGCGACCACCTGCCGGTCGCGGTCACCCTCACCCTGCCCGGCGGTGCCGGCTGACGTCGGATCAGAGTCGGTCGGCGGCGACGAGGCGGTCGTTGGTGAAGGCGAGCAGCCAGCCCGTGCCCTTGTCGGTGTCGTAGTCGCCGTCCTGCCCGGCGAGGCGTTCCAGCGCGCCCGGGATCACCTTGCCCTGGCTGCACACCGCCGTACGCGCGCCGGAGGCGGCCAGCGCGGCCATCCGCGCCGCCGCGGCGAGGACCCGTTCGTCGGGCTGCTGGCCGGCGAGGGGCTCGTCCAGGTCGCCGCTGATCTCGATCGGCAGGTCCAGCGTCTCGGCGGCCGGGTCCAGGGTCTGTACGCAGCGGCGCGGTGACGCCGACAACAGCCGGCTCGGCCGGGTCAGCGCGATCAGCGGCGCCAACGCCCGCGCCTGCGACCAGCCCCGGTCGTCCAACGGCCGGGCCGTGTCCGGGCCGGACCAGGTCAACCGCTTGCCGGCGTGGCCGTGCCGGACCAGCACCATGGTGGCGGTGACCCGGGGCAGGGCGGCGAACGCGGCCAGGATCTCCGCGTCGTGCGGGTAGCTGACCAGCGCCACCGCGTCGTCCACGTCGAGCCAGCGCACCGCGTCGACCTCGGTGCCCGGCTGGAAGCCGCCGGTGCCCATCGCCCGCATCGACCAGTAGTCGACCTCCTTGAGACTGCCCTCGCTGCGGTACCGCACCGAGGGCAGGCGCACCTCGGGCGCGGCCCGCGCGTCGGCCTCCTCGGCGACCTCCCGGACGGCTGCCGCCAACGGATGCTCGCCCGGCTCCAGCTTGCCCTTGGGCAGGGTCCAGTCGCCGTACCGGGGGCGGTGCACCAGACAGACCTGGACGTCGTCGTACGGTCCGGGCCGCCACACCACGCCGCCGGCCGCCCGGATCTCGATCACGTCGGTCATCCGGTCCGTCGCCGTTCCTCCTCGATCATCCGCTCAGCCTATGCCGCCGTCGCTCACCCGGCGGTGCTGCCGACCCGACGCAGCAGCATCCCCTGCAGGTGGGCCGGGGGCGCGTCGGTCGTGCCGTTACGCCGGGTCCAGCTCCCGTCGGCGGCCAACTCGAACGCGTCGATGTCGGGGCTCATCGCGGCACCGAGCACCTGGTCCAGTTCGGCCCGGGCCACCGGGTCGCTGACCTGGACCAGCGCCTCGACCCGCCGGTCCAGGTTGCGATGCATCAGGTCGGCGGAGCCGATCCAGAACTCGGCGTCGCCGTTGTTGCCGAACCGGAAGACGCGGGAGTGTTCCAGGAACCGGCCGAGGATCGAGCGGACCCGGATGTTCTCCGACAGCCCCGGTACGCCGGGACGCAACGTGCACATGCCCCGGATGATGAGGTCGACGTGGACACCGGCCTGGGAGGCCCGGTACAACGCGTCGGTGATCTCCTCGTCGACCAGCGCGTTCACCTTGAACTGCACGAGTCCCGGCATGCCCAGCCGGACGTGGGCGATCTCCCGTTCGATGCGTTCGATCAGGCCGCTGCGGATGCCCTGCGGCGCCACCAGCAGCCGCCGGTACGCGGTCTGCCGGCTGTAACCGGTCAGCACGTTGAACAGGTCGGTCAGGTCGGCCCCGATCTCCGGGTCGGCGGTGAGCATGCCGAAGTCCTCGTAGAGCCGGGCCGTCTTCGGGTGGTAGTTGCCGGTGCCGATGTGGCAGTAGCGCCGGATCTGGTTGCCCTCCTGACGTACCACCAACGCCGTCTTGCAGTGTGTCTTGAGCCCGACCAGGCCGTAGACCACGTGACAGCCGGCCCGTTCCAGGGTCCGCGCCCATCCGATGTTGGCCACCTCGTCGAACCGCGCCTTCAACTCCACCAGCACCACCACCTGCTTGCCCGCTTCGGCGGCGTCGACCAGCGCGTCCACGATCGGCGAGTCGCCGCTGGTGCGGTAGAGCGTCTGCTTGATGGCCAGCACGTGCGGATCGGCGGCGGCCTGCTCCACGAAGCGCTGCACGCTGGTGGCGAACGAGTGGTACGGGTGGTGCACCAGCACGTCCCCGTCGCGCAGGGTGGCGAAGACGCTGCGCGGCACCTCGCCCTCGGCGAGCCGGGGATGGGTGGCCGGCACGAACGGCGGGTCC
This sequence comes from Micromonospora sp. NPDC002389, assembly GCF_040296095.1. Classification (NCBI taxonomy): domain Bacteria; kingdom Bacillati; phylum Actinomycetota; class Actinomycetes; order Micromonosporales; family Micromonosporaceae; genus Micromonospora; species Micromonospora sp. NPDC002389. The sequence continues at coordinate 292,106 of NZ_JBEOWP010000002.1, forward strand.
TTGAGGTCGGGCCGGTCGGCCTCGCCGTACAACTGCCAGAGCGCCGAGAGGTCGAGCAGGCCCCGGACCCGCAGTACGTCCTGAGCGTCCATGTCCAGTTCGCGGACGAGCAGTTCCAGCATGTGGTCGGAGATGGAGGCGGCCACCTCCAGCCGCACCGGCGGGCCGAAGCGGCGTCGGGCCAGTTCCCGTTCCAGCGCCTGGAGCAGGTCCTCGTCGCGGTCCTCGTCCACCTCCACCTCGGCGTTGCGGGTGACCCGGAACAGGTGGCACTCCACCACCTGCATGCCGGAGAAGAGCTGGCCGAGGTGCACCGAGATGACGTCCTCGACCGGCACCATCCGCACCCCGGGCTGGTCCCGGTCGACGCGGACGAACCGGGGCACGTTGTTGGGCACCTTCACCCGGGCGAACAACTCGGGCCCGCCGTCCGGGTCGCGCACCGACACGGCCAGGTTCAACGACCGACCGGAGATGTACGGGAACGGGTGGGCCGGGTCGACCGCGAGCGGGGTGAGCACCGGGAAGATCTGCTCCCGGAAGTAGGCGCGCAGCCGGTCCCGCTCGGCGTCACCCAGGTCGGACCAGCGCAGGATCCGGATGTCCTCGTCGGCGAGCTTGGGCAGCACGTCGTCGACGAAGCAGGTGGCGTGCCGGGTGACCAGGGTGGCGGCCTTCTCGGCGACGAGCGCCAACTGGGTACGCAGCGGCATGCCGTCGCCGCCGCGCACCGGCAGGCCGGCGGAGAGCCGGCGCTTGAGCCCGGCCACCCGCACCATGTAGAACTCGTCGAGGTTGCTGGCGAAGATGGCCAGGAACTTCGCCCGCTCCAGCAGCGGGGTGTGCGGGTCCTCGGCCAGCGCCAGGACCCGGGCGTTGAAGTCGAGCCAGGACAGCTCCCGGTTGAGGAACCGGTCCTCCGGCAGCGGCCGGACCGGCGGCGGCTCGTCGCCGGACGGTGCCGTGGCAGCCGGCCCGGACACCGGGTCGATAACCTCCTCCAGCCCGGTGGAGGCGGCGGCCGGGTCGGTGCCGTTCAGGTCGTTCGTCGGCCGGGTACGGCGGAAGCGCCCGTCTGATCCCCGGGAGCGACCTGCGTCGCGGCTGGTGTCGTCGTCGGTGCCGGCGGGACTGGCGTTGCGTTCGCGAGGGGTGCTCACCTGCTCATAATCACCCGACTCGGGTTAACGCAAAATGAACTTCCGCTGGGTAGGTCAGGACATCGTCGGCAGGGTCACGCGGATCACGTCCCCGGCGGCGTCGGTCTCGACGCGGACCCGCTGGCCGAGCCGGAGCAGCCGCAGCCCGGAGGCGTCGAAGGCGCGGGCCGGGAAGGACAGCTCGGTGCCGTCATCGAGCAGCAGCAGCCCGCTGCGGGTCGCCGCGTCGAAGGTCGCCACCGTGCCCTGCATGTCCAGCACCGTACACCGCAGGGGTGGCTCAGCCGGTGAGGCAGCCGGCGGCCAGTCGTGCGGTGCGCGGCCCGAGCCCGAGCCGGGCGGCGGCGGCCAGGTCGTCCGGAATGTCCACGTCTCGGCGCAGGCTGGGCCAGTCGCCGGCCAGCGGCCGGGCGCCGCTCGCCGCGTGCGCCGCAGCCGAACCGGGCCCGAAACACGGCCCGAGGGGCACGCCGGCCGGCGCGGTCAGCAGCACGGTGCCGGTACCCGGCGCGTCGGCCACGAAGCAGCGGACGCCGGGCGGGGCGTCCCGCGCCGCGCGCAGCGCCGCCGCCAACTCGACCGGACGCAGCGCCGGAAGGTCGGCGGTGATCCCGGCCACCGGACCGGACACCTGTGCCGCACCGTGCCGGAACGCGCCGTTGAGTCCGGCGTCCGCGACGTCGGCCAGCACCCGCGCCCCGGCCGCGAGGGCCTCGGCCCGGACCCGGGCGTCGTCGGTGACCACGAGCACCTCGACCACCTCGGGACAGGCCCGCACCGCGTCGAGGGTGTCGGCCACGAGCGCCAGTGCCAGCTCCTCGTGGGGTACGCCGGGCAGCCCGCCACGCAGCCGCGACTTGGCGGCGACCAGGCGTTTGACCGGCACCACCACGCTCCAGGGCTGACTCACACCTGTCATCCTGCCAGCCCGGCGGCGGTACCCTCACTGGCCGTACCAGGGGCGAACAGGCATGATTTCGGCTGCGGGCGTCACCGGATCTCTCCGGTGGGCGGGTCGGGGTGGGCACGAGGAGGCACGGTGGGTCGGCGCAGGCTGGGGTTCTGGCGGAGGTTCGCCGTGGTGCTGGTCAAGCCGGTGGTGACCGTCTGGACCCGGCGTACCTGGCGGGGCATGGAGCACCTGCCGCAGGACGGTCCGGTGATCATCGTGGCGAACCACATCTCGCACGCCGATCCGCTGGTGTCGGCGCACTTCGTCTACGACGCCGGCCGGTGGCCGCAGTTCCTCGGCAAGGCGAGCGTGTTCAAGGTCCCGGTGGTCGGCTGGATCCTGCAACGGTGCCGCCAGATCCCGGTGGAGCGCGGCTCGGTCGACGCGGCCAAGTCGCTGGAAGCCCTGGTCAAGGCGCTGAACGAGGGCGCGGCGGTGATCATCTATCCGGAGGGCACCACCAGCCGGGAGCCGGACCTGTGGCCGATGAAGGGCAAGACCGGCGCGGCCCGGCTGGCGCTGACCACCGGTGCCCCGGTCGTGCCGGTGGCGATGTGGGGCCCGGAGCAGATCTTCGACCCGCGCCGTGCCCGGCTCAACCCGCGCCCCCGAATCCCGGTCAGCGTGGTGGCCGGTCCGCCGGTCGACCTGAGCCGCTGGGCCGGAGCCGCGCCGAGCCGGGCGGTGCTGGAGGAGATGACCGACGTGATCATGCTGCGGGTGCGGGACCTGCTCGCCGAGATCCGGGGCGGCACACCTCCGCCGCTGTGGCAGCGCACCTCCCGCACCAACGCCAACGCCGACCGCCCCGAGGCGACGTCATGAGCGAACGTGAGTCTCGTGGCGGCACGCAGCGAAGCGGAGTGTCGGCATGAGCGAGCGTCAGCGAGTGAATCGTCAGCGCAGTGCGGTGGTGTCTCGTGGCGGCACGCAGCGAAGCGGAGTGTCGGCATGAGCGGACATGTGGCGGTGCTGGGGGCCGGGTCGTGGGGGACCGCGTTCGCCAAGATCCTCGGTGACTCCGGACGGGACGTCACGATCTGGGCGCGGCGGCAGTCCATCGCCGACGTCCTCCGGGACGAGCGGTGCAATCCGGAGTACCTGCCGGGAGTGGTGCTGCCGCAGCGGGTCACCGGCACCGGTGACGCCGCCGAGGCGATCGAGGGCGCCGAGATGGTGGTGCTGGCGGTGCCGTCGCAGACGCTGCGCGGCAACCTCGCCGAGTGGGTCGGTCACCTGCACCCCGACGCCACCCTGGTCTCGCTGATGAAGGGCATCGAACTCGGCACCACCAAGCGGATGAGCGAGGTCATCGTGGAGACCGCCGGGGTGGCGGCGGACCGCGTGGTGGTGGTCTCCGGGCCCAACCTGGCCCCGGAGATCGCGGCCGAACAGCCGGCCGCCACCGTGGTCGCCGGCACCGACGCCGACCGTGCCGCGCAGGTGCAGCACTCGATCACCACGCCGTACTTCCGGCCGTACACCAACGACGACGTGATCGGCTGCGAGCTGGGCGGGGCGGTGAAGAACGTGATCGCCCTGGCGTACGGCATCGCCACCGCCATGGGGTTCGGTCACAACACACGGGCGATGCTGGTCACCCGGGGACTGGCCGAGACGGCCCGGCTCGGGGTGGCCCTCGGTGCCGACCCGCTCACCTTCGCCGGCCTGGCCGGCATGGGTGACCTGGTCGCCTCCTGCTCGTCGCCGTCGGCCCGCAACCGCACCTTCGGCGAGCACCTGGGTCGGGGCGCGACGCTGGAGGAGGCGCGGGTGGCCACCCGGCAGACCGCCGAGGGTGTGAAGAGCGCCCTGGCGATCCGGGACCTGGCCCGCGCGCACGGTGTGGAGATGCCGATCACCGAGCAGGTCGAGCTGGTCTGCCACGAGGGCGTCGACCCGCGGCGCGCCGTCCGGGCACTTATGAGCCGCACCACCAAGCCGGAGTGAGCCGCGTGGACGAGATGCCTTCCCCTTCCCCCGAGCAGGACGACCGGACGTTCGGGTCGGCCGGTGACGGCACCCGGTGCGTACACGCGGGTCTGCCCGAGCCGACGCCCGGCGCGCCCTTCCTGCCCGGTCCGGTCTTCGCCGCGCCGTACCACCTGGATCCTCGGCAGGGACCGGCGGCGGCGCCGAACGGCTACGGGCGGCCGGACAACCCGACCCGTCGCCTGCTGGAGGCGGCGATCGGCGAGTTGGAGGGCGGCGACTGCCGGGTCTTCGCCAGTGGCCAGGCGGCGATCACCGGCCTGCTGCTGGCGGTGCTGCGGGCCGGTGACACCGTGGTGCTGCCCGCCGACGGCTACTTCCCGGTGCGCGCGTTCGCCACCGACACGCTGGCCGGCAACGGGGTCCGGGTGCTGTTCGCGCCGACCGCCGGGCCCTACCCGGACTTCACCGGGGTACGCCTGGTGCTGGTGGAGACGCCGGCCAACCCGGGACTCGACGTGGTGGACCTGCCCGTCCTGGCCGAGCGGGTGCACGCGGCCGGTGCCCTGCTGGCGGTGGACAACACCACCGCCACGCCGCTCGGTCAGCGTCCGCTCGACCTCGGCGCGGACCTGGTGGTGGCCTCCGGCACCAAGGCGTTGACCGGGCACTCCGACCTGCTGCTCGGCTACCTCGCGACCCGGTCGACGCCGTTGCTGGAGCAGGCCACCGCCTGGCGGACGGTCACCGGTTCGGTGCCCGGGGCGTTCGACGCCTGGCTGGCCCATCGCTCGCTGGCCACGCTCGACCTGCGGCTGGCCCGGCAGACGGCGAACGCCCAGGCGCTGGCCCGACTGCTCGCGGCCCGCCCCGACGTGTCGGGGGTGCGCTGGCCGGGACTGCCGGACGACCCGGCGTACCCGGTGGCGTCGCGGCAACTGCGGCGGATGCCGGGGGTGCTCTCCTTCGACCTGGCCGACGCCGACCGGGTCGCCCGGTTCCTCGACGCGGCCCGGCTGGTCGGGGCGGCGACCTCGTTCGGCGGCCTGCACACCACCGCCGACCGGCGCGCGCAGTGGGGCGACGACACCGCACCCGGCTTCGTCCGGCTCTCCTGCGGGGTGGAGGACACCGTCGACCTGGTCGCCGACGTCACGGCCGCGTTGGACGCGGCAGCCTGATGGAGCCCGTCTCCCCGGCCGAGATCGACGCCCTGGCGCGCCGGCTGCGGGAGGCCGGTTGTGTCTGGGCCGAGGACGAGAGTCGGCTGCTGGTCGAGGGGGCCGACAGCCCGGAGACGTTGGTCGGGCTGGTCGACCGGCGGGTCGCCGGCGAACCGTTGGAGTACGTGCTCGGCTGGGCGGAGTTCTGCGGCGAGCGGATCGGCGTACGGCCGGGGGTCTTCGTGCCCCGGTCGCGTACCGCGCTGCTGGTCTCGGCCGCCGTGGCGGTGACCGGACCGGGTGCGGCCGTGGTGGAGCTGTGCTGCGGTTCCGGTGCGGTGACCCGGGCGCTGGCCGGTCGGCTCACCGCGCCCCGGCTGGTGGCCGCGGTCGACCTGGATCCGGCGGCGGTGGCCTGCGCCCGACGGAACCTGGCCGACCTGGCGGTGCCGGTGCTCTGCGGTGACCTGTTCACGCCGCTGCCGGCCGCCTGTCGGGGTGCCCTGGACCTGGTGGTGGCGAACGCCCCGTACGTGCCGACGGCGGCGCTGCCGTTGCTGCCGCCCGAGTCCCGTCGGTACGAGGCGCCGGTGGCGCTGGACGGCGGCCCGGACGGCTTGGCGGTGCTGCGCCGGGTCGCCACCACCGCGTCGCGCTGGCTCGCCCCCGGCGGGCACCTGGTGGTGGAGGTGGGCGAGGACCAGGTGGACGAGCTGTGGGCGGTGCTGACCGGGGTCGGTCTGGTGCCGGAGGTGCTCCGCGACGCCGATCTGGGGGCAACCGCGATGACCGCCTGCCAGCCGGTCCGTGCCGGACACCGGGACGGGAACGGCCCGGCAAGCATGGCGGGCCGGCGGACCGAGAACTAACCTCGCGTCAGGTTCGGACGGCGGGAGGCGGGTTTCGGGTGAGTGGCGCAGCGGTGCCGGTGGTCGTCGGGATCGACAACGGAGGAACGAGCAACAACACCACGGTCCTGACCCTCGACGGGCGGTTCCTGGTGGACGAGCTGGTGGAGACGCCCAGCGAGGTGCAGGCCGGGCCGGAGGCGGCGGTGGCGGCGATGGCACGGGCCTTCGACGGCGTGCTGACCCGGACCGGGGTGCCTCGCGAGTCGGTCCGGGCGGTCGGGCTGGACACACCGGGCCCGGCCAGCGCCACCGGGGTGATCTCGTCGAAGGGCTCGACGAACTTCTCCCAGCCGGCCTGGCGCGGGTACGACGTGCGGGGCGCGTTGGAGCGCCGACTCGGGCTGCCGGTGGTCTATCACAACGACGGCAACGCCGCCGCGCTCTACGCCCACCACGTGCACTTCGGTGCCGACGCGATGCGGCGGTCGTCGGTGTCGGCGATCGTCGGCACCGGGCTGGGCGGCGGCGTGGTGGAGAACGGCCGGGTGGTGTCCGGCGCGGCCGGCATGGCCGGTGAGCTGGGGCACGTGCAGATCCCGCTGACCACCGTGCTGGCCCCGGAGCAGCCGGTGCCGACCTGCGCCTGCGGTTTCGCCGGTGACGTGGAGAGCGTGGCCTCGCTGACCGCGATCGGTCGCAACCTGTTGCCGTACTGGCTGACGCGCTTTCCGGGGCACCCGCTGGCCGACGAGTCACCGGCTCGGGCGGCCAAGCTGGTACGCGGGTACGGCGAGCGCGGCGACGAGATGGCCCGGGAGATCTTCGCGCAGCAGGCGCGGGCGCTCGGCGCGCTGTTCACCATCGCGGCGAACTTCACCGATCCGCACGCGTACTTCGTCGGTGGTGGCGTGGTGGAGACGGTCCCGGAGTTCCGCGACTGGTTCCTCACGGCGGTACGCGAGCACACCGCGCTCCGCACGGAGCAGGCCGCTCTGGCCACGTTCGCGTTGGTGCCGGAGCGCGACATGGCCGGTGCGCGGGGCGTCGCGCTCGCCGCGCTGGAGGCGGCCCGGGACCTGCCGGCACCACTGCCGCTGGTCGGCGACTGACCTCGGCCGCAGGTGGGCGACTGATTCCGGCCGCCGGTCAGCCCAGTCGGACGTCCTCGATGGCCGGGAAGTCGTACCAGCTCAGAGAGAAGGGCTCGGTGGGGGACGGGGACACCGGGAAGACGCCCCACGTGTCGGTCGACTGTCCTGGGGCGACGGTGACCGTCTCGCCGGCCCGTTCGGCGGCACACCAGGTGTCGGTGGGGCGTACGGTGCGGCCGTCGGCGAGGGTCAACGCGGAGGAGTTCAGGTCGTCCTCGCGGCTCGGGCAGCTCAACGGCCACGGCAGCAGCGAGTCGTTGCGGTAGCGGAAGGTGAGCCGCAGCGTGCCGGCGGAGGTCTCGGCACCGGTCAGCGTGAGGCTGAACGACGACTGCTGGTAGATCTGGCGGTCGAGCCGGTACGTCTGCCGGTCGGTGCCCGCCGGGGGCGGCGAGGCGTCGTCCGCGTCCCGGGCGGGGGTGCCGCTGCGGTCCGTCGCGTTCTCCGGGCTCTGGTCCGACCCGGCCTCGACGGAGGGCGACCGTGGATCGGCCAGGTAGTAGCCGGCGAGGGAACCGATGATGGCGAGACTGGCCGTCGCCACGACGACGGCGGTCAGGACGCCGTACCTTCTCTCCACACGGACCCCCGGCTGCTGGGCGGCAACGTCGGCCGTGAAGGTAGCACCGGTGGGGAAGCGCGTCGGCACCCGAGCCGGGGCTGACCGGGCCGGCGGTGCCCTTACCGGCCCGGTCAGCGGTCCTGGGTGTGGTGGTACGGCTCAGAGGGTGCGGACCCGGTTCAGTGGGTCGGGGGCGACTGGGCGAAGGCGGTCCAGGCGGTCGGCGGGAAGTGCAGCAGCGGGCCGTCCGGGTCCTTGGAGTCGCGTACGGCCACCGTCCCGGGAACGACCGCCACCTCCACGCAGGCTCCCTCGTCGCCGCTGTGGCTGCTCTTGCGCCACCCGGCCACGGCCACCACGGTGTTGGTCGTCGGTGTCATTCTCTTACCGTCCCTTCAGGGTTTTCAGCAGGAGGTCACGGCTGTCCGTCGGGCTGAGTGCGACAGTCCGCAGGTGTTCCATGATCTTGGTGCAGGTGCGCAGGTCACCGGGCCGATCCAGGATCATCTGGCCGGCGACGGTCTCCACCGAGGCGATGATCGGGTCCTCCGGGTCGGCGAACTCGAGGATGTGCAGCGAACCTCGGGTCCCCCGGTGGTAACCGGCGACCAGCGGGATCACCTGCACGGTGATGTTCGGCAGATCGCTCATCTTGAGCAGATGGTTGAGCTGCCCCTGCATGGCCGACTCGTCGCCGACGGGACGCAGCAGCGCCGCCTCGTCGAGGATCGCGTCGAAGATCGGCGGGTCCTGCTCGAAGACCTGCTGTTGCCGGTCGAGCCGCAAATGGACCCGCTCCTCGACGTCGTTGTCGCTGAGCGTGTGCGGTCCGCCCCGCATCACCGCGCGGATGTAGTCGGCGGTCTGCAACAGACCCGGCATCACCGACGGCTCGAAGTTGGCGATGCCGGTGGCCTCGGCCTCCAACGCGATGAAGTCGATGGTGCGCCGGTCCAGCAGGTACGAGTACGAGACCCACCAGCCGGGCTTACGCGCGTCCTTGGCCAGCGCGACGGCCGCGGCTACGTCCTCGGCCTTGACGCCGTAGAGCGTGAGCAGCGCCCGCACGGTGGCGGGGTTGACCAGTGTCTGCGCGTTCTCGTAGCGGGAGAGCGTGCTACGGGTGCTGTTGATCTCGTCGGCCGCGGCCTCCAAGGTGAGGCCGGCGGCTTCCCGGTGGTGGCGCAGCGCGAGGCCCAACCGGCGAGCGCGAGCGGTCTTCGGTGCCATGCATCGATGGTCGCACGTATTTGGGACTCTGTACATGAGAGAACGTCGGTGAGAGTTGCATTCATGCCCATGGACCTGTCAGTCTGTTAGCGCGTCCTCACCGCCGGTTGTCGTGGCGACGGTGGTGGTGAGCGACCGGAGGGGATGGGGCGCGCGGCGGTCGGGTTATTCCCCCGTACCCGACCGCCGCGTGCCGCGCCAGTTGTCGGCCACCGGAAGGGAATCGACGTGCTAACTGGTCAGCGGGTGTGCGCCGAGCGCCTCGGCGGCCGGCGATGACACGTTTCCTGGTAGTCCTGACCGACGTCCGTCCGTACGAGATGGACGGTCGCAACGAGCGGGTCGCCCCGGAGCGCCGACGTCAGGTCGTCGGCGCGAGCAGCCGGGAGGCGGCGGACCGGATCGCCGGCGCGTTCATGGCCCTGGGCATGGTGCGCGCGGGCCGACAGCGGGTCAAGGTGATCGCCATCGGTCGGCGGCACGCGTTCGGCGAGCGGGAACTGGTCGGCTGATCTCGCGCGGTAACGCACCGTATGTAACGCGTTGACCGAATGCTGTCATCCCGTGTTCCCGCAGGGTATCGGCCACCCGGCCCCGCCACGCACAGTAAGGTCATCCGGGAGAGCGCCAGCAGTGCGTCCCGGAAAGGTGACCGCAGTGACCACCCCAGGCAAGACCCGCGTGGCGATCGTCTTCGGCGGCCGCAGTCCGGAGCACGGCATCTCCTGCGTCAGTGCCGGGAGCGTGCTCGCCGCGCTGGACCCCGACGAGTTCGAGGTGGTGCCGGTGGGCATCACCCGGGCCGGGCAGTGGGTGCTGACCAACGGCGACCCCGCCCAACTGGCGATCAGCGCGCGTCAACTGCCGGAGATCACCGCAGCGTCCGGTGTGGACGTCGTGCTGCGCGCCGACCCGACCGGCAGTGGTCTGCTGGTGCTCGACCCGGCCGACGGCCCCCGCGCACTGGCCGATGTGGACGTGGTCTTCCCGGTCCTGCACGGCTCCTACGGCGAGGACGGCACCATCCAGGGCATGCTGGAGATGGCCGGCATCCCGTACGTCGGGGCGAAGGTGTTCGCCTCGGCCGCCGCGATGGACAAGGAGTTCACCAAGAAGCTCTGCGCCGCCGAGGGCATCCCGGTCGTCCCGTCCGCAGTGCTGCGCAGCGGGATGACGCTCAGCGAGGCGGACAAGGAGCGGCTCGGCCTGCCGGTCTTCGTCAAGCCCTCCCGGGCCGGGTCCTCGTTCGGCGTCAGCAAGGTCAGCGACTGGGCGGACCTGGAGGCGGCGATCGCCTTCGCTCGGGAGATCGACAGCAAGGTGCTGGTCGAGGGCGCCATCGTCGGTCGCGAGATCGAGTGCGGCGTGCTGGAGGGCGAGGCCGGCGGGACGCCCGAGGCGTCCGTGCTCGCCGAGGTGCGGGTGGTCGGCGACTACGAGTTCTACGACTTCGAGGCCAAGTACATCGACGCGGCGTCCGCCTGCGAGTACGACCTTCCCGCCGACCTGCCCGACCGGGTCACCCGGCAGGTACGCGACTACGCCGTCCGGGCCTTCACCGCCCTGGACTGCGCCGGCCTGGCCCGGGCCGACTTCTTCGTCACCCCGGAGCTGGACGTCTATCTCAACGAGATCAACACGATGCCCGGCTTCACGCCGACGTCGATGTTCCCCCGGATGTGGGCGGCGGCCGGCCTGGAGTACCCGAAGCTCGTCGACCGGCTGATCCGCACCGCGCTCACCCGCGGACCTGGGCAGTACTGAGTCCCCACCGACGAGGCGGGCCGCCCTCGGGGCGGCCCGCCGTCGGCAGGTGGGTCAGGCGGTGCAGCCGGTGGGCTTCGAGTCGCCCGACGGGATCGACTCGACGATGGTCGCGGAGATCGGGGCGGCCCACTGCAACGCCTCGCCGTAGAAGTGCGGCACCCGTAGGGTCACCTCCGTCTCCCGGTCGACCGTGGTCAGCTCCGTCGCGTCCGGCCCCTCCACCGCAAACCAGCAGACCGAGTTGACCAGGTAGAGGTGCGCGTCGCGGGCCAGGGCGGGCCGGTCGGCACCGCAGGCCACCGTCAACGCCGGATCGCCGTACGCGGCGTTCTGCTCGGGACCGGCCGAGACCGGCCGTTGCGGCAGTTCGCGGACCGTCTCCGGCAACTGTGACAACAGGGCACGACAGACCACGGTCGGTCGTTCGGCCAGCTCCGGAGCCGCCATCTCGACCGGGGTGGTGGACCGGGGAGCGGCCGTGCTCGGTGACGCCGTGGGTGCGGCGGCCGGCTCGCTCGACGGGAGATTGGCCCAGGCGACCGCGCCCACCAGCAGCGCCACCGGCAGCGCCACGGCGGTGGCGATCAGCGCGGCGGAGCGGTTCGTGCGGTCGGGCGCCTTCGCGCCCTCGGAGCGGTCCCCGTCGGCCGGCTTCTCGGTGGTCTCGTCCACTTACAGTCGCACCACCGAACAGGTCAGGGTGCGGGTGATACCGGGCACCATCTGCACGTTGCTGACGATGAGCTTGCCCAGCTCATCGACGGTGTTGGCCTCGGTGAGCACGACCACGTCGTACGGCCCGGTGACGGCGTCGACCCGGACCACACCGGCGAGATCCGCGATGAGACCGGCCACGTCACGTGCCCGACCGACCTCTGTCTGGATGAGGATGTACGCCTGTACCACGCTCGACCTCCCTCCGTCGCCGCCGTCAAGCGGCCCGAAGGGAGAAAGTACCTTACGGACCAGGGGTGATCCCTATCGGTGGCCAAGGAGAAGCAGTGAGCGAGCGAGCTGAGCGGCTCAACGCGACGACGTCCCCCGTCGGCACGGGGCGTGACGGAGCGGCGGCGTGAGCGTGGCGGGTGTCGGCGAGTTCGGGCTGATCGACCGGGTGACCTCCCGCCTGTCGTACGGCTCCACGGTGCTGCTCGGCCCCGGTGACGACGCGGCCGTCGTCGCCGCGCCCGACGCCCGGGTGGTCGCCTCGACGGACGTACTGGTGGAGGGGCGACACTTCCGCCGGGACTGGTCCGGCGCGTACGACATCGGGCGCCGGGCGGCGGCGGCGAACCTCGCGGACGTGGTGGCGATGGGCGCCGACCCGACCGCGCTGCTGGTGGCGCTCTGCGTGCCCGCCGACGCGGCCACCGACTGGGTGGAACAGCTCGCCGACGGGCTCGGTGCCGAGGCGGCCGAGGTGGGCGCCAGCGTGGTGGGCGGGGACATGTCGGCCAGCCCCACCCTGACCATCGCGGTCACCGCCCTGGGTGACCTGGGCGGTCGTGCCCCGGTGACCCGGAGCGGTGCGCGACCCGGGGACCTCGTCGCCCTGGCCGGTCGCACCGGGTACGCGGCGGCCGGGTTCACCGTGCTCTCCCGAGGATTCCGGACGCCCCGGCTGCTCGTCGAGGCGTACCGGCGGCCGGAGGTGCCCTATCCGGCCGGGCCGCAGGCCGCCCGGCTCGGTGCCACCGCGATGATCGACGTCTCCGACGGGCTGCTCGCCGACCTCGGGCACGTGGCGAAAGCCAGCGGGGTGACCGTCGACCTCACCCGGGACGCCTTCGAGGTGCCGCCGCAGATGCGGGACGCCGCGCAGGCGCTCGGCGTCGACCCGTACTCCTGGTTGCTGGCCGGTGGCGACGATCACGCCCTGGTGGCGACCTTCCCGCCGACGGCGGCTCTGCCCGCCGACTGGCGGGTGGTCGGCCGGGTCGGGGAGGGCTCCGGGGTGACCGTGGACGGGCGACCGTTCGACGGTCCGGGCGGCTGGGATCACTTCCGGTGACCCCGCCCGGTAAGGGGCAGGTTGGGTCGTACCCTTTACCTGTGCAGCAGATCGAGATCCACGTGGTGCCCTTCGACTCCCCGGTCGCGCAGCGGTTGATCATCGCCGCGCTGGCCGATCTGGGCGCCCGCTACGGCGGCAGCGGCGACGAGACCCCGGTCGACGCCGACGAGTTCGCACCCCCGGCCGGGGCGTTCCTGGTCGCTCACCTGGACGGGCAGCCGGTCGGCTGCGGCGGCTGGCGCAGTCACGGCGACCAGGGCGACACCGCCGAGCTGAAGCGGATGTACACCGCGCCGCAGGCCCGTGGCCGAGGGGTGGCCCGGACGGTGCTCGCGGCCATCGAGCGCTCGGCCCGCGAGCACGGCCGCAAGCGGCTCATCCTGGAGTGCGGCGACCGGCAGCCCGAGGCGATCGCGATGTACACCGGTGCCGGCTACGAGCGGATCCCCAACTTCGGCTTCTACGCCGCCGAGCCCGGCTGCCTGTCGTTCGGCCGCACGCTCTGAGATGTTCTGAGATGTAAGGAGGGGTCCCCTGCTAACGCCTGGTGTATAGCAGGGGACCCTTCCTAACATCAGTGCCGGCGCGACGTCGATGCCGCCGCTGCGGTGCCGGCGCGAGTCGGTGCCGGCCGTGCCGGCGGTGCGGACCTCCCGGGCGCGGACACGACGATGCCGGTGGGCCATCGGCCCACCGGCATCGAACGACAGTGTGATCCCGCGTCAGGCGCGGGCGACCTTGCCCGCCTTGATGCAGGACGTGCAGACCTTCAGCTTCTTGGTCGTGCCGCCACCGGCGGGGGTACGCACCGACTGGATGTTCGGGTTCCAGCGGCGGTTGGTCCGCCGGTGCGAGTGGGACACGTTGTGGCCGAAGCCCGGTCCCTTGCCACAGACGTCGCACACGCTAGCCACGGGATACTCCTGGGTTTGAAACGTTCATGAGGTCGCCGGCAGGTGCTGCCCGGGCAACCTGGCCAGGGTACCCGATGGTTGAACCGGCTGCCCAATCGGCCCCGGCCCGGCCTCGGCGGCCACCCTCCGGCACCAGGACCGGCCCCACCGGGAGCCCAGCCGCCCGGCGGATCCGGCCGAGCGACACACGGGTCCGGCCAAGTGGCATGGGCCGAGTGGCACGTGGATCCGGCCGCGACGTGACACGCCCGGCGACTGTCACCCTACGCCAGTAGGCTTCCACCGTGCTGGACACCCTCGATGCCGCCGCCGTGCGCCGCTGGTGTGCCAGCGGGCTGGCCACGCTCAAGCGGCACCAGCGGGAGATCGACGACCTCAACGTCTATCCGGTGCCCGACGGCGACACCGGCACCAACCTGGTCCTCACCCTCACCTCGGCCCAGCAGGCCCTGGCGATGGATCTCGACACCGGGGCGGACGGCACCTCGACCGCGCACGGGCACGCCCTGCGGCTGCTGGCCCGGGGCGCGCTGCTCGGGGCCCGGGGCAACTCCGGCGTGATCCTGTCGCAGATCCTGCGCGGCCTCGCCGACGCGCTGGGCCCCGTCCCCGAGGTGCGCGGACGGGATCTGGCCGCCGCCCTGCGCGTGGCGAGCGACGCGGCGTACGCGGCGGTGGCCCGGCCGGAGGAGGGCACCCTGCTGACGGTGGCGTCGGCCGCCGCCGACGCGGCCGCACGGGTCGCCGACGGCGCGCTGCCCACGGTGACGCGGGCCGCCGCGTCCGGCGCGGCGACGGCCCTGGCGCGTACGCCCGAGCAACTGCCGGCGCTGGCCCGGGCCGGTGTGGTCGACGCCGGTGGGCGGGGGTTCTGCCTGCTGCTGGACGCGCTGGTCGAGGTGGTCACCGGGGAGAACCCGGTGACCTGCACGCCGACTCCCCGGCCGGTGCCACTGGCCGCCGCGCGGGAGACCACGTCCGCCGGGTACGCCTACGAGGTGCAGTTCCTCCTCGACGCCGAGCCCGAGGCGGTGCGGAAGATGCGCGACGAGTTGGACGCGCTCGGCGACTCCCTGGTGGTGGTCGGTGACGGCAGCCCGACCGGCGGGACCTGGCAGGTGCACGTGCACGTCGACGACATCGGGGCGGCGATCGAGGCGGGTGTGGTGGCCGGCCGCCCGTACCAGATCTCGGTGACCCGCTTCGCCGACCAGCGTGCCCCCGAGGCGACCCCGGCCTCCGACACCGCCTCAGCCCTCGACAACACCTTCGCCCCGGCCCCGACGCCCGGCGCGACTCCGGCCTCCGGCGCGACCCCGGCCTCGACCCCGGCCTCTGGCACGACTCCGACGCCCGGCACGACTCCGGCCCCCGGCGCAGCCTCGGCCCCCGGCGTGCCCCCGGCCCCCGGCGTGGCGCCCGACGCGACCCTGGCCTCCGAACCGGTCCCGGCGCCCGACGCGGTCCGGGTAGCCGCGCCGGGTCCGGTGCCCGACGGTCGGGGGGCCGTGGTGGTGGTCACCGGGCCCGGCATCGCCGAGCTGCTGGCCGGTGAGGGCGCGGTGGTGGTGCCCGGCAACCCGTCCACCGGCGAACTGCTCGACGCGGTCCGCGCGACCGGGGCGGCTCGGGTCGTGGTGCTGCCCAACGACCCGAAGGCGCAGGCGGTGGCGAACCAGGTCGCGGTGGAGGCACACCGGTCGGGCGTGAAGGTCAGTGTGGTGCCCACCCGGTCACCGGTGCAGGCGCTCGCCGCGCTCGCCGTCCGTGACCCGGGCCGGCGCTTCGAGGACGACGTGATCGCGATGGCCGAGGCCGCCGGGGCCTGCCGGCACGCGGAGGTGTGCCAGGCCGGCCGGGACGCGCTCACCGTCGCCGGTCCCTGCCGTGCCGGTGACGTACTCGCCCTGGTCGAGGGGGAGGTGCACCTGATCGGCACCGATCTGGTGCAGACCAGCGTCGCCCTGGTCGACCGGATGCTGGGCGGCGGCGGCGAACTGGTCACCCTGCTCGTCGGCGCGGACGCGCCGGACGGGCTGGCCGAGGCGGTGCGTACGCACATCGTCGGCCGGTGGCCCTTCGTGGAGGTGCACACGTATCCGGGCGGACAGCCGCATTATCCCCTGCTGGTAGGTGTCGAATGACCTCGGATGCGTCCACCGTGGACACGCCGCTCAAGAAGCTCGTCGGTGACCGGACCGCCAAGGCGCTCGCCGGTCACCTCGACCTGCACACCGCCGGTGACCTGCTCTACCACTTCCCGCGCCGGTACGACGAGCGCGGCGAGCACACCGACATCCGCGCGCTCGACGTCGGGGAGCAGGTCACCGTGCTGGCCCAGGTGCAGCGCACCGCGGTACGCCCGATGCGTCAGCGCCGGGGCAACCTGCTGGAGGTGACCGTCGGCGACGGTTCCGGCGGCACGCTCACCCTCACCTTCTTCGGCAACCAGGCATGGCGGGAGCGGGAGCTGCGCCCCGGCCGGTGGGGCATGTTCGCCGGCAAGGTCACCGAGTTCCGTGGCAAGCGGCAGCTCAACGGACCCGAGTACGTGCTGCTCGGCGACCAGACCGACGGGGAGGCCGCCGCCAACGAGCAGGTGGAGGAGTTCGCCGGTGCGCTGATCCCGGTCTACCCGGCGGCTGCCGCCGTACCGACCTGGGTGATCGCCCGCTGCGTACGGGTGGTGCTGGACACGGTGGAGCCGCCGGAGGACCCGTTGCCCGCCACCGTGCGGGCCACCCGCAACCTGATCGGCCTCGACATCGCCCTGCGCGAGATCCACCGGCCGTCCAGCCGCGAGGACCTGTACCGCGCCCGGCGCCGGTTGAAGTGGGACGAGGCGTTCGCCGTGCAGTTGACCCTGGTCCGTCGCAAGCAGCAGGCCGCCGCCTGGCCGGCCCGGGCCCGCCCGGCACGGCAGGGCGGGCTGCTCGACGCGTTCGACGCCCGGTTGCCGTACGAGCTCACCGGCGGCCAGCGCGACGTCGGCGTGGAGATCGCGGCGGACCTGGCCACCGCCCATCCGATGCACCGCCTGTTGCAGGGCGAGGTCGGCTCCGGCAAGACGGTGGTGGCGCTGCGGGCCATGCTCCAGGTGGTGGACGCCGGTGGGCAGGCCGCGCTGCTGGCCCCGACGGAGGTGCTCGCCGCCCAGCACCACCGGGGCATGCTCGACCTGCTCGGCCCGCTGGGGCAGGCGGGTCAGCTCGGTGCCGCCGAGCAGGCCACCCGGGTGGAGCTGGTCACCGGCTCGCTGGGCGCGGCGGCCCGGCGGCGGGCGCTCGCCGAGGTGGCCAGTGGTGCGGCGGGCATCGTGCTCGGCACCCACGCCCTGCTTTACGAGGGCGTCGACTTCGCCGACCTGGGCCTGGTGGTGGTCGACGAGCAGCACCGGTTCGGCGTCGAACAGCGGGACGCGCTGCGGGCCAAGGCCGACCAGCCGCCGCACGTGCTGGTGATGACCGCCACGCCGATCCCCCGGACGGTGGCCATGACGGTCTACGGCGACCTGGAGATCTCCACGCTGTCCCAGCTACCGCAGGGCCGGTCGCCGATCGCCTCGCACGTGGTGCCGGCCGCCGAGAAGCCCGCCTTCCTCGACCGGGCCTGGCGTCGGCTGCGCGAGGAGGTCGGCAAGGGGCATCAGGCGTACGTGGTGTGTCCCCGGATCGGGGAGGCCGACGCCAAGTCCGGCGACGAGGAGCCGCCGGAGCTGGACGACAACGGTCGCCGTCCGCCGCTGGCGGTGACCGAGGTCGCCCCGCTGCTGGCCGAGGGACCACTGCACGGGGTACGCATCGGCATCCTGCACGGCCGGTTGCCCGCCGACGAGAAGGACGCGGTGATGCGGTCCTTCGCCGACGGGGAGCTGGACGTCCTGGTGGCCACGACCGTGGTCGAGGTCGGGGTGAACGTGCCCAACGCGACGATGATGGTGGTGCTGGACGCCGACCGGTTCGGCGTCTCCCAGTTGCACCAGCTTCGGGGGCGGGTGGGCCGGGGCAGCGCACCCGGGCTCTGCCTTCTGGTCAGCGAGGCGACCGAGGGCAGCAGCGCTCGGGAGCGGTTGGACGCGGTCGCCTCCACCACCGACGGTTTCAAGCTCGCCGAGCTCGACCTGGAGCAGCGGCGGGAGGGCGACGTGCTGGGCGCGACGCAGTCCGGCCGCCGCTCGCACCTGCGGCTGCTGTCTCTGCTGCGCGACGCGGACCTGATCCGTGACGCGCGGGCGGAGGCGATCGAGATGGTCGAGGAGGACCCCGACCTGGCTCGGCACCCTGCCCTGGCCGCGTCGGTCGCCGCCCTGGTCGACGCGGACCGCGCCGAGTACCTCGAAAAGGGCTGAGTGCCCGCGCTGAGTGCCCGCGCTGAGTGCCCGCGCTGAGTGCCCGCGCTGAGTGCCCGCGCTGAGTGCCTGCGTCGAGTGCCCGCGTTGAGCACCTGCGCTGAGTGTCTGCGCTGAGTGCCCGCGTTGATCACGCTCGATCCGGGATCGAGTGGCCTCGGTGCGTCTGCGAAGGCACTCGATCCCGGATCGAGCACGACCATGGGCCGCGAGGTGTGCCGAAACCGGACGGGGGCGCCGACGCCGAGGGGGTGCCGACGCCGAGGGGGTGCCGACGCCGAGGGGGCGCCGACGCCGAGGGCGCGCCGACCGGGTGGTCGACGCGCCCTCGGACTCAGGCTTTGCCGGGGTCCCGCCTCAGTCGCGGGAGGGACCCCTCAGCTCGGCTCAGGCGGTGAAGTGGATCCGACGCCGCCGGGCCATCACGAACAGCACCGCGCCGACCGCCAGCAGGGCGATCGCGCCCGCGGCGATGCCGCCGGCCGCCGCGCCGGTCACCGGCAGGCCCGGGGGCTCCTCGCCGCCACCGCCACCGCCGCAGTCCTCGGGGGCGTAGACGACCTCGAGCTCCAGGTCGAGCTCGGGCAGGACGACCAGCGCGGTCTCCTCGTCACCGGCCTTGAAGGTGACCTTCTCCGAGGTTCCCGGCGCGACGGTCCGGGTCTCGGTCTTGTCGCCGTAGGTGAACTCCACCTTGACCGGTACGCCACCCTCCGGGTTCGAGGCGGTCAGCGCGAAGGTCTCGCAGTCGGCGTCGGTGGTGACGGTCGGCAGCGGGCAGTCCTCGGGGCGCTGCCACGTGTAGGTGCCGCCCTCGATCACCTTGCCGTCGACGAGCACCTCGATCTTGCCGGCGTTCTCGGCGGGCACCACGGTCTCGTTGTCGGCCTTGCCCGGCTCGACGGTGACCTTCTTGGACCAGCCGTTCTCGCCGCGCACCTCGAACTCCACGGCGTACCGGGAGAGCGAGCCGTCGTTGCTCAGCGAGACGGCCACCGTGCCGTCGCAGGACGAGGCGAAGGTGGAGGCCGGGGTGGTGCAGTTCTTGCTGCCGCCGTTGTACCAGCCCTGCGGGCCGGACGAGCGGTTGCCGGGCGCACCCTTCTCGCCGAGCTTCTTGTCGCCGTAGCGCTTGCCGTTCTCGACCAGCGGGTCGATGACCTCGTCCACGCCGCCCCAGATCAGGTCGACCTGGGTGTGGCAGTCCGGGACACCGACGTTCAACGCGATCTCGGTCTGCGTGCCGCCGAGGAAGTCGCTGGCCGGCGTGCCGTAGACGTACTGCGGGGTGGCGAACTGCGGGCGCGGCGCGAAGTACGACACCAGCGTGAAGTACTGCTTCGCGTCACCGCAGAGCGGCAGGTCGCCCTCCAGCTTCACGGTCGCGGTGCCCTTCGGGCCGTCGAACGTGTGGCTGTACTTGGCGTCGCTGGCGTCGACACACTTCGGCGCGGGGGCGCACGCAGCGTCGGCGGCCAGGTTGATGCTGCCCTCGTTGGTCTTCTCGCGCCGGTTGTCCCAGCGGCCCTCGACGATGAGCTTGGCGGTCGCGGTGTCGCCCGGCACCCGCTGCACGGCCTCGACGAAGCCGCCGCGCGGGATCGCGACGCCCTGGAGGTCGACGGCCTCGGCGCCCGGCACGAGCACCTGGACCTTCGTCGACGGCTCGGCCGTCACCTTCTTGATGGTGGCGGCGGTCCTGCGCTCGCTGTTGACCACCTTCCACGTGATCACCCGCTCGCCACTGAGCTGGTCGCAGACGGCGGTGGCGGTGATGGTGGTGTGGTGGGCGGCGGCCGGGGTGGCCACAGCCGCTGCTCCGGTCATGCCGATGAGGGCGGCTGCCAGGACAGCCAGCGGTCGCCGGAGCGACAGCTTGGGTCGGATCACGCGTACTCCCGGGGTGAAGAAGCGTCGGGGTCGGCACAGGTGGACGGACGGCGCCGGCGGAGGCTGCCGCGCCGGAGGAAGATGCCACCCGTGTCGATGGCCGGCGATGATATGTGGCCGGCATCGGGGCAGACCCTAGCGAGATCGTGTGGAACGGGACAGTCCTCAGCGGGGGCTAAGGATGATGTTATGAATGCGAGATCATTGATATACGGCGGGTGATGGATCGAGGGCTGTTCGCGTCCGGATCGGACAGTCGGCGGGCGCCCGGGGCCGCGTACTCGTCGCGATGGTCATCGTGTCCTCGCGTAGCGTCAGGGGCATGAGCAGGAGCGAAGGGTGACCCGGATCGTGGCCGGGAGCCTCGGTGGCCGGCGGATCGCCGCGCCGCCGGGTGCCGGCACCCGACCCACCTCGGACCGGGTCCGCGAGGCGTTGTTCAGCGCGGTGCAGGCGGAGGTCGACCTGGAGGGGGCGCGCTTCGCCGACCTGTACGCCGGATCGGGCGCGGTCGGCCTGGAGGCGCTGTCCCGGGGGGCCGCACACGTGTTGCTGGTCGAATCCGACGCGCGTGCCGCGCGGGTGATCCGGGAGAACATCGCGGTGCTGCGCGCCGGGCCCGCGGCGCGACTGGTCACCGGCAAGGTCGCCACCGTGCTGGCCGGCGGGCCGGAGGGCGACCCGTACGACGTGGTCTTCGCCGACCCGCCGTACGCGCTGCCGGACGACGGCGTCACCGCGATGCTCGCCGGGTTGGTCGACGGCGGCTGGCTCGCGCCGGACGCCTTGCTCGTGGTCGAGCGCTCCAGTCGCGGCAACCCGGTCGAGTGGGTGGAAGGCGTCACTGGCCTGCGCAGTCGCCGGTACGGCGAGACCACCCTTTGGTACGGTCGCCGATCATGAGACGTGCGGTGTGTCCCGGCTCGTTCGACCCGGTCACCAACGGTCACCTCGACATCATCGGTCGGGCCAGCCGACTGTTCGACGAGGTGATCGTCGGTGTGCTCATCAACCAGTCGAAAACGGGCGTGTTCACTGTCGAGGAGCGGATCGAGATGCTCCGCGAGGTGACCGCCTCCTACGACAACGTCCGCGTGGAGTCGTTCCGCGGGCTGCTGGTGGACTTCTGCCGGGCCCAGCAGGCGACGGTGTTGATCAAGGGCATCCGGGCGGTCAGCGACTTCGACTACGAGTTGCAGATGGCCCAGATGAACATCGGCCTCGCCGGGGTCGAGACGTTGTTCATGCCGACCAACCCGCTCTATTCCTTCCTCTCCTCCAGCCTGGTCAAGGACGTGGCCAAGTGGGGCGGCGACGTCAGCCCGCACGTCCCCGACCTGGTCCGCGAGGCGCTGAAGGCCCGCCTGACCCCGCCGTCCTGACGCGGTACGCGCCGCGACCCCGGCCGCCGTCGGTGTCCGGCGGCACCCCTGCCGCAGGTGCCGCGAAGGGGGCCGGGCGCGACGCGCCGGGGGAGGGGTGGGGTGTCGCGCGGGTGTCGGGACGACATCATTGGATGAAGCGGGAACTTGGCCGCAGCCCGCATGATGTAGGTCGGCCCGACGAACGACAGGAGTGAGGTACCGGTGGACCCGCTCGACCGCATCGACGAAATGATCGCCATGGTGGAGCAGGCGCGCTCCGTGCCCATGTCGCGCAACAACTGCATGGTCGATCGGGGCGAGATGATCGCGGCCCTGGACGAACTGCGCGCCGAGCTGCCCGCCGACCTGCGCCGCGCCGTCGCCCTGCTGGAGGAGCGGGACAAGATCATGGAGGCGGGCAAGCGGGAGGCGGACCGGATCATCAGCGAGGGTGAGGCGGAACACGCCCGCCTGGTCTCGGTGAACGAGATCACGGTCTCCGCCGAGCACGAGGGCGCCCGGATCATCGCCGAGGCGCGTGCCGAGGCGCAGCGCCTGCGCGAGGAGGTCGACGACTACGTCGACACCGCGCTGGCCAACTTCGAGCAGTTCCTCACCCGGGCGCTGGCCTCCATCGAACGCGGCCGGGACAAGATGCACGCGCTGCGTGAGATCGGCACCTTCGGCGGTGACGAGGCGGAGCGCCCGCTGCCCTTCTGACCCCACGGTCGGTACCCGCCGGTGCGGGCGTACCGCCGCCGAGCCTGCCGCCGACGCGGCCCGGTGGCCGTCCGTCCCGGCAGGTGCCGCCGCTGGCATCCCTGCCGACGCCGGGGTAGCCCAGGCCGGCCCCGGTTCGACGGTGGGCCGCCGGTGCAGGTAACCTCGTTTGTCGGCCTCTCACCGGCCGGAGTCTGACTATGCCCAAGAACTCACCCACTTCACTCGACCCCAGGTCGCCGCTGGTCCTCGACACGAGGGAGCTACCGCGCCGGCCTGGTGCGTTGCGTACCGTCAAACGGGTGGTCCCGGCACCGGCGGACCTCGGCGTGGAGTTGATCAGCGTGCCGGAGGGCGCGGACCTCGACCTCGATCTGCGGATGGAGTCGGTGTCCGAGGGCGTGCTCGTCTCGGGGACCGTCAGCGGTCAGGTCCGGGGCGAGTGCGGTCGCTGCCTGCGCGAGATCAACGACTCGGTGTCGGTGACGATCCAGGAGCTGTACGCGTACGAGAACAGCACCACGGACGTCACCACCGAGGATGACGAGGTCGGCCGGATGCAGGGAGACCTGATCGACCTGGAACCGGCGGTGCGGGACGCGGTGGTGCTCGCACTGCCGACCAACCCGCTCTGCCGCCAGGACTGCCCGGGCCTGTGCCCCGAATGTGGGGTACACCTGGACGATCTGCCGGCCGATCACAGCCACCAGCAGATCGACCCGCGTTGGGCGGGCCTGTCGCAACTGACCCGTACAGAGGAGTAAGAACCGTGGCCGTCCCCAAGCGCAAGATGTCGCGCAGCAACACCCGGTCCCGCCGGGCGAACTGGAAGGCCGCGGCGGTCGCGACCGTGGCCTGCCCGCAGTGCAAGTCCGCCAAGCTGCCGCACGCCGCCTGCTCCGTCTGCGGCACCTACAACGGCCGCCAGGTCCTCGAGGTCTGACCCGGACGCCGAGTGACGTCTCCGACCACGGGTCGGGCGACGCGCACACCCCGGCGATCGCCCGGCACTCCCGCCGACGCCGGCCGGCTCTCACCGGCCGGCGTCGCGACGGAGCCGGGCACCGCACGGATCGCCGTTGACCTCCTCGGCGGGGACGACGCTCCCGCCGTCGTGGTGGACGGCGCTCTGCGGGCGGTGCGCGCCGACCCCCACCTGCATCTGCTGCTCGTCGGCCCGACCGAGGTGGCCGGCGCGCTGATCCATGCCCTCGACCCGGCCGAACGCGCCCGGGTCACCGTTCGACCCGCGCGGACCGCCGTCGACATGGCCGACGAACTGGTCACCGCGCGCACCGACTCCACCGTCCGCGCGGCCGTCGCGGCCGTGCACGCCGGCCAGGCCGACGCGCTGGTCTCCGCCGGGTCCACCGGCGCGACCGTGGCCGCCGCCGCACTCGGGCTGGGCCGCTGGCCCGAGGTCCGACGCCCGGCGCTCGCCGCCGTGCTGCCCGCCGTCTCCGGACCGGTGGTGCTGCTCGACGTCGGCGGTTCGCTGGAACCCAGCCCGGCCACGCTGGCCCGGCACGCCGTGCTCGGCGCCGCGTACGCCGGTGCCGCCCATGGTGTCGTCGCACCCCGGGTGGGCCTGCTCTCGGTGGGCACCGAGGCGGGCAAGGGCGACCGCGCCCGCCGACTCACCGATCCCGTGCTCAGCACCGTGACCCTGCCCGCCGACGCCCGCTACGTGGGCATGGTGGAGGGGTACGACGTCTGCGTCGGCACGCGTGCCGATGTGGTGGTCACCGACGGGTTCACCGGTAACGTGCTGCTCAAGGCCATCGAGGGCGCGTACGCGATGGCCGGCGGACCGCCGCCCGGCGGGGGTGCGCCCCGGGCGGCCGCCCTGCTCGGCGTGGGTGGGACGGTGGTCGTCTGTCACGGTGCCGCCCGCCCCGACGACATCTCCTCCGGCATCGCCCTGGCCGCCCACCTCTGGCGACGCGACGCCACCGACCGGGTCGCCGCGCTGCTCGCCGGCCACCGCACCGACCGCACCACCGACACCGAGGTACGCACATCATGAGCAACGACAAGCGGCGGAGGCCCTCCGTCGGCCACCTGGAAGCCGCCTTCGGCGTGACGCTGGACCCGGACCTGCTGGAGCGCGCACTCACCCACCGCTCGTACGCATACGAGAACGGCGGTCTGCCCACCAACGAGCGGCTGGAGTTCCTCGGCGACTCGGTGCTCGGCGTGGTGATCACCACCGCGCTCTTCCACAACCATCCGGACCTGCCCGAGGGGCAGTTGGCCAAGTTGCGGGCCAGCGTGGTGAACATGCGCGCCCTCGCCGAGGTGGCCCGTGGCCTGGGCCCGGAAGGCCTCGGCCCGTACCTGCTGCTGGGCAAGGGCGAGGAGACCACCGGCGGGCGGGACAAGGCGAGCATCCTCGCCGACACCCTGGAGGCGCTGCTCGGTGCGATCTACCTCCAGTACGGGCTGGACACCGCCGCGATCGTGATCCACCGGCTGTTCGACCCGCTGATGGCCGAGTCGGCCGGACGCGGTGCCGCGCTGGACTGGAAGACGAGCCTCCAGGAGTTGACCGCCGCGCTCGGGCTCGGGGTCCCGGAATACCGGATCGAAGGCACCGGCCCGGACCATCTCAAGACCTTCACCGCCTGGGTGGTGGTGGCCGGGAACCGGTACGGCGGCGCCGACGGGCGCAGCAAGAAGGAAGCCGAGCAGCGGGCGGCCGAGTCCGCCTGGCGGATGTTGACCGCCGACGCCGAGGCGGAGTCGAGCCCGGACGAGGCTGAACCGAGCCCGACCGAGGAGATCACCGACCCGGCCGCCGAGCAGGACGCGGTGACCGTCGACGGGCGGGCCGAGACCGTCGGCGAGGTCCAGGCGCACCGTGCCTGAGCTGCCCGAGGTGGAGACGGTCCGGCAGGGCCTGGCCCGCTGGGTCACCGGCCGCCGGATCGACGTGGTCGAGGTACGGCACCCCCGGGCGGTACGGCGGCACCAGCCGGGCGGCGTCCACTTCGCCGACGTGCTGGCCGGTCGGACCGTGCTCGACGTACGGCGGCGGGGCAAGTACCTGTGGCTCCCGCTGGACAGCGGCGACGCCGTGATCGGGCATCTCGGGATGTCCGGGCAGTTGTTGCTGCAACCGGCGGGCACCCCCGACGAGGCGCACCTGCGGGTGCGGTTCCGGTTCACCGACGACGGACCGGAGCTGCGCTTCGTCGACCAGCGGACGTTCGGCGGGCTCTCGGTGAGCGAGGGCGGTGCCGGGCTGCCGGTCGAGATCGCGCACATCGCCCGGGACCCGATGGACCCGGAGTTCTCCGACGACGAGTTCGTGGCCGCGCTGCGGCGACGGCGTACCGAGGTCAAGCGCGCGCTGCTGGACCAGACGCTGATCTCCGGCGTGGGCAACATCTATGCCGACGAGGCACTGTGGCGCGCGGGCCTGCACGGGGTTCGGCCGACCGACGCGCTGACCGGTCCGGCCGCCCGGCGACTGCTCGGCCACGTCCGGGACGTGCTCGCCGAGGCGATCACCGCAGGTGGCACCAGCTTCGACGCGCTCTACGTCAACGTCAACGGCGAGAGCGGCTACTTCGACCGGTCGTTGAACGCGTACGGCCGGGAGGGGGAGCCCTGTCACCGGTGCGGTGCGCCGATCCGGCGAGAGGCGTTCATGAACCGCTCCTCGTACAGTTGCCCCCGCTGCCAGCCGCGCCCCCGGGGCTCGCTGCGCGGCTGACCACGAGTCGGCGCGGCCCGGTCGGTGCGCGGGTCCGGTTCACGGTGCCGGGCAGGGCAGCCGCCAGGCGTCCAGGGCGCGGTTCTTGCGGATGGAGGCGAAGCCGTAGCCGACGCTGGTGACGCAGAAGTCCGCCGTGTCGCCGGTGTACTCGACGTGGAAGACCGGCTTGCCGGCGTCGACGAAGGGCAGCAGCTTCTCGCATCGCGCCAGCCGTACGCACTCCTCGTCGACCGCGAAGTCGAGGTCGGGCGCGAGCGCGGCGACCTGCGGCAGAGCATCGAGCAGGCCGGGGGAGAGGTCGAGGGTGCGGGCCAGCGCCGCCACCTGACGGTTGAACCGGAGCTGGTGGTCGAAGTCCAGCGGGAACCCGGAGCGCTGGGCGTACCCGTCGGCGTCGGCCAGCAGCACCGCGCCGAAGCCCTTGCCGCGGCACAGCCGGAACCGGTCGGCCAGCACCGGACGCAGCACGTCCCACCGGCGTACGTCCAGCCAGGTGCGGTCGGTGCCGGTGGACGTGGCACCGCGTACCTCGGCCGGGTACCGGCCGGCGTCCGGATCGTCGGGGTGCACCGACCCGACGTACACCTGGCAGACCAGTCGGGTGTCGCGGGCACGGAGCGTGGCGGTCTGCGCGGCGGTGGTGCGGACCGGGTCGAGCACGAACACGTTCGCCGGGACCGCCGGGTCCAGCTCGCCGTGCAGTTGCCACTGCCACTGCCAGTGGCGCGCCGAGGCCGCCGGCCAGCTCGTGGGCGCGCCGGGCGGCGGGCGCGGAGGTCGGCAGGCGACCGTGGCGGCGAGCACCGTGAGCGCCAGTCCGGCCGGTAGCACCCGGCGTACCCACCGCGTCCGGCCCACCCCGATCCGCATCGCCGTCTCCGCACGTCGCGGGGCGGCGTCAGACCGCCCGGGTGAGGTACGCCGACGCGTACCTCACCCGGTCAAACGAGGACAGACCCGATCAGGACTCGCAGTCCGGCCGGGACCGGCGTCGCGGCCTCAGCGTGGGGCGGCGAAGACCTGCGTCCAGTACGGCCCGTTGCCGCTGGCCACCCCGACGCCGATCTCGGTGAACGCGCAGTTGAGGATGTTCGCCCGGTGACCCTCGCTGTTCATCCAGGCGTCCATCACCGCAGCCGGGGTGCGCTGGTTCCATGCCACGTTCTCGCCGTAGGTACGCCAGGTGTAGCCGACCCGGTCGATCCGGTCCCCGGGACTGCTGCCGTCGCTGCCGGTGTGTGACATGTTCTGCGTGTCGGCCTGGTCCTGGCTGTGCCGCTGGGCGGCGGTCATCAGCTTGTCGTCGATGCTGAGCGAGCCGCAGCCCTCCTTGGCCCGCTCGACGTTGACCAGCCGGACGACCTCCGCCGCCTGCGAGGTGGCACCCGAGGAGGGGGTGGCGCTGGGCGTGCTGGCGCGGTTGGGGCTGCCCTGCCGGTCGGCGTTCTGCCGCGAGGGCGCGGTGGTGCGCGCCGCCGCCGGAGTGGGACTGCTGCTGGCCCGGCTCGGCGACGGCGACGGTGACGCGCTGCTCGGCGAGACGCTCGGGCTCGGGCTGGGACTCGGGGAGTCGGTCGGGTCGAGCGCCAGGTCCGGCGTCTCGTCCGCCAGGGCCGGCGCGGTGGCGGCGGGGATGTCGGCGGCGGTGCGGTCGGTCGGCTTGTCGTCGCCGGGCAGCGCGAGGGCGGCCACGCCGATGCTCACCACGAGGGTGGCCGCTGCGGCGGCACCGCCCAGCACCAGCGGGCGCCGCCACGTGCGTCGCTCTGCGCGATCGTCGGGGGCGGCCGGCTCGTCCGGCTGGTCGGCGGTGCCCCCCTGCTCCGCCGGCGGGCCGTACCGGCCGTGGTCGGCGGTGCCACCGTACGGGCCGGCAGCCGCCCCGTACCCGCCCTCGACGGCCGAGTCGTACCGGTCGCCGACCGGGCCGTACCGGCCTTCGACGGTCACGTCGTAGCGGCCCTGGTCGGCCGTCGCCCCGTACCTGCCCTGGTCACCGGTGGCGTCGTACCGGCCGTGGCCGGCGGTCGGGGCGTACCCGTCGTAGCGGTCCGGGGCCGGGAAGCCCGACGCGGGCCCGGCCGGAGCGTCGTACCGCCGGGTGTCCCAGTCGGCGCCGTGGTGGTCGGCCTCGGGTGCGGCGTGCCGAGCGGGCCGGTCGGGATCGGCCGGTGCGGGCCATCCGGGGATGTCCCGCCCGCCGGGTCCGTCCGGCGTCCAGCCACGGCCGGTCGGCTCGTAGTACCCGGTCTCCGGCTCGACGGCGTGGTGGTGCTGACCGGACCGCCGGTCGGTGTCCTCCGACCGGCCGGAGTACGCGGCGTCCGGTTGCCACTGCTCGGTCGGCTGGTCGTCGTACCACCGGTCGGTCGAACTCCCCGGTTCGTCACCGAAGAGGTAGGCCGACCTCGGTGCGGGACGGTCGGTCAACCAGGCCGGGTCCTCGGTCGGGGAATCCGGTCGACGAGGGTCGCCCTCCGGGTCGCGCGGGTTGTTCCAGCCGTGCACGCCTGTCGCCTCCACGGGTCGGGTACGGGCCGAGGTGACGCTACGTGTCGCCCCTGGGGGCAGCAATCCGGCTAAGGAAGAGTTAAGGGGACCCTGTACATCCGGGTGAGGTAATCGACCGAACCGGCGCGTAGAGTCGAGGCGTCCGGACAGAGCGTGTCCGCGCCTCGTGGCAGCCGCCGGTGACCGGTCGGGCCGACGTCGAGATGATCTACGGCCTGCGAGAACTTGACGAATCAGGGGCTCCCGGCTCAATATGTATGTGTCGCCAGTCGCGCCCGGCCATGCCCAGAATTCGTGGGAGTGGTAGTCGCGTACACCAGGGCGCGCGTTGGCCGGCCTCTCCGGCAGCGCATATCAAGGAGTCAAAATGGCGAAGGCCCTCTATGGCCACGTAGGTGCGGCGCCCGACCGGCGCCTGCTCGACGAGGTCACCCGACTGCGTTCCAGGGTTCAGTCACTGGAGTTCGAGGTCACCCGTCTGCGTGCCGAGAACGATCGGCTCGCGGCGGCCGCGGCGGAGGCGGACGATCTGCTCCGTCTGGCCGAGCCGGCACTGACCTGACCCACCTGGTCGCCACAACCGAATAGCACCACCGCACAGCAGCGCGCCGACACGATGTGTGCCGGCGCGCATCTCTGCCCGGCCCCGGACGCCGGCAGAGGCGGGTCGCGTGGGGTGGGCCACCCGCTGCCGGGTTACTCTGCGGGTTTACCAGGGTCCGCGCAGCCGGGCGACGGTACGGCGGCCACCGGACGAGGATCGGGACGTGCATCTCAAGAGCCTGACGGTGAAGGGCTTCAAATCCTTCGCCTCCGCGACGACGCTGAAGCTGGAGCCGGGGATCACCTGCGTGGTGGGCCCCAACGGCTCCGGCAAGTCCAACGTCGTCGACGCCATCGCCTGGGTGCTCGGTGAACAGGGCGCGAAGGCCCTGCGGGGCGGCAAGATGGAGGACGTCATCTTCGCCGGCACCGCCGGTCGGGCCCCGCTCGGCCGGGCCGAGGTGACGCTGACCATCGACAACACCGACGGCGCCCTGCCGATCGAGTACACCGAGGTCTCCATCACCCGCCGGATGTTCCGCTCCGGCGAGAGCGAGTACGAGATCAACGGCGACTCCTGCCGGCTGCTCGACATCCAGGAGCTGCTCTCCGACTCCGGCATCGGCCGGGAGATGCACATCATCGTCGGCCAGGGCCGGCTCGACGGCATGCTGCACGCCAAGCCGGAGGACCGGCGGGCGTTCATCGAGGAGGCGGCCGGCGTCCTCAAGCATCGCAAGCGCAAGGAAAAGGCGCTGCGCAAGCTCGACGCGATGCAGACCAACCTCAATCGGCTCACCGACCTCACCGCCGAACTGCGCCGCCAGCTCAAGCCGCTCGGCCGGCAGGCCGAGGTGGCCCGCCGGGCCGCCGTGATCCAGGCCAACCTGCGGGACGCGCGGCTGCGGCTGCTCGCCGACGACCTGGCCACCCTGCGCACCACGTTGAACAAGGAGATCGCCGACGAGACGGCGCTGCGCCAGCGACGCGAGCAGGTGGAGGCCGAGCACGCCGAGGTGCAGTTCCGCCTCGGCGAGTTGGAGGAGGCGCTGGCCTCCGACGCGCCGCTGCTGGCCGCCGCGCAGGACACCTGGTACAAGCTCTCCGCCCTCCAGGAGCGGTTCCGCTCGATCGAGCAACTCGCGCTGGAACGGCTGCGGCACCTCAGCGCGACCCCCGACGACGAGCGTCCCGGCCGCGACCCGGAGCAGTTGGAGGCCGAGGCCGAGCGGGTCCGCGAGCAGGAGGAGGAGCTGCGCGCGGCGCTCACCGACGACCAGATCCGGCTCGCCGAGGCGGTCGAGCACCGCCAGGAGCTGGAACGCCAGCTCGCCGCGGCGGAGCGGGAACTGGTCGCCGCGGCGAAGGCGATCGCCGACCGGCGGGAGGGGCTGGCCCGGCTCACCGGGCAGGTGAACTCCGCCCGCGCCCGGACCACCAGCGCCGGTGAGGAGATCGAACGACTCGCCGCCGCGCACACCGACGCGTTGGCCCGTGCCGAGCGGGCGCAGGCCGACCTGGACGCGGTCGCCGAGCAGTCCACCGAGGCGGACCGCGACAACGCCGACCTGGACACCCGGCACGCCGAGGCGGTCGGCGCCCAGGAGAAGGCACAGGCCACCGTCCGGTCGCTCACCGACGCCGAGCGGGCGGCGGAGAAGGACGCCGCCACCTGGAAGGCGCGGGAGGAGGCGCTCGCCCTGGGCCTGCGTCGCAAGGACGGCGCCGGCGCGCTGCTGGCCCGCGCCGACCAGGTGCCCGGTCTGCTGGGCGGTCTCGCCGGCCTGCTCACGGTCGCCCCCGGCCACGAGGCCGCGCTGGCCGCCGCGCTCGGCGGGCTCGCCGACGCGGTCGCGGTCAGCGGGGTGGACGAGGCGGTCGAGGCGATGCGCCTGCTGAAGATCTCCGACGCCGGGCGGGCCGGCCTGCTCGTCGGCAGCCCGGCCGGGCCGGGGATGTCCGGTTCGGCCGACGCGCTGCGTCCCAAGCTGCCCGACCGTGCGCACTGGGCTCCCGACCTGGTGGACTGCGACGCCCAGATCCGTCCGGCGGTGCACCGGGCGCTACGCGACGTGGTGCTGGTCGACGATCTGTCCGCCGCGGCCGAGGTGGTCACCGTCAACCCCGAGCTGCGCGCGGTCACCCGGGAGGGCGACGTCGTCGGGGCGTACGCGGCGGCCGGTGGCTCGGCGAAGGCCCCCAGCTACATCGAGGTGCAGGCGGCGGTCGAGGAGGCCCGGGCCAACCGGCTCACCGCCGAACGGAGCAGTGCCGACCTGCGCGAGCAACTCGTGCAGGCGCGGGCCGAGGTGGCCGCCGCCAAGGAGGTGGTGCAGCACGCCGCCGCCGCCAAGCGGGAGGCGGAGAGCCACCGCAACGCCGCCGCCCGCCGCCTGGCCGAACTGGGCGCCGCCGCCCGGTCGGCGAAGGCGGAGACCGACCGGCTCGGCGAGTCCCGGTCGCGTGCCGAGGCGGCCCGGGAACGGGACCTGACCGCCCTGGCCGAGCTGGAGGAGCGGCTGCGGCTGGCCGAGGCGACCCCGATCGACGCCGAACCGTCCACCGAGGAACGTGACCAGCTCGCCGCGATGGTGCCGCAGGCCCGGCAGAACGAGATGGAGGTCCGGCTCGCGGTGCGTACCGCCGAGGAGCGGGTGGCTTCCATCGCCGGGCGGGCCGACTCGCTGCGCCGGCAGGCCGCCGCCGAACGGTCCGCGCGGGAGCGGGCGGCGGCGCGGCGGGCCGCGCGTACCCGGGGCGCGGGCATCGCCCGGGCGGTGGCCGGCGGCGCCCGGGCGGCACTGACCCGGCTGACCACCAGCATCGCCCGGGCCGAGGAGCACCGCGACGCGGTGGCGCGGGAACGGGCCACCCGCGAGGCGGAACTCCAGGAGGTGCGGGCCGCCGCGAAACGGCTCGGCGGTGAACTGGACCGGCTGACCAGCCAGGTGCACCGGGACGAGGTGGCGCGGGCCGAGCAGCGGCTGCGCATCGAGCAGTTGGAGGCCAAGGCGGCCGAGGACTTCGGCCTGACCGTGGAGACGCTGATCGCCGAGTACGGCCCGGGCCAGCCGGTGCCGCCGACCGAGGCCGAGGTGGCCGCCGCCGAACGGGACGGCCTGCCGGTGCCCGAGCCGGTGCGGTACGAGCGACCGGTGCAGGAGAAGCGCGCCGCCAAGGCGGAGCGGGAACTGACCCTGCTCGGCAAGGTCAACCCGCTCGCGCTGGAGGAGTTCGCCGCGCTGGAGGAGCGGTTCAAGTTCCTCTCCGAGCAACTGGAGGACCTCAAGGCGACCCGGCGTGACCTGCTCACCGTGGTCAAGGACGTGGACGACCGCATCCTGGAGGTCTTCGCCAGCGCCTTCGCCGACACCGCGCGCGAGTTCGAGCAGGTCTTCGAGGTGCTGTTCCCCGGTGGTGAGGGCCGGCTGATCCTCACCGAGCCGGACGACATGCTGACCACCGGCGTGGAGGTCGAGGCCCGCCCGCCCGGTAAGAAGATCAAGCGGCTCTCGCTGCTCTCCGGCGGCGAGCGGTCGCTGACCGCGGTGGCGATGCTGGTGGCGATCTTCCGCGCCCGGCCCAGCCCGTTCTACATCATGGACGAGGTCGAGGCGGCGCTGGACGACGTCAACCTGGGTCGGCTGATCACGCTGATGGCCCAGTTGCGGGAGAAGAGCCAGCTCATCGTCATCACGCACCAGAAACGGACCATGGAGATCGCCGACGCGTTGTACGGCGTGACCATGCGTGGCGGGGTCACCCAGGTGATCAGTCAGCGGCTCAACCGGGCCGACACCGACGACGAGCGGCACGGCCGCGGCGAGGAGAACGGGTAGTGGCTCGGGAACGCGCGACGGCGCTCCTACTGGACTTCGACGGCGTACTGCGGCGCTTCGATCCGGCGGTGGCCGCCGGGGTGGAGCGTGAGTACGGCCTCACCGAGGGGGTGCTCGGCGAGATCGCCGAGCACTGGGAGCTGCTGCAACCGGTGCTGACCGGCCGGGTCGGCCACGCCGAGTGGGTGTCGAGCGTGTCCGAAGCGCTGGCCGACTCGGCCGGTGGCCCGCAGCGGGCCCGGGCCGCCGTCGAGCAGTGGCAGCGCTACCGGGGCGAGGTCGAGCCGGCGGTGCTCGACTTCGTCCGCGAGATGCGGGGCCGGGGCATCCGCGTCGGGCTCGCCACCAACGCCACCGACCTGCTCGACGAGGACCTGGCGACGTTGGGGCTCGTCGGCGAGCTGGACGTGGTGGTCAACTCCTCGGTGGTCGGGGTGCACAAGCCCGCCCGCGAGTACTTCCAGGCCGCCTGCGAGGCCCTGGAGACCGCGCCCGGCCGGGTGCTCTTCGTCGACGACGAGGACCGGGCGATCAGCGGCGCCCGGGTGGCGGGACTGTCGGCGCACCGCTGGAGCGGCCCGGCGGACCTGCGCTACCTGCGAGCGGCGTTGGCGGCCTGAGCCGGTTCGGTGGTCACTCGCCGGTGACGCCGTCCGCCTTCCCGCACTGTGCCGCGCCGTGACCCGTTGTTAAGAGGGGGCCCTTTCTCTACCGCAGGCGTTAACAGGGGGCCCTTCCTTTCACGGGGTGAGCCGCTGCCGAGCCACCTCGCGCAGGGTGCCGTCGCTGCTGGTGCCCTCGATCACCACTTCCGACCCACGGCCGGCGTTGGTCAGCGTCGACACCGCGTTGCCGAAGTACGGCCCGGCCAGCTTGCGCCACTTGATGAAGGAGCGGCGTACCCCGGCCGTACGGGCCAGGGCGCGGGCCGCTCCGGCCGGACCGCGTGCCCAGCCCATCCGCATCACCGGTCGCATCCCGGCCGGCACCTGGTTGTGGATCGGCGAGCAGGTGAGCTGGTGGACGGGCGTGCGGACGTCCGGGTCGGCGAACCGGACCCGGGCCACGTACGAGTGGTGCACGTCGCCGGAGAGGACGCTGATCGACGCCGGAGGCGGGTACGCCGGCCCGGCGCCCTTGCGCTCGTCGGGCCCGCTCGGTGTGCCGGTGCCGAGGCGGGCGAACAGCTCGGCGAGGCCCTCGAAGGAGCGCCGGAACGCGCCCCAGTGCTCCAGGTCGAGCGCGCGGCGCAACTTCTCGGCCAGCCCGGCGACCCACGGGCGGGACGAGTCGGCCAGCTTCTCGTTCCACGCCTCGACGTGGTGGATGCCGGGCGGCAGCAGCCAGGGCAGCGAGGTGCCGACGACCAGGTGGTCGTAGCTGCCGTGCGCCTGGTCGACGAACCAGGCCCACTCGGCGGCCGGCAGCATCGTCCGGCGGCCGGGCACCAGCACCCGGCTGCACCGGCTGTCCAGCATCACCAGCCGGGTCCGGCCCAGGTCGAGCGCGTAGCTCCACTGGTACTGCACGGCGCTCCAGCGCTCGGTGTCGTGCGACAGGTCGGCCTCGGTGTCGACCCGCGCGCCGAACTCGCGTAGCACCTCGGTGGCGTCCTCGGACGCGCGGACCTTGGCGTAGACCGGGTCGGCGTCGATCTCGTCCGGGGACAGGTTGCCCAGGTGCTGGTAGACCCAGTACGACGCCAGTCCGCTGGTGATCCGCTCGGCCCACCAGGGCTGCTCGCGCATGTCCGCCCGCCAGGACGCCGAGGTGTTCCAGTCGTCGATGATCTCGTGGTCGTCGAAGATCATCACGCTCGGCACGGTGGAGAAGAGCCAGCGGATCTCCGGGTCGCTCCACGACTCCAGATAGAGCTTGGTGTACTCGTCGAAGCTGACCACCTGGTCGCTGGGGGCGTCCTTGGGACGCCGACGCCGACGCCGCAGCAGCCGCTTGATGGTGGGCGAGGTCTCGTCGGCGTAGACCTGGTCGCCGAGGAGCACCACCAGGTCGGGCAGGGCCGCCGGATCGGGGTCGTCCAGCACCCGCCGGGTGTACGCGTCCAGCGCGTCCGGCGGGAGCTTACGGGTGGTGGCGTGCTGGGTGGTCTCCCGGCAGGACCCGAAGAGCAGCCGCACCGGCTGGTCCCGGTCGTCCTCCGCGCGGGTGCGGATCACGCTGGGCGGGAAGCGGCTCTCCGGCGCCGGCCAGGCCACCACGTCGTCGATCAGCACCTCGTAGGTGGTGGCGCTGTCCGGGGTGAGCCCCTCCACGACCACCAACGCGTAGTGGTGCTCGTACGCGGAGAAGGTGTCGGCCGTGCCGGCGGCGCCGCCCGCCGTGCGGACGGTGACCGTCGCGGGGGCCGTGGTCTCGACCCACACGGTCGCCCGGGTGCCGACGACCCGCCGGAGTAGCGGACCGATGAGCAGTCGGGCAGTGGGCATGGGGAACCTCCGAGGTGAGGGGGGAACCTCTTCTTATTACCCCGCCGGCAGCCGTGGCATGACTGGCTGGGCGAGCCTACCGCTCCTGAGGTGGACGACCGGGGGGAGCGGTGGATGAGACGCCGTCGCGAGCATCTGACAGGATTTCGGCATGATGGATTACCTCCTCGTCGCACTCGCCCTGCTCGGCGTGCTGATCCTCGCCGGAGTCGGGCTGGTCGTGCCGCGGCTGCGCCGACGGCCGGAGCCGCCGCTGCCGCGTACGGAGGTCGACACCCGGGCCGAGGAGGACCTGGCCGGACCGCCGGTCGAGGCCCCGGAGTCCGATCTGTCCACCGGTGTCCTGGTGGAGCCGCCGGTCATCGAGGCGCCGCCGACCGTCGAGGTGCCCGAGCCGACCGCCGGGCGGCTGGTCCGGCTGCGCTCCCGGCTGTCGCGCTCGCAGAACGTCTTCGGCAAGGGCCTGCTCGGCCTGCTCAGCCGTGACCGGCTGGACGAGGACGTCTGGGAGGAGATCGAGGACAGCCTGATCACCGCCGACGTGGGCGTCGACGCCACCCGGGAGATCGTCGACCGGCTGCGGGAGCGGACCCGGGTGCTGGGCACCCGGTCGGTCGCCGAGCTGCGGACCCTGCTCGCCACCGAGCTGGTCAACGCGCTCGACCCGGCGCTGGACCGGTCCCTGCACACCACGCCCGCCGACGGCGTGCCGGCGGTGCTGCTCGTGGTCGGCGTCAACGGCGCGGGCAAGACCACCACCTGCGGCAAGATCGCTCGGGTGCTGATCGCGGACGGGCGCACCGTGCTGCTCGGCGCGGCCGACACGTTCCGGGCCGCCGCCGCCGACCAGTTGGAGACCTGGGCCGGTCGGGTCGGTGCGGAGACCGTACGCGGCCCGGAGGGGGCCGACCCGGCCAGCGTCGCCTTCGACGCCGTCAAGCGCGGCATCGACACCGGCGTGGACACCGTGCTGGTGGACACCGCCGGTCGCCTCCAGAACAAGGTCGGCCTGATGGACGAGCTGGGCAAGGTCAAGCGGGTGGTGGAGAAGCACGGGCCGATCGACGAGACACTGCTGGTGCTCGACGCCACCACCGGCCAGAACGGCCTGGAGCAGGCCCGCGTCTTCACCGAGGTGGTCAACGTCACCGGCGTCGTGCTGACCAAGCTCGACGGCACCGCCAAGGGCGGCATCGTGATCGCGGTACAGCGCAAGCTCGGCATCCCGGTCAAGCTGGTCGGGCTCGGCGAGGGACCGGACGACCTGGCGCCGTTCGACCCGGCGCAGTTCGTCGACGCGTTGCTGGGTGCCGAATCCTCCGGTCCGACCGCGTAACCTCGGGTGACCAGAGACGATCGCGCGTACGCGGGCTGGCGCGACCCGAGCCACCCGTCGCAGCGCCTCGGGAGACCGTACGTGACTTCGCAGGAGATCCCGCTGCACGGCGGGAACGTGAGCACCGTGGTGCGGGTGGGCGACACCGTCCGGCGCAACGCCGGGCCGTGGACACCGGCCGTGCACGCCCTGCTGCGTCACCTGGAGTACGTCGGGTTCACCGGCGCGCCCCGCGCCCTCGGCATGGACGAGCGCAACCGCGAGGTCCTGTCGTACCTGGAGGGGGAGTGCGGGGAGTACCCGCTGGCCCCGCACTGGGTCACCGACGAGGCGCTGGTCACCGTCGCCACCATGCTGCGGATGTTCCACGACGCGCAGTACGGCTTCGCCCCGCCGCCGCAGGCGGTGTGGCGCTCGTTCGGCCCGCCCCCGCCGGACACCGAGGTCATCTGCCACCACGACGCCGCCCCGCACAACGTGATCTGGCGGCCGGACGGCACCCTCGGGCTGATCGACTTCGACCTCGCCTCGCCCGGCGCGCGGATCTACGACGTGGCGTACGCGGCCTGGACCTGGGTGCCGATCTTCTCCGACCGGGACTCGATCACGCTCGGCTGGAAACACCCGGACCGGCCGCGTCGGCTGCGGCTGTTCGCCGACGCGTACGGGTTGATCCCGCGTGACCGGCACCGGCTGATCCGGACCATCCGCAAGCGGATCGTGGACCACGTGGAGGGCATCCGCCGGATGGCCGCCGCCGGGGAGCCCGCCTTCGTGCGGATCGTGCACAAGGGCCACCTGCGCCGGCCGATGCGGGACCTGCGGCTGCTCGACTACGAACGGCACGCCCTCGAGTACGCCCTGCGCTGATCCATCGGGGGAACGGGGTACGCCGGACGGCTGACCCGCCCCCCGCCGTGTCACCGAGGCGTCCGACGTTCTTCACACGTACGAAACAAGCCGTCACGGTTCGGAAACCACTCGGGGACCCTGGGTGAAACAGCCGACAATCAGGCTTCCGCGCAACCGGCGTACGGGCGATGCTGCGCGATGCCGGGAGGGAGGGAATACAACCCGAGAGGAGGCAGCGTGCCGGAGCTAGATTCTGGTGCCACCGCCTGGATTTTGACTTCTGCCGCCCTGGTGTTGCTCATGACGCCCGGCCTGGCGCTGTTCTACGGCGGCATGACGCGATCCAAGTCCGTGCTCAACATGATGATGATGAGCTTCGGGGCGATCGGCCTGGTCAGCCTGTTGTGGGTGTTCTACGGCTACAGCATCGCATTCGGCGAGGACATTGGCGGGATCACTGGAGATCTCTCCTTCGTCGGCCTTCGCGGCATGTTGGAGAGCGGCACCGAGGGCGGTATTCCCGACCTTCTGTTCGCCGGTTTCCAGTTGATGTTCGCGGTGATCACCGTCGCGCTGATCAGCGGCGCGATCGCCGACCGGGCCAAGTTCGGCCCGTGGCTGCTCTTCGCCGGCCTGTGGGCCACCCTGGTCTACTTCCCGGTCGCGCACTGGGTGTGGGGCGGCGGCTGGATCGGCGAGCTGGGCGTGCTCGACTTCGCCGGTGGCACCGCGGTGCACATCAACGCCGGTGCTGCGGCCCTGGCCCTGGCGCTGGTGCTCGGCCGACGGGTCGGCTGGCCCAAGGACAAGTTCAAGCCGCACAACCTGCCGATGGTGCTGCTCGGTGCGGCGCTGCTCTGGTTCGGCTGGTTCGGCTTCAACGCCGGCTCGGCGGGTGCCGCCGACGGCGCCGCCGCCGTCTCGCTGATCAACACGCAGGTCGCCACCGCTGCGGCGGTGCTCGGCTGGATCGTGGTGGAGTGGCTCCGCGACGGCAAGCCGACCACGCTCGGCGCGGCCTCCGGTGCGATCGCCGGCCTGGTCGGCATCACCCCGGCCTGTGCGTTCCTGGAGCCGCTGGGCGCGATCGCCCTCGGCCTCATCGCCGGTGCGGTCTGCGCGCTCGCCGTGGGCCTGAAGTACAAGCTCAAGTACGACGACTCGCTCGACGTGGTGGCCGTGCACATGGTCGGCGGCATCATCGGCTCGCTGCTCATCGGCTTCCTGGCCATCGAGGTGCTGGCCGGCGAGGGCAACGCCGGTCTGCTCTACGGCGGCGGCATCAAGCTGCTCGGCCTGCAGACGATCGGTGTGGTCGCGGTGCTGGCGTACTCGTTCGTGGTCGCCTACATCATCGGCTTCGCGATCGAGAAGACCATCGGCTTCCGGCTCAGCCCCGAGGCCGAGGTCGAGGGTATCGACAACGCCGAGCACGCGGAGAGCGCGTACGAGTTCAGCTCCACCGGCGGTGGCGGTGGCGGAGCGTTCGCCGCCGCGGGCCTCACCCCCTCGGCGAAGCCGAAGAGTGAGCCCACCGAAGCGGTAAGCGAAAAGGTCGCCGGCTAACGTTCTCGGAATGGAGGGGTTGGACATGAAGCTGGTGACCGCGGTCATCAAGCCGCACCAGTTGGACGCCGTCAAGGAAGCCCTGCACACGCTGGGCGTGGCCGGGTTGACCGTGAGCGAGGTCCAGGGCTACGGACGGCAGAAGGGCCACACCGAGGTCTACCGGGGTGCCGAGTACACGGTCGAGTTCCTGCCCAAGATCCGGGTCGAGGTGCTGACCGACGAGATCGACGTCGACAAGATCGTCGACGCGGTGGTCGGTGCCGCCCGGACGGGCAAGATCGGTGACGGCAAGGTCTGGGTGACCGGAGTCGAGGAGGTCGTCCGGGTCCGCACCGGTGAGCGCGGCCTGGACGCCCTGTAGGACACCGTCGATGACCTCGTTGACCGGGAGGGCGGCCGTGGAGAGTGACGGCGGAACGACACCTCCGGTCGACGAGGTCGTCGGCGTACCGGCCGGGATCGGCGCCGCCGCGCGCCGGGCCCGGGCCGACGCGTACGACGCCTGGCTGGCCCGGCTGCTGCCGGACCGGCCGGGCGTCGCGCTGCTCGCGGTCGGCGGACTGGGCCGACGGCAGTGCGCCCCGCACGGCGACCTCGACCTGGTGCTGGTGCACGCCGGGGTGCCCGGCGTCGACGAACTGGCCGCCTCGCTCTGGTATCCGATCTGGGACGCCGGGCTGCGGCTGGACCACTCGGTCCGCACCGTGGCCGAGGCGCTGTCGGTCGCCCAGGACGACGTGAAGGTGGCCCTGGGCCTGCTCGACGCCCGCCTGGTCGCCGGTGACCCGGAACTCGCCGACACGCTGGTCAGCAGCGCGGTCGACCACTGGCGGCGCACCGCCGTACGCCAACTGGCTCCGCTGCGCCAGAGCGCGGCGACCCGCTGGCAGGCCCACGGCGAGCTGGCGTTCCTGCTCGAAGGCGACCTCAAGGAGGCGGCCGGCGGCCTGCGGGACGTCGGCATCCTCAAGGCCATCGCGCTCGCCGGCATCACCGACGCGCTACGGCCCGCCGTCCACGCCGCGCACCTGCGTCTGCTGGACACCCGCGACGCCCTGCACCACCAGCTCGGTCGGCGGGTCGACCGGCTGCTCGCCCAGGAACGCGCCGGGGTGGCCGCGCTACTCGGACTCCGGCAGGGGCCGGCCGAGAGCGAGGCGCGCCCGACTCCGCCCGGAGGTGCGGCGCACCCGGGTCCGCCCGATCCCGCGCCGGACCGGCGGGCGCAGGCCGAGGAGGGCGACGGTGACGCCCTGCTGCGCCGGGTGGCCGGCGACGCGCGCACCGTCAGCCACGCTCTCGACGACGCGTTCCGCGCCGCCGACCGGCTGCGTTCCGGCCGCCGTCGGGGTGCCGACGGTCGCCCGGTACGCCGTCCGGTCGCCCGCGACGTGGTCGAGCACGACGGGGAACTGGTGCTGGCCCGCACCGCCATCGGCGCCCGCCCCGACGCCAGTCTCTCGCTGCGGGTGGCCGCCGCGGCGGCGGTCACCGGGCTGCCGATCGCCCGGGCCACCTGCGAGTGGCTGGCCGCGTACTGCCCGCCGTTGCCGACGCCCTGGCCGGTCGAGGCGCGGGCCGCGCTGACCACGCTGCTGGGTGCGGGCGCGGGCCTGCTGCCGGCCTGGGAGACCTGCGACCGGTACGGCCTGATCGACGGCTGGCTGCCGGAGTGGACCCGGCTGCGCAGCCTGCCCCAGCACAACCCGGTGCACCGCTTCACCCTGGACCGGCACCTGGTGCAGACCGCGTACGAGGCCAGCCGGCACACCCGGGACGTGGACCGGCCGGACCTGCTGCTGCTCGGCGCGTTCCTGCACGACATCGGCAAGGGCCTGCCGGGCGAAGGTGCCGCCGGGCGGCCCGGCAGGCACGAGCCCGCCGGCACCTTCGCAGATCACTCGACCGTGGGCGCGCCGATCGCCGAGGCGATGGCCACCCGGATCGGCCTGCCCGAGCCGGAGGCGGCACTGATCGGCACGCTGGTCCGGCTGCACCTGGTGCTGCCCGAGGTGGCCACCCGGCGGGACCTCGCCGACCCGGTGACCATCTCCCGGGTGGCCGAGGCGGTCGGCGACGTGACCACCCTCGACCTGCTGTACGCGCTGGTCCGCGCGGACGCCGCCGCCACCGGACCGGGTGCCTGGTCGGACTGGAAGGGGCGACTGGTCGCCGAGTTGGTGGCCCGGGTACGCACCACGCTCCACACCGGCACCGTGCCGCCGCCACCTGCACCCGATCCGGCGCTGGTGGCGGGGCCGCTGCCGGTCGTACACCTGACCGGGGACCAGGTGGCGGTGGCCGCGGCGGACCGGCGGGGCCTGCTCGCGACGGTGGCCGGTTGCCTGGCGCTGCACCGGCTGGAGGTGCTCGCCGCCGACGCGTCAACGGTGGACGGCCGAGCCCTGGTGGAGTGCCGGGTGCAGCCCCGGTACGGGTTGGCGCCGGATCCGGTCGCGCTCACCGCGGACCTGCGCCGGGCGGTCGGCGGCGACGTGTCGGTGACGCAGCGCCTGCGCGGACGGGCCGGACGGGGCACCGGGGCCGAGCCCCGGGTGGTCTGGCACCGGGACGCGGCCACCGACGCCGTGCTGCTGGAGTTGCGTGCCGCCGACGCGGCGGGCCTGCTCTATCGGGTGACCTCCGCGCTGGACGCGGCCGGTGCGCAGGTCCGGGCGGCCCGGATCGCCACCCTAGGCGGGGACGTGGTGGACGTCTTCTATCTCGTCGGCTCGTGGCCCTCCGACGCCGAGCGCGACCGCCTTGGAAGCGCCGTGCTCGCGGCGGTGTAAGGAAGGGCCCCCTACTAACGCCTCGTGTATAGGAGGGGTCCCCTCCTAACATCCAAGGCGGCGTGGAGCGGGGGTTCCGGCGGCCGGATACGCTAACGGTGGTCGGAGCGCTCATTCGGCCCCACTCGTGCTCGCCGGAACCACTGACAAACGGGATGTTCGTGTGTTTGACACCTTGAGTGACCGCCTCTCCGGGATCTTCACCAAGCTCCGCGGCAAGGGACGCCTCACCGACGCCGACATCGACGCGACCGCGCGCGAGATCCGTCTCGCGATGCTGGAGGCCGACGTCGCCCTGCCGGTGGTCAAGGGCTTCATCGCGAACATCAAGGAGCGGGCCCGGGGGGCGGAGGTCTCCCAGGCGCTCAACCCGGCGCAGCAGATCATCAAGATCGTCAACGAGGAACTGGTCGCGGTCCTCGGCGGCGAGGGGCGTCGGCTCCAGTTCGCCAAGCAGCCGCCGACGGTGATCATGCTCGCCGGCCTCCAGGGTTCCGGCAAGACCACCCTCGCCGGCAAGCTGGCCCGCTGGCTGCGGACCCAGGGGCACCAGCCGCTGCTGGTCGCCGCCGACCTCCAGCGCCCCAACGCCGTCGGGCAGCTCCAGGTGCTCGGTGGCCGGGCCGGTGTCGAGGTGTACGCCCCGGAGCCCGGCAACGGCGTCGGTGACCCGGTGCAGGTGGCGAAGGCATCCATCGAGCACGCCCGGCGGTCGGCCCGGGACGTGGTCATCGTCGACACCGCCGGTCGGCTCGGTATCGACGCGGAGATGATGCAGCAGGCCGCGGACATCCGGGACGCGGTCGAGCCGGACGAGGTCATCTTCGTCATCGACGCGATGGTCGGTCAGGACGCGGTGCGGACCGCCGAGGCGTTCCGCGACGGCGTCGGCATCACCGGCGTGGTGCTGTCCAAGCTCGACGGCGACGCGCGCGGCGGTGCCGCGCTGTCGGTCCGCGAGGTGACCGGGCAGCCGATCCTCTTCGCCTCCACGGGCGAGAAGCTGGAGGACTTCGACGTCTTCCACCCCGACCGGATGGCCAGCCGGATCCTCGGCATGGGCGACGTTCTCACTCTGATCGAGCAGGCCGAGGCGGCCTTCGACACCGATCAGAAGGAGAAGATGACCGCCAAGCTGATGGGCGGCGAGCAGTTCACCCTGGAGGACTTCCTCGACCAGCTCATCGCGGTACGCCGGATGGGCCCGATCGCCAACGTGCTGGCCATGATGCCGGGCATGGGGCAGGTCAAGGACCAGCTCGCCGAGCTGGACGACAAGCACTTCGACCGGATCACCGCCATCATCCGGTCGATGACCCCGGCGGAGCGCACCAACCCGAAGATCATCAACGGCTCCCGGCGGGCCCGGATCGCCAACGGTTCCGGTGTCACCGTGATGGACGTCAACCAGCTGCTCAACCGCTTCACCGACGCGCAGAAGATGATGAAGCAGATGGGCGGCATGATGGGCTTGCCCGGCGGCGGCCGACGCAAGGCGACCAAGAGCCCGAAGAACAAGCGCAAGGGCACCAAGGGTGGCAACCGGCCGCGCACCGGTGCCGGGATGCCCGGTGGCTTCCCGGGCGGCATGCCGCAGCTCCCGCCGGGGATGAACCCGGACGACCTGGCCGCCGGCCAGGGTCTGCCGCCGGGCTTCAAGCTGCCGAAGATCGACTTCAACAAGCTGGGTAAGCGGGACAAGCCCTAGTGCGGTCCGGCGGGGGCGAGGTGCCCGGCCACCGGTCGAAGTAGAACGGCAGCCACCGCAGACAGTGCCGTGCGAACGGCGTGGCGGCAGGGCAGACGCGCCTGCTGAACCCGGACAGCGCCACGGTGTCCGGGGGAGCGGTCCCGTGGAACAGGCCCGCCGTGGTGCTGAACACGCCGCGCCGGATCGCCGCCTCGACGCCGCTGGTCAGCACACCGGCGTCCAGGGCGTCCTCGTCGGCCGGTCGGCGCAGGAGTTCGCCCGCCACGGCGGGCAGGACGTTGTGGCACAGCACGGTGACCAGCTTCGGGTTGGGCGACAGGTCGATCACCGGGGACCGGTAGCCGGTCCGGTTGACGTACGCCTCGGTGAAGGGCAGCAGGACACGCGTCGTCCCCCAGTCGGCGGCCAGCCGGGCCGCTGTCGCCGACGATTCGGCGACGAGACGCAGGTGCGTGGCGAGCAGCGCGTATTGGAGGCGGGGCCGGCGGGCCAGCCGCTGTGCCAGGCGCAGTTCCTCGTCGGAGAAGCAGAGCCGACCCAGCATGCAGAGGCGGGCCAGATCCCGGACCTCGGCCTCGGTGAGGCGGGCGTCGGCGTCGGTGAGGCAGGCGTCGGTGTCGCGGGCGTCGGGGTGGTGGGTGTCGGTCGGCTCGGCAGGTGGCGGAGTGCCGGGGACGGGCTGCGGCGGACGCCGTCCGAGGCGGCCGGAGGCGAGCGCCTCGTGGAACGCCGCCAGGACGGCGCCGACCTCGGGGTGCCCGCCCTCGG
Source organism: Micromonospora sp. NPDC002389 (assembly GCF_040296095.1). Classification (NCBI taxonomy): domain Bacteria; kingdom Bacillati; phylum Actinomycetota; class Actinomycetes; order Micromonosporales; family Micromonosporaceae; genus Micromonospora; species Micromonospora sp. NPDC002389. The sequence continues at coordinate 336,213 of NZ_JBEOWP010000002.1, forward strand.
GGCCCCGGCACTGCGTGACGAGATCCCGCCAGTGCGTCGAGAGCAGGTGCAGCACCTGCCGGCACGACTCGGCCGGTGACGTGCCCGATGCGGTCAGACGGTCGATGCTCCGGAGCAGGTGACCGGCGGGGGAGTCGGCCGCGATCGTGTCGCGGGCCCGGGCCGTGGCAGCGGAGGTGCTGCGCTCGGTGGAGACGGTGAAGTAGTCGTCCAACGCGTCGTGGTCCGCCGCCCCGAAGTGCACCGCCATCGGCTTGGCCCGGGTGACCCGCTGCCAGTAGTGCTCCCGCAGCGCCGCCGGGTCGTCCAGGAGCGGGCCGAGATGATCCGGACCCGGGTCACCGCGCGCCAGAGCACCGCGGACGAGCGACCGTACGAAGCGGTCGTTCTCGGCGACGACATGACCCGGGGCGCTGCGCAGCCACACCTCGGAGGCCAGTTTGGCGGTCTGCATCTCCTCGTTGACGTGCCGCAGGTAGCCGTCGAGTCGCCGCCGGTCAGGCCGCATCGGCGTCCCGACCGGTCGGTCCGGTCGCGTCGGCGCGCCGAGCTGTCGGTCTGGTCGCATCGGCGTCCCGGCCGGCCGGTCCGGCCTCGGCGCGCTGATTCAGGAACTCCGGTGCCACCAGCGCGGCGTACCGCGCGAACAGCCGTGCCGTTACCTGACGCGTGTCGTCGTCGAGCACGAGCAGGTCAGCGGCGAGCGCGGCGCTGAGCGCACCGAATCCGCTGGCGGTGACCAGCGAGTCCGGGTCGTCGACCCGCCGCGCGGTGCGTTCGAGGTCCAGCACGAAGCGGTGCAGCGAGTCGGTCACCCGGCGCCCGTCGGTCGGCCCCCAGGCCGGATGGACGCGCCCGGACGGAGCGGCACGCGGTATCGCCGTTTCGAGGACGCCGAGACAGCGGCACAACTCCGCCACCGCCTCGTCGTGCGATCCCGGGTCGGGTACGGGTGAACCCTGCCGCATCCAGTCGCCCCGTAACCGGGTCAGACAGTCGAGGATCTGCTCCGGTGCCATCTCCCGGATGACGATCCGGGCGCGCTTGCGGACCTCCTCGCTCATGTCCGCGTACAACGGCATGTTCAGGGGACCCTGGAGGTCGTACCGCATCCGCCGGACCAGGCGCTCGGCGGCGGGTTCGGCGGCGTCGCCGGCCAGGTCGGCCTCGCGGAGCCGGTTCAGCGTGACTCCCGCGCTCTGGCGGTCGTACCAGGTACGCAGTGCCTCACCGGCCAGGAGATGACGGTCGGTGTCGACCACCAGGCCGGGGCGGGCGAGCGACTGCCGTAGCGCGTCGACGATGCGGGTGACCTCGCCCCGAAGCAGGTCCAGGAAGCTCGGCCCGGCGGCTCCCGCCAGCAGGAACCGGTCGAGGTCCGAGCCGGTCAGGTCCGGTACGCCGAGCTGGTCGGTGCCGTCGTCGACCCGGTGGAAGGACGCCATGATCGCGCTGCGCGGCGCGCCGGTCGAGGTCCGGTAACGGTGATGGACCACCCGACTCGCGGCGAAGATCGTGTGACAGGGGGCGGTCAGGTCTTCGAGGTGGACGATGCGTGGCTGCCGGTCGTCGAAGAAGCGTGCCTGGGCGGCCAGCGCCTCGTCGACCCGGGTCTGGGTCGGGAAGATGCAACCGTCCTCGTCACTGGACGCGTCGCCGTCCGCGTCGACGAAGCACTGCCGGAAGAGCCGGTTCGTCCGGGGCAGGTAGGTGAGTCCCTGCCCGGCGGGGCCACGTTCCGTGCCCAGCGTCCAGGTCACGATCACCTTGAACTCGTCCATGAACGGGTTGTTGTCGATGTGCAGGGTGTTGTCCCGGGCGACCACGTCGACCGGCTGGGTGTCCTTGGCCCGCAGGTCCACGATCTTCACCGGCCCGCCGAGGGCGTGGGCGACGAGCGCGACCAGCAGCGGGTGGGCGAACGTCTCCCGGAAGTGCGGATCGTCGAGCAGCAGCGGCGAGTGACTCGCGTTCAGGTAGTTGTGCAGGGTGCCCCGGCTGCCCTTGGCGCTCATCTCCGCGTCGTACGCGGTGCGGGCCGCCTCGAAGCGGGACGTGGGCAGCAGACCGGCGAAGCTGAGCGCGCCCTCACCGCGCAGGTCGCGACTCAGGGCGACGAACGCCGCGGCGAGCCGTACGCCGTCCTCCTCGCTCCGACACGCCTGCCCGACGAGCGCCTCGACGTCGCGGCGGAATTCCTCGGCGGCCTCCGGCCGGCGCAACTGGCGGTACGCCTGCGGGCTCGCCAGCTCGTCGGCCGACACGATCGGCGAGTACCTGGCGCTCACGGCGCGGTCGTCCCGACCGTGAGCGTCGACCGGATCAGGTCGGGATGGCGTTCCAGACGTGCCAGGGCACGGCGGACCTCGTCGCCGGCGCCCTCGTCACCCAGCTCGGTGTAGGCGTTCTCCAACTGTCCGAGGATCGTCCGCACCGACCGTGCGTTGCCGAGCGAGTCCTCCACCCGCCACGCCCGCTCCCACCAGGTGCACGCCTGCTCCAGGTCGCCGGAGCGCAGACTGACGTCGCCGAGCAGACGCAGCGCCAGGGCCCGGCCGTAGGCGTTCTGCGCGTCCTCGCAGATCGACAGGCTGCGCACCCCGAGGGCGTGTGCCCACCAGTGGTGGCCCGTCTCGGTGAGCGCGCGGGCGGCGTCGTACAGACCGCGCGCCTCGCGTACCGGCTTGCCCGTCCGGCGCGACTCCCGGGCCGCACGCAGGCCCCACCGCAACGCCTCGACGTACTCGCCGGAGCGCAGCGCGAGTTCGGCCATGGCGTGTTGGGCGGAGGCCACCCCGCTGTCGTCGTGCTGCGCGGCGTCCAGCGCCATCGAGGCCCGCAACTCCGCCTTCGCGGCGTCCAGCCGCCCGACGTCGGCGAGGGCCCGGCCGAGAGCCCGCCGGGACAACGCCTCCATCGCCGGGTCCCCGGCGACCGACGCGGCGACCGCCGCCTCCTGGACGGCCAGTGTCCTGGTCACGTCCTGCCGCCAGTACAGGAACGTGTTCACCGAGCGGGCGAAACGGGTGACGAACGTGAAGTCCCCGGCGGCCATCGCCTCCTCGATGAGGAAGGTCAGCGACGGCGTCAGCGACTCGAACCAGGCCAGGGCCTCGGCTACGTCGAAGGGGGCGGCGTCGGCCAGGTCGGCCGTCTCCCGGTCCAGCGGCGACGGGTGCCGGTTGGGGTCGATGGCCCGGTCGGCGGCGTGGCTGAGCGCCAGGTGGACGACGCGGACCCGGTGCGCGTACGCCTGCTGCTCCTCGTCGTTCATCACCAGGGCGCGCGTCTCGGTCAGGTACGCCTTGATGATGTCGTGCATGCGGTACCGCCCCACCCCGATCTCGTCGACCAGGGAGGCCAGGCAGAGGGACTGGAGCAGACGGTCGCAGTCGCGCCGGGGCAGGTCGAGGATCAACGAGAGCACCGACAACGAGCAGTCGGTGCTCGGCAGCATCGACGCGACGTAGAGGGCGCGCTTGGCCGGCGCGTCCAGGTCCTCGACCGACCAGGAGATCACCCGTCCCACCTCGATGCCCAGCCCGGCCCCGTCGAGGAAGCGCAGCGGGTTGCGGTCCGACTCGATGCCCAGCATCGCGTCGCGTACCGTCCAACTGCTGTGGATGGCGAGCTTGGCCGAGACGATGGCGAGCGCCAACGGGTGTCCCTCCAGGAGTTCGACGATGCGTCGGGCGCTGCGGTCGCCCCGCTCGACCCGGACGAACCCGACTCGTTCGGCGAGGAGCTCGACCCCCTCGTCCGTGGTCAGCAGCGGAAGCTTGAGCACCTTGGCCTCGTGCCGGACGCTCATCTCCGGGATGGCGCGGCGGCTGGTGACCACCAGCCCCGACCCGTACCCGGGCACCAGGTCGCGCACCTGGTCGTAGGAGCCCACGTTGTCGACGATGACGAGGCACCGCCGGCCGGCGGTGGCGGACCGGAACACGCTGCCCCACTCGTCCTCGTTGTCCGGCAGGTCGCCCCGGGTGATCCCGAGCGTGGCCAGGAACGTGCGGACCGCGTCCCGGGCCTCGACCCGTGGCGTGCCGGAGTACGCCCGCATGTCGACGAAGAACTGACCGTCGGGATAGTTGTCGATGCGCGAGCTCGCCCAGGCCAGGGCGAGGGTGGTCTTTCCCGAGCCGGCCAGCCCCCAGAGCATGCAGGACCGGGACCCGGGTTCGCTCATGGCCTCGTCCATCGCCTGGAGGAGATGATGCCGGCCGACGATTCTTCCGATTCCACCCGGAAGCATGCGTGGAATTTCCGCCGACCACACCGTCGACCGCGATTGTTGGACGTAGATCGCCCCGGACGTCCCCACCTGGAGTACCTGGTTGGCGGTGAGTTCCTTGGCGACGTTGCGCGGCGTGTTCTCGTCAGCGGGGACCATACCTGCGCCCTTTCCGGCAACGGATTCCTGGCGTCGATCGGAGGCTTCCGGCTCGGGCCCGCTGATCACATGGTGACGTCGCCGACGTGCTGGGCCTGGATCAGCTTGCCCACCGTGCTGGAGGTGACCGAGTTGACCGCGCCGGTCGACACCGACACCTGCCGGAGTGCCTCCAGGAGTCGGGGATCCTCGGCCGCGTACGCCGAGAGCACCTCGACCAGTCGCGCGGTGTCCTCGTCGGACGGAACCCGGTGCGCGGTCCGCTCCAGGGCCCCGATGACCTCGTCCGGCTCGTTCCGGCGAAGGAATCGTTGTCGAATGGCGTCGACGATCGCTGCTCCGGACCCTTCTGCGATCTTGAGTAGTGCGGCGGAAACGATGGCCTCGATCATTTCGCGACTCCTACCGTCGAAGAACGGCCCACCCGTATGCGGCGAGGCAAAGATTACCGATGGACGTGACCGCAAGAAAGCCTCTTCCGTGCCGATCATCGTTCGGGAGAAACAATTCCCCACGCTTCCCACCTGCCCTGACGGCCGCGAGCACGCGGTGATCGGGTAGGACTGTCACATGGCTCTGCACGTGCGTGGTGTGCTCCTGCCCGACGACGAGGTACGCGACCTGTGGCTGGTCGGCGACCGGGTCACCTTCGATCCGGTGCCCGACGCCGAGACGGTGGTCGACGGCGGTTTCGTACTGCCCGGGCTGGTCGACGCGCACTGCCACATCGGCATCGCCCGGGGCGGTACGCCGATCGCCTCGCTCGACCACGCCCGCGCGTTGGCCCGTACCGACCGGGACGCCGGTGTCCTCGCGATCCGCGACGCCGGTTCGCCCTTCCCGTACCCGGAGCTGGAGGACGAGCCCGACCTGCCGCGACTGGCCCGCGCCGGTCGGCACGTCGCGCCGCCCAAGCGGTACCTGCGGGACATCGGGATGGAGGTCGACGCGGCCGAGGTGGCCGCCGCCGTGGCGACGCAGGCCGCCGCCGGCAACGGCTGGGTCAAGCTGGTCGGCGACTGGATCGACCGGGGCGTCGGCGACCTGGCCCCGGCCTGGGACGCGGCGACGATGACCGCTGCGGTGGCCGCCGCGCACGCCGCCGGGGTACGCGCCGCCGTGCACACCTTCAGCGAGTCCGCCGTGGAGATCATGGTGCGGGCCGGGGTGGACTCGGTGGAGCACGGCACCGGGCTGAGCCTCGACCTGATCGACCTGATGGCCCGGCAGGGCACCGCGCTGATCCCCACCATGATCAACATTCGGACCTTCGGCGGCATCGCCGACCAGGCCCGACCCAAGTTCCCCGGGTACGCCGACCACATGATCGCCCTGCGTGACCGCTTCCCGCAGGTGGTGCGCGCCGCGTACGAGGCCGGAGTGCCGATCTACGTGGGCACCGACGCGGGCGGCGGCATCGACCACGGCCTCGCCGTCGAGGAGATGCTGCTGCTGCACGAGCAGGCCGGCATGTCCCGCACGGACGTGCTCGCCGCCGCCTCCTGGGGCGCCCGCGCCTGGCTGGGCTTCCCCGGCCTGGTCGAGGGCGGTCTGGCCGACCTCTCCGTCTATCCGGAAGACCCCCGCCGAGACCTGAACGCCCTCCGCACCTCGACCCGCCTGATCCTGCGCGGCCACATCCTCCGCTGACCCCCTCCCCGACGGTCACCGCCCTTCCCCGACGCGGTCGATCAAGGAGTTCGGGTCGGGATCCGCGCCCGACGGCGACCCGAACCTCTTGATCAACTCGGGATGGTGGGGTGGGAGCGGGGGAGGGGACGAGAGGGGCGCATAGGATGTGCGGTCATGGCGCGTGTGCTGACTCCCCGGGCGGAGGACTTTCCCCGCTGGTACCAGGACCTCATCGCAAAGGCGAAGCTGGCCGACAACGGGCCGGTGCGAGGGACCATGGTGATCCGACCGGCCGGCTATGCCATCTGGGAGCGGATGCAGGCCGAGATGGACGACCGGATCAAGGCGGCCGGGGCGGAGAACGCGTACTTCCCGCTGTTCATCCCGGAGAGCTACCTCAAGCGTGAGGCCGAGCACGTCGAGGGTTTCTCGCCGGAGCTGGCGGTGGTCACCCACGGTGGCGGCAAGCAGTTGGCCGAGCCGGTCGTGGTGCGCCCCACCAGCGAGACGGTGATCGGCGAGTTCATGGCCAAGTGGATCGACTCGTACCGGGACCTGCCGCTGCTGCTCAACCAGTGGGCCAACGTGGTCCGGTGGGAGTTGCGGCCCCGGGTCTTCCTGCGCACCAGCGAGTTCCTCTGGCAGGAGGGACACACCGCACACGCCACCCGCGCCGACGCCCGCGCGTACGCCCGCCAGATCCTGCACGAGGCGTACGAGGACCTGATGGTGAACGTCCTCGGCATCCCGGTGGTGGTCGGGCTCAAGACGGCCCGCGAGCGCTTCGCCGGGGCCACCGCCACGTACACCTGCGAAGGCATGATGGGCGACGGCAAGGCGCTCCAGCTCGGCACCAGCCACGAACTCGGGCAGAACTTCGCCAAGGCGTTCGACATCAGCTACTCCTCCGCCGAGGGCGGCCGGGAACACGCCTGGACCACCTCCTGGGGCACCTCCACCCGGATGCTCGGCGGCCTGATCATGTGCCACGGCGACGACAACGGACTGCGGGTGCCGCCGAAGCTGGCGCCGGTGCAGGCGTACGTGATGGTGGTCAAGGACGGTGACGGCGTCGGCGCGGCGGCGACCAAGCTCCGCGACGCGCTGCGCGACGCCGGTGTCCGGGTCACGCTCGACGACCGCACCGACACCCCGTTCGGCCGCCGGGCCGTCGACGCCGAGCTGCGCGGCTACCCGGTACGCGTCGAGGTCGGCCCGCGCGACCTGGCCGCCGGGAACGCGGTCGTGGTGCGGCGTACCGACGGTTCGAAGGCGCCGACGCCCGTCGCCGACGTGGTCGGTGCGGTACTCGCCGCCCTGGAGGCCGACCAGCAGTCCCTGCACGACCAGGCGCTGGCCTTCCGCCAGTCACGCACGGTCGAGGTGGCGACCCTGGACGAGGCGCTGGAGGCGGCGGGCACCGGCTGGGCCCGGGTGCCGTGGTCGGCGGTCGGCGTGGCGGGCGAGGCGAAGGCCAACGCGCAGGGCGTGACCGTCCGCTGCCTGGTCCGCGCCGACGGCTCGGTGCCGGACACCGAGGACGAGCCCGACCTGGTCGCCATCCTGGCCCGCGCGTACTGAGGCACCGGTCACGACGGTGAGATTCCAGCCGGGCCGCCTGATCGTGCACCGCAACGTCCGGCGGGGCCGGATCGGGTGGGTGCGCCCGATGCGCGTGGTCAGTGACGACGAGCGCGGGCTGCTCCTCTGGCTGGCGCGGGACACGGCGGTGGCCGGCGAGGTCACCGAGGCCGGCGTGGGCATGCGGGGCGTCCCGTTCGCCGAGTGGATCGTGTCGACGTACCGGCTGTCGGCCGGCCGGTGGATGGGACCACCGCTGCTGAAGTTCCTGCCGACGGGCGCCGCCCACTCGGTCTGGTGGTTCCAGGACGCGCAGGGGTGCTTCGCCCACTGGTACGTGAACCTGGAGGAGCCCGGGATCCGCTGGGACGACGGCGACCTGGCCGGCGTCGACATCGTGGACCAGGACCTCGACGTGGTGGTGCGCCCCGACCTGAGCTGGGAGTGGAAGGACGAGGACGAGTTCACCGAGCGGCTCGCCTTCCCGGAGCACTACTGGGTGTCGGACGAGGCGGCGGTCCGGGCCGAGGGCAAGCGGGCCATCCGGACCGCCGAGGCGGGCGGATTCCCGTTCGACGGCACCTGGTGCGACTTCGTCCCGCCAGCGGAGTGGACCGTCCCGCCGGAGTTGCCGTCCGGCTGGGACCGTCCGCCGGCCCGCTGACCGCCGTCCGGGTGTGATCCGGATCACGTTCGAGTGGTGGTCGGTGTCGGGGGCAGGTCCGGTGTGAGGGATCCGGGACCGATCTGGCAGAATGGCTGGCTGGTATCCGGCGCGTGTCCGGCGCCCTCTAACCCGGGCGCGTCGCCAGTCCACCCGAGCGGTCTCCGGCCCAACCCCACTGTGCCGGTCGGCGTTCACCCATGCACACCGCCCATACCGGGCCGGTGATATCGCAACAGGAGCGAAACAACCGTGGCCGTAAAGATCCGGCTCCTGCGGATGGGCAAGATCCGCAACCCGCAGTACCGCATCGTCGTCGCCGACTCGCGCACCAAGCGCGACGGCCGGGCGATCGAGTTCGTCGGGATCTACCAGCCGAAGGAAGACCCTTCGGTGATCGAGGTCAAGTCGGAGCGGGTCCAGTACTGGCTGTCCGTCGGCGCCCAGCCGAGCGAGGCGGTGCAGCGGCTGCTGGAGCTGACCGGTGACTGGCAGAAGTACAAGGGCCTGCCGGCCCCGCCGCCGCTGAAGGTTGCCCCTGAGCGGGCCGACCGCAAGGCGGCGTACGAGGCCGAGGCGAAGGCCGCCGCCGGCCTGGCCGAGGCGCCGGCCAAGCCGGCGAAGAAGGCTGCCAAGGCCGCCGAGGCCGAGGCCCCGAAGGCCGAGGAGCCGGCCGCCGCCGAGTCCGGCGAGCAGGCCTGACATGGCACTGCGGCCGGCGTTGGAGCACCTGGTCAAGGGCATCGTCGACCACCCCGAGGACGTGCGCGTCCGGATGGTCGACTCCCGTCGGGGTAAGCGGCTCGAAGTCCGCGTGCACCCCGAGGACCTGGGCACCGTGATCGGGCGGTCCGGCCGGACCGCCAAGGCGCTGCGCCAGGTGATCGGCTCCATCGGTGGGCGCGGCGTGCGCGTCGACATCGTCGACTCGTACTGATGCTGCTCATCGTCGGCAGGATCGGCAAGCCGCACGGCATCCGTGGTGAGGTCACCGTGGAGGTGCGGACGGACGAGCCCGAGACGCGGTTCGCCCCCGGGATGGTGTTGACCACCATGCCGGGGGCGAACGCCGCGAACGGTCGAGGCGCTGCGCCCGCCGATCCCGGAGTGCCGTTCGAGGTGCCCGCCGAGCTGATCGTGGAGTCGGCCCGCTGGCACCAGGGGCGGATGCTGGTCGCCTTCGAGGGAGTGCTGGACCGTGACGTCGCGGAGGCGTTGCGCGGCACCCTGGTCGGGGTGGACAGCGCCGACGTCGCCCCGCCGGAGGACCCGGAGGAGTTCCTCGACCACCAGCTCGTGGGCTTGGCCGTGGTCACGCCCGACGGCGAGCGCCTCGGCGAGGTGGCCCGGATCGACCACGCGCCCGCCTCCGACCTGCTGGTGCTGCGTCGCCCCGAGGGGCGCACCGCGCTGATCCCGTTCGTCAAGGAGATCGTCCCCGAGGTCGATCTCGCCGGTGGTCGTGTCGTGGTCGACCCGCCCGGCGGCCTGCTCGACCTGTAGACCCGGGAGCACCCCTGATGCGCGTCGACATCGTGTCGATCTTCCCGGAGTACTTCGCCCCGCTGGACCTGTCGCTGGTCGGCCGGGCCCGGTCCAACGGCACGCTGCGGCTGGCCGTACACGACCTGCGGACGTGGACGCACGACGTGCACCGCACCGTCGACGACACCCCGTACGGCGGCGGGCCCGGCATGGTGATGCGACCCGAGCCCTGGGGTGCGGCGCTGGACGCGCTGGCCCCGCCGGAGTCGACGCCGCCCCGCCTGCTGGTGCCGTCCCCGGCCGGTGTGCCGTTCACCCAGGCGTTGGCGCACGAACTGGCCACCGAGCCGCACCTGCTGTTCGCCTGCGGCCGGTACGAGGGCATCGACCAGCGGGTACTCGACCATGCCGCGACCCGGATGCCGGTCACCGAGGTCAGCCTCGGCGACTACGTGCTCTTCGGTGGCGAGGTCGCGGTGCTGGTGATCCTGGAGGCGGTGACCCGCCTGCTGCCCGGCGTGCTCGGCAACGCCGGCTCGCTCGACGACGAGTCGCACGCGCACGGGCTGCTCGAGGCGCCGATGTACACCAAACCGGCGACCTGGCGGGAGCTGGAGGTGCCGGCGGTCCTCCGCTCCGGCGACCACGGCAGGATCGCCCGCTGGCGTCGGGACGAGGCGCTGGCGCGGACCGGTCGACGTCGTCCGGACATGCTCGCCGCGATCGACCCGAACAGCCTCGACAAGCGGGACGTGGCGGCGCTGGACCGGGCCGGATTTCAGGTGCCCGGGGCCGATGTGGCAAAGTAGGGGGGTTGCCGCAGACGCCTACGCCGTGGGCGGCTGCGAGGATCCCCGACCGGGGTCGGTTCCGGCCGGCCACCATCCGGAGATCAGTATCACCCATCCGCGCGCCGAGTGACGGTGCGCCGTGAGCCTCACGAGGACACCACGATGAACATCCTGGACGCCCTTGACGCCCAGTCGAAGCGCACCGACCTCCCCGACTTCCGTGCCGGTGACACCGTCAAGGTGCACGCCCGCGTCGTCGAGGGCAACCGGTCCCGGGTCCAGATCTTCCAGGGCGTCGTCATCCGCCGCCAGGGCGACGGGCTGCGCGAGACGTTCACCGTCCGCAAGCTCAGCTTCGGTGTGGGTGTCGAGCGGACCTACCCGATCAACAGCCCGGCGATCGACCGGATCGAGGTCGTGGTCCGTGGTGACGTCCGCCGCGCCAAGCTCTACTACCTGCGGGAGCTGCGGGGCAAGAAGGCCAAGATCAAGGAGCTGCGCGAGAAGCAGCCGAGCTGACATCGCGCTCCGCCACGCCGCCCGAGCTGCGCGTATGCCGTACCGGCCAGACCGCACTACCCTGGTCGGTACGGGCGCAGCGGGGCGGTGATCCGCCGGACAGGCGGATGGACCCCACTGCCGCCCGGGAGGTCTCGACGAGACTTCCGGGCGGTAGTCGTTTCTGCGGACCGGGGAGTGGGCGTGGTGCAGGCGCTTGACGACAGCGGCGCGGTCGATCCGTGGCGGCGACGCACCCGTCGCACCAAACCGCAGATGCCGCTCTGGCAGGAGCTGCCGCTGCTGCTCGTCGTCGCGTTCTGCCTCGCGGTGCTGATCCGCACCTTCCTGCTCCAGGCGTTCTTCATCCCCTCCGGGTCGATGGAGGACACGCTGCTGGTCAATGACCGGGTGCTGGTCAACAAGGTCGTCTACACCATGCGCGACCCGGAACGCGGCGAGGTGGTCGTCTTCCGCGGCACCGAGGAGTGGGTGCCACAGGTCGACACGCAGCCGCCCACCGGCTTCGCCGACAAGCTCGGCCGCACCATCGGTGACCTGGTCGGCGTCGGCCGGCCCGGCGAGAAGGACTTCATCAAGCGCGTCATCGGGCTGCCCGGCGACCGGGTGAGCTGCTGCGACGACCAGGGTCGGGTGCTGGTCAACGGCACCCCGCTGGACGAGTCGGCCTACGTGCTGCGGGACTCTCCGCTGGACCTGCCGCCGAATCCGGAGGAGTGCCGTTCCCGCCGGTTCGAGGAGATCGTCGTACCGCCCGGGCAGATCTTCGTGCTGGGTGACCATCGCCTGGTCTCGCAGGACGCCCGCTGCCAGGGCCCGGTGCCGATCGACAACGTGGTGGGCCGGGCGTTCGCGGTGGTCTGGCCGTCGGACCGCTGGCACTCGCTGCCGATCCCGGAGACGTTCGCCAGCGTCGCCCCAGCCGACGGTGCCGACGGTGCCGCGCCGCCGGTCCGACCCACGCCGGTGGGGGACGTCGTCCTGATCCTCCCGATCGCGGCCACGCTGACCGTTCTCGCGCGTTCCGGACGGTGGTCCTCGACCCGGCAACGTAGGCTCCTTCCGTGATTGACGAGCAGACCGACAAGTCGCGCCACTCGTTCTGGAAGGAACTGCCCATCCTTCTGGGGGTGGCGATCGTGGTCGCGGTACTGGTGCGAGCCTTCGTACTGCAGACCTTCTTCATCCCCTCGCCGTCGATGGAGAACACTCTCAAGATCGACGATCGGGTGCTGGTCAACAAGCTGGTGTACAACTTCCGGTCACCGCACCGGGGCGAGGTCATCGTCTTCAAGGCGCCGGTGGAGTGGAGTGGCAACCCGGCGGGGGAGGACTTCATCAAGCGCGTGATCGGCGTCGGCGGCGACCGGATCGTCTGCTGCGACGACCAGGACCGGCTGGTGATCAACGGTACGCCGCTGGACGAGCCGTACATCTTCTCCTTCGACGGACGGCGCGACAAGCCGGCGGACCAGGAGTTCGACGTGCAGGTGCCGCCGGGACGGCTCTGGGTGATGGGCGACCACCGGTCGGCCTCCGGCGACTCGCTGGAGCACTACCAGCAGTCCGGGCAGAACATCGACACGGCCACCATCCCCGAGCCGGACGTGGTGGGTCGGGCCTTCACGATCTTCTGGCCGGTCGATCGGGCCACCCTGCTGACCGTGCCCGAGCAGTTCGAGTCGATCCCGCAACCCTGACCCCGGGCGCCCGGCAACGGGTGGCGTGGGAGTTGTCGGCGGGGTCTGGCAGGCTATTGCCGTGACGGTCTACACCCCGAGGCGCGCGGCCCGCGTGCTCCTGGTCGACGCGGCGGGCAGGTTGCTGCTCTTCCGTGGTGTCGACCCGGCCCGACCGGAGCACGGCCGCTGGTGGTTCACCGCCGGTGGTGGCCTCGACCCCGGGGAGACGTACGCCGAGGGCGCCGCCCGTGAGTTGGCCGAGGAGACCGGGTTGCGGCTGTCCGTGGCCGAGATCGGCGAGCCGGTGCACGCCGACCTGATCGAGTTCCCCTTCGACGGGGTGTGGTATCGGCAGGAGCAGCAGTTCTTCCTCGTCCGGGTGACGGCGCACGAGGTCGACACGGCAGGCTTCAACGACATCGAGCGGGGCAGCGTGGACGGCCACCGGTGGTGGTCGACGGCGGAGTTGGCCGGCACCGACGAGCGGTACTACCCGCAGGACCTGCCGCAGGTGCTGGCCCGGGTGCTCGCCGACGGCCCGGCCGGGGCCTCGGGTGCGGCATGCTGACCCCGCCCCGCACCGTGGTGCGCCGAGACGCCGGTCTCTACGCGCTGGAACGCGCCCTGCAACGACGGGGCTTCCGGCACGTCGCCGGTGCCGACGAGGCCGGCCGAGGCGCCTGCGCCGGGCCGCTGGTGGCCGCCGCCGCGATCCTGCCCGAGGGGCGACGCGGCGAGATCGACGGGCTGGCCGACTCCAAGCTGCTCACCCCGGCCAGCCGGGAGCGGGTGTACGACGAGGTCGTCGCGCGTGCCCTGGCGTACGCGGTGGTGGTCGTCCCGGCCGAGGAGGTCGACGCCCGGGGGCTGCACGTGTGCAACCTGGCCGCCATGCGTCGGGCGCTCGCCTCGCTCACGGTGCGCCCGGAGTACGTGCTGACCGACGGGTTCGGCGTGGACGGTCTGGGCGTGCCCGGTCTGGCGGTCTGGAAGGGCGACCGGGTGGCCGCCTGTGTGGCGGCGGCGAGCGTGCTGGCCAAGGTCACCCGGGACCGGATCATGGTGGAGCTGGACGGGGTGCATCCCGGCTACGGCTTCGCCGAGCACAAGGGGTACGTCACCGCGGAGCACAGCGCGGCGTTGCGCGAGCGTGGGCCGTGCCCGCAGCACCGGTTCTCGTACGTCAACGTGGCCGCCGTCTCGGGGCGGGACGGTCGGCCGCCACGCTCCCGGCGGCCGCTGGGTGCAAGCCCGGACGAGCCGATGGAGCGCTCAGCCGCCGTAGGGGGTACCGTCGGCGTGGCGTTGGGCGAGCAGCCTCGGCCTCCGGCGTCGGTGGGGGAAGATGTGGTCATGGAAGGCGGAGTGCGATGAGCGCGGAAGATCTCGAGAAGTACGAGACCGAGATGGAGCTCCAGCTCTACCGGGAGTACCGCGACATCGTCCGTCAGTTCTCCTACGTGGTGGAGACGGAGCGCCGGTTCTACCTGGCGAACCAGGTCGACCTGCACGTGCGTAACTCCGACGGCGAGGTCTACTTCGAGGTCGAGATGCACGACGCGTGGGTGTGGGACATGTATCGTCCCGCCCGGTTCGTGAAGAACGTTCGAGTGATGACGTTCAAGGACGTCAACGTCGAGGAGCTGGAGAAGCCGGACATCTCCCTCCCCGCCGACTCCGGCTTCGGCGGCTGACCCGCACGTCCCCGCCCGCACGTCCCCGCCCGCACGTCCCCGCCCGCACGTCCCTGCCCGGACGGGCATCGCCGGTGACCCCCACCGCCGCGATCCGTCCACCGTGTCCGGTCAGCGGTCGACCTCGTCGGTCGGCCGCCCGGTGAACTCGAACATCGTCACCCCGCTCGGCAGCGGTCGGGGCGTACCGAGGAACCGGTGCACGCCCACCCCCACCCCGTCCGCCGGAGAGCTGACCGCCACCGGGGCGAAGCCCTCCTCGGCGAACCAGTCGCAGATCGCCGGCACCAGATCCGGCGCCCCCCGGTGCCGGGTCCAGAAGACCGTGCCGCCGGTGGCGCAGAGCGACGCGCAGTGGCCCACCGTGGCCCGGATGTCCGCCTCGGTGATGTTGCCGAAGACGCCGCAGACCAGCACCAGGTCGGCCGGGACCAGTCCGGCGTACGCGTCGGTGCGCGCCGCGTCCCCGGGCACCACCTCGACCCCGGGCAACCCGGCCCGTGCCACCGCCGCACGCGCCACCTCGACGTTGCGCGGATCGAGCTCCACCAGCCGGGCGGTCACGTCGCCGCCACGCGGGTGCGTCGCCAGCACCGGAATCAGGTCACGTCCCTGACCGGCACAGAGACTGACCGCCCGCAGTGGTCCGGGCCGTGCCGCGCCCAGCGCGGCGCCGATGCGGGTACGCACCTCCGCCAGCCGCCGAGACAGCGGCGAGGCGGGGTCGGTGTACTGGTCGTGCCAGGCGTACCAGTCGCGCGTCATCCCGTCGAGCCTAGGCCCGCTGCCATAGCAGATCAGCTCCTCCGGCGTGGGTTGTCCACAGGACGTCCCGCTGTCCACAGGCGAGGCGCGCGGGGCAGCCGGCCGGCGACCGTCCGGTCAGGATCGCCGACATGCCCATCCGGTCACTGATCAGACTCGTCCCTTCCGCTTCGGCGTCGCCTGTCCCTGCGCGGTCTGCCCTGGTGTGGTCCGCCTTGGTGCCGCGTGCCTCGGCGTGGTTCGCCTCGGTGCGGTCCGGCTCGGTGCGGTCCGGCTCGGTGGCTGGTTCGGGCGGGCGGGTGTCGGCGCGGGGTGGCGAGGTTGTGCCATCTCTTGCCGCGCTTGTGCGGCCGACGGTCACTCCGCGTCCCCTTGCGTGGCGGTGTCCCGTCGTGCGACCGGCCGGTGCGGCACGCCCGCGCTCGGCGGCCCGGCGCGGCGGCAGGCGGGGTGTCCTGCTCGCCGGTGTCGTCGCGCTGCTGCCGGTCCTGGCATCGCCAGCGGTCGCGGTCATGCCGCGTGCCGCTCCGGTGCGGACCGGGCTCGCGGCCGTCCCGCCTGTTGGCGCGCCAGTTCCGGACCTGCCGTCTGCGGCTGCCGCATCGCCCGCACCAGCCGTTTCGCTTCCGGTCGTGCCGCTCCGGGCTGCTCCGGAACGGTTGGTGGAGGCCGGGCGGTTCAGGTGGCCGGTCGACGGTCGGCCGCACCCGGTGCGTCGGTTCGATCCGCCGCCCCGACCGTGGTTGCCCGGTCATCGCGGGGTCGACCTGCTCGCCCCGGCCGGTGCGACGATCCGGGCCGCCGGCACCGGCACGGTCCTGTTCGCCGGCATGGTCGCCGGCCGCCCGGTGCTCTCCGTGGCGCACCCGGACGGCCTGCGCACCACCTACGAGCCGGTCCGGGCGGATGTCACGGTCGGCACGTCGGTGTCGGCGGGAACCGCGCTGGGCACCCTGCTGCCCGGCCACGCCGGCTGCCCCGAGACGGCGTGCCTGCACTGGGGGCTACGCCGGGGCGACGACTACCTCGACCCGCTTGCGCTGCTCGGTCTCGGTCGATCCCGCCTGCTGCCGCTCGACCCGGACCCGTCAGGCGTCGGGTCCCGCTCCCCGACGAGCCGGGACGGCGGGGCGACGGCTGCGCTCAGCGTTGGGCGAGCAGGGTGGGCAGCCGGACGGCGAGCCGCTCGTACTCGTCCGGCGAGTTGTACACCTGCCCGCACAGCCGCAGCAGCCCCCGTCCGCCGAAGGTCATGACGGCCACCTGGGTGGCGAGTCGCTCGAAGATCCGGGCCTGCAACGCCCGCGCCGCGTCGAGGGTCGTGGCGAGGCCCGCCGGCAACGGGACGATCCGCATGGCGACGGTCGGTCCGCCGGGGTCGAGCAGCTCGGCGGGCGGCACCGCCAGCGCGTCCCCGACCACCCGTTGCCCATACGCGGCCAGTGCGGCGTTGTGCGCGCGTACCCGGTCCACGCCCAGGTTGCGCAGCGTGTAGAGACCGGCCGGTGCGCTGAGCCAGGCGGTGTAGTCCGCCGTCCCCTGCCACTCCAACCGGCCGGGGAAGCCCGACTCCTGCTCCCAGGAGACCACCAGCGGCTCGATCCGCTCCCGCCACGCCGGTGACACCACGAGCACGGCGGTGCCGCGTGGCGCGTACCCCCACTTGTGCAGGTTGCCGACCCAGAAGTCGGCGCCGATGCTCTGCACCGACGCGGCCAGCATGCCCGGTGCGTGCGCGGCGTCGACCAGCACCGGCACGCCCTGCTCCCGGGCGATCCCGACGATCGCGGCGACCGGGAACAGCCGGGCGGTGGCCGAGGTGACCTGGTCCACCACCAGCAGCCGGGTACGCCCCGGACGCAGCCCGGACCGGACGACCTGCAGGATCTCCTCGTCGGTGGCGGTCAGCGGCACCCGCAGCACGCGGTGGGTCACCCCGCTCCGGCGGCATTCCCGCTGCACCGACAGGGTGACCGCGCCATAGCCGTGGTCGGTGGTGACCACCTCGTCGCCTTCGCGCAGCCCGAGCGACTGGAGCACCACCGCCACGCCGGTGGTGGCGTTCGGGGTCAGCGCGGTGCCGTCCGGGTCCGCGCCCAGAAAACCGGCCAGGTGCCGGCGGGTGTGCGCGATCCGGTCGGCCAGTCCCTGCACGAAGAAACGCAGCGGATCCGACTCCATCTCGTCGCGCAGGCGCTGCTGGGCCCGTTGCGCGACGATCGGCACCGCCCCGAACGAGCCGTGGTTGAGGTGACTGGTCGCCGGATCGAGGGAGAAGAGCAGACGGGCACCCGCGATCGGCTCGGGCGGCGGCGGGACGCTCACCCGATGATCGTAACCGCTGACCGGCGTCGCCCGGCCCGCTCCGGTCAGGCGCGGGGATGGGCCTGCCGGTACGCGGCGCGCAGCCGCTCCACCGAGACGTGGGTGTAGACCTGAGTGCTGGCCAGCGACGAGTGCCCCAGCAACTCCTGCACCGCTCGCAGGTCCGCGCCACCTTCGAGCAGGTGGGTGGCGGCCGAGTGGCGCAGCGCGTGCGGGCTCGTCCGGGGCAGGTCGGCCGCCTCGGCGTACCCGGCGACGATCCGGCGGGCGGTCGTCGGGTTCAGGCGACCACCCCGAGCGCCGAGCAGGAGCGCGTCGCGGGAATCCGGGACCGCCAGCACCGGCCGCCCCCGCCGCAGCCAGTCGTCGAGGGCACGCTGAGCAGGCAGCCCGTACGGCACGCTCCGTTCCCGACCACCCTTGCCGTGGACCCGCACCACGCGTCGGGCGTGGTCGACGTCGGCCACGTCGAGCCCGCACGCCTCGCTGATCCGTACCCCCGTGCCGTAGAGCAGTTCGAGCAGCACCCGGTCCCGCAGTAGCACCGCCTCGGCGGCCCGATCCGGCTCCCCGTGGCCGTCGACGGGTGCGCGGTGTCCCCGATCAGTCCGCCCGACGTCGGTGTCGGCGGCCTCCGGCGCGGCATCGGTGTCGGCGGTCTCCGGCGCGGTGCCGGGGCGGGCGGCCTCCGGCGCGGCATCGGTGTCGGCGGTCTCCGGCGCGGTGCCGGTGCCGGTGCCGGTGCTGCGGTCGGTGACGCGGGCGGGGGCGGTGACGCGGGTCGGTGCCTCGACGAGCTGGGCGGCCTGGTCGGCACGGAGCACCGTGGGCAGGGTCCGCTGCGCGCGGGGACTGGCCAGGGTGGCGGCCACGTCGGTGGGCAGCAGCCCCTCCCGGTGGGCCCAGGCGCTGAAGGTCCGCGCCGCCGCCGCCCGCCGGGCCATGGAGGTGCGGGCCGCGCCCGTCGTGCGTTGCCGGGCCAGCCAGCTACGGACCGTGTCGAGGGTCAACTCGGCGACCCGGGTGCAGCCCATCCGTCGCGCATGCTCCATCAGGGACACCAGATCCGCGACGTAGGCGCGTACGGTGTGGGCCGACCGGTTGCGGACCGAGGCGAGGTGGCGGGCGAAGTCGTCCACCGCGTCGCGCAGCGGCTCCGGCAGCGCCGCGTGCACCGCCCGGGTGCCGCGGACGTCCCGGCCCTGTCCGTCCGTACCCCGCACGGCTGCCAGCCTACGGCCGCTCGGCGCCACCCGCGACCACGCGGCCCGGCCGGACCCGCTTGCATGGTGCGGACGCGCTTGCCGGGTGGCGACGCCCGCGTCGGGTTCACGGGGACCGGGGCGGATGACCCGCCGGGTCGGCCAGGGCGTACCCGTCCTCACGTTGCACCACGAGGGACAGTTCCTCGAGCATCGGCAGCGTGCGCAGCACCGTGCGGACGACCAGGCCGGCCCTCGCCGCGATGTCGTCCACGCCGAGGGTGCCGCGTCGGGGCAGCGACTCCAGGATCGACCTCGCGTCGTCGTCGAGCAGGTCGGCGGGGTGCTCCGGACCACGCGGCAACGGCGCCAGCTCACCGATCGGGCCCACCTCCTCCAACACCTGGGCCAACCCGGTCACCAGCCGCGCCGCCGGATTCTCCCGCAGGATCTCGTGCGCACCGACCGACATCGCCGAGGTGACCGGACCGGGCACCACCATCGCGCGCTTGTTCAGGGCGAGCGCGCGTCGGGTGGTCTGGGTCGCGCCGCTGCGCGCCGCCGCCTCCACCAGCACGGTGCCCCTGGTGGCCGCCGCGATCACCCGGTTACGGATGAGGAAGCGTGGACGCAACGGCTCGGCACCCGGCGGCCACTCGCTCACCAACAGGCCGGTCTCGGCGATCCGGTCGAACAGCGCGGTGTTGCCCAGCGGGTACGGCCGGTCCACTCCACACGCGAGCACTGCGACGGTCATCCCACCGGCGTTCAGGGCGCCCCGGTGTGCGGCGGCGTCGATGCCGAACGCGCCGCCGGAGACGACCGTCCACTCCCGGTCGGCCAGCCCGTAGGCCAGGTCGGTGGCGACGTGCATGCCGTACGGCGTGGCCGCCCGCGCCCCCACCACCGCCACCGACCGCTCCAGCGTCTCGTCCAGCCGCCACGCGCCGCGTACCCAGAAGCAGAGCGGGGGATCGGTCTCGATGTCGACCCGACGCTGCTTGCCGGGCAGGTCGAGCCGGAGGTGGCGCAACTGCTCGACCGTCGTCGGCCACTCGTCGTCGTCGGGCGTGACGAGACGGGCACCGAGCCGGTCGGTGCGGCGTAGCGCCTCGGCGGCGACCGCCCGGGGATCACCGGCCCGGGTTCGCGCGGCCACGGTATTGCGCAGGTCCTCCTGCGGCGCCCCGCCGTCGAGCAGCAGGTCCAGTGCGGCCACCGGCCCGATCTCGGCGACCAACCGGTAGACCGAGCGGGTGCCCGGCTCGGCCAGCCAGGTCAGCGCCACCCGCGCCAGCCGCGACTCCTCGTGCGTGCTCACGTACCCTCTCCCGTCCTGAGTGTGATGGCCTCGGCGATGTCCTTCTTGTCCGGCTGGGTCCGTCCGTCCAGGTCGGCGATCGTCCAGGCCAGGCGGATGACACGGTCGAAGCCCCGGGCGGACAGCGACCCGGAGTCCAGCCGGGCCCGCAGATCGGCGGTGACCGGGTTGGGTAGCCGCCACGGTGCCCGGCGCAGATCCGGCCCGGGTATCTCGGAGTTGAGCCGGCGTCCCAGCGTCGCCCACCGCTCGGCGGCGGCCTCCCGTGCGGCGGCGACCCGCACGGCGACGACCGCCGAGGACTCGTGCGCCGCCGGTTCCATCAGCTCGGCCGCCCGCATCGGTTGCAGGCGGACCTGGAGGTCGATCCGGTCGAGCAGCGGACCGGAGAGCCGGGCGAGGTAGCGGCGGCGGGCCGCCGGAGCGCACTCGCACCGGTCGTCGCCCGCCGGGTTCGCACACGGGCACGGATTGGCGGCCAGCACCAGTTGGGCCCGGGCCGGGTACTCGGCGCCGCCCCGGCTGCGGGTCAGCAGCACCCGACCGTGCTCCAACGGCTGGCGCAGCGCCTCCAGGGCCGGCTTGCTGAACTCGGGGGCCTCGTCGAGAAAGAGCACTCCACGGTGTGCGAGAGAGATCGCGCCCGGCCGGGCCAGTCCCGCGCCGCCGCCGACGATGGAGGGCACGGTGGCGGTGTGGTGCGGGGCCTGGAACGGTGGCCGTCGGATCAGTCGACCGCCGGCCGGCAGCAGGCCCGCGACCGAGTGCAACGCGGTCACCTCCAGCGCCGCGGCGTCGTCCAGCGTCGGCAGGATCGACGGCAGGCGTTCGGCCAGCATGGTCTTGCCGGCGCCGGGCGGCCCGATCAACGCCAGATGGTGTCCACCGGCGGCGGCGACCTCCAGCGCCCGTCGGCCGAGCCCCTGCCCGGCGACGTCGGCGAGATCCGGTCCGGTGACCGCCTCCGGCGCGTCGTCGACCGGCGGTTCGATCAGCGGTCGGCCGTCGCGGACGAAGCAGACCAGCCGGTGCAGGCTGTCCACGCCTCGTACCCGGAGGCCGGGCACGACGGCGGCCTCGGCGGCGTTGCCCACCGGCACGATCACCCGGTCGATGCCGGCCCGAGCCGCCGCGGCCACCATCGGCAGGACGCCCCGGACCGGGCGCACCGCGCCGTCGAGACCCAGCTCGCCGAGGATCGCCACGCCGTCCAGCGGCAGCAGCGGCAGTTCGCCCGAGCCGCCGAGCAGCGCCACCGCGATCGCCAGGTCGAACGTCGACCCGAACTTGGGCAGGGTGGCCGGCAGCAGGTTGAGGGTGATCCGTCGGTTGGGCCAGCGCTGGCCGGAGTTCACCACGGCGGCGCGGACCCGGTCGCGGGCCTCGTGCAGCGCCGTGTCGGGCAACCCGGAGATGACCACTCCGGGCAGGCCCGGTGCGAGATCCGCCTCCACCTCCACCAGGTGTCCCTCCACCCCGACGAGGCCGACGCAGAGCACCCGGGCATAGCTCATCGCGGACCCACCGGACACTCGTACGGCGACACGACCCCGCCGGTCGGCGGGCGTACCTCGATGCCGCTCGACGGGCGTGCTCGACCGCCGCTCGGCGGGTGTGTCCCGCAGCCGGTCGGTGGCGGCGCGCTTCGTCCGGCGTCGCGGGGCATCAGAAGGCACCCTTGAGGTGTTCGACCCGGGCCCGGCCGGCTGCGGGCAGCAGGACCGACAGGACGTCGAAGCGGATCTCGTCGGCGGTGGTGCCGGTGCTCGCGAGCCAGGCGGCGGCGAGCCGGCGCAGGCGGCGCGCCTTCCGCGCCACGACGGCCTCGGCGGGACTGCCGAAGCGGGTGGTGCGACGCGTCTTCACCTCGCAGAAGGCGAGCACCGGCCCGTCCCAGGCGATGATGTCGATCTCTCCGGAGGGGCAGCGCCAGTTCCGCTCCACCGGCCGCAGGCCCGTCTCGATCAGGTGTCGGACGGCGCACCGTTCCCCGTAGCCGCCGACCGCCTGGTTCCGCTTGGTCATGCCGGCACCCTGCGCCCGTACGTGGTGCCGGGGCGACCCCGTCGACGCGACCTGTGGACAACCGCAGGGGCTGTGGACGAACAGACGATCATGCCTTTCGTGTGCTAGGCGTGCGCTAATCCACGAATCCGGCCGTTACTCTGCGTACCTGGTCGAAAGGGAACAGGGCCTCTGGCCAGGCGCGGGACGGGAATGGCGTACGCCCTGCCCGTCGCATACGGTGCCGACGTGGACGGAAGACGCAGCTTTGCCGATGACCAGGAGTCGCGCTGGTACCCGGGTGAACGCGACCGCGGCTACGGCGACCCGGATTGGCGCAGTACCTCGGAGGCGCGGTACCGCGACGATGATCCCCTGACCGCTCCCGAGCAGCGGGCGGACGACGACGACCGGTACGGCTCGCCACGGCGCTTCGGCACCCCTGATCCGCTCGGCGACGCCCCGGCCGAGACCGAGCGCTACCGGGCGTCGCGCTTCCGGCGGCCGGACGCTGCCATCGATCCGGAGATCTCCGGTGAGCTGCCCACCGACCGTCCCGGTCGTCGGGCCGCCCGGGAAGCGGCACCGACCTCCGGCGGAGCACTGCCGGTGATCGATCCGACCCGGCCGGCCCCGCTGGGCGGGTACCCGATCGTCGAGGCCAAGCGGTCGACGGAGACGCCGAACCCGTTGGAGATGCCGACCGGCCCTATGCCGCCGGTGGCACCTCGAACGGAGCTGCCGACCACCGACCACTCCTATCCGGCCGGCGGCGGCACCGATTACCAGGCCGGCAGCGACACCGAGCCGTCGGCGGCGGGCACGGGTGCCGTACACCAGTCCGGTGTCGCCGGTACCGGCTTGCCGGCCGGCGGTGCGGGCACCGGCTTCTCCGCCGGCGGTGCGGGCACTGCCTTGCCGGCCGGCGGTGCGGGGTCCGCGTACCCGCTCGACGCCGCGACCGCCGGCTACCAGGCGCTGGCGACGCAGCCGGGGCTGCCGGCCGGTGACGGTGTATACCGGTCGCGTCGTCCGGTGCTCGCGGTGCTGTTCGCCGTGCTGGTCGCGATCTTCGAGGTGCCCGCGCTGCTGGTGCTGCTGCACGGCGTCACCGCGGATCCGGTCTCCGCCGCCGACGTGCTGACCGGCATGCTCCTGATGATCGGTCTGCCGATCTTCGCGGCCGGCCTGTACGGGCTGCGGACCACCGGCTTCTCGCTCACCGACGGGGCACGAGGCTGGCTGCGGCCGCCCACCGCGTACCTGACCGTCGGCCTGGCGCTCTTCCTCACCGCCGCGCTGGCCGCCGGCTGAACCGCCGCCGGCGCCCGCCCGCGTCGTCGCGGCGGCGGGCGGATGTCGGCGTCCCCCGGATGTTAGGAGGGGACCCTTTCTATACCGCAGGCGTTAGTAGGGGGCCCTTCCTTACACCCGGGCGTGGCGGGGTGGGGAGGGCGCGTACACTGGGCGACTGGCGACCGCCTCGCGCGGTCGACCTCGCGTGCCCTCTCCACGAATCGTCGTGGGGCGACGGCCTCCCTGGTCCCGACCCTGTCGGGCCCGTCATGGCCGGCGACCGGGCGCCAGGACGCCCGACCGCCGGTCGGGCGGGACAACCAGGGACCGCAAGGAGTAACCAACCATGGCCGTCGTGACCATGCGTCAGCTGCTGGAGAGTGGTGTTCACTTCGGGCACCAGACCCGGCGCTGGAACCCGAAGATGAAGCGCTTCATCTTCACCGAGCGTAACGGCATCTACATCATCGACCTCCGCCAGACTCTCGACTACATCGAGAAGGCGTACGAGTTCGTGCGCAACACGGTGGCGGAGGGTGGCAGCATCCTCTTCGTCGGCACCAAGAAGCAGGCCCAGGAGGCGATCTCCGAGCAGGCGACGCGGGTCGGTCAGCCGTACGTCAACCACCGCTGGCTCGGTGGCATGCTGACCAACTTCCAGACGGTGTACAAGCGGCTGCAGCGGATGAAGGAGCTGGAGGCCCTCGGTGACCTCAGCGGCACCGCCGCCGGTTACACCAAGAAGGAGACCCTGCAGCTCTCCCGCGAGAAGATCAAGCTGTCCCGCACCCTGGGTGGTCTGCGGGACATGCAGAAGCTTCCGGCCGCGGTCTGGGTGGTCGACACCAAGAAGGAGCACATCGCCGTCGACGAGGCCCGCAAGCTGGGCATCCCGGTGATCGCCGTGCTCGACACCAACTGCGACCCGGACGAGGTCGACTTCCCGATCCCGGGCAACGACGACGCGATCCGCTCGGCCGAGCTGCTGACCAAGGTCGTCGCCGCCGCCGTCGCCGACGGCCTGATCGCCCGCTCCGGCCGTCGCCGGGGCGGCGACGAGAAGCCGGAGGCCGGTGTGGCCACCGACGAGCCGCTGGCCGAGTGGGAGCGCGAGCTGCTCGAGGAGCCGAAGAAGGCCGACGAGCCGCAGGCGGCTGCCGAGCCGCAGCAGTCCGCCGAGCCGCAGAAGGCCGACGAGCCGCAGCAGCCCGCCGAGCAGCCGGCCGCCGTCGCCGGTCAGTGACCGCACCGCCGCCGGCCACCGTCCGTCCCTGACGGCGGTGGCCGGCGGCGGGCAGACCGGGCACGAACCTCTCGGAACCGGGTAATCGTCACCTCAGTCCATTTCACCCGCAGTCCCAACACCGAAGAGAGAGCCATGTCCCAGATCACCGCGGCGGACGTCAAGAAGCTCCGCGACCTGACCGGCGCCGGCATGATGGACAGCAAGAAGGCCCTGACCGAGGCCGAGGGCGACTTCGACAAGGCCGTCGAGATCCTGCGCGTCAAGGGCGCCAAGGACGTCGGCAAGCGGGCCGGTCGGACGGCCGCGAACGGCCTCGTCGCCCACTCCGGTCAGGCGCTGCTGGAGCTCAACTGCGAGACCGACTTCGTCGCCAAGAACGACGCCTTCATCGCGCTCGCCCAGCAGTTGGTCGAGCACGGTGAGCGTTCGGGCGCGAGCAACGCCGAGGAACTGCTGGCCAGCGAGATCGACGGCCGTCCGGTCGCCGACGTGGTCCAGGAGCAGTCCGCCAAGATCGGCGAGAAGCTGGTGCTGAACCGCTTCGCCAAGCTGGACGGCACGGTCGCGGTCTACCTGCACCGCAAGGCCCAGGACCTGCCCCCGGCGGTGGGCGTGCTGGTGCAGTACGCCGGCAAGGCCGACGAGGCCGGCGACGCCGACGCCCGTGGCGCGGCCATGCAGATCGCCGCGATGCGTCCGAAGTACCTCACCCGGGACGAGGTGCCGGCTGAGATCGTCGAGTCCGAGCGGCGGATCGCCGAGCAGACCGCCCGCGAGGAGAACAAGCCCGAGGCCGCTCTGCCGAAGATCGTCGAGGGTCGGGTCAACTCCTTCTTCAAGGACTTCGTGCTGCTGGAGCAGTCGTCGGTCACCGACAACAAGAAGTCGGTGAAGCAGGTGCTGGCCGAGGCCGGCATCGAGATCACCCGCTTCGTGCGGTTCGAGGTCGGCCAGTCCTGACCTTCGGCCGGGCGTACGCGCCCGTGCTGGGCAACGACACGACGAGGAGGCCGCCGGTGTACGCGACACACACCGCGGTCTCCTCGTCCCATAAGGTCGGCAACGGCAGATGTGCGCACCCGGGCGCGGCAGTGGGGGAAGGACGGGCGGATGACGCAGGTTGTGAGTGACCCGACGCTGGCGGTGGACGACCCGACGGCACCACCGCCCGGCCGGGCCCGCCGGGTGGTGCTGAAGCTCTCCGGCGAGGTGTTCGGCGGCGGCGAGATCGGCGTGGACCCGGACGTGGTCCAGGCCATCGCCCGGCAGATCGCCACCGTGGTCCGCCGCGGTGTGCAGGTCTCGGTGGTGGTCGGCGGCGGCAACTTCTTCCGCGGCGCGGAGTTGCAGAAGCGTGGCATGGACCGGGCCCGGGCCGACTACATGGGCATGCTCGGCACCGTGATGAACTGCCTCGCCCTGCAGGACTTCCTGGAAAAGGAGGGCATCGAGACCCGCGTACAGAGCGCGATCACGATGGCCCAGGTGGCGGAGCCGTACATCCCGTTGCGGGCGATCCGGCACCTGGAGAAGGGCCGAGTGGTCATCTTCGGCGCCGGCGCGGGTATGCCGTACTTCTCCACCGACACGACGGCCGCCCAGCGTGCGCTGGAGATCCACGCGGACGTGGTGCTGATGAGCAAGAACGGTGTGGACGGCGTCTACAGCGCCGACCCCCGCATCGACCCGACCGCCAGCAAGTTCGACTCGATCACCTTCTCCGAGGTGCTGCGCCGCAACCTGCGGGTCGCCGACGCGGCCGCCTTCAGCCTCTGCATGGAGAACGGACTACCGATGCTGGTCTTCGGCGCGCAGGGCGACGACACCATCGTCCGCGCGGTGGGCGGCGACAAGATCGGCACGCTGATCACCACCTGAGCTGACCGTCGACGGTGACCTCGGCGGTCCGTCCCGGTGACCCGACAAGCCCACGACGAGCACAAGAAGGAGGCGAGGAGAGCGGTGATCGACGACACCCTCCTCGAGGCCGAGGAGAAGATGGAGCGTGCGGTCGAGCACGCCAAGGAGGAGTTCGGTGCCATCCGCACCGGTCGCGCCACTCCGGCCATGTTCTCCAAGATCATCATCGACTACTACGGCAGCCCCACGCCGCTGACCCAGATGGCGTCCGTGGGCGTCCCCGAGCCGCGCATGGCCATCATCAAGCCGTACGACAACTCGCAGATCAACGCCATGGAGAAGGCGATCCGCGACTCGGACCTCGGGGTGAACCCGAACAACGAGGGTAACCAGCTGCGCATCCTACTCCCGCAGATGACCGAGGAGCGCCGCCGCGACATGATCAAGGTCGCCCGGAACAAGGGCGAGGAGGCGAAGATCGCCATCCGCAACATCCGTCGCAAGGGCAAGGAAGAGCTGGACCGGCTCGTCAAGGACGGCGAGGTCGGCGAGGACGAGGGCCGTCGCGCGGAGAAGGAACTGGACGACGTGACCCAGCGCTACGTGGCGCACGTCGACGAGTTGGTCAAGCACAAGGAAGCCGAGCTGCTGGAGGTCTGATCCGCCGCCACCCTCGCCTCGTACGCCCGGCTCGTCGATCATGACGTTGTCGTCCTCCGGCTCTCCGGCCGGTACGGCAAGCCCATGATCGGCGAGGCGGGCGGTGGGTACTGGTGCGTCCTGCGGAGCCTCCCGGTGCAGTAGGCTCGGCACGATTCCCGGCGACCCGGGGGTGAACGGTGGAGATCAACCGGCTTACCGGCCGGCGAATCAGACGGAGCGCCTCGCGCGGGTAGGGGATGGTAGTGGCTGTGCGTCAAGTGGTTGATCTCGTACCGCTGTCGTCCGGTGCGTGATGTCCCACCTCGACCCCTACGGTGGCGCCGAGGCCCGCGGCTGGGACCGCCCGGATCGGCCGACCTCGTTGCCCTGGCCCGACCCGGACCTCGAACCCGGCCCGTGGTCGCGCGGCCCGCGCCCCGGCGCTGAACTCTCCGCCGAGCCGCGTACCCGCCCGCGTCCGCCGGCCGACAACCCGTACGCCCGGCCCGTGGAGGACCGGGGCGACCCGGCCGGAACCGGCTTCGGCTCCCGACCCGACCCGTTCGACGACCGTGACGGCCCCGGGCGGTACGACGACTCGGCCGGTCCGTACGACGACCGGGACCAGCCGCGTGACGCCCCCGACGCTGCTCCGCGACGCACCGAGGGCGGACGCCGCGACCTGGAGCACGAGGACGCGCCGACGGCGCAGTTCGCACCGGTACGCCCCGACGACGGCCGGGACCACGACGACGCCCCGACCACGCAGCTCGCTCCGGTGCCGGCGGACGACGCCCCCGAGCCCGACGCCGACCCGGCCCAGGCCCGACGCCACCGTGGACGACGGCGGGCCGGTGCCGGTCGTCCGGCGAGCCAGCCGACGCCGAGCCGCGCCGGCCGGAACCTGCCGGCCGCCATCGCCGTCGGGGCCTGCCTCGGCGCCGCCGTCCTGCTGCCGCTGTTCCTGTACACCCCGGCGTTCCTGTTGCTGATCGCGGCGGCCTACGGCGTGGGCATCTGGGAGATGTCCCGGGCGGTACGCCGTGGCGGTGCCCGGGTCCCGCTGGTCCCGCTGATCTCCGGTGGCGTGCTCACCGTCACCCTGGGCTGGTTCGCCGGCCTGGACGCGCTCCTGCTCGGCCTGCTGGTCACCCTCGCGGGCACCCTGGTCTGGCGGCTCGGTGACGGCGTCGCCGGCCTCCGGCGGGACATGACCGCAGCCACCCTCATCGCGGTGTACGTGCCCTTCCTCGGCGGCTTCGCCGCACTGCTCGCCTCCTCGCCCGGTGACGGCCCGCTGCGGGTGCTGGTGACCCTGGTAGCGGTGGTGCTCTCCGACACCGGCGGGTACGCGGCCGGCGCCAACTTCGGCAAACACCCGATGGCGCCGACGATCAGCCCGAAGAAGTCCTGGGAGGGTCTGGTCGGCTCGCTGGGCGCCGCGGCGCTGGGCAGCGCCGTGCTGCTCTGGCTGCTGTTCGACGTGGCCCCCTGGTGGGGTGCCGTGTTCGGGATGGCGATCTCGGCGGCGGCGGTCATCGGTGACCTCGCCGAGTCCATGATCAAGCGGGACCTGGGCGTGAAGGACATGAGCAACCTGCTGCCCGGGCACGGCGGTCTGATGGACCGGCTCGACTCGGTCCTGTTCGCGGTGCCGACCGCGTACCTGCTGCTGGTGGTCTTCGTGCCGGCGGTGAACTGAGGCATGGACCACGCCGGCGTGCCCGGGTCGCGCAGGGGGTCGGAGGGGATGCGCCGCCTCCGGACGGGTGCGTTCCTCGGCGGGCGTGCCAGACTGGACGGGCCATGACGAGTCTGCCCCTGATCCCGGTCGACCCGGACGCGCCCGGCGCGCGTCGGGCGGCGATGCCACCGCAACACCTCGCCGACCTCGACCTGAACGGTCGCAAGGAGTTGGTGACGGAGCTGGGCGAGCCGGCTTTCCGAGCCCGCCAGATCTCCACCCACTACTTCGGTCGCCTGGTGCGTGACCCGGCGCTGATGACCGACCTGCCGGCGGCGTCCCGTGACCGGCTGGCCGACCGGCTACTGCCCCGGCTGCTCAACCCGGTACGCGAGCTGGCCTGCGACGACGGGGCGACCCGGAAGGCGCTCTGGCGGTTGCACGACGGCTCGATGGTGGAGAGCGTGCTGATGGGGTACCCGGACCGGGTCACCGTCTGCATCTCCAGCCAGGCCGGATGTGGCATGGCCTGCCCGTTCTGCGCCACCGGCCAGGCCGGGCTGACCCGCAACCTGTCGACCGCCGAGATCGTCGACCAGGCGGTCTACCTGGCCGGGGTGGCCGCCTCCGGCGCGGTCGCCGGGTCGCCGCCGAGGCTCTCGCACGTGGTCTTCATGGGCATGGGGGAGCCGCTGGCGAACTACAACCGGGTGGTCGCGGCGATCCGTCGGCTGGTCACGCCGGCCCCCGAGGGTCTGGGTCTGTCGCAGCGCCACATCACCGTCTCCACGGTCGGCCTGGTGCCCGCCATCAACCGGCTGGCCAGCGAAGACCTGTCGGTGACTCTTGCGTTGTCGCTGCACGCGCCCGATGATGAGCTGCGCGACGAACTCGTGCCGGTCAACCAGCGCTGGAAGGTGTCCGAGGTGCTGGCCGCGGCCTGGGCCTACGCGGCCCGGACAGGGCGTCGCGTGTCGATCGAATACGCGATGATCAAGGACGTGAACGACCAGCCGTGGCGAGCGGATCTGCTCGGGCGGCTGCTGGCCGGCAAGCTGGCCCACGTGAACCTGATTCCGCTCAACCCGACTCCGGGCAGCCGCTGGGACGCCAGCCCGAAGCCGGTCGAGCGGGAGTTCGTCCGGCGGTTGCGCGACGCCGGGGTGTCCACCACGGTGCGGGACACCCGAGGTCGCGAGATCGACGGGGCGTGTGGGCAGCTGGCCGCCGCGGAGGACAGGGGCACCGACCCGGCCGGGGAGATGTCAGCGTGACCGGGCGTGGCGAACGAGACCAGGAGACATAGTGGCGAGTCAGGGTCAGCGTTTCCGGCGTAAGGCGCTCCGCCGGGGCTACAAGGTTGACGAGGTGGACGCTTTCCTGGACCGGGTCGAGGCGACTCTCGCGGGTCAGCCCGTCGGCGCCCCGGTGGTCTCGCAGGAGGTCCACGACGTCGTCTTCCGGGTCCGCTTCAACGGCTACGACGAGTGGCAGGTCGACCTGCACCTCGACCGGGTCGAGCGGCAGCTGGCCGAGTTGGAGGAGCGCGGCGGTACGGGTGGCGTCCGGGCCAGCGACTCCGGGATGGGCTCGTCGGACCGGATGGCGCCCCCGGACCGGATGGGCCCGCCCGATCGCATGGGTCCGCCGGACCGGATGGGACCCCCGGACCGCATGGGTCCGCCGGTACGCGACGAGCGGGGCATGGCCCCGGTGCCGCAGCCGCCGATGCCGCCCCGGTCGATGCCGGCACAGGCAGGCCCCTACGGCCGCTACGACGAACCGACGGGAGCCTTCGCCGGCGGGTACGACTCCCCGCGCGGCGGGTACGACGGGCCGCGCGGTGGCGGTCCGATGGGGCCCGGTGGCCAGATGGGGCCGCCCGGCGCACAGATGGGTCACGGCGGTCCGCCGCCGCGCGGCCTGCCCGCCGGTCCCGGCGGCTACGGCTCGCAGGACGGTCCGGGCGGGTACGGTCCGCCGGAGGGTCGGGGCGGGTACGGCTCGCAGGACGGCCCGGGTGGGTACGGCCCGCCGGAGGGCCGGGGTGGCTACGGTCCGCAGGACGGCCCGAGTGGGTACGGCTCGCCGGACTACGGTCCGCCGGACGGTCCGGGCGGGTACGGCCCGCCGGAGGGTCGGGGTGGCTACGGTCCGCCGGACGAGCAGCGGTTCGACGGCTTCGAGGCGGGACGCCACGGCCGGACCGACATGACCGCGGAGATCCGGATGCCGGACCGTGAGCAGCGGCGCGGCCCGCAGGGGAGCCCGCCTGGACTGCCGCAACAGGCGATCGGCGGTCCGTCGATGGGCGTGCCCTCGCTGGGTGGCCCGCCGGCCATGGCCGGCCCGCCGATGGCCGGGCCGCCCGGCAGCGACCTCTACCGGGTGGACGAGATCCGGCGCAGCTTCCAGGTGCGTCGCTTCGGCAGCGGGTACGACCCCGACCAGGTAGACCGGTTCTTCGACACCCTGCTCGGTGGGATGGCCGGCCGGAACCCGATGCCGGTCAACCCGAAGGACCTGGACACGCTCCGGTTCGGGCTGGTGCAGGGCGGCTACTTCGAGGCCGAGGTCGACGCCGCGCTGAAGAACGTGCAGGACATCCTCTTCGGCCGCTGAGCCACCACGACGAGAGCCGCCCTGCGCGACGGCGCGACGAGGGCCCGCCCCTTCCGGGACGGGCCCTCGTCGTACGTCGTGTCGTCCGCTCGGCTCAGGAGCGCAGGCCGTTGCGCCGCAGCACCGCGTCGCCGATCACGATGAGCAGCAGGAGCGCGGCGACCCCGACCAGCCAGAGGTCCTCGACCCTGCCCTCGTGGTTGCCGCAGAGCATGGCCAGCATCGCGAACGCGGTGAGGACCGCGCCGATCCGCCCGGCCTTGCGGTGCCCGGGCTTGTGCTGGTCTGGCGACGTTACCGGCTCGCTTCCCGCCACTGTCGGTCCTTCCTCGCGTTCGGATCTCCGGTTAGTCTGGCACGCCACCCGGGAGGGGACCTGCGGTGGGGCGGATACGCGGGGCCGACGCCGGCTGTGCCGACCTCGGGACCTTCGGCCCGGCCGGGTGGGGCGGGCGACTATGGCGGCGTCGCGGGGCGCAGACCAGACTGCCTCCGGTAGCGTTCTGACGTACACCTTGATTGTCTTTTTGAGGGGGAACTGCGGTGCGAGTGACCGGTACCGGGCACGCGAGCATGCGGATCGACACGGCTGCGGGCAGCATCCTGTGCGACCCGTGGGTCAACCCGGCCTACTTCGCCTCCTGGTTCCCCTTCCCGGACAACTCGTTGCTCGACTGGGAGACCCTCGGCGACGTCGACTACCTGTACGTCTCGCACCTGCACCGGGACCACTTCGACGCGGCCCACCTCAAGCGGTACGTGTCGAAGAAGGCCACCGTGCTGCTGCCGGAGTTCCCCACCTCCGAGATGGAGGACGAGTTCCGGGCGCTGGGCTTCACGAAGTTCCTGAAGACCCGCAACGAGGAGGTGTACGAGCTGGACGGTGGCCTGAAGATCATGATCCAGGCGCTGACCAGCCCGACCGACGGTCCGATCGGTGACTCCTCGCTCTGGGTGGAGTACGACGGTGTCCGGCTGCTGAACCAGAACGACGCCCGTCCCACCGACCTGACCACCTTCGCCGAGCTGGGTCACGTGCACGCGCACCTGCTCCAGTTCTCCGGCGCGATCTGGTACCCGATGGTGTACGAGCTGCCGCAGTCGGCGAAGGCCGCGTTCGGCAAGCAGAAGCGGGACCGGCAGTTCGACCGCACCTGGCGCTACATCGACGACCTCAAGGCCGACCACGTCTTCCCGATCGCCGGCCCGCCGTGCTTCCTCGACGACGAGCTGTGGCAGTTCAACGACATCTTCGGTGACGAGGGCAACATCTTCCCCGACCAGTCGGTCTTCCTGAGCGAGTACGCCAAGGTCGGCGGCACCAACGGCATCGTGCTGCTGCCCGGCAGCGTCTCCGAGGTGACCACCGAGGGGGCGACCACCACCCACCCCGTGCCGATCGAGGAGTTCTTCGCCAACAAGGCCGCTCACCTGGAGGAGATGCGCGAGCGCAAGCGGCCGGTGATCGAGGCGGAGAAGGCGTCCTGGCGGCACCCCGAGGTGGACGTGCTCAAGGAGATGAAGCGGCGGATCGAGCCGTTGCTGGACGAGTCGATCTATCTCGCCAAGGGTGTCGGCGGCCCGGTCCGCTTCGACCTGGTGGGCTACGACGGCGAGAGCATCGAGTCGATCGTGGTCGACTTCCCCGGCAAGCAGGTCCGGCCGTACGCGGACGAGAAGGTGCGCTACCGGTTCCGCACCGAGCGGGCGCTGGTCGAGCACCTGCTGCACATCGGTGAGGTGGACTGGGTCAACTCGCTCTTCCTCTCCTGCCGTTTCTCGGCTGCCCGGATCGGCCAGTACAACGAGTTCGTGTACGCCTTCTTCAAGTGCCTCTCCACCGAGCGCCTCCAGTACGCCGAAGGCTGGTACGACGAGCACGAGCGGGCGGTGGACGCCGAGGACATCACCCTGGGCGACTGGGTGGTGCAGCGGCGCTGCCCGCACCTGAAGGCGGACCTGAGCCGGTTCGGCATCGTCGAGGGCGACCAGCTCACCTGCCAACTGCACGGGTGGCGTTTCGACCTGCCCAGCGGCCGCTGCCTGACCAGCGTCGGGCACAAGGTCCGCGCCCACCGGGTCGGCGAGGAGGCTCCGGAGAGCCCGCAGCCCGCGAGCTGACTGATGTAAGGAAGGATCCCCTGCTAACGCCTCGCGTATAGCAGGGGACCCTTTCTAACATCCCAGGCGAGCAGCCGAGGTGCGATGGGTGCCGTAACCGTCGAATTGCGACGCTGACTACGATTCCGGGCATGCAATCGTCCCCTGGCGTCATCGTGCCCGAATCAGCGCTCGGCTCAACGATCTCCGCGTACCGCACCTGTGAGCTGGCGACGCTCACCAAGGACGGCACACCGGTCGCCTGGCCGACGTCCGGGCTGCTCCGCCAGGACGGCACGATCATGCTCACCACCTCGTTGGGTTACCCGCAGAAGGCGTTCAACGTGCGCCGCGACGGCCGGGTGGCGCTGCTCTTCTCCGACCCGACGGCCAGTGGGCTGACACAGCCGGAGCAGATCCTGGTACGCGGCACGGCGCACTGCCCCGACGAGGTGCACACCGATCCGACCGGTGACCTGGCCGACTTCTGGACCCGGATGTTCCAGCGTCAGCCGAACTGCCGCAAGTACCTCGACTGGCCGGCGACCATGTTCACCGACTTCTACTTCATGCGGCTGCTGATCACCGTCACCCCGACCGAGGTGACCACCCGCCCGCTACCGGCCACCAGGGAAGCGGGTGAGGCGTCGGCCGAGGACAGGTCGCTGATCGGCGCGGAGGTGCTGGCGGCGTACCCGAGTGTGGTGCTGGCGGCTCGGGACGCCGCCGGCGCACCGCTGCTGGTGCGTACCACCGCGACTGCCGGCGCGGACGGCTACCGGGTGGTGGTGCCGGACGGGGTGGACCCGGTCGAGGGTGCGGCGACCCTGCTGGTGCACCGGCACGACGCGCAGTTGTGGAACCTGCACAACGCCAACGTGCGCGGTGAACTGGTCCGCAGCGCCGACGGCTGGACGCTGCATCCGCAGAAGCTGGTCGAGCCGGCGGCCCGGCACAAAGCCCGGATGACGGATTCGCTGCGTACGGTGCGTACCACCCGGGCCGCGACCCGTCGCTACCTGGACCGGCGAGGCTGGCCGCGTCCCACCGTCCCGTGGGCGGCCTACCGCGCCCTGCGCCCGGCCGACTGAGCCGTGCAGGTGCGCGGGTGTGAATGTGTGCAGGTGTTAGGAGGGGACCCCTCCTATACACCAGGCGTTAATAGGGGGCCCTTCCTTACACCGCACCCTTCCTTACGCCGCATACCTACACCGCACCCATTCTTGCGCCGGATCGCGCTCAGCGGCCCAGGTCGGCGAGGATGCGTTGGGCGGCGTTGTGTCCGGCGGCGCCGATCACGCTGCCCGCAGGATGGCAGCCCGCGCTGCCCGCGTACACCCCGTCGACACCGGTGGCGTACGGCATCCGGTCGGTGAACGAGACGGTGTTGTCGACGTGGTGGATGTGCCCGCCGGTGATGCCGAAGTGCGCCTCGATGCCGGGCGGTGGCAGCGGCACCGCGTCGGCGATCAGGTCACCGGTGCCGGGGGCGTACCGTTCGCAGATCTCCACCAGCCGGGCGACGTATCCGGGCAGCGCCGCGTCCCAGGTGGTGCCCGCCAGCTCGTATGGCACGGACTGGACGAACAACGCCGACGAGTGGTGCCCGTCCGGGTCGGCCAGCGACGGGTCGACGGTGGTGTGCAGATACCACTCGATCGTCGGCTCCTGCGGCAGCCGCCCGGCCTGCACGTCGGCCCACATGGCGCGCAGCGCCGCCATCGGCGACTCGCCGCCGCCACCGGCCAGTGACGCCGACCCGGGCAGCAGGTGGATGGTGGACCCGAACGGGCTGGGCGCGTCCGGCGGCAGGCAGGAGAAGCGGGGCAGGTCGCGAAGTGCCAGGTTGAGCTTGAGCGTGGTGCCGGTACGCCGGACCGCCGTCATCCGCTCGCCGAGTTCGGTCGGCAACGCGCCGTCGGGCAGCAGCGCCATCAGCCGGTACGGGTCGCAGGCGCCCAGCACCACCTCGGCGTCGACCTGCCGTCCGTCGGCGAGGACGACACCGGAGGCGGCCCCGCCGTCGAGTGTGATCGCGGTGACCGGGGTGCCGGTGACGATCCGGGCGCCGGAGGCGCGTGCCGCGTCGGCGAAGGTACGCGACACGGTCCCCATCCCGCCTTCGGCGATCATCCAGGTGCCGTCCGACCCGGGCAGCCGGCACATGTTGTGCACCAGGAAATTGTGCCCGGTGCCGGGGTCGTCCGGGCCGGCGTTGAGCCCGGACAGGCCGTCGGTGACCGCGTACATGCTGGCCAGCAGCTCGGAGTGGAAGTCGAAGCGGGCGAGGTAGTCGGCGACCGAGCCGCGTACCAGGTCGACGAAGACCTGCCGCAGCTCGGGCCGCACGTAGCGGTCGGCGGTCTCCTCGGCGGGCAGCGGCTCGGCCAGCCAGGCGGGGGCGAGGTCCGTGCGCAGGGCGGCCAGCTCGGCCTGCAACGCGTCGTCGGCGGCCACGTCGGCGGGGGAGAAGAACTCGGCGAGCTGGGCCCGGGTGGCCGCGGCGTCGGTGCCGAAGAGGAGGTACGGCGATCCGACGCCGCCGGGGGTGGGCAGGAAGTAGTGCGGGTCCCGGCGTCGCACCGGAATGCGGACGTCGAGCGCCGCCAGCAGTTCCGGGGGCATCAGCCCGAGCAGGTACGAGCCGGTGGAGTGGCGCAGCCCGGGCACCTTGGGGAAGGGGTTCTCGGTGCGGGTGGCACCGCCGATCACGTCGGCGGCCTCCAGCACCAGCACGTCCAGGCCGGCTCGGGACAGCAGGATGGCGGAGACCAGCCCGTTGTGTCCGGATCCGATGATGACCACGTCCGCGCGCCCTGGAACCTCACCCCTCATCCCCGCACCCTAACCCGTCCGCACCTGCTCCGGGACCGAGTTGATCATGCTCAGGCCGGCGACCCGTCGCGGGCGGCACGGCGGGTACGCCAGTCGGCCAGCGCCAGGGTGGCGGAGTAGCCGGCCAGCACGATCACGTGGAAGAGATAGAGCCAGAGCAGCACAGCCACGGCCGCACCGACCTCGACCAGACCGCCGAAGGGCAGGCCCAGGTCGAGCGGGAGCGAGGCGAACAGCACGAAACCGTGCAGGA
The DNA here is from genome assembly GCF_040296095.1 of Micromonospora sp. NPDC002389. Classification (NCBI taxonomy): domain Bacteria; kingdom Bacillati; phylum Actinomycetota; class Actinomycetes; order Micromonosporales; family Micromonosporaceae; genus Micromonospora; species Micromonospora sp. NPDC002389. The sequence goes on from NZ_JBEOWP010000002.1 coordinate 372,809, forward strand.
AGCCGGAGAGGTTGGCGGCGGTGAACGATCCGACCGCCAGCGTGGAGAGCCAGTCCGGCGACGCCGGGCCGACCACCCGGAAGACCCACATCAACACCGGAGTGAGCACCAGCCACACCGCCAGGAAGGACAGCACCACGCCGAGCACGCCGGCCCAGCCGCCCCGCCGGACCAGCTCGGTCGTGGTGGGCAGCGCCAGCAGGATCGACAGCAGCAGGGCCGGGGCCGGCGCGAGCAGCGGCAGCAGCAGCACCCGACCCCGCCAGCCGACCAGGTGCTCGTCGGAGCGGGGCGCGGCGACCGAGACGAACGCCCGGCGCAGCCCCTCGCCGTAGAGCGACGCGGGCAGCAGCGCGGCCAGCGCCAGCCAGGGCGTCAGACCCACCCCGGCGTCGACCAGGGCGGCCACCGCGTGGGGCGCGCCGATGGCGTCCGGCAGGGTCTCCACGGCGTACGCGGTGAGCCGGCGTACCCGGTCGCCTCCGGCGAGCAGCGCGGTGAGCCAGATCGCCAGCAGCGCCACCGGCACCACCGCGATGCCCCCGTAGAAGGTGATCGCGGCGGCGTGCAGGGACAGGTCTCGTCCGCGTACCGGGCGGAAGGCGGCCCGGGTGATCCGTCTGGTTCGTCGCCACGCACCGCCCATCCCGCTTCTCTTCCCCCTCGCGGCTCCGCCCACGCCTGGTGTCGCCGGCAGCACACCCAACGCGCGGTGGTCGTCGCCGTTACGATCGGCGACCATGACTGTGGACGTGACCGAGCGGCTGCTGCTGCGCGAGTGGCGGGACACGCCGGACGACCTGCGCCGGCTCTACGACCTCTACTCCCGGGAGGACGTGATGCGCTGGCTGGGTGGGGGAGCGGGACGACTGACCGAGCCCGACCAGGCGGCCCCCCGGCTGGCCGCCTGGCGGGAGCGGTACGCCCCGTACGCCGGCCGGTACGGCCTCTGGGCGATCGAGGTCCGCCGGACCGGGGTGGTGGCCGGCAGCGTACTGCTCAAGCCGTTGCCCGGGGCCGACGGCATGACGCCGACCGACGACATCGAGGTGGGCTGGCACCTGCACCCCGACTCCTGGGGGCACGGCTACGCCACCGAGGCGGCGCGGGCGGTGCTGGCCCGCGAGTTCGCCACCGGTACCGAGCGGGTGTACGCCGTGGTGCTGCCGGGCAACGAGCGGTCCACGGCGGTCTGCCGCCGGCTGGACATGACCCACCTGGGCCGGCGCACCGACTGGTATGGCGGCACCGAGGTGGAGACGTTCGTGCGGACCGCTCCCGGGTCCCGCTGACCCGGGTCGAGACCGGCCGAGAAACCCGGACGTGACCACTGCTTAACCGATTTGGCCCGGGTTGCCGGGAAGAATTGGCGGGGGAGCGCTCCCGGCCGTCGCACGCTATCGACGTGGACTGTCGCCGCTGGTAGAACAGCCAATCATCACGGTGTCGGCGATCACGAGTTCCCGGCACCCCACCTTCCTCGAGACGAGGTACCTGCGTGGCTGTTCGACGACCACTCATGGCACTGCTCGCCGCAGTGCTCCTCTTCGGACCGGCCCCCGCCGCCGTGGCGGCTCCGGCCGCCCCTGACCCCACGGGCGCGTCGGTCCAGTCGCCCCGCGGTCAGTCCGACACCGACCTGCCGTTCACCGTCGGGTCGCCGCAGCAGCGGGGACGCTCCGCCGACGCCCCCGGCCGGCAACCCGCCCAGCCGGCCCCGTCGGCGAAGCTGCCCGGCAAACCACGGAACGACGTGATCCAGGACGTGCCGGTGGAGCTGACCGACGCGTCCATCCCGCTCAACCTCATCCCGTACCACGACATCCCGGCCGCGCTGCGCGGCCTGCAGCGCAGCGACCGGATCAGCGTGGAGGTCATCGGGCAGTCCGTGCTCGGCCGTGACCTGCACCTGGTGGTGGCCACCTCGCCGATGTCCGACGCTGCCTGGACGTCCTGGCAGAAGCTCTCCGACCTGCGGTTCAGCGACCCGGTCGCGGCGCGGGCCACGATGGCGGCCGGCGGCTACGACACCTGGCGGACCCCGCTGTTCGTCAACAACAACATCCACGGCAACGAGTGGGAGGGCACCGACGCCAGCCTCCAGGTCCTCCAGGAGCTGGCCTTCTCCACCGACCCCGAGGTCGTCGGGATGCTCGACCGCCACGTGATCGCCTTCGTGGTCACCAGCAACCCGGACGGCCGGGTCGCGGCGACCCGGGCCAACGCCAACGGCTTCGACATGAACCGCGACTTCATCACGGCGTCGCAGCCCGAGGTCCGCGCCGTGCGCGCGCAACTCGTCCGCTACAGCCCGCTCACCATGGTGGACATCCACGGGTACGTCTCGTGCACGCTGATCGAGCCGACCACCGGCCCGCACGGCGACAACTACGAGTACGACCTCTACATCACGCACGCGCTGCGCAACGCGCTGGCCATGGAGCAGGCCGTCCTCGCCACCGGCGAGACCCGCGCCTCGTGCGCGGACGGCAGCGGCGGTCGGCGTACCGACATCCCGTTCCGGGACCGGGCACAGGGCTGGGACGACTGGCCGCCGATCTTCACGCCGATGTACTCGATGTACCACGGCACCATCGGGCACACCATCGAGGTGCCGCTCAACCCGCGCGGCAACCTGACCGAGGCGGAGCGGCACGAGCGCACCCGGATCAACACCGCCGTGGCCCGGGCGTCGATCGAGGGGAACCTCCGGTACGCCACCGAGAACCGGGCGGCGCTGCTGGACAACCAGCTCGAATGGTTCCGGCGCGGTGCCGCCGGGGAGCCGACCCGGCCCATCGACGACCCGCTCGCCCTCTCGCTGGCCCGGGGGGACAACGCCAAGACGCACCCGCAGAGCTTCCCCCGCGCGTACGTCATCCCGGCCGGTACCGGTCAGCGCAGTGAGACCGCGGCGGCCCGGCTGGTGCAGTTCATGCTCGACAACGACGTCGTCGTGCACCGCGCCTGGCGTCCGTTCACCCTCGACGGCACGCGCCACGAGGCCGGCGCGTACGTCGTCGACATGCGTCAGGCCAAGCGTGGCCTGGTCAGCGCGCTGCTCGACGTCGGGCGGGACGTGACCCAGGACTTCAACGCGATGTACGACATCTCGGCCTGGAGCCACGGTCACCTCTGGGGCGCGACCGTGCAGCGGGTGACCCGGAACGTCACGCTCGACGACAAGGTGCTGCGTCCGGTGACCGAGGCCCGTGCCACGGGTTCCGTCGCACCCGGCAACCGTAGCCAGTACGGGCTGGTCGTCGACTCGGTCGCCGGCATCCAGGCGGTCAACCGGCTCCTCGACGACGGCGTGACGCTGGGACGGACCCCCGACGGGACGTTCGTGGTGTCGGCCGGTGCCGCCGTGGTCGGTCCGATCGCCGAGGCGTACGGCGTCGAGTTCACGAAGATCACGCCGCCGCAGGCGCGTACCGCCACGCCGGTGTCCCGGGTCCGGCTCGGGGTCGCGGCCAACGCCGGTGAGATCCACGCCCTGCGGCAGATGGGCTTCGCGCCGATCTCGGTGACGCACACCGCGTTCAACAGCGGGGCGCTCTCCTTCGCCGACTTCGACGCGCTGTTCGTCTCCACCACCTCGTTCAACCCGCTCAGCCTGGACGCCACCCGCAGTGCGGAGTTCACCCGGTGGCTGGGCGACGGCGGGACCGTGGTGGGCCGGGGCAGCAGCGGCAAGCTGTTCAACGACCGCGCCGGGCTGCTCGACGTGACGATCGCGGCGGGCCGCAGCGACGCCAACGGCATCGTCGCGGTGCGCAACGATCCGGCCTCGCCGATCACCGGTAACGCGCTGCCGACCGCGTTCGTCGACGCGCCGCAGTACTTCACCCGGGTCGGCGACGGCGTACGCGTCGACCAGCGCCTGGCCGCCGAGGGCTTCTTCCTCGCCGGACACTGGGGTGGACAGGAGGCCGCCGCCGGTCACGCGGTGGTGGTCAGCGGCGTGGCCAAGGGCGCGAACGTGACCCTGTTCGGCACCGAACCGCTGTTCCGGGCCCACCCCGAGGGCCTCTACCCGCAGGTCGCCAACGCCCTGTGGCAGTGACCTGACCGACGATCGCCCCGGCCGGTGCCGCCAGCGCCGGCCGGGGCGATCGCGTTGCCCGGTCGCCGGCCGCCGTTACGATTGCGGATCATGGCGATCCTCTCCCCGCACCGGCCCGCCTGACATGCCCTCCGATCCGGCTCTGACCTTCGTCGAGGCGCGTACCGTGGCCGAGGCCGAGCGCGTCCAGCAGGAACTGCGGCAGCACCTCGACCTGACCGGCGGCCCGGCGACCCCGCCGACGCTGGTGGCCGGCGTCGACGTCTCCTACGACAAGACCTCCACCCGGGTCACCGCCGCCGCCGCCGTGCTCGTCGACCTGACCACCGGCGTCGAGGTGGAGACCGTCGTCGTACCCGGCGAGGTGACGTTCCCGTACGTCCCCGGGCTGCTGGCCTTCCGCGAGGTCCCGATCCTGCTCACCACGCTGGGCAGGCTCAGCCGCCGCCCCGACACCGTGGTCTGCGACGGGTACGGCATCGCCCATCCACGGCGGTTCGGGCTGGCCTGCCACCTGGGCGTGGTGACCGGCCTGCCCACCTTCGGCGTGGCCAAGACCCCGTTCGTCGGTACGTACGCCGCACCCGGGCCGCGTCGGGGCGACCGGTCGGTGCTCTCCGACGGCGACGACGTGCTCGGCCACGCCCTGCGCACGCAGACCGACGTCAAGCCGGTCTTCGTCTCCGTGGGTCACCGCACCGACCTGGACCGGGTGACCGCGCTGACGCTGACGCTGAGCCCGCGCTACCGCCTGCCGGACGTGATCCGACGCGCCGACTTCCTGTCCCGCGAAGCCCTTCGCCGAGGCGAGGCTGCTTCCCCGCCCGGGCTCCGGGCTCCGCGGGTGTGACAGGTCAGCCGAAGGCTCGGAACGAGTTGTAGTTCGGGGCGAGCACGACCTGCACCGACGCGTCGATGTTGGTGAGGGACGGTCGATGCAGTTGGATCTTCCCGTCCACACCGGCCCGCACCCAGAGGTCCGGGATCCCGTCGCCGCTGACGTCGGGGATGCCGACGACCGCGTTGTACGTCGTCTCGGTCCAACCCGTGCCGATCCGCACGTCGCCGTCGCGGGAGTTGGCCGCCTGCTTGAGCGAGTCCAGGTTGACGCTGTTCGGGCCCGACCCGGGCCGTCCGTGGCGGACATAGAGCGTGCCGGCGTCCAGGTTGCGCCAGAGCAGGTCAGGCGTGCCGTCCCGGTCGAAGTCGGTGATGTTCAGGATCTCCCGACGGGCCCAGGCGGTGCCCTCCATCAGCGTCGCCTCCTGGAAGCTCGCCCCGGTGTAGCCGGAGAGCACCCAGAACTGGGTCCCGGAGCGCAGCGCCAGGTCGGGCTTGCCGTCACCGGTGATGTCGCCGAGCGCCTTGATCTGGGTCCAGGTCGACGGGGCCGGCACGTTGGCCGGCAGCAGGATCCGCAGCCGCTTGTCCACGTTGAAGCTGCCGTATCCGTCACCGGGGTAGAGCCAGAACCCGCCGTCGGGGGTACGGGCGAACAGGTCGGTGAGCCCGTCTCCCGGGTACGCGTCGGAGTGCTTGGTGATCAGTGCGGCCTGGCCGGTGGCGGGGTTGTACCAGTGCCCGGGTGGGTTCTGCTCGCCCTTGTCGTTGTAGGAGGCGGCGAGGTGGTCGTACAGCTCACCGCCCTCGTCGCCGACGTAGGTGCGCAGGTTTCCGTCGCCGTTGATGATGAGCAGGTCGGGTCGTCCGTCACCGGTGATGTCGGCGGGACCGTCGGCCTCGTCCCGTGGTGGCACGAAGAAGGTGTAGTCGGTGCGGACGCTGCGGTTGCCGACCGCGTCGTAGGCGTACACCTGCAGGGTGGTGGGACCGGCGTGCCGTGGTCTGAGGTCGGGCACGGTGACGGTGCCGTTGGTGGCGTTCACGGACGTGCTGCCGATGGACTCGAAGGCATAGGTGAACCGGACCGCGCCGGTGGCGGTGAAGGTGATCGGGCCGGTCCCGCCGAACTTCACCGTCGCCCAGGTGTCGCCGTCGTGGCTGCCCTCCAGCCACACGTCACTGGTCACCGTCGGGGCGGGCGGCGCGGACGCGTCGACGTTCAGCCGGCAGGGTTCGCTGCCGGGCGGGAAGTACGTCGACGTGGCGCCCACCTGGTCCTCGGCCTGGACGTCCCAGGAGTAGGTGGCCTTGTCCTCCAGGCTGCTGGACGGGATGGTCAGCCGTGCCTCACCGCTGCTGGTGGCGGTGACCAGGGTGCCGGCGGGCACCGTCGAGCCGGTCTTCCAGAAGCGGAACCGCAGCGCCTTGAGGTTGTTGTCGGGGTCGGTGGCCTTCGCGTACAGCTCCAGGTTGGTCCTCGCGACCGTGACGCCGCTGCCGGGGCCGGGCACGCAGTTGCCGCCGGGGGTGCTCCTGCCGCCGGTCGGCTCCTTGGGCGGCGAGTTGTACTCGACCGTCAGTTGGGCGGTGCTGACCCGGAACCGGCGCCAGGTCAGCGTGTCGGTCTCGCTGGTCGCCTGCATGCCCAGGGTGAGGGTGGAGTCGCTGCTGTTGGCGGCCGACCGGGCGGCGGCGAGGACGTTGAAGCGGGCGTAGTCGTTGTCGCAGCTGCCGTCGTAGCCGTAGGCGAAGGACTTCCGGTCCTGGACCGAGCGCCAGGTCGGCTGCTTCTTCCAGGTGGTGCCGGACGAGATCGCCGCAGTGTGCCACAGCTCCATCTGGCGGGGCGTGCAGTTCCAGGAGTGGACGTTGAGCACCCGGAATGTGGCGGTGTCGATGTCCGGGCCCTTCAGGGTGCTCTTGAAGCCCATCCGCCAGAAGGAACGAGCCGTCAGCGGCGTGTTCCGCTCGTGACCGACCCGTGCGTCCGTGCTGCCGGAGTTGAAGTTGGTGCCGTTCCAGGTGTTGGTGCTCGGGTGCTGCTTGTAGACGGTGGCCCAGGCCTGCGTGGTGGTGTTCAGGGTGGGGTCGAGGAAGATCGGGAAGATCGCGTCGGCGTCGTCGAGCAGTCCGCTGGCGGCGGCGTCGAGGTGCAGGCGTACCTGCCCCGAGCCGTCGCCGTCGAGGCGGGTGGGCATCGGCGCGTGGCGGGCGCCCGGCTCGACGCCGCTGAGACCGGAGAGGTTCAGCACGTCGGCGTCGGTGTCCACGGCGGTGCGGGGTGCGGCCGGGGGCGCTTCGGGTTCCTGGCCGGCGGAGTCCCAGGCGAAGGGGGTGGGGATCGAGCCGATCTCCGCCCCGTCGACGGAGTCGAGGATTCGGACGCCGCCGGTCTCCCGGTCGTGGTGGAAGGTCGCGGTCGGGGACTCAAGGCCGTAGACGAGGGATCGGACGGCGTCGATCGTGCTGTTCGCCCGGGTCTTGACGATCAGCAGTTGGCCGAAGCCGCCGTCGTCGCGGGCGACCAGGAGCAGGTCCACGCCGGGCCGGACCTCGGGATAGAGGGCACGCGGACCGTCGAGCACCGGCTCCGGCAGCGCACCGGGCCACAGGTAGGTGACCGTGTGGCCGTCGATCTCCACTTCGGCCAGCGGCGTGTCGGCCGGTTCGGTCCGCGTGTTCGCGACCAGCCGCAGCGCATGGCGGGAGGGGCTCGGCTCGGGGCTGTTCGGCTCGCTGCCGCCGGCGAACCGTACCGGCACCGCGGCGTTGACCGGGCGGATACCGAGGCCGTCGGGGGCGGCACCGGTGCGGGTGAGCGCGGTGTCGATCGGTGCCCACTGCCCGGTGGCGTCCTTGGCGCGCTGTGGGACCGCGTGGGACGTGGAGCGCCAGCGACCGCTCGGCAGTGCCCAGGTCAGCGAGGTGGGCGTGGTGGCGGTCTCCACCAGCACCTCCTGGCCGGTGCGCAGCGCCTCGGCCATCGCGGTGGCCTCGTCGCGCGGGGGAGTCGACACCGGAACGGCCGGGGTGGCGGTGGCCGGCCGGGAGTCGGGTCCGTCGAATCCGGGCCACCACGGCAGCGTCGCCGCGACGACGGCGGCCAGCAGAAGGCCCATGGTGCACAACAGCCGGGTGCGCGTACGCACGAGTGGGCTGAGCAGGCGAGGCACAGTCACGGCGGTCTACTCCCGTGGGGCCGGGCGGACAGGAAGACGGTGCGCAGAACCGCCCCTGTCGGCGGGCCGTGGGGCAGAAATGCGGGCACACGATCGCACGCCACCGGTACGTCCCGTCTATCCCGTCAACGTTATCAATCCGTGATCTTCACTCCTTGAATATGTTCCGTAACGCCGGAATTTGATCTTGTGTCTGGTTTTGCGGGTCCGGCCTGTCGGACATGGCGGATTTGTGCGGTTAGATGATCTTCGGGGTGATCGGAGATCCACTGCGGCAATGGCGGCGTGACGGGGATCACTCCAATTCGATGTTGATCACTTTAGGTGACCTTGAGCTACTCAGCGCTCTGACGGAAGGTGCTCACGCACGGGCCGCACCTGGCATGTGCCCGGTGCGGTTTCCGCACCGTCCTCTTTCGTCTTGACGCCTGGGTGGGAGTCGACGCGCATGCGTGGTACCGGTTTGCTGGCTCGGCGGTGGGGTCGTCCCGCCCGTACGACCTTCGTCCTGGCGCTCACCATGACCATGGCGGTGACGACACTGCCCGCGCCCGCCTTCGCGAAGCCCGGACCGGGTATGAGCCGTGGCGCCATCGAGCTGCCGGAGATTCCGGAGGTCGATCAGGTCTCGCCCGACGAGGAGGCGGTGACGAACCTGCTCACCGACGAGCCGGAACCGTCGGAGCTCTACGAGCCCACGGCCGTCGAGGCATGGGAAGAGGGCAGCGGCACCGTCGACCTGACCGGGGTGACGCCGGGTGAGACGCTGCCGGTCGACGACCTGCCGGTCGCGCTCGGTGTGCCGGACGGCGGCGATCCCGCTGCCCTCGCCGGCACCTGGGCCGTCGACCTGGCCGCACCCGAGGCGTCCCACGACGCCGGGGTGTCCGGCCTGATCATGAAGATCACCCCGCCGGCCACCGCCGACCCGGAGGCCGAGGTCGCCCTCACCGTCGACTACACGCCCTTCGCCGACTTCTACGGCCCGCAGGCCGCCGACCGGTTCGGCGTCATGCTGCTGCCCGACTGCGTCTTCGACGACCCCGACGGTGGCGACTGCGCCCCCGACGACGCCGCCCGAGGAACGGCGGACCCCGCGAGCACCGCAGGTCAGACCGTCTCCAGCGAGGTGGAGCTGGTCCCGGTTGCCGGCTCCTCCGCCCGCAGCGCACGGGTCGCCGGGGTCGAGGAGGGCGCTCCCGCCCGCCGGATGGTCACCAGCAGCCTGCCGGTCGGCGCGCTGCTCGGTGACGCCACGCCGGTGGCGGGTCGATCGGCGATCGGCGCCCAGACCGCCGCGTCAGGCAGCAGCGTCGTCGGCGTGCTCGACACCGGCGCCTCGGCGGCCGGTGACTTCACCGCCACCCCGCTGCTCTTCTCCGGCTCGTGGGCGGCGGGTTCGTCCTCCGGCGCGTTCACCTACTCGTACCAGGTCCAGGTGCCCGAGACGGCCGGTGGTCCGACGCCGAAGGTCGCCTTGTCGTACTCGTCGCAGTCGGTGGACGGGCGTACCTCGGCGACCAACAACCAGGCGTCCTGGATCGGCGACGGCTGGGACTACGCCGCCGGCTCGATCACCCGGACCTACGTCAACTGCCGTCAGGACTCCAAGAAGGCCGGCTCCAACAACGCCACCCACCGGACCGCCGACCTCTGCTGGGGCTCCAAGAACGCGACGCTCTCCCTCGGCGGCATGACCACCGAGCTGGTCTGGAACCAGTCGGCCGAGACGTGGACCACCGCCAACGGCGACGGCTCCAAGGTGGAGTTGCGCAGGAACGCGAACCTCGACAACGGCGACGAGGACGGCGAGTACTGGGTCGTCACCACCAGGGACGGCACCAAGTACCACTTCGGTCTGCACCGCCTGCCCGGCTGGACCACCGGAGCGCCGGTCACCAACTCGGTCCTCGCCGTGCCGGTCTACGGCAACCACGCCGGTGAGGACTGCTACAAGGCGGGGAACTGGGCCGGCTCGGCCTGTGAGCAGGGGTGGCGGTGGTCGCTGGACTACGTCGAGGACATCCACGGCAACGTGATGACCCTCTGGTGGAAGAAGGAGAGGAACCGCTACGCGCAGAACTTCAACTTCACCAAGCCCGTCGAGTACGACCGCGGTGGCTACCTGCTGAACATCGACTACGGCCAGCGCAACACCAACAACAACGTCTTCGCGACCCCGCCGTTGGCCCGTGTCACGTTCGACGTCGCGGAACGCTGCTACAACCAGGGTTCCCAGACCTGTTCCGAGTCGAACTTCAACAGCCAGATCCCGCACGACTACCGCATCTGGTACGACACCCCGGCCGACCTGAACTGCGTCGCGGGCAAGAAGTGCTGGAACGCCTCTCCCTCCTTCTTCACCCGTAAGCGGCTCGACAAGATCACCACTTTCGCGCAGCGTCGCAGCGGCTCGACCGCCCTGCAGAAGGTGGACGAGTACCAGCTCACGCAGTCCTTCCCGGTGGAGTGGACCGGGACGAACACCGCGCTGTGGCTGGAGTCGATCGAGCGCACCGGGTACGGCGTCGGCGGCGACGCGGTCCGGCTCAACCCGGTGCGGTTCGTGCACAATTCCGAGGACATGCCCAACCGGGTCCGCAAGGACAACCGGCCCGGCTTCTCCCGGCTGCGCATCGCCCGGGTCGTCAACGAGTACGGCGGCGAGACCGTCGTGACGTACAAGAAGCCGACGGGCGCCTGCGCGGACGGCACCGGCCTGCCCGGCAAGACCGACACCGCGGGCCTGAGGTCGAACACCCGGCTCTGCTACCCCAACTTCTGGCACCCGGACCCGGCCAACGACGACGAGATCGACTGGTTCCACAAGTACGTGGTGGAGTCCGTCGAGGAGCTGCCCGCCATCGACGGCGCCGCCGGTTCCACCGTCACCACCTACCAGTACGCGAACGCCGGCTGGAAGCTGGCCGAGGCGGAGTTCACCAAGAAGTCCAGCCGCACCTACTCCCAGTTCGCCGGCTTCGAGCAGGTCACCGTGCTTACCGGCCCGCCCGTCGCGGAGCTGGGCAGCGAGCGGACCAAGTCCGTCACCCGCTACTTCCGGGGTATGGGTGACACCGTGTCCGTCAAGGACAATCTGGGCAACGGCGAGGAGATCGCCAAGGACCGGGAGCCCTTCGCCGGCCGGGTCGCCGAGGAGCTGACCTACGCCAGCGCCGGTGACGCCGACGCCAACTGGCTCACCCGCAGCGTCACCTACCCGACGGCGACCGAACTCGCCTCCCGCCCCCGCGACGACGGCCTCAGCCCGCTCAAGGCGTGGCGGGTCACCGACACCCGGCAGAAGGCGGTGGCCCGGTCGTCCGGCACCGGCGACGACACCCGCACCCTGCGGACCGTCGAGACCAGGACCACCTACGAGAGCACCTACGGCCTCCCGGAGCGGATCGAGTCCCTCGGCGACACCGGTCGCACCGGCGACGAGTCCTGCACCCTCGTCGAGTACGCGCACCACACCGCTAAGCACGTCATCGGCCTGACCCGGCAGATCCGCAGCAGCGCCACGACCTGCGCCGCCGCCACGTTCGACGACCTGACCTCGCTGGCCTCCGCCGGCCGGGTCGCCTACGACGGCACCGCCTACGGTGCGGCGCTCCCGGCGAGCAGTCGCGGTCTGGCCACCCAGACCTGGTCGCTGAGGGCCGACGGCTCCGGTTTCCAGAACGACGGCACCACCAGCTTCGACGCCGTCGGTCGGGTGCGGACCCGCACCGACCCGGACGGCAAGGTCTCCCAGATCACCTACACCCCCGACAGCGGGCAGGCGTACTCGGTCACCGAGGAGAACTCCCTCGGGCACAAGCAGACCCGTGAACTGGACCCGGGCCGGGGCGTCACGCTCAAGACCACCGACCCGAACGACCGCGTCAGCCACGCCGAGTACGACGGCCTGGGCCGTCTGGTCAAGGCGTGGGGCGCCGGGCGTACCCCGTCGACCTCGTCGGTGCCGGACTTCCGCGCCGAGTACGCCCTGCCGCAGATCGTCCCCGACCCGGAGAACCCGGGCGAGAGCATCCGCCGGCCCCCGTACGTCACCACCTTCGCCCGTGGCCACGAGGACCGCATCCAGACCTCGGTCACCATCTACGACGGACTGGGCCGCGAACGGCAGTCCCAGGTGCAGGCGACCAACGGCGGACGGCTGGTCACGGACACGCTCTACAACTCGGCCGGCGAGGTCTGGCAGACCAACAACGCCTACTTCGCCGAGGGCTCGCCGATCGGCCAGCTCTTCACGCCGCTGTCGGACACGGTCATGCCCAACGCCACCCGCTACACCTACGACGGCCTCGGCCGGGTGGTCAAGGAAATCCCGCTGCTCAACGGGAACGAAGACGAGACCCGCGCCACCAAGTACAGCTACGGCCTCGACCACTCCACCGTGATCAACCCCGCCGGGGCCGCGTCGTACCGCCTCTTCACCGACGGGCTCGGCCGTACCACCCGGGTCGACACCTTCCGCGACACGGCCCGGACCGACTTCACCTCGATGCGCTACGAGTACGACTCGCGCGGCCAACTGGTGAAGGCGAACCACTCCGCCAACCCGCTGCCGTGGACCTGGACGTACGACCAGCGCGGCCGGCTCACCCGGACCACCGACCCGGACACCGGCCTCACCACCATGACCTACGACCACCGGGACCGGCCGCTCACCACGACCAACGCCCGAGGCGTGACGGTGTGGAACGGGTACGACGAGCTGTCCCGCCCCACCCAGCAACGCCTCGGTGGCAGCGGCGGCACGCTGCTCTCCCAGTTCACCTACGACACGGTGGCCGGCGGCAAGGGCCTGCCCGCGACGTCGACCCGGTACACCGACGGCCTGCCGTACACCCAGTCGATCGGCGGCTACACCCAGGACTACCAGCCGACCTCGACCACGCTGACGCTGCCGCAGTCCATCGCCACCACCTGGGGCCTGAACCAGCAGTACCGCTACGACTACACGTACACCGACACCGGTCTGCCCGAGTCGAGCACCATGCCGGCGGTCGGCCCGCTGCCCAGCGAGAAGCTGCTGGTCCGCTACACCGCCGACGGCCTGCCGCTGTCCGTCTCCGGCAAGGACTGGTACGGCTCGGAGACGATCTACTCACCGTACGGGCAGGTGCTGCGCTCCACGCTGGGCACCCAGCCGTACCGGGTGTGGACGATGGCCGACTACGACGACGCCAGCGGCGCCCTCACCCGGCAGCAGGTCTTCCGCGAGGTCACCGGCAACCACCTGGTCTCCAACCGCTCCTACGGTTACGACGACGCCGGCAACGTCACCTCGATCCGCGAGCACGCGACCCCGATCGCGGAGCGCCAGTGCTTCACCTACGACCCGCTCGGCCAACTCCGTAACGCCTGGACGTCGAACAGTCAGACCTCCTGCGCCGCCGGCCCCGGCACCGCGACCGCGCCCAACGCGGCGGTCGGTGTCGACAGCACCGGCTACTGGCAGGAGTACGAATACGACCTGCTGGGCAACCGCACCGAGCTGGTCGAGCGGGACCTGACCGGCCGCACCTCCGCCGCCCCGCTGGAGACCACCTACGGCTACGGCCGGGAGGGCGGGGCCCAGCCGCGCACCCTGTCCGCCGTCACCAAGACGTACACCACCCCGCAGGGCGCGGCGATCGTTTCCGAGGCCGCCCGGCTGTACGAGCTGACCGGCGAGACCAAGTCGGTCACCTCCACCAGCAACGGCGACCAGCAGGAACTGACCTGGACCTACGACGGCCAGATCGAGCGGATCACCGGCTCGGGCAGCAAGGGCCGCAGCCCGTACGTCGGCCTGGCCGCCAAGTGCATCGACCTGAGTTCTGGCACCTCGGAGCCGAACCGGCCGATCCAGCTCTACACCTGCAACAACACCCAGGCCCAGCGGTGGAGTTTCCTCCCGGCCCCGGGTCAGAACAACGCCAACCTGGGCACCCTGTCCGGCTACGACGACTGGTGCGTCCAGCCGGCCGCCAACACCGCGGGCTCGGCCCTGCGGTTGCAGCGGTGCGACGGCACGACCAACCAGCGCCTGGAGCGGATGTCAACCGGGCAGCTGAAGCACGTCGCGTCCGGCCTGTGCCTCGCCGCGCAGGGAGGCGCCACGGCGAACGGTACGCCGATCGTGCTGGCCACCTGCGCCGGCGGGTCGGCGGCCCAGCAGTGGAACGCGCAGGACGAGACCCGCCACATCTACGGCCCAGGCGGTACCCGCCTGCTGACCGTGCAGGGCCAGCAGGCCACGCTCAACCTGGGCGAGGCGCAGCTGACCGTGCAGCCGGGCGGCATGCCGATCGACGTCCAGCGCACCTACTCCACCCCGGGTGGTGCGGTGGCCCGTCAGGTGCACGGCACCGTCACCCAGGTGCTGACGGCCCTGGCCGGTGACCACCAGGGCAGCCCGTTGGCCGAGGTGGTGCTCGCCGACGGCATGACGACCCGGATCCGGAAGCAGGACCCGTTCGGCAACCAACGGGGTACCGCGTCCGTGGGCGCGAACATGCACACCAACAGAGGCTTCCTCGGCGCGGTACGCGACGACTCGTCCGGCTTCGTGCCGCTGGGCGCGCGTCTGTACGACCCTGAGGTGGGCCGGTTCATCTCCGCCGACCCGGTCCTGGACCTGACCGACCCGGTCCAGAACAACGGCTACACGTACGCCCACAACAACCCGGTGACCCACTCGGACCCGTCCGGCCTGTCGGTGGCGTTGACCGCGTCGGAGACGGCGGCGGCCCTGGCCGGTGCGGGACTGTCGGCGGCGATGATCTCCCAGGCGCAGGCCAACATGGGCCGGTCGCTGATGTCGGTGGTCCTCGACTCGGCCTGGTACATCCTCAAGGAGTTCATCGGCATCAACGACGCCATGAACTGCTTCGGCGGTGACATGTGGGCGTGCGGCAGCCTGATCATCGGGGCGATCCCATGGGCGAAACTGGGCAAGATCCCGGCAGTGATCCGGGCGATCGACCGAACGATCGCCGCGATCCAGGCATGGCAGGCCGCGAAGCGGGCCGCGGAGATCGTGCTGGCCGCGGCGCGGGCGGCGGAAGCCGCCGCGTTGCAGGCGAAGAAGCTGGCCATCGAACGGGCGAAGAAGGCCGCCCAGGCAGCCAAGAAGAAGGCCGCTGACAAGGTCAACTCGACAAGCAACAAGGCAACCCAGTCGGCGAAGAAGACGGGTAACCCGGCACAGAAGCAAGCCCAGGCCAAGTCGAACCCGAAGGGCTCGTCCGCAGCCTCCGGCGGTGCCGGCGGCAAGGGTGCCAGCGGCGGCGGCAAGGGTGACTCGAAGCCGGGCGGCTCGTCGGGCGGATCGAACCGCAGCAACGGCGGCACCAGCGGCAGCAGCGGTGGCGGCGGAGCCGCGAAGGAATCGTGCCTGGACAACAGCTTTGTCCCGGGTACCAAGATCCTCATGGCCGATGGGTCGAACAAGCCGATCGAAGACGTGAAGCCGGGCGACGAGGTTGTCGTGACCGACCCGGAGACCGGTCGTACCGAAGTGGACACAGTTACCGCCAGTATCACTGGCGACGGCGTCAAGCGACTGGTGAAGGTCACCATCGACACCGACGGTGATCAGGGCTCGGAAAGCGCCGACGTAACCGCCACCGACGGGCACCCGTTCTGGGTGCCAGAGTTGAACGAGTGGATCGACGCCACCGGCCTCCAACCGGGCCAGTGGCTGCAGACCAGCGCAGGCACCCACGTCCAGATCACCGCCGTCGACCGCTGGACCGTCGCCCGCGCCGCCGTCCACAACCTCACCGTCGCCAACACCCACACGTACTATGTGGTGGCCGGTGACACCCCGGTCCTCGTCCACAACTGCGGGGGCCTTGACGACGCGGCGCATGCAAGAATTCAGGATACTTACGGGAACGACATTGCCGATGGCGTTGACTACAATCTCCAGCGCATGTGTCCGAGCTGCAACTCGGCCAGCGATGCGGCGGATCACACCATCAATGGAATCGGTGATAATGTAGACGGCTTGGCCAATTACCTTACCGGTCAGCGCGGTCTAGGTATGACGCATGTCGACCGGAGAAAGCCAGGAACAACAGCCAGGCGCGATGAAACTAGATTGGACTCCAATGGCAGAGGTGTGACCATTGTCCAAAACTCTTACATGGTCCACGCCTATCACCAATCGCTAGACGATTTCAACAGTATCTTCAATCGATTGGGCTGAGGTTGCATGTATCGAAGAGTTGGCTTCAGGAGTTCGGGCGGCGGCTATATTCTCACGCTCACCTCTACTCAATTCGAGCTGGTTAGAAGGGTTCTTGTCGATCTCTATGGCGGCAGTCACTCCTCGAAGGTGGTTGCCGTCGTGGCCGGAGATGCCTCGGCGGGGCTCCTCGAGCTGAGGGGTCGGGAAGTGGACTTTCGGTCGCGAGATAGCATTGATGTAACGCTAAGCTACCCCGACCTTCGAGCATTGTGTGGCGCTTTGGCGTTTGCCTTTCTGAATCGCTCATCAGAGGAGGCGTTTCATAATAGATATGGCTTCTACAGTGAGAACGTGCAGGCTGTGGGGTGGGCGATCTTTGGGGCACTTCAAGTATTGGGCAATTCGGCCGACTGAATCCAGACCAAATGGTGAACGCTTGATCTGGCCTCCTGGGTCAACTCTCGACGCCCTTTACTCGACTCACGCAGGATTGCACTGGCTGTTGGTCGCCTGCTGAATCGTTGTAAAGCCTGAAGGTTCGCAACTGTACTGGATTCGCTACTTCGTGTTTAGAACGTGCGTGGCGGTGCGCCCCGGTTGCCGTCAGCGTTGCCGCCAGGGACCTGACGCGAATTGGAATGCATGGATGCGCCCAGTGTGGTGAATGGTCGTCTTGGCAGCTGGGTGAGTTGGTTGTTCGGTACCAGGTCGCGCTTGCGCGGCGTCGCGTCGATCGCCGGGGCGCACTGATCGGGGGGATGGAATTGGTGGATGGTGGGTCATCTGCGCATCCGGGCAGTGCTCTTTCGGCAGCGATTGCCAATAGGGTGGCTTCGGTCATCACGATCTTCTTTGGACGCATGTATGGTCTCGGGAACACCGATAAGTTCGATATCACTCAGGGTGTCGAGTCGAGGTGGCGTGAGTTGGCGGGATTTCCACAATCCGAGAAACTGATCCGGCAGGTAAGGTCGCATGCCCTGAAGTGGCGGGAGCGGTTGGTCGATGCCGATTCGGTGGGGGCGCCCATGGTGGTTTCCACAATCGATGCGGTTCGTGCGGTGATTGATACACCGGCAGGTCAGGATGGCGGGGTAGCTCCCGCGTCAGCCGCAGCTCTGCAGGTTGCGCTTCACTTCGACAGGACGACCGTGGCGGCACCCGAAGGTAGCTCTAGCTGGGCTGCGTATGAGTTGAAGGGACAGGCTTCTCTCTTCGACATGGTGGCTTCTTACGATGAAGGATTCACCCAGAGTGGTCTGCACGATCTGCGGAACGAGTCCGGGGCGCAGTCGTTGGTGTACCGCAGTGCCATGAAAGCGCTGTTGCAGCCTCGTCGGTGAAAGCAGCTAGTCCGTGTGCAAGCGGCGCGCGCTGAGCGTCCCGACCGTGTTCAGCGCGCTGCTTGCCGCAATGGCCGCTACGGCTAAGCGGCGTCGTGGAAGCCTCCACACTGACCCCGGTGTTCGGTAGGGCGGTGGCAGCGGACGCCGTTGTCGAGTGGGGTGTCGCACCAGACTCGGTGGCGGAGGAACTGGACGTCCTCTTCGCTCAGCGTCGTCTCGCCGAAGTCGATGGTGGTGAGGTGACCGAGGGAGTCGCGGAGGGCGACCGCGAGGGCGGTGGCATCGTCCAGGGTGGTCAGCCTGGTGGGCAGGTGGATGATCCAGAATGGTGCGCTCATCGTGTCTTCCGGTGGTGAGTGGTGTCCGTGTGGTGGCCGATGCTCTGTCGGGACTGCCATTGGCGTAGTGCCTGGCGGATGCGTTCGGCTTCGGTGGTGGCGGTGGTGAGTTCGCGGCGTAGGCGCTCCATCTCGTCGGCGAGTCGGTCGAGGTAGGCGTACACCTGGGCGGGGTCGAGGCCGCGTCGACGGGTGTCGAAGGTGGCCGCGCGGACCTGTTGGGGGAGCGGTCGCTCTCCGGTTTTGTAGATCATGGGCGTGACGTCTCCTGCTCGGCGAGCATCGTCTGGATGTCGTGGTCGGTGAGGCCGCGCTCGGCGAGCACCCGGCGGCCCCAGCGGTGTAGCCGGCACGGATGTGGTGCCCGGTCGTTGCGGCAGCGCGGTCCGTCGGGTTGTTGCTCGGCGGCGTGCACCCGGACGGCTCGGAGCGCGAAGGTGACGTCCTCGGCGGTGACGTACGGCGGGAGCGGGATCTCGCCGAGGCTTTCGTCGATCGAATCCACGGGCCGGTCCTCCCTCTGCTGATTGGTGACGTGCCGGGGCGGACGCCGGGATGAGGTTTTGGGGAAGGCGTCCGCCCCGGTCGTGACCGGCGAAAGGGGGTTCGACCGGTTATCTACGATCGTCATTTCGCTATTGGCTACGCGCAATCATCTGCGGGAGAATGCGGCCCAAGGGATGAGGTGCCTTACGCGACAACAGCGAGGGAGATGACGTGGACGACCCGGGAAGCACCGTCCCGCGTAGGCAACTCGGTAGGTATTTGAGAGAGCTTCGGGAAAGCGCGCACGTGACGGCGGTCGCGGCGGCCAAGGAACTGGAGTGGTCGGCGCCGCGCGTCTGGCGGTACGAGACCGGTCAGGTCCCGATGCACCCGAACGACGTGGAGGCCATGTGCCGGTTGTACGGCGCGACGCCGGAGACCATCCAGACCATGCGGGCCCTGGCCAGGGAGACCAAGGCGCACGGTTGGTGGCACAGCTACGGCAAGGCGATCGAAGACTGGTTCAAGGTGTACGTCGGCCTGGAAGCCGCCGCGACCAGGATCCGGAAGTACGAGGCGAACCTGGTGCCTGGCCTGTTGCAGACCGTCGAGTACACGCGCGAGCTGATCACCTTCGACCACCCTGATCTGAGCGAGGCGGAACGGCAGGCCAGGGTAGACGTCCGGCTGCGTCGGCAGCGGCTGCTGGCGCGGGCGGTGCCTCGGGCGCCGTACTACGACGTGATTCTCAACGAGGCGGTGCTCCGTCGGCCGCTGCGTGACCCGGCCGCGATGGCCCGGCAGCTTGACGCTCTGGTGGTGGCCGGTGGGCAGCACAACATCACCATTCGGGTGTTGCCGCTGCGGGCCGGGCTTTTCCGCTTGGCATTTGCGGGCACCTTCACGGTGCTCGACTTTCCGACCGACGTGCGGGAGCCGGAGCCGACCACCGTCTACATGGACGGTCCGTGCGGGGCGGTCTACCTCGACAAGCCGCACGAGATTCAGACCTACGAGGACGCCTGGCGTTCGCTCGGCGAGCGGACACTCGGCGTCGATGACTCCCGTGAGCTGATCACGGCGATTGCGAAGGAGATGAACCATGAAACGTGACGGAGTGTGGCGCACGTCGTCCCGGTCCGGTGGCAGCGGCGAATGCGTCGAGGTGGCGGGGTTCGCTGACGCGGTCGGCGTACGCGACAGCGTCTGCGTACGCGACAGCAAGGACCGGCAGGGCGCGGAGCTGGCCTTCGACGCGACGAGCTGGACCCGGTTCGTCGCCGCCACCCGCGCGGGCCGCTTCGACACCCACGCCTGAGCGCCATCGCCGAGGGCCTGGACGGCGCGACTACTGCCTGGTCGACGTGAACGGTTCCGTTGCCGACCTCGACGTGCACCGGTTC
Organism: Micromonospora sp. NPDC002389; assembly: GCF_040296095.1. Taxonomy (NCBI): domain Bacteria; kingdom Bacillati; phylum Actinomycetota; class Actinomycetes; order Micromonosporales; family Micromonosporaceae; genus Micromonospora; species Micromonospora sp. NPDC002389. The sequence goes on from NZ_JBEOWP010000002.1 coordinate 392,658, forward strand.
CGGTGCCGCCCCGGACGCGCTCGACGTGCGCCGGTTCCGGTGCCGCCCCGGACGCGCCCGACATGAACGGTTCCGGTGCCGTCCTCGACGGGTCCGCACCGGAACCGCACGGCTCCTTGATCTTCCCGATCCGAGTCGTCGACCGCACCCGGCTCCTAGCCGGCCCCGGACCGAACTCGGCCGCTGAGCCGACCGCCGACCACACTTCGCCGAACACCCGCGGAGCCCCCCAAAGCGGCCAGCTCCGGTCCCGGCGCGAACCCGCTCCACGCACCGCACCCGCCACGGACCCGCCCATGATCACGCTCGATCCCGGATCGCGTGGTATCTGGGTGCACGGGAAGCCCTCGATCCTGCATCGAGCGCGATCGTGCCGCCGGTTGCGGCACCCCGCCACCACCTGGGTCGATCATGGAGTTGAGCACGCCATAGAAGCTGTAATTCGGCGCGAAGCGTCGCCGACAACTCCATGATCGCGTGCCACCACGGCTTCGTGAGCGCTGGACCTCTGATCGCCGGGCTCGCCCGAGGCGGTCGGGGGTGAGGTGGGTAGATCTGTTGTCGTCCCAGCGACAACAGATCTACCCACCGCCCCTTCGCGGACGAGTTTCCTCGTCGTCGGCACGCCGGCAGGCAGCGCGCCCACAACACGCCCGGCGGGCGGTTCGGGCGTCGGACGGTCGAGCGCCGGCGGATCGTCGGCGGTCGGACAGATCGTGCGATCGCGTGCGGTGCGGGCTGCGATGGCGGGCCTGTGCGATGGCGTGCGGTGCGGGCTGCGATGGCGGGCCTGTGCGATGGCGTGCGGTGCGGGCTGCGATGGCGGGCCTGTGTGTTGGCGTGCGGTGCGGGCTGCGGTGGTCCGGCCGGGTCGAGCGGCGGGAGGTGTTCCTCCGGCGCACGTGTTAACAAGGGACCCCTGCTCTACCGGAGGCGTTAATAAGGTGCCCTTCCTTGCACCAAGGCGGCGTGGTGAACAATGGCGACGTGACCTCCCCCCGCGATCTTGTGCTGTTGGGTTGTACCGGGTCGATCGGTACCCAGGCCATCGACATCGTGCGGCGAAATCCTGACCGGTTCCGGGTGGTGGCGCTCGGTGCCGGTGGCGGCAACGTCGCGCTGCTCGCCGCGCAGGCTCTCGAACTCGGTGTCGAGGCGGTCGGGGTGGCGAAGGCGTCCGCCGCGCAGGATCTTCAGCTCGCGTTCTATGCCGAGGCGAGTCGACGGGGCTGGGCCAGCGGCGACTTCAAGCTTCCCAAGATCGTGGCCGGGCCGGACGCGATGAGTGAGTTGGCGCAGTGGCCGTGCGACGTCGTGCTCAACGGGGTGGTGGGGTCGCTGGGGCTCGCGCCGACGCTGGCCGCGCTGCGCGCCGGGCGTACGCTCGCGCTGGCGAACAAGGAGTCCCTGGTCGCCGGCGGCTCGTTGGTCAAGGCGGCGGTGACGCGGCCGGAGCAGATCGTGCCGGTGGACTCGGAGCACTCGGCGCTGGCGCAGTGTCTGCGCGGTGGCAGTCGGGGTGAGGTGCGGCGGCTGGTGGTCACGGCCAGTGGCGGGCCGTTCCGGGGGAAGCGGCGCGACGAGTTGACGGCGGTGACGCCGGAGCAGGCGCTCGCGCACCCGACCTGGAACATGGGGCCGGTGGTCACGATCAACTCGGCGACCATGGTCAACAAGGCGCTGGAGGTGATCGAGGCGCACGAGCTGTTCGACGTGCCGTATGCCGACATCACCGTGATGGTGCACCCGCAGTCGGTGATCCACTCGATGGTCGAGTTCGTGGACGGCTCGACGTTGGCCCAGGCCAGTCCGCCGGACATGCGGCTGCCGATCGCGCTGGGTCTGGGCTGGCCGGATCGGGTGGCCGACGCCGCCGCAGCCGTCGACTGGACCACGGCGCACACCTGGGAGTTCACGCCGCTGGACGACGAGGCGTTCCCGGCGGTGGCGCTGGCCAAGGCGGCCGGCGAGACGGGGCGCTGCCGGCCGGCGATCTACAACGCGGCCAACGAGGAGTGCGTCGCGGCGTTCGTCGCCGGGCGACTGCCGTTCCTCGGCATCGTGGACACGCTACAGCGGGTGTTGGAGGACGCTCCCGATTTCGACGAACCGGGTACCGTCGAGGACGTACTCGAAGCCGAGTCGTGGGCGCGCGGGCACGCGCAGGAGATCATCGCTGCTGCGGTGGAAGGAGCTTGATGTCGTTCGCGTTCGGGGTGGTGCTGTTCGCCCTCGGCATCCTCATCTCGGTGAGCCTGCACGAGGCGGGCCACATGATCACCGCCAAGGCCTTCGGGATGAAGGTCACCCGCTACTTCGTCGGTTTCGGCCCCACCATCTTCTCCTTCAAGAGGGGCGAGACCGAGTACGGCCTCAAGGGCATTCCGCTCGGCGGCTTCTGCAAGATCGTCGGCATGACGCCGCAGGACGACGACGTCGAGCCCGGTGACGAGAAGCGCGTGATGTGGCGCTACCCGGTGTGGAAGCGCACGATCGTGATGTCCGCCGGCTCGATCACCCACTTCGGGTTGGCGATCTTCGCGGCCTGGCTGGCGGCGATGACGTTCGGCCTGCCCAACCCCAACTTCCCGAGCACCGAGGAGCAGATCCGCGCCGAGCCGGCGGTGATCGCGATCCAGGAGTGCGTCCTGCCGGACACCACCTACCGGGTCTGCGAACCCGGTGACGCGCCGAGCCCGGCCGGTGCGGGTGGATTGCAGAACGGCGACCGGATCACCTCGATCAACGGCACCCCGATCAACAGCTACGGCGACCTGCTGACCACCCTGCGCACCACCACTCCGGGGAGCACCGCCACCCTCGGGTACGTCCGCGACGGTCAGCCCGGCACCGCCGAGACCACCCTGGCCACCACCAAGCGCCCGCCGATCGACGACCCGAACGGGCCGGTCACCGAGGTCTCCGCGCTCGGTGTGGGCCTGGTCGTCTCGACTCCCGGCCTGGTCTCCCACGGCCCGATCGACGCGATCGGTGCGACCAGCACCTTCATCGGTGACATGGCGGTCGCCACCGCGCAGGCGTTGCAGCGGCTCCCAGAGAAGATCCCCGCCCTGTGGACCGCCATCACCGGCGGCGAGCGGGACATGGACACCCCGATCAGCGTGGTCGGCGCCAGCATCCTCGGTGGCGAGGCGGTGGCCAACGACGCCTGGGAACTGTTCATCATGCTGTTCATCTCGTTGAACTTCTTCATCGGGGTGTTCAACCTGTTGCCGCTGCTGCCGCTGGACGGTGGGCACATCGCCATCGCCTGGTTCGAACGCGTCCGTTCCTGGGTGTACGCGCTGCTGCGCAAGCCCGACCCGGGCCGCGTCGACTACTTCAAACTGATGCCCGTCACGTACGCGGTGATCCTGATCGGTGGCGCGTTCACGCTGCTCACGATCACTGCGGACGTCGTCAACCCGATCTCGATCTTCTCAAGGTGAGTGCTTGAAGTGACCGCTGTCAGTCTCGGTATGCCCGCCGTGCCGCCGCCACCGCTCGCGCCCCGACGGGCGAGCCGTCAGATCATGGTCGGCTCGGTGCCGGTCGGTGGTGGGGCACCGGTCTCCGTGCAGTCGATGACCACCACGCTCACCTCCGACGTCAACGCGACCCTCCAGCAGATCGCCGAGCTGACCGCCTCCGGCTGCCAGATCGTCCGGGTGGCGGTGCCCAGCCAGGACGACGTGGAGGCGTTGCCGGCGATCGCGCGCAAGTCGCAGATCCCGGTGATCGCCGACATCCACTTCCAGCCGAAGTACGTCTTCGCCGCGATCGACGCCGGGTGCGCGGCGGTGCGGGTGAACCCGGGCAACATCCGGCAGTTCGACGACAAGGTCGCCGAGATCGCCGCAGCGGCCTCCGCTGCCGGTACGCCCATCCGGATCGGCGTCAACGCCGGCTCGTTGGACAAGCGTCTGCTGACCAAGTACGGCAAGGCCACCGCGGAGGCGCTCGTCGAGTCGGCGCTCTGGGAGTGCTCGCTGTTCGAGGAGCACGGCTTCCGGGACATCAAGATCTCGGTCAAGCACAACGACCCGGTGGTGATGATCCGGGCCTACCGGCAGCTCGCCGAGCAGTGCGACTACCCGCTGCACCTGGGCGTGACCGAGGCCGGTCCGGCGTTCCAGGGCACCATCAAGTCGGCGGTCGCCTTCGGGGCGCTGCTGGCCGAGGGGATCGGCGACACCATCCGGGTGTCGCTCTCCGCGCCGCCGGTCGAGGAGATCAAGGTCGGCGCGCAGATCCTGGAGTCGCTGGGGTTGCGTGAGCGCGGCCTGGAGATCGTCTCCTGCCCGTCCTGCGGCCGGGCCCAGGTGGACGTCTACAAGCTGGCCGAGGAGGTCACCGCCGGGCTGGAGGGCCTGCCGGTGCCGCTGCGGGTCGCCGTGATGGGGTGCGTGGTGAACGGCCCCGGTGAGGCCCGCGAGGCCGACCTGGGTGTCGCCTCCGGCAACGGCAAGGGGCAGATCTTCGTCAAGGGCCAGGTCATCAAGACCGTGCCCGAGGGGCAGATCGTGGAGACCCTGATCGAGGAGGCCCTACGGCTGGCCGACGAGATGGGTGCCGAGCTGCCCGAGGAACTGCGCGGCCTGTTGCCCGGCGCCACCGTCAGCGTGCACTGACCCATAGCGACACCGAGGGGCGGCCACCTTCGGGTGGCCGCCCCTCGGTGCGTCCGGCACGTGCCCCACCACCGCCCAGGGGCTGCATTGCCGCATGTCGCGCCACCCGCCCCCGTGCCCCAGGCCAAGATCACGCTCGGTCCGGGATCGAGTGGTCTCGTCGCGCCGCTGAAGCCACTCGATCCGGGATCGAGCGCGATCTTGGCTTGGTGCGCCGACCCACGGCACCGTCAGCGGGCACCGACTCTCGGCAGCGTCGGCGTGTGCTGACTCGCGGCAGCGGCGGGCGTCCGCTGACCTGCGGCACCTTCGGGCGTGCGCGACGGTGGAAACCCCGACCATCTCGGGGCTGCGTTCGGCGAGCAGGGCGCTGACTCGCGGCGCCGTCGGGCTGCCCGGCGCATTCGCACAGGCATCCGAGAACGCTGGCACGAGGGCGGTCACCCACAACCAGGGTGGCCGCCCTCGGCGCGTCCGGCGAACTGTGCGCCGAATCGCCCGACACGTTGCCGCACGTCGCGACGCGGCACGTGTCGCCGCGTCGCCATGCCGCGTCGCCATGCCGCGTCGCCATGCCGCGTCGCCATGCCGCGTCGCCATGCCGCGTCGCCATGCCGTGATGCCACCCAAGGTCGCGCTCGATCCTGGATCGAGTGGCTTCACAGGCACGACGAGACCACTCGATCCTGGATCGAGCAAGATCTTGGGAGGGGCCCCGAGGCCAGGAGCGGGTGGCGGGCCCGGGGTGTGCCGGTGCTGCTCGTCGGTGGGGCCGAGAGGGGAGCCTCCCGGGCGACCGGCGGGCGGTGGGGCCGAGAGAGAGCCCGACGGGGCGGACGATGGGTGGTGGGGCTGAGAGGAAGCCCGACGGGGCGGACGATGGGTGGTGGGGCTGAGAGAAAGCCCGACGGGGCGGACGATGGGCGGTGGGGCCGAGAGGGGAGCCTCCCGGGGGCGTCGGTGTGGGCGAGCGATGAGGGCGGGGAGCACGCGCCCTGCAACACGAGACCGACCACGTCGCCGGCCGCCTCACGCCAGCGGACGGGCGGTGGATCCGCCCGGGAGGGAGCCTCCCGGGCCCCAGTGCGGGAAAGCGACGAGGTCGGGGACCGCCGCGGCCGACGAGGTCGGGGACCGCGGCGGCCGACGAGGCGGTGGATCCGCGTCGGGCGAGGGGGCGGTGGATCCGCGTCGGGCGAGGGGGTCACTCGGATTCGGCGAGGATGGCGTACAGCTTGCGGCGGGTCTCGTCGAGCACCTGGGCTGCTCGCTCGCGCTGGTCGTCCGTACCGGTCGCCATGACCTGGCGCAGCGCGTTCATGGCCTGCGCGCCAGCGTCCCGGATGTCGTGCCAACTGTTGATCGTGTCCTCGGCGACCTCCGCCCAGGGGGGCGTCTGGGCCGCCGTCTCGGCCTCGGGTCGACCCTGTTCGGTGAGGGTGAACCGCTTGCGGCCGCCGCCGGACTCCTCGGTGGCGACGATGACTCCCTCGTCCTCCAGGAGTTGGAGCGTCGGGTAGATCGAGCCGGGGCTGGGTCGCCAGCCGCCCCCGGTGCGGGAGTCGATCTCCTGGATCATCTCGTAGCCGTGCATCGGCCGCTCGGTGAGCAGCGCGAGCACCGCGCCACGGACGTTCGGGCGGCGTCCCCGACCCCGTCCGCGTCCGCCCCGGCCGTGACCGTGCCCGCCGTGCGGGAAGGGCGGACCGGGCGGGAAGGGCGGGAAGCCGAATCCGCGCATCCGGGCCTCGTGCAGGGCGTGCGCCCGTCGGTGGAACCTCATCAGACTGTCTCCTTCGTAGAACTGTCGCTGATACGTTGACGATATATCGGAAACACATCGGCGACAAGTCGTCCGAGGAGCGGTGGGGAGTTTTGCGACACGCCGTCCGGTAGCGGGTTGTCCAGCCGTCGAGCACCGGTCACTGTCCGCCACCGCGCTCCGGACGCATCTGGCAGGCTGTAAGCGTGTTGACGGCGCCGGTGCGGCAACTGGGGGAGTCGGAACGTCGCGCGGTCGAACGGTTGCTCGACTCCGACCCGTACGCGAGCGCGCAGGTCGCGGAGCGGGTCGCCGCGCGCGGACTGGCGTGGTGGCGGGCCGAGGGCCGGGTACTCGGCTACGGCTCCCGCCGCCATCTCGAATCGGTCTGCTGGCTCGGCGGCAACCTCACCCCGGTCCTCGCCTCGTCGCAGGCCGTGGCCGCCTTCGCCGAGCTGCTCGCGGGCGAGGAGCGGCTCTGCTCCTCGATCGTCGGGCGCGCCGACGCGGTCCTCGAACTGTGGGACCAGCTCGCCGGCACCTGGGGGCCGGCCCGCGACGTCCGTCCCAACCAGCCGCTGCTGGCCACCGAGGCGATGCCCGAGGTCCGCGCCGATCCGCAGCTACGCCTGGTCCGCGGCAGCGAGATCGACCTGCTCTTCCCGGCCGCGGTGGCGATGTACACCGAGGAGGTGGGCGTCTCGCCGCTGGCCGAGGACGGTGGGCGCGGGTACCGCCGTCGGGTCACCGAGATGATCCGCTCCGGCCGGGCGTACGCCCGCTTCGTCGACGGCCGGGTGGTCTTCAAGGCCGAACTCGCGGTCGTCACCCGGCGCACCGCGCAGGTCCAGGGGGTCTGGGTGGCGCCGGAGTGGCGGGGCCGGGGAATCGCCACGGCGGCGATGGCGGCGGTGGTCCGCGACGCGCTGGCCCGGGTCGCGCCGACCGTCAGCCTGTACGTCAACGACTTCAACCTGCCCGCCCGGCGGGTCTACGAACGCTGCGGATTCCGGCCCGTCGGCACCCTCGCCACCGTGCTCTTCTGAGCCTCGGCCTGTCGCCGCCACCCGGGTCTGCCCCCGGCGAAAATGCGTTGAGCTGCGCGGGCGCGCGACGCAGGCTGGAACCTCCGCCACCAAACCGGAGGAACCGACCCATGCGCCTGCTCCGTGATCTGTGGGTCACCTCGTCCCGCCGGATGACCCTGGTGGTGGTCCTGATCGTGCTCGGCGGGATCGGGCAGGCGGGCACCGCCGCGCTCGCCGGTCCGGTGCTGGTGAACCGCTCCTTCGGGTTCTTCGTGCTGCTCGCGGTGGCCCTGGTCGTGATGGTCGCCAGCGATCTGGTGGTCAGCCTGGTGATGGCCGGGGTGACCGCCGACTGGGCCGCCGACCTGCGACGCCGGCTGTGCCGGGTGGCGATGGGCCAGCCGATTCCCGCCCTGGAGACCACGCCGGTCGGCGAGATGCTCGACCGCATCGACGGCGACGTGTACGACGTCGCCTCCGGCGTACGCGGTCCCGGGGTGCGCCTGGCCCAGTCGCTGGCGGTGGGACTGCTCTCCACGCTGGTCGCGATCACCGTCTGGTGGCCGGCCGGGATCGGCATGCTGCTGCTCTGCGTCCTGCTCGCGGTCACCATGCGCCGTCCGGCGAGCCGGATCGCCCCGGCCCGGATGCACGAGGAGGCGGCCTGGTCGGACCTGGCGGCGGTGATGGAGGAGTCCATCCACGGCCAGGACGACGTACGCACCAGCCTGGCCCGCCCGTACGTGCTGCGGCTGTACGCCGCCCGAGCGGCCGAGGTGCTGCGGCGCGGCTGGCGGGTGTGGCGGTTGTCCGCACAGGTCAACACCGTGGCCGCCGGGGTGACCCGGGTCGGTGTCGCGCTGGTCGTGCTCGGTGGGGTGTGGGCGCTGACCACCGGTCGGGTCGACTCCGCCCGACTGACCGCGATCTGGCTGCTCGCCCTCTCGCTGGGGATGACCGTCGAGCATGTCAGCCGGATGGTGCCCGAGGTGCAGTACGCCCTCGGCGCGTGGGGCCGGGTACGACTGCTCCAGGCCGCCGCGCAGGAACCCGTCGGCGGCGCCGCCCCGGTCGACGGTGACCTGGTCATCCGCGATCTGACCTTCCACTATCCGGCCGCCGACGCCGACCGGGGCCCGGCGTTGCGCGAGGTCGACCTGACCTTCGCCCGAGGCCGCTCGTACGCGCTGGTGGGACGGACCGGCTCGGGCAAGTCGACGCTGGCCAAGCTGCTCACCCGGGCGGTGGACGTACCACCCGGAACGGTGCTGCTCGGCGGGCGCGACGTGCTCGACCTCGACGTCGACCTGCTGCGCCGGTGGATCGCCGTGGTGCCGCAACGCACCGAGATCCTCGCCGGCACGCTCGCCGAGAACGTCGCCTTGTTCGACCCCGAGCTGCTCGACGCCGCCGCGCGGGCCCTGCACGAGCTGGGCCTGGCCGGGTGGATCGCCGAACTGCCCGCCGGGCTGGAGACCCGGCTCGGTGAGGGCGGACACGTGCTCTCCGCCGGGCAGGAGCAGCTCGTCGCGTTCGCCCGCATCCTGGTCCGCGACCCGCACGTGGTGATCCTCGACGAGGCCACCGCCCGGCTCGACCCGGTCACCGAGGCGCGGGTGCAGCAGGCCACCGAACGGCTGCTGCGGGACCGGATCGGCATCGTCATCGCGCACCGGCTCTCCTCGGTGCGGCAGTGCGACGAGGTGGTGGTGCTTGCCGACGGCGCGGTGGTCGAGGCCGCCCCGCTGGCCCGGTCGCGTCGCTTCGCCGAACTCCTCGCCGCCGGTGACGCCGACCTGCTCGCCGACTCGGGCGCCGACACCGCCGACACCGCCGACGCGGCCGACCTGCTGGCCGACCCGGGCGCCGACCGCCTCCGTGGCGAACCGGCACTGGTCGGCGTCACCGGTGCGGTCACGGAGGGCCATCGCTTCACCGGGTCGTCCGGGCTGACCGCCGTGGTGGATCCCGCGCCCGTCGTCGGACCCGAGCCGGTCGCGCCGACCGACGGCCGGGAGATCACCGCCCGGGAGGTCGGTGGACGCGAGCCGGCCCGTACCACCACCGTCGCCGACGAGCCCGTCCCGGCCGCCACCGAGGGACCCGACCGGGCCGGCGACCGGAAGCCGGCGTCCCGGGCGCGGACCCTGCGGGAGATCTTCCGGCTCTGTCTCAACGACCCCCGGTACGGCGCCGCCGCGGTGGGCATCTTCGCCGTGCTGGCCGTCCTGAGCCTGGACGGCCCGATCCTGGCCTGGCTCTGGGCGGACGTGGTCGACGGCACCGGCGACCCGTGGTTGCCCGCGCTGGGCATCGCGGCCGGACTGGTCCTCGCCATCCCCGCGCACTACTGGACGCACCTGTGGTTCCCGGCCTGGTGGGTCCGGCAGATGCTGCGGATCAGCGCCCGCCTGGTGTACGGCCAGACCGGCCCGCGCCGGGTCAGCCGGCACACCCCGGCCGAGGTGGTGGCCCAGGGCGGCGACACCGAGCGGGTGGTGCAGCTCGCCGACAACGTGCTGGACCAGACCGTCGGCGTGATCCTGCTGGTCAGCATGACCCTGATCACCGGCAGCGTGGTGCCGGGGCTGTTCTTCCTCGGCACGATGGTGCTCTCCGGCTTCGCCGCCACGGCGTTCGGTCCCCGGCTGGAACGCGCGGCGCGGGAGACCGTCACCGCCCGGGCCGCGTTCGCCACCGCGTTGGTCTCTGCGCTGTCCGCCGCCCGCACCGTGAAACTCGCCGGGGCGACCCGGCCGGTGCTGACCCACCTCGCCGACCTGGACACGGTGCGCAGTGACCGGCAGCGCCGGGAGATCGCCGTGCAGGTCTGGGCCCGCTCCACCCCGTCGATGGCCAGCGGCCTGCTGCCGATCGCGGTGTGGGCGCTGTTCCTGGCGGGCACGATCTCCGCCGGGGCGGCACTGGTCTCGGTCGCCACGCTGGGCGCGGCGCGCTGGTTCGCTTGGACCACCGCCTCGCTGATCTCCCAGGTGCCCTCGGCGCGGGTCTGGACGCGGCGGACGGCGGAGATGACCGGCATCGAGGCGTACTCGGCGCGGGTGCCCGGGATGGACCTGGTGGCCGGTACGGCACCCGCCCCGGCGGTGACTCCGCGTACCCCGTTGCGGCGGCTGGAACTGGTCGGCTTCGGCGTACGGCACACCGACGGCACGGTCGCCGTACGCGACGTCGACCTGACCGTGGCACGCGGACAGCTGGTGCTGGTGGTGGGCCCGGTCGGGGCGGGCAAGTCCTCGCTGCTGCGCGCCCTGGCCGGAATCGCCCCGCACACCGGGTCGATGACCTGGAACGGGGAGCCGGTGACCGAGCCGGAGCTGTTCCTGCGCCCGAACCAGGTCGGCTACGTCGGCCAGTTGCCCCGGGTGCTCTCCGGCACCGTCGCCGACAACATCACCCTGGGTCACCCGGTGGATCCGGCGCACGCGGTGGCGACCGCCCAGCTCGAACACGACCTGGCCGCCACCGGCGGCGGCCTCGGGCTGCTCATCGGGCACAAGGGCACCCGGCTCTCCGGCGGGCAGTTGCAGCGCCTGGCGTTGGCCCGGGCGCTGGCACCGCGTACCGAACTGCTGGTCGCCGACGACGTGTCGTCCGCCCTGGACGTCACCACCGAGTTGGCGCTCTGGCAGGCGTTGCGCGAACGCGGTGTGACCGTGGTCGGTTCCACCTCCAAGCGGGCCGCGCTGGTGCGGGCCGACCACGTGGTGGTGCTCGTCGACGGTGCGGTGCGGGCGCAGGGGTCGTGGCGCGACCTGGCGCCGCGCTGGGGCCACCTGGCCGGTTGATCCGGCACGGCCGCGCCGGATCAACCGGCCCGAGGGGGCGGCGGCCGGGTCAGAGTGCCCGGCGGTACTGGGGCGGCCAGTCCGCGTCGGCGCCCAGTTCGGTGGCGGCCCGGCGCGGCCAGTACGGGTCGCGCAGCAGTTCCCGGCCGAGCAGCACCAGGTCGGCCGCACCGTCGGCGACGATCGCCTCGGCCTGCGCGGGGTCGACGATCAGGCCGACCGCGCCGGTGGGTACCCGCGCCTCGCGGCGGATCCGGGCGGCGGCCGGCACCTGGTAGCCGGGGCCCACCGGGATGGCGGCGTTCGGTGCGGCGCCGCCGGAGGAGCAGTCGACCAGGTCCACCCCGGCCGCGGCCAATTCGGTGGCGAGCACCACGCTGTCGTCGACGGTCCAGCCGCCGTCGACCCAGTCGGTGGCCGAGATGCGGGCCAGCACCGGCACGTCCGGACCGACGGCGGCCCGCACCGCGCGGACGACCTCCAGGGTCAGCCGCATCCGCCCGGCCCGGTCCCCGCCCCAGTCGTCGGTGCGCCGGTTGGTCAGCGGGGAGAGGAACTCGTGCAGCAGGTAGCCGTGCGCCGCGTGCACCTCGACGGCGGCGAAGCCCGCCTCCAGCGCGCGGGCGGCGGCGGTCGCGAACGCCTCGACGACCCCGGCGATCCCGGTCGGGTCCAGCGCGGTCGGCTCCCGATACTCGGGCACGAAGGGCTCGGCGGTCGGCCCGACCGGCGTCCAGCCGCCCTCCGCGTCGGGCACGCCACCGCGCTGCGGCGCCCACGGCCGGTACGTCGACGCCTTGATCCCGGCGTGCGCGAGCTGCACGACCGGCACCGCGCCGTGCGCGGTCAGGAAGCGGGTCACCGGACGCCAGGCGTCGACGTGCCGACCGGACCAGAGCCCGGTGTCCTGCGGGCTGATCCGCCCTTCCGGCACCACGGCGGTCGCCTCGGTCATCACCAGTCCGGCACCGCCCACGGCACGGGTGCCGAGGTGCACCAGGTGCCAGTCGGTGGGCAGGCCGTCGGGCCCGGCACTGTACTGGCACATCGGCGCCATCGCGATGCGGTTCGGCAGGGTCACGGTGCGCAGCGCAAGGGGCGTGAACAACGAACTCATCGCGCCATCCTCTCCCGGCCGTCGGGCGCGCGACCCGGGCGCGGGCTGTGGGGTCGGGCACTCCCGCGCCGGTCAGCTCCGGTCGGGCCGTCTGCCGGAGGCCAGGGTGAGGGCGGTGGTCAGACCCCAGAGGACGGCGACCGCCAGCAGCAGCCGCTCCAGCACGCCGACCAGCGAGCCCCGCCCGACGAACAGCATGGCGGCGGCCACGGCCCCGGCGAGCGGCAACGCGACCACCGCCGCGATCACGGCTGGCCGACGCAGCCGCCGGTCGGCCTGCGGGGCGAGGGCGATGGCGATCATCGCGAACACCACCGCTGCGGTCGCGGCGACGCTCGCCCCACCGTGCACCAGATCCGCCACGGTGGCTGGTTCGAACGGCGGCAGCGGGCAGCCGGCGCTACAGGTCACCGCCCCGGACAGCAGCGTGCACAGGGCACCCGCGACGAGCAGCGCCACCGCGCCGGGCAGCGTCGCCACCTGCCGCAGCACTGCCGCGCCCCGGTGTCCCGCGAGCCGCCGCACCACGGCCACGCCCGGGTGCTCCGCCCGCGCCGGGTCCGGGTGCACGAGCCGCGCCGGGTCCGGGCGCGCCATCCGCGCCGGATCGGGCCGCCGGTCCTCGTCGTGCAGCGACACCGCGAGCAGCAGCAGCGCCGTGGCCAGGGAGAACACCCCGATCCGGTACGTCCACGCGTACCCGCTCTCGGCCACACCGGCCTCGCTGACGTAACCGGTCAGGCCCGGTCCCGGACCGGCGACCACGGCGAGGACCACCAGGGCCGTCCCGGTGACCACGCCCAGCGCGGCACCCGCCGCCGCGACCCCGCCCCGTCCCGACGCCCGGCGGTACGCCGTCGACGGCTCAGTCACGTCCGTGCGGAGTCGTCCAGCCGTGCAGGTCCGGACCGAGCGGCACCACCCCGGTCGGGTTGATCTGGTGGTGGGTCGCGTAGTAGTGCCGCTTGATGTGGTCGAAGTCCACGGTCTCGCCGAAACCCGGGGTCTGGAACAGGTCCCGCGCGTACGCCCACAGCACCGGCATCTCGGTCAGCTTCTGCCGGTTGCACTTGAAGTGCCCGTGGTACGCCACGTCGAAGCGGACCAGTGTGGTGAACAGGCGTACGTCCGCCTCGGTGATCGTGTCGCCCATCAGGTACCGCCGGTCGGTCAGCCGCTGCGACAACGCGTCCAGCCGGTCGAACAGCGCCCGGTACGCCTCGTCGTACGCCTCCTGGGAGGTGGCGAAGCCGCACCGGTAGACGCCGTTGTTGACGTCCCGGTGGATCTCCGCCATCACCGCGTCCAGCTCCGGGCGCAGCGTCACCGGGTACAGGTCCGGTGCGTCCGGTGCGTGCAACCGTCGCCACTCGGTGGACAGGTCCAGGGTGAGCTGCGGATAGTCGTTGGTGACCACCCGGCCGGTGAGCGTGTCCACCAGCGCGGGCACGGTGACCCGGCCGGAGTAGTCGGCGTCGGTCGCCAGGTACGCCTCGGACAGGTGACCGATGCCCAGCACCGGGTCGAAGCCGTCCTGGTCGAGCGTGAACCGCCAGCCCCGGTCGTCCCGGATCGGGTCGACGGTGCCCAGCGAGATGGCGTCGCCGAGCCCGAGCAGGTTCCGCACGATCAACGCCCGGTGCGCCCACGGGCAGGCGCGGCACCAGATCAGCCGGTAGCGGCCCGCCTCCAACGGCCAACGGTCCTGCGCGTCCGGCCCAGCGCCGGGCGGCGAGGTGGAGTGCGGGGTGACCCGCCCGGTGAACCGGTTGGGCTGCCGGACGAACGCGCCCGCGTCACTGGTCTCCGCGCGGAACTGGGGTCGGGCCATGCCGACAACCTATCGGGATACGCCGGGGATATCCTGGCCGCCGGACGTCCGGCGGGACCCGACGGGCGGCCGGTGCCCGCCCTTCCCACCCCCGAAGGACTCGCGATGACCGTGGCTTACCTGGTGGCCGGTGTACGTACCCCGATCGGCCGCTACGCCGGTGCCCTGGCCGGCGTACGCCCCGACGACCTGGCCGCGCACGTGATCCGTGAGCTGGTGGCCCGCCACCCGGCGGTGGACTGGGCGCGTACCGACGACGTGATCCTGGGCTGCGCCAACCAGGCCGGCGAGGACAACCGCAACGTGGCCCGGATGGCCGCCCTGCTCGGCGGGCTGCCCGAGCAGGTGTCCGGCACCACGATCAACCGACTCTGCGGCTCCGGCCTCGACGCGCTGGCCACCGCCGCCCGCGCGGTCATCGCCGGTGAGGCCGACCTGGTGGTCGCGGGCGGCGTCGAGAGCATGAGCCGGGCCCCGTTCGTGATGCCGAAGGCGACCACCGCCTACTCCCGGGCCGCCGAGGTCCACGACACCACCATCGGTTGGCGACTGGTCAACCCGCTGATGCGGCAGGGCTGGGGCGTCGACTCGATGCCGGAGACCGCGGAGAACGTGGCCGAAGAATACGGCGTGGACCGGTCCGCGCAGGACGAGTTCGCGTACCGGTCGCAGGCGCGGGCCGCAAAGGCGCAGGCCGACGGGCGGCTGGCCGAGGAGATCGTGCCGGTGACCGTGCCGGCCGGGCGGCGCGAGACGCGGCTGGTGGAGGTCGACGAGCACCCCCGGCAGACCTCGCTGGAGAAGCTGGCCGCCCTGCCCACCCCGTTCCGCGAGGGCGGCACGGTGACCGCGGGCAACTCGTCCGGCGTCAACGACGGCGCGGTGGCGCTGCTGGTCGCCTCGGAGGCGGCGGTCGCCGCGTATGGCCTGACCCCGCTGGCCCGGGTCTCCGGTGCGGCGGCGGCCGGTGTGCCGCCCCGGACCATGGGCGTCGGCCCGGTCCCGGCGACCCGGCGGCTGCTGGACCGGCGCGGGTTGGCGCTGGCCGACCTCGACGTGATCGAGCTGAACGAGGCGTTCGCCGCGCAGGCCGTCGCGGTGCTGCGCGAGCTGGGCCTGCCCGAGGACGCCGAGCACGTCAACCCGAACGGCGGGGCCATCGCGCTGGGGCACCCGCTCGGCGCCAGCGGCGCCCGGCTGGCGCTCACCGCCGCGCTGGAACTGCGCCGTCGGGGTGGTCGGCGGGCCCTGGCCACCATGTGCGTCGGCGTCGGGCAGGGCATCTCGCTGCTGCTGGAAGCGGCCTGACCGGCGGCGTCGGCAGGCGCGGTGCGGCGCGTACGGGAAAGGTGTTCGTGGATCTCCCTCGGGCGTGACCGACCGGCCTAGAGTGGTCAGCATCACGCGACGAGCTGAGGTGCCAGTGCAGACCCCCGACGGACTCCCCTCCGAGATCGACCTCTCGCGGCCCAGCGCGGCCCGGGTGTACGACTACTTCCTGGGCGGCGCTCACAACTTCGAGATCGACCGTCGGCTGGCCGAGCAGATCGCCGCCACCACACCCCACCTGCCGGCGACCATGCGGGCCGGTCGGGAGTTCCTGCGCCGGGCCGTACGCGTGCTGCTCGACGCCGGCATCGACCAGTTCCTCGACATCGGCTCCGGCATCCCCACCGTCGGCAACGTGCACGAGGTGGCCCGGGCCGCGAACCCGAAGGCCCGGGTGGTCTACGTCGACATCGACCCGGTGGCGGTGGCGCACAGCCGGGAACTGCTGGCCGGCGACGAGTTGACCGGCGTGCTGCACGGCGACCTGCGCGACCCGGAGCGGCTCCTGGCCGACGCCCGGGCGTTGCGGCTGCTCGACTTCGACCGCCCGCTGGGCGTGCTGCTCGCCGGCGTGGTGCACTTCGTGCCGGACGCCGACCGTCCCGCCGAGGTCCTGGCCACCCTGCGGGCCGCCGCCGCGCCCGGCAGTCACCTTGTCCTCTCGCACTCCACCTTCGAGGACCAGCCGCCGGAGATGTTGGACGCGCAACGACTGTCGGCGCGGACCGCCACCGAGATCACGCTGCGCTCGCGGGCCGAGATCACCGGCTTCTTCGGTGACTGGACGCTGCTCCCGCCCGGCGTGGTGCACATGGAGCTGTGGCGTCCCGACGCACCGTCCGAGGTGGCCGCGAACCCGCAACGGTTCGGCGCGTTCGGCGGCGTCGCCCGGAACGACCGGTCCGCCGGCTGACCTGATGTCCGCCGTCGGCGACTCCGGCGGGAACGCCGTGGACCAGACCGGTGCCCAGCGGTACGCGGCCGACTGGGCCCGTGCCGTACGCGGGTTCGGGTTCGTGCCGTTGAGCCCGGCCGAGACCGAGCGGCTGCTGCTCGGGCACACTGTGCGGCTGGCCCGTGCGCTGCTGCACGGCGAACCGGTGACCCCGGCCGCCGAGGAGGTCGGGCGGGCCCTGGTGGCGGCCCACCTGATCGCGCCGGGGGTGATCGGCTGGGCGGTGCGTACCCTCGCGGTCCGGTTCCCCGCCGAGGTGCTGGGCGGCCGGGCAGACCGGCCCGACCTCGCCGACCGGGTCTCGGCGGCGCAGGCGGGCCTGGCCGCTGGGTTCGCCGGTGCGCTGCGCGACCGCACCTTTGCCCAGCAGGAGGGGATCGCACGCTCGGCGTGGCAGGCCCGGGACGACGTGGAGCGGGCGCTGCGCGACAGCGAGGCGCGGTTCCGGGCGGTCTTCAGCGGGGCGGCCATCGGCATCGGCATCGCCGGGATCGACGGCACGATCATCGACGTCAACCAGAGCTTCGCCGAGATGCTCGGCTACACCATCGAGGAACTGCGGCAGACCAACGTGTCCTCGCTCTTCCACGCCGACGACGCCGCCGGGATGTGGGAGCTGTACCAGGAGTTGATCGATGGCAAGCACGAGGCGGTCCGGGTCGAGAAGCGTTACTACCGCAAGGACGGCACCGCCGTCTGGACGGACCTGGCGGTCTCGCTGATCCGCCACGACGACGGCCGTCCACGGTTCACCGTCGCCGTGGTCGAGGACATCACCGAGCGGTACGAACTCCAGCAGCGGCTGCGGTTCCAGGCGCTGCACGACCCGCTCACCGGCCTGCCCAACCGGACGCTGTTCTTCGAGTCGCTCGGTCGGCTGGTGAACCGTACGCACCCGCCCGGCCGGGTCGGCGTCTGCTTCCTGGACCTGGACGGCTTCAAGGCGATCAACGACAGCCTGGGTCACGACCTCGGTGACCGGCTGCTCGTGCTGATCGCCCGTCGGCTGGCCGACTGCGTGGCCGATCGCGGCTACCTGGTCGCCCGGATGGGCGGCGACGAGTTCGTCATCCTGGTCGACGGCATCGCCCGGATCGAGGACGTGACCGCGGTGGCCGAGACGGTGCTGGCCGCCGTCGCCGCCCCGGTGCACATCGGTGACCAGCAACTCGCCGTGTCGGCGAGCATCGGCATTGTCGACTCGGACCTCGCCGGCACCAGCGCCACCGAGTTGATGAAGGCCGCCGACACCACGCTCTACTGGGCCAAGGGGGAGGGCCGGGGCCGGTGGGCGGTGTACGACCCGGAGCGCAGCGCCCGGGACATCGCCCGGTCGGCGCTCGCCGCCGAACTGCCCACCGCCCTGGACCGGGGCGAGTTCGTGCTGCACTACCAGCCGATCGTGTCCCTGCTGGACGGCCGGATGCTGGCCGTCGAGGCGCTGGTCCGCTGGCAGCACCCGGAGCTGGGCCTGGTCGGGCCGGACCGGTTCATCGGGCTGGCCGAGGAGACCGGCCTGATCGTCCGGCTCGGTGAGTGGGTGCTGCGGCAGTCCTGCCGGGACGCCCAGCGGTGGCACGCCGACTTCCCGGAGGCCCGGCTGGTGGTCAGCGTCAACCTGGCCGCCCGCCAGGCCGACGCCCCGGCGATCGTGGACACCGTGGCCGACGCCCTGGCCGAGAGCGGGCTCCCCGCCGAGCTGCTGCAACTGGAGCTGACCGAGAGCGCGGTGATGGGTTCCGCAGGCGAACCGCTGCGGACGCTGTACCGGCTCGCCGCGCTCGGCCTACGGCTGGCCGTGGACGACTTCGGCACCGGGTACTCGAACCTGGCGTACCTGCGCCGGTTGCCGATCACCTGCCTGAAGCTGGCCGGGCCGTTCGTGGAGGGTTTGCGGGGCGACGAGCCGTCCGCCGCCGACCACCGCGACGTGCGGATCGTGGACGCGTTGGTCCGGTTGGCCCACGCGCTGGAGCTCTGGGTGACCGCCGAGGCGGTGGAGACCGAGGCACAGGCCGAGCGGCTGCGGTCGCTGCGCTGTGACTCCGCGCAGGGCCGGCTCTTCGGCGCACCCGGCCCGGCGGAGGCGATCGTCGCCCGACTGCGCGCCGAGCCGTCATGAACGGAGAACGTGCCACTCGCGGTGGCGCGGCCCGGCGCGGCGGCCCGGTGGCGGTGCTGGGGCACGATCTCAGGCGACGTGGGCGAGACGAGCTGATGGGGAGTCGACGTGGATCTGACGGACACCAGCGGCGTGGTGTCGGTGGTCGCCGCCCTGGCCATCCTCGCCGGGCTGGCCGGGGTGGTGGTGCCCGGCCTGCCGGCGCTTCCGCTGTGCTGGGGCGGCGTGCTGGTGTGGGCACTGTTCGGCGGGGCCGGTGCCGGCCGGTGGTTGGTGCTCGCCGCCGCCACCCTGGTCGCGCTCGGCGGCACCGTGGTCAAGTACGCCTGGCCGGGCCGCAACCTCAAACGCGCCGGGGTACCCACCACCTCACTGCTCGCCGGTGCCGTACTCGGGCTGATCGGCTTCTTCGTGATCCCGGTCGTCGGACTGGTGATCGGTTTCGTCGGCGGCATCTTCGCGATGGAACGGCTGCGGTTGGGCGACACCCGGCTGGCCTGGCCGGCGACGAAGCAGGCGGTCGGCGCGGCCGGTTTGTCGATGCTGATCGAGTTCCTCTCCGGCATGGTGATCGGCGCGCTCTGGGTGACCGGCCTGGTCCTCACCTGAGCCGTCCGCCCGGCGCCGGCTCACCCGACCCGTCGGCCCTGCGTGGTGCTCGGCTGGGCCGTTTACCCAGCGCCGTGCTCACCTGAGTCGTCCGCCCAGCGCCGGGCGGCGGCGC
Organism: Micromonospora sp. NPDC002389; assembly: GCF_040296095.1. Taxonomy (NCBI): domain Bacteria; kingdom Bacillati; phylum Actinomycetota; class Actinomycetes; order Micromonosporales; family Micromonosporaceae; genus Micromonospora; species Micromonospora sp. NPDC002389. The sequence continues at coordinate 411,966 of NZ_JBEOWP010000002.1, forward strand.
GGTCGTGGTGGGTTCGTGGCGGGCCGGCGGTGGGTGCCGGGTGGCGGGGACGAGTCGATGGGCACGGCGGATGGGCGTACCGGTGAGAGAGAGGTGACTCGCCCCGCGCCACCGCGGCTGCCGGGCCGGCCGAGGGCCCGGCGGTGGTCCCGTTCCGGACCAGGTCACCGCCTCAGGATGCGTCCGGCCGGACCCGTCGGGCAACGCATTTACCCACCCGCCCGCCGGCGCATGTTAGGAAGGGACCCCTTTAATACTCCAGGCGTTAATAAGGGTCCCTTCCTTGCACCAAGGGCGGGGCGGTGGTTCGGTGATGCTCATGAAGAGAGCCCCGCTGACGCTGGAACAGTTGCGGGTCGCGGTCGCCGAGGGCGAGATCGACACGGTGGTCCTGGCCCTGGTCGACATGCAGGGCCGACTACAGGGCAAACGGTTCCACGCGCCGTACTTCCTCGACCAGGTCGTCGGGCACGGCAGCGAGGGCTGCGACTACCTGCTTGCGGTGGACGTCGACATGAACACCGTCGACGGATACGAGATGTCGAGCTGGTCGCGCGGCTACGGTGACCTGGCGATGACGCCGGACTTCGACACGCTGCGCCGGGTGCCGTGGCAGCCCGGCACAGCCCTGCTCCTGGCCGACCTGCACTGGCCCGGCGACAGCGGCCCGGTGACCGTCTCGCCCCGGCAGATCCTGCGTCGGCAACTGGACCGTCTGGCCGCGCACGGCCTGACCGCGTACGCGGGCACGGAGCTGGAGTTCGTGCTGTTCCGCGACTCGTACGAGCAGGCGTGGCAGCGCGGCTACCGGGAGCTGACCCCGGCCAACCAGTACAACGTGGACTACTCGTTGCTCGGCACCGCCCGGGTGGAGCCGCTGCTGCGGCGCATCCGCAACGAGATGGCCGGCGCGGGACTCACCCCGGAGAGCGCCAAGGGCGAGTGCAACCTCGGCCAGCACGAGATCGCCTTCCGGTACGACGAGGCGGTGCGCTGCGCCGACCACCACGTGATCTACAAGAACGGGGCAAAGGAGATCGCCGCCCAGGAGGGCATGTCGATCACGTTCATGGCCAAGCCGAACGCCCGGGAGGGCAACTCCTGCCACATCCACTTCTCGCTGCGGGACGCCTCCGGCGGGTCGGCGATGCTGGGCGACGGGCCGGGCCACCTGAGCGTCACGGGGCAGCGGGTGCTGGCCGGACTGCTCGCCACGATGCGCGAGTTCAGCCTCTTCTTCGCGCCGAACATCAACTCCTACAAGCGCTACCAGCCGGATTCCTTCGCCCCGACCGCGTTGCGCTGGGGCACCGACAACCGCACCTGCGCGCTGCGGGTGGTGGGCCACGGTCAGGGGATGCGGGTGGAGAACCGGGTGCCGGGGGCCGACGTCAACCCGTACCTGGCGATCGCGGCGCTGGTGGCGGGCGCGGTGCACGGTATCGAGCAGGAGTTGGAGCTGGGCGAGGAGTGCACCGGCAACGCGTACGACGACGCGGCGGCCGAACGCGTCCCCGGCACCCTCCGGGACGCGCTGACGCTCTGGGAGTCCTCCACCGTGGCCCGGACGGCCTTCGGTGACGACGTGGTGGCCCACTACACCAACATGGCCCGGGTCGAGCTGGCCGCCTTCGACGCGGCCGTCACCGACTGGGAACTCGCCCGTGGTTTCGAGCGCCTCTGACCGGCCGCCTGTCGTCCGGCAGGGCGACCCACGCGACTGTTCCGCTCGGCTGCACGCCGGAGTGCGCCGATCATGGAGTCGTGGCGCCTGACCTGTCCGCTTTCTCGGCTTTTGCGGGGGGCCACAACTCCATGATCGGCGCGGAGAGCACGGGCGTCGCGGAGAGCACGGGCGGCGCGGAGAGGCCGGGCGGCGTGGGGAGGGCGGACCGCGTGGAGAGGGCGGGCGGCGTGGAGAAGGCGGGCGGTGTGGGGAGGACGGGCGGCGGCGTGGACGGTGACGAGGGCGAGGGGAGTACGGGTGGGCGTGGGTGAGGTGCGGGATCCGGCCAGCGGGGCGGTGCTGCGCGAGGTCGTGGGAGCGTCGGCGGACGAGGTCGACGCGGCGGTGGCGCGGGCGGCGGTGGCGTACGAGCGGTGGCGGTGGATGGCGCCGGGGGAGCGGGCCCGGCTGTTGCGGCGGTTCGCGATGGTGGTGGACGCGCACGTGGAGGAGTTGGCCCGGCTGGAGGTCGAGAACGCCGGGCACACCATCGGCAACGCCCGCTGGGAGGCGGGCAACGTACGCGACGTGCTGGACTACTACGCGGGGGCGCCGGAGCGGCTGACCGGACGGCAGATCCCGGTCGCGGGCGGGTGGGATGTGACGTTCCACGAGCCGCTCGGCGTGGTCGGGGTGATCGTGCCGTGGAACTTCCCGATGCCGATCGCCGCCTGGGGGCTGGCTCCCGCGCTCGCCGCTGGGAACACGGTGGTGCTGAAACCCGCCGAGCTGACCCCGTTGACCGCGCTGCGCCTCGGCGAGCTGGCCCGGGAGGCGGGGCTGCCCGAGGACGTGTTCACGGTGTTGCCGGGGCGGGGCGACGTGGTGGGTGAACGCTTCGTCAGCCACCCGGCGGTACGCAAGATCTGCTTCACCGGGTCCACCGAGGTCGGCACCCGGATCATGGCCGGCTGCGCCGCCCAGGTGAAGCGGCTGACCCTGGAGTTGGGCGGCAAGTCGGCGAACCTGGTCTTCGCCGACGCCGACCTGGAGCAGGCGGCGGCAGCCGCCCCGGCCGGGGTCTTCGACAACGCCGGCCAGGACTGCTGCGCCCGCTCCCGGCTCCTGGTGCAGCGCCCGGTCTACGACCGCTTCCTGGAGTTGCTGGAGCCGGCGGTGCGGGCGTTCCGGGTACGCCACCCGGCCGACGAGGCCGCCGAGATGGGCCCGCTGATCTCCGCCGGGCACCGGGACCGGGTCGCCGGGTACGTCGACGGCGCGCGGGTCGCCTTCACCGGCTCCTGCCCGGACGGCCCCGGCTACTGGTACCCGCCGACCGTGCTGCTCGCCGACTCGCCGGCCGACCGGCACTGGCGCGAGGAGGTCTTCGGCCCGGTCGTCTCGGTGCTGCCGTTCGACGACGAGGCGGACGCGATCCGGCTGGCCAACGACACCGAGTACGGCCTCTCCGGCTCGGTCTGGACCCGTGACGTGGGTCGGGCGTTGCGGGTGGCGCGGGCGGTGGAGGCCGGCAACCTGAGCGTCAACTCGCACTCCTCGGTGCGCTACTGGACGCCGTTCGGCGGGATGAAGCGCTCCGGTCTCGGCCGCGAGCTGGGACCGGACGCCCTGCACGCGTTCACCGACGTCAAGAACGTCTTCATCAGCACGGAGGAGTGAGCGATGCAGCGGTTGCAGGACCGGGTGGCCGTGGTGACCGGCGCGGCCAGCGGGATCGGGCTGGCCACCGTACGCAGGCTGGCCGCCGAGGGGGCCAGGGTGGTGTGCGTCGACGTCGACACCGAGGGAGGTGCCCGGGCCGCCGAGGAGGTCGACGGGACCTTCGTCGCCGTCGACGTGACCGACGAGAGTGCCGTCCGTGACCTCTTCGACGGGGTGGTCGAGCGGTACGGGCGGGTGGACGTCTCGTTCCACAACGCCGGCATCTCGCCGCCGGACGACGACTCCATCCTGGAGACCGGGCTGGACGCCTGGGAGCGGGTGCTGCGGGTGAACACCACCAGCGTCTACCTGTGCTGCAAGTACGTCATCCCGCACATGCGCCGGCAGGGCCGGGGATCGATCATCAACACCGCCTCGTTCGTGGCGCTGATGGGTGCGGCGACGTCGCAGATCGCGTACACGGCGAGCAAGGGTGGGGTGCTGGCGTTGAGTCGGGAGCTGGGCGTGCAGTTCGCCCGGGAGGGCATCCGGGTCAACGCCCTGTGCCCCGGCCCGGTGGCCACGCCGCTGCTGCGGGAGCTGTTCGCGGCCGACCCGGAGCGGGCCGCGCGCCGGCTGGTGCACGTGCCGATGGGGCGGTTCGGCGAACCGACCGAGATCGCCGCGGCGGTGGCCTTCCTGGCCAGTGACGACTCCTCGTTCATGACGGCGGCGCAGTTCGTGGTCGACGGCGGGATCACCGGCGCGTATGTCACACCGCTGTGATGTTCCCGACACTTCCGGTGATCGATAGGGCGAATCGTATCGGTTGATCGACAAGTGTCGTGGGCTAATCAGCGCTGCGATCGACAGATGCGTTACGTTCCTGGTTCGGCGGGGTAGAAGTCCGGTCACGGCAGCGATGATCAGGGCACGTCGCGGACAGGCCGGGGAGGCTGCATGAACTCGGCTCAGGGGGGCGTGGACGGGAGCGATCCGTCGATGGCGCGCAGCGGGCTTTCGCCACTGCTCGCGGCGGCGTTCGCGGGCGGCGGCGAGATGGGCGCGGTACTGCGCGACCACGACTGGTCGACCAGTCCGCTCGGCGCTCCGGCGCACTGGCCCACCACACTCGGCAACGCCGTCAGCACCATGCTCGCCTCCAAGGCGCAGATCGCCCTGTTCTGGGGCGAGGACCAGCGCGCCTTCTACAACGACGCCTACCGGCCGACCATAGGAGACAAGCATCCCGCCGTCGTCGGGCAGCCGGCCCGCGACCACTGGGTCGAGACCTGGGACGTGCTCGGGCCGCTGCTCACCGACGTCGTGCGTACCGGTGAGGCGTACCAGGCGCGGGACCACCACTTCCTGCTCGACCGGTACGGCTTCGTCGAGGACGTCTACTTCGACGTCTCGTACGACCCGATCCGGGACACCGACGGCTCGATCAGCGGGGTGCTCTGCGTCTGCAGCGAGACCACCGGTCGGGTGCTCGGCGAGCGGCGACTGCGTACGCTCGCCGAACTCGGCTCCGAGCTGGCGGACGTGGCCAGCAGCACGGAACTCGGCCGGGTGGCCGCGACCGTGCTCGACCGGCACCGGCAGGACGTCCCGTTCGGGCTGCTCTATCTGGGCGGCCCCGACGGCGGTCTGCGTCTGGCCGGGGCGAGCGGCCCGGTGACCGGTGCCGAGGAGCCCGCCGTCGGGCTGGCCGAGCTGGCCGCCGCCGGGGGCGGCAGGGTGCCCACCGCCGACCTGCTCGGTGAGGTGCCGGCCGACGCCGCCGACGAGGCGCTGCTGCTGCCGATCACCGCCACCGCGGAGCAGGCCGGCGTGCTGGTGCTGGGGGTGGCCCGCCGGCTGCCGCTCTCCGACGACTACCGCACCTTCCTCGAACTGGTCGCCGCGCAGGTCTCGCGGGCCGTCGGCAAGCAGCGGGCGTACGAGCAGGAGCAGGCCCGCGCCGCCGAGCTGGCCGCCCTGGACCTGGCGAAGACCAACTTCTTCGCCAACGTCAGCCACGAGTTCCGCACCCCGCTGACCCTGGTGCTCGGCCCGCTGGAGGACCTGCTCGCCGACCCTGGCCTGCCGGAGCCGTACACCCAGCGGCTGACGATGATGCACCGCAACGCGCTGCGGCTGCTCAAGCTGGTCAACACGGTGCTCGACTTCTCCCGGCTGGAGTCCGGCCGGATGGCCGCGCACTACGAGCCGATCGACCTGGCCGACTACACCGCTCGGCTGGCCAGCACGTTCCGCTCGGCCACCGAGCGCGCCGGGTTGCGGCTGACGGTGGACTGTCCGCCGCTGCCCGAGCCGGTCTACGTCGACCAGGAGATGTGGGAGAAGATCGTCCTCAACCTGGTCGCCAACGCGGTGAAGTTCACCTTCGACGGGGAGATCCGGGTCGAGGTCCGGGCGGTCGACGGGGTGGCTCGCCTGGAGGTCGTCGACACCGGTGTGGGCATCGTCGCGGACGAGCTGCCGCACGTCTTCGAGCGGTTCCACCGGGCACCCGGGGTGCCCTCGCGCAGCCACGAGGGGACCGGGATCGGCCTGGCGCTGGTCCGGGAACTGGTCGAGATGCACGGCGGCGAGGTCAGCGCGACCAGCCGGGTCGACGAGGGCAGCCGCTTCGTCGTCACCGTCCCGTTCGGCTCCGGGCACCTCCCGGCCGACCGGGTGGCCGAGACCGGCACCGACCGCGAGCCCCAGCAGAACGCCCTGTTCGTCGCCGAGACCGAGCGGTGGAGCGACGGCCGGTCCGGGGCGGGAGAGACGCGCCACCCGGGGTCGGCGGGCCGGATCCTGGTCGTCGACGACAACCCGGACCTGCGCGAACACGTCACCCGGCTACTCGCGTCGACCTGGGAGGTGTTCACCGCCACCGACGGCGTGGACGCCCTGCGGCTGGCCACCGACACCGACTTCGACCTGGTGCTGACCGATGTGATGATGCCGCGGCTGGACGGCTTCGGCCTGGTCGCCGCGCTGCGCGCCGACCCGCGCACCCGGTACGTGCCGATCGTGCTGCTCTCCGCCCGCGCCGGCTCGGCCGAGGAGGTGGCCGGCCTCGCGGTGGGTGCCGACGACTATCTGACCAAGCCCTTCTCCGGGCAGGAACTGGTCGCCCGGGTACGGGCCAACGTCGAACTCGGCCAACTGCGCGGTCAGCTCATCCGGCGGTTGGCGGCGCTCGCGGACGCGGCGGTGGCGGTGAACACGGCGCGCTCCACGGACGAGGTGCTCCAGGTCGCGGCGCGGCACGCGTTGAGTCTCGCCGAGGCGGTCCGGGTGTCCGTCACCGCCGGTGACGCCCGGTTCGAGGCCGACGGCGGCGGCACCAGCGCCGCCGACCCCGCCTTCGTCCTGCCGCTGACCGGGGTGGGCGGCAAGCGCCTCGGCGAACTGCGGGTGTGGCGAGCGGTCGCCGAGCCGGCCGGCACGGACGAGGCCGCGTTGACCCAACTCGCCCGGCTGGTCGGCGTACGACTGGAGAACGCCCAGCTCTACGAGGTGGAGCACCGCATCGCCACCACCCTGCAACACAGCCTGCTGCCGCGCACCCTGCCCCAGTTGCCCGGTGCCGTGGTGGCCAGCCGTTACCTGCCCGGCAGCGACGACGTCGAGGTCGGCGGCGACTGGTACGACGTGGTGACCCGCGAGGACGACGAGATGGTCCTGGTCATCGGGGACGTGGTCGGCAAGGGGGTGCCGGCCGCAGCGGCGATGGGCCAGCTCCGCAACGCGCTGCGGGCGTACGTGTTGGAGGGGTTCGACCCGGGGGAGTCGCTGACCCGGCTCAACCGGTTGGTCGGCTCGACCGAGTCCCGGTCCTTCGCCACGGTCTTCTGCCTGTGGTTCAGCCCCCGCACCGGGCGGCTGCGGTACGCCAACGCCGGGCATCCGTCCCCGCTGCTGATCCGAGGAGGCGACGTGTCGTTCCTGCACGACCGGGCGCTGGGTCCGCCGGTCGGCGCGATCCCGGGAGCGGAGTACGAGACGGTCACCGGCGAGCTGTGTGCCGGCGAGCGGCTGCTGCTCTACACCGACGGCCTGATCGAGGACCGGAACGTCGACATCGACGACGCGCTGGCCCAGCTCCGCGCCGACGCGACCCGGCCCGGGGGGCACGTGGTGGATTTGGTCGACGCGGTGGTGCAGCGGGTCGTCGACCGGCCCCGCCGCGACGACGTGGCGGTGCTCGCGCTGGAGGCCGCCGAACTCGACCGGTTCGCGCTGCGGCTGCCCGCCGACCCGACCCGGCTCAGCGTGCTGCGCAAGCGGCTGGAGGACTTCCTGGTCGCGCACGGGGTGAACGAGACCGACCTGTTCGACCTCACGGTGGCGGTCTCCGAGGCGGCGGCGAACGCCATCGAGCACCCGGTCGACCCGGCGGAGCCGACGATCGCCATCGAGGTGACCGTGGAGGGCCGGACGGTGACCGCGACCGTACGCGACAGCGGACGGTGGCGGGAGTCGACCGGGTCGGGCTTCCGGGGGCGGGGACTGTCGCTGATCCAGGCACTCGGGGAGCTGTCGGTCACGCGTACCGCAGAGGGCACGCAGGTGACCCTGCGTCGGGAACTCGGCGCCTGAGCCGGTGGGCCGGCGGGTCAGACCGGCCGCAGCCAGCGCTGCTCGCCCAGACCCGCGATGTGCAGCACGCGACTGACCTGCCGGGACGGCAGCACCGCCAGGGTGTCCGGATAGTGACCGGCGAGCCGCACCACCGCGTGGATCGCCGCCGAGTCGAAGAAGGTCACCGCGCGCAGGTCGAGGGTCAGCCGGGTGGCCGGCTCGCGCAGCGCGGTCTGCATCATGGTGTCCGCGGTCGCCATGTCCACCTCGCCGGTGACCACCACACGGAGGTGATCACCGTCGATCTCCGCGCTGGCGGAGAAGACGGGCGGTGCTCCCCCTTGATCCACGCTGACACCTTGACACAGCGGTTGTGGTAGGGCAACAACCGTGGGCCACCGATGGTGGTGGGGGCCACCCGGGGCACGGCGATAGGCTTGCCGCATGACCGTCCGTGCGCCGTTGACCCCAGGCACGCTCTCCCCGTGGCGGCCGGTGCCCGCCCACATCGTCCGACCCGAGTACGTCGGCAAGAAGTCCCCCCGGCCGTGGCAGGGGTCGCACGTGCAGACGCCGGAGACGATCGAGAAGATGCGGGTCGCCGGGCGGCTCGCCGCGCAGGCCACCCAGCTCGCCGGTGAGCACTGCAAGCCCGGTGTGACCACCGACGAGATCGACCGGGTGGTGCACGAGTTCCTGATCGACCACGGCGCCTACCCGTCGACGCTGGGCTACAAGGGCTTCCCGAAGTCCTGCTGCACCAGCCTGAACGAGGTGATCTGCCACGGCATCCCGGACTCCACGGTGCTGGCCGACGGCGACATCATCAACGTGGACGTGACCGCGTACATCGGCGGGGTGCACGGCGACACCGACGCCACCTTCTGCGTCGGCGAGGTCGACGAGGAGGTCCGGCTGCTGGTCGAGCGGACCCACGAGGCGATGACGCGGGGCATCAAGGCCGTCGCGCCCGGCCGGCAGATCAACGTCATCGGCCGGGTCATCGAGTCGTACGCGAAGCGGTTCGGCTACGGCGTGGTGCGCGACTTCACCGGCCACGGCATCGGCGAGGCGTTCCACAGCGGCCTCTACGTGCCGCACTACGACAGCCCACGGCCCACCGACGTGATGGAGCCGGGCATGACGTTCACCATCGAGCCCATGATCACCCTCGGCACCCACCAGTACGACATGTGGGAGGACGGCTGGACGGTGGTCACCAAGGACCGCAAGTGGACCGCCCAGTTCGAGCACACGGTGCTGGTGACCGAGGACGGGTACGAGATCCTGACGCTGCCGTGACCGACACCCCTGCGGCACTGCGGGAGCACCACCACGCGGACGTCTCGGGCGGGTGGCTGCGACCCGCCGTCTTCGGTGCCATGGACGGGCTGGTGACCAACATCGCCCTGATCGCGGGCGTCGGCGGTGGCGGCGTCTCGCCGCAGGCCATCGTGCTGACCGGCACCGCCGGTCTGGTCGCCGGTGCGATCTCGATGGCGCTCGGGGAATACACGAGTGTCCGCTCGGCCAACGAGCAGATCGCCGCCGAGGTGGCCAAGGAGCGGCGCGAGCTGGAACGCCACCCCGAGGAGGAGGCCCGGGAACTCGCCGAGATGTGGATGGCGCGGGGGTTGCCCGAGGATCTTGCCGTCCAGGTGGCCGAGGCGGTCCGCCAGCATCCGGAGCAGGCGTTGCGGATGCACGTCCAGGAGGAGTTGGGTGTCAACCCGGACGAGCAGCCCAACCCGTGGGCGGCGGCGCTGTCGTCGTTCCTCTGCTTCTCGGTCGGCGCGCTGGTGCCGCTGCTGCCGTACCTTCTCGGCGCGACCAGCCTGACGCTGGCCCTGGCGGTGGGCGGGCTCGGGCTCTTCGTGGCCGGCGCGGTCGTCTCCCGGTTCACCAACCGGCGCTGGTGGACCGGCGGGATGCGGCAGTTGCTCCTCGGCGCCGCCGCCGCGGCGGCCACCTACCTGGTCGGTGCGTTGATCGGCGTGCAGGGCGGCCTGGGCTGAGCCGACGCGCGGTCAGCCGGCGAGCAGGTCGTCGACGGTCCCGTCGACCGGCCGACCCCGGGCGGTCAGCTCCGCCGACTGGCGGGCCAGCACCGCACCCACCTCGGTCATGTCCGCCCCGGCCAGCCCGGTCCGCCGGACGGCGTCGCCGGAGTCGCGGAAGTAGGTGCGGCTGAGCAGCCCGTTGACGGTCGCGGCGGCCAGCCGCGCCTCGCCGAGCATCAGCAGGGCCTGGTCCGTCTCGTACCACTCGGCCAGCCGGGCCGCCCGCGCGTGCGCGGCGCTGCCCCGATACCACGCCCGCCGGGCGGCGCCGCTGAACTCGGCCGGACGCGCCCTCGCCAGCCGCCCGAGGTGCTCGTCCCGCAGGGTGCGCAGCCACCCGGTCGGATCGTGCAGCGGCCGGGTCGTCACGTACCGGTCGGCGGTCAGCGGCCAGCGCGAGGTGAGCTGCCGGGCCTGACGCAGGCGCTCCTCGGCGGCGGCCACGGTCAGGTCGATGAGCACCCCGTCGACCCGCCGGGTGGCCGAGGGCGGCCCGGTGCCGGGTCGGTACGTGACCACCAGCAGCCCGACCTCGCTGTCCCCTCCGCCGTCGTCGTCGCCGTGCGCGAGCGGCCCGTGCACCGCGACGGCGAGCACGTCGGCGGGGAAGCGTCGGCGGACCGCCTCGGCGACGCGTTCGGCCACGTGCCACCGGGGATCGTCCCGGTGCTCCTGGGCACCGTCCACACCGACCACCCCACGATCGCGCCACCGTGCGGACCGTCGCCGGCAGCGACGGCCCGGTCACCGCACACCCTAGTGCGGCGGGGGCGGCCCGTCCGGCGCGTCCGTGCCGTCGGGCGTGCCGGAGGCCGTCGGCACCAACCGGAAGACCCGGATCTCCCGGTCGCCGGCCCGCCGCACGTACGCCTCGTACGCGGGCCAGGCGTCGACCAGCAGTCGCCACAGCCGCTCGCGTTCGGCGCCTGTCGCCGGCTCGCCGCGGACCGCGATGCGACGCCCGGACACGTCCACCTCGGCGCGCGGCTCGGCGAGCAGGTTCAGCGACCAGGCGGGCTGCTGGGTCTGCCCCCAGTTGGAGCCGACCACCACGTACCCGTCGCCGTCCGGCACATAGAGCAGCGGGTTGCTGCGCGGCTTGCCGGAGCGGCGGCCGGTGGTGGTGATGACCAGGGAGGGCACCAGCCCGAGCGCGACCACTCGACCCTTGGTCAGCCGGCCGACCGCCCGGTCCAGCGGCACCAGCAGCCGGGCCGTGGCGCCGAACCAGGGGTGGTGGCCGATCCGGCGGGTCACGTCTCGCACTATGGACATCGGGACATTCTGCATCCACCGGCGTCGGTACGACAACGCCGCCGCCCGACGTGCCGGGGCCCGCCGCCGCTCCGCCCTTCAGTCCAGCCGGCGTTCCACCGGCAGCCGGGACCGGGTCAGCAGCGCCGCCCCGGCCATCGCCACCAGCGGCACCACGACCAGCACACCGAGGGTGAGCCAGGGCACCACCAGCGGGTACGGCGACTCCACCGGCCACCCCTCGGTCAACCGTCGGTTGGTGAAGGTCAGGATGATCGCCGCCGAGCCGAGCCCGGCGACGATGCCCAGCAACGAGCCGAGCACGGCGATCACCCCGGCCTGGCAGAGCGACAGCAGTCTTCGCACTCCCGGACCGGCACCGACCGACGCGAGGGTGGACAGGTCGGCCCGCCCCTCGGCGGCGGCGAGTCCGGTGGCGATCCCGGCGGCCCCCACGGTCACCAGCGCCGAGACTCCGGCGAGCAGGAGCAGGAGCGGCTCGGTGAGGCCGAAGCCCCTGCCGACCTCGAACTGTGCGCCGACCGGACCGAGGGACTTCAACGCGTCGACGAACCGGTCGCGTTGCCGCTGCCCCGGCGGCTCGTCGGCGGCGACCGCCCAACCGGTCTGCCGGACGGTGAGGCCGAGGCGGTCGGCCGTGGCGGGCGAGAGCAGCAGCCAGGGTGGTCGCAGGTCGCTCCGCGTCGCGTACCCGGGCACGGTCGTGGTGGCCGCGTCCACCGCGCGGTCGTCGTCCGGTTCGACCCGGAGGTGCAGGCGGCCGTCGGCGAGGTAGCGCGGGTCGGTGACCACCGCGCCACCCGCGCGCAGGACGGCCGTGGCGTCGGCGACCTCGGCCGGCGTCGCGCCGGTGAGCATCGGCAGCGCCGCGCCGTCGTCGACCGCCACCTGGAAGTAGCCGTCGAGGTGGTCCTCGGCCGGCCCCTGACAGCGCTGGTCGGCCCGGGCCCGCCGCTGGTCTGCCTCGCTCATCGTGTCGTAGGGGCGCCACGGGCAGACCTGGTCCGGCGGCGGCACCGCGCTCACCAGGCAGGCGTCGAAGACCGGCCGGCAGCCGGCCTCGATCAGCGGGGCGACCGTCGCGGCACCGAGATGGTCCCGGGCCGCAGCGGTGACGGCGTCCCGGCCGAGTGGACCGTCGGCCGCCGGGTCGTCGGCGGTGACCAGCACCGTCCGGTCCGGCAGCAGCGGACGGTACTGCCCGTCGGATCGGATGTCGTCACTGGCCAGGAAGGCCCCCAGGGCGACGCTGCCGGCGACCGCCGCCATCACCGCCGAGATGGCCGGCGCGGTCGAGGAACGGTTGCGACTGGCGTCACGGACGGCGATCCGGGGCGCCAGCGGGAGGAACCGGCCGAGCCGGGCCAGCAGCCCGACCAGCGTCGGCGTGGCGAAGACCAGCCCGAGTTCGCCGAGCACCAACCCGGCGAGGATGACCGACGACCGGACCATCGCCGCGCCGATCCCGGCGATGACCAGCCCGGTGACGGCCAGCAGCACACCGAGCGCCAGCCAGAGCCGCCGGTGGGTGGGTGCGCCGCGTCGACCGGCGAGCCCGGCGACCACGTCCTGCCGGGCGGCGGTCCAGGCCGGCGCGAGCGCGGCCAGTACCCCGGCGAGTACGGCGACAAGTGCGATCACGCCCAGCGCCGCCGGCCAGACGCGGTACCCGGCGAAGCGGTGCTGGAAGACGAACTCCTCGACCAGCGGCCGGGCGGCGAACGCGGAGAGCACGCCGAGCGCCACCCCGACGCCGGCACCGAGGCACCCCAGCAGCACGCCGTCGGCGAGCACCACGCGGCGGAGCTGGGCCGCGTCGCCGCCCGCCACGGCGACAAGTGCCAGTTCCCGCCGCCGTCGCCGGACCCCCACCGCGAAGGCCGGGCCGACCAGCAGGACCACCTCCAGCAGGCCCAGTCCGCCGATCAGCATCCCGGTGCCGATCGCCTCCGCGCCCAGGCTGTTGCCGAGCGGACGGACCGCCTCCACCGGGCTCGACGGAGCGGAGACGCGGGCACCGACCACCACCCCGTTGCGGTTGAGGTGGCGGAACAGGTCCTCGGTCACCGGCCCGGGCAGGTCGACCAGGAACACGGTGTCGTGCTGCAGCGAGCCCGACGGTTCACCGGCGGGACGCAGGAACGCCATCGGCTCCAGCGACTCCGGGAGTTCGGCCACACCGACGACGGTCCAGTTCCTGGTGCCGTCCCCGGCGCTGAGCACGCCTCCGACGTCGACGCCGAGGGCGCGCCGAGCGGCCCGGTTCAGCGCGACCTCGTCGGCCGTGGCCGGCACCCGACCCTCGTGGACCCGAACGAGGCCGGCGGCGAGCGGATCGGTGAGGTCGACCTCGGTGGCGGGTACGTCGTCGCGGATCCGGGTGCCGTCCCGTACCGGCAGCGGCACCCAGCGGCGTACCGGGAGGACCCGGCTGCCCGCCGGGAGCAACCGGAGGATGTCGTCCACGGTGACCGTCTCGGGGATCCGGTCCGCCGGCGCGTTCCAACCGCTGCCGTCGGCGTTCTGGGTGACCTGTCCCGCACTGACCACCCGCAGTTCCGCGTCGGCGTTGCCGAGCCGCTGGTCCATCTTCTCGGCGGGATCGAGCTGGGCCATGTCCGCGCTGACCGCGATGAACGACAGGGCCAGTACGGGCAGGACGATCATCGCCAGCACCAGGGCGGTACGCCCACGGGCCCGCGTCGCCTCGCGCCGGGCGATCCGCAGCGCGGCCCGCCAGGAACCGAGAGTCTCGGCCGACCGACTCCGGCGGGGCCGCTCGGGTGGGAGGTCGTGCACCGGCCGCGACTGGGAGCGCAGGCTCACCGAGGACTGCCGGAGAGCAGTGCGTCGACGCCGACCAGCGGGGCGGTCGAGTCGACCTCCACGCCGTCGCGCAGGAACACCACCCGGTCCGCCCAGGCAGCGTGCCGCGCCTCGTGGGTGACCAGCACGCCGGCCGCTCCGGCGTCGACCCGGCGGCGCAGCAGCCGCAGGACGGCCTCACCGGTCTGCGAGTCCAGCGCCCCGGTCGGCTCGTCGGCCAGCACCAGACGCCGTTCGCCGACCAGTGCCCGGGCGATTGCCACACGCTGCTGCTGGCCGCCGGAGAGCTGGTCGGGGAAACGGTCGCCGAGTTCGGCGAGACCCACCTCGGTCAGCGCGTCGAGCGCCAGCCGGCGGGCCCGGCGTACGCCCGCGCCGTCGAGTTCGAGGGGGAGGGAGACGTTCTCGGCGGCGGTCAGGCTGCCGATGAGGTTGAGGTTCTGGAAGATGTAGCCGATCCGGCGACGGCGCAGCCGGGCCAGACCACGCCGGTCCAGGGCGTGCAGTGGCTGTCCCTCGACGAGCACGTGACCGTCGGTCGGGCTGTCCAGCCCGCCGGCCAGGGTCAGCAGAGTGGACTTGCCGGAGCCGGAGGGACCCATCACGGCGACCAGTTCGCCGGGGCGGACGACCAGACTCACCCCGCGCAGCGCGTGCACCGCGGCCGGGCCGCTGCCGTGCGTCCGGTGCACGCCCCGCAGCTCCAGCACCGCCTCCGGGTCGGGTCCGGCGCCGTCGGGTCGGCGGGAGTCAGGTGCCGTGGGGGTGTCGCGGGTGGCCGACGCGGGCCGGTCGTCCGCGCTCACCGCCACGCCTCCTCACCACTGCGGCCCGCCGCCTCGGGCAGTGGCGTCGGGCCGGAGGCTGGGGGGCGGTGCCGCACCAGGCTGCTCTCACAGTGGTCGAGCCAGCGCACCTCCGCCTCGGCCTGGAAGACCATCGCGTCCAGCACCAGTCGCCACGGCAGGTCCTCGGGCCGGTCGCTGGAGTACTTCAGCCGGGTCAGTTCCTGGAGTGTCCGCATCGTCGCGGTGCGCTGGGTCTGCACCACGGTGCGAACGTCCACCCCCGGTGTGGTCAGCGCCAACGCCAGCTTGATCGCCAGTTCGTCCCGGGGACGGTCGTTGCGGCTGATCGGGGTGGCGAACCACAGCGTCAGGTCCGCCCGTCCGGCTTCGGTGATCTCGTACGGCCGCTGCCCGGCCTCGCTCTCCGGCAACGACCGCACCAGCCCGTCCCGCTCCAGCCGGGACAGGGTGGTGTAGACCTGCCCGATGTTGAGCGGCCAGGTGGAGCCGGTCGACTCCTCGAAGGCGGCCCGGAGCTGGTAGCCGTACATCTGGCCGCGTTCGAGCAGGGCGAGCAGGCCGTGACGGATGGACATGGAACCGGAGTATGCATACCTGGTATGCCATCCGCAACCGGTGCGGACCGTGATGCTGCCTACCCATCGACGGGCGTGTCCCTCAGGCGGGGCGACCCGGGAACGGCACGGTCAGCGGGGTGGTGCCGGCGCTCCGCCGCCACCGCGTCGCCCGGACCGCGTACTCGACCAGAGCGGCCAGGGCGCGTTCCCGCTCGGCGCCGGTGCTGACCGGCAGCGCCGCCCGCCAGAACGCCGCCGTACGCTCCTCCACCACGATCGCGAGCCGCAGCGCGCTGGCCCGGTCGGTCACCGGGAAGGGCAGGGCGTAGCCGGCCCGGTCCGGCGGCACGGTCCCGCCACCGGTGCTGAGCTGCATCACCAGTGCGTCCCGCCGGCTCCGGTGGGCCGCTTCCGCCTCGGCGGCGGCCGCTCGTTCGTCACGGGGCAGGCGTACTCCGATCGGGCCGTAGGCCCAGATGGCCGCGTACTCGGCGGTCAACGCCCCGGCGAGCGCCTCACCGGGCCCGGCGGGCGCACCGCGCCCGGTGGTCCATCCGCTCATCGCAGCGCCTCCAGGTGGCTGGCACGGGCGGCGGCGACGGAGCCCAGCACCGCGGCCCGCTCGGCGGGCGCGGCGGCGCAGGCGGCCTTGGCCGACTCCCGGCCGGACCGCTCGGCCTGGCGCAGCGCGGCCAGCGCGGCGGTCGGCTCGCCCGGCCCGACGGCGGGTGCGGACCAGGACGGCCCGGTCGGTGCGGCCGAGGCGGACGGCGTCGCGGCACCGGTCAACCGGGCCAGTTCGGCCGCGTGTGCCTCGTGTGACTCGGCGAGCGGGACGAGCCGGGCGGCCAGGTCGGGGTGGGCGGTGGCGGCGGCGCGCAGCCCCGCGGCGAGACTCAGCGACTCGTCCACCAGCGGGGCCAGCGGATCCGGCTCCGGTGGCCGCTCGTCCCCGCCGAAGAGACCGCAACCGCTCAGCGGCACGGCGGCCCCACCCAGCGCCAGCAGCGCACCGGCCCGCAGGACCGTGCGCCGGGACAGCTCGGCGGACCCGTCCGATTGACTCGTCATGCCCATCACCACCGGACAAGTCAACACCATCGGCGTGGGCCGTGTGGCGCGGTGGCGCCGGTGCGCCGCCCGGGCTCTCCTCCGCCGGGCGCGTTACGCTCTGCGCAACCACCGGCGCGCCCGCACCGGTGGCGTACCGGCGTGGCGGCCGACGAGTAGTGGAAGGTCCAACAGATGACGCAGCGTGGCCGTGCCACCAGAACGACGGGGCGACCCCGTGGCGGCCAGGCTCCGCGAGGTGGTCCCGCGCCGCGCAGTGCGCAGGGTGGCCGGGGCGACCTGTCCGCCCGCCGCGAGCGGCTGCGCGCGGTGATCGCGCCGGTCGTGGCCGAGGCCGGCTACGACCTGGAGGACCTGGCCGTCTCCCGGGCCGGCCGGCGACACGTGGTACGCGTGATCGTCGATGCCGACGGCGGCATCAACCTGGACGCGGTCGCCGACGTGTCGCGGGCGGTCTCGGCGGCGCTGGACGCGGCCGAGGAAGCCGGCGGCGACATCGTCGCCGGGGAGTACCAACTGGAGGTCAGCTCGCCGGGCGTGGACCGGCCGCTGACCCTGCCCCGGCACTGGCGGCGCAACGTGGGCCGGCTGGTCCGGGTGACCGTGCGTGGTGGCGGGACGGCCGGCGACCGGCAGGTCACCGGGCGGGTGGTGGAGGCCGACGACGAGCGCGTGGTGCTGGAGACCGACACCGAGCGCGCCGAGTGGGCGTACGCCGAGCTGGGGCCGGGCCGGGTGCAGGTCGAGTTCAGCCGCCTCGACGAACTGGCCGAATCAGAAGACCTCGACGACGATGACGATGACGATGATGTGGAGGACGAGGAGAGGTGAACATAGACCTCGCGGCGCTGCGCGCACTCGAGCGCGAGCGGGAGATCCCGTTCGACACGATCCTCGCGGCGATCGAGACCGCGCTGCTGACCGCGTACCGGCACACCGAGGGTGCGCAGGCGCACGCCCGGGTGGAGATCGACCGCAAGACCGGCGTGGCCCTGGTCTACGCCCAGGAACTGGGCGACGAGGGCACCGTGGATCGGGAGTGGGACGACACTCCGCACGACTTCGGGCGGATCGCCGCCATGACCGCCAAACAGGTCATCCTCCAGCGGTTGCGGGAGGCCACCGACGAGGTGCACTTCGGCGAGTACGCCGGCCGCGACGGTGACCTGGTGACCGGTGTGGTGCAGGCGCACGAGGCCCGCGCCGAGAAGGGCATCGTCACGGTCGACCTGGGCAAGCTGGAGGGGGTGCTGCCCCAGTCCGAGCAGGTGCCCGGGGAGCGGTACACCCACGGCGAGCGGATCCGCTGCGTGGTGGTGCACGTGGCCAAGGGGATGCGCGGCCCGCAGATCACGCTGTCGCGTACCCACCCGAACCTGGTGAAGAAGCTCTTCGCCCTCGAGGTGCCGGAGATCGCCGACGGTACGGTCGAGATCAGCGCGATCGCGCGTGAGGCCGGTCACCGTACGAAGATCGCGGTCCGGTCCACCGCTCCCGGAGTCAACGCCAAGGGCGCCTGCATCGGCCCGATGGGGCAGCGGGTCCGGGCGGTGATGAGCGAGCTGCACGGCGAGAAGATCGACATCATCGACTGGTCCGACGACCCGGCGACCTTCGTCGGCAACGCGTTGTCGCCGGCCAAGGCGCTGCGGGTCGAGGTGGTGGACCTCGGTGCCCGGGCGGCCCGGGTGACCGTGCCGGACTTCCAGCTCTCCCTGGCGATCGGGCGGGAAGGGCAGAACGCCCGGCTTGCTGCCCGGTTGACCGGTTGGCGGATCGACATCCGGTCCGACGCCGAACAGGCCGGCTCCAGCGGCCGCCCGGGGGCCGATCACGTCCGGGAGCCAGGCGGAGCGGTCTCGGGTAGCTAGGGGTAGACTCTTTCCAGTGGCACGACGCGCGCTGCCGGAGCGCACCTGTGTGGGTTGCCGACGGCGGGCGCCGGCCAGTGAACTACTGCGGATCGTCGCGGTCGGTGACGAGGCTGGATTCAGCCTTCGACCCGATCCGGCCCGCAGACTGCCGGGTCGGGGAGCGAACATGCACCCAGATCCGGCCTGCTTCGCGCAGGCAGTGCGGCGTCGCGCCTTCGGGCGCGCGCTGCGCCTCGCCGGGGTTCCAGATGACGGCACCCTCGCGGAGTACCTGACGCGTTAACCACCACGTCCGGTCATCCGACCGGGTGTGGCCGCTAGCAAGGTAGGACGACCGACATGAGCACACGATGAAGTCCCAGAAATGACCAGGCTTCAAGTGCACGAGTGAGGTCGCTGCGGGTGCTGCCCGCACGACCTCGGAGTGAGGAGTGCAGTGGCAGGCAAGGCCCGCGTACACGAGCTTGCGAAAGAGCTCGGGGTCGAAAGCAAGACCGTTCTCGCCAAGCTGAAGGAAATGGGCGAGTTCGTCAAGTCCGCGTCGAGCACCGTCGAGGCGCCCGTCGCCCGGCGACTTCGTAACGCGTTCGTCGCCTCCGGCGGCTCTGGTGCCCCGGCGGCTGCGCCGTCGGCCGCACCGGCTCCGGCGGCAGCACCCGCCCCGCCGTCGACCCCCGGCGAGCCCCGGGTCACCGCCAAGCCGACGCCGCCGCGGCGTCCGGCGATGCCCGGGCCGAAGCCGAAGGCGCCGGTTCCCGGCCCTCCGCCGTCGGCGACCCCGGTCGCCAAGCCGGCGAGTGCCCACGACATCGAGGTGGCCGCCGCCGAGGCGCGCGCCGCCGCGCTGAAGGCCGAGCAGGAGGCCGCGGTCAAGGCCGCGCAGGCCGCCCGCCAGCAGCAGCGCGAGAACGTCCGCCGGGAGCCTCCGGCCGACGGTGGCGCCCGTCCGGGTCCGCGGCCCGGTCCCGGCACCATGCCGCCCCGCCCGGGTTCCCCGGCTGCGGGTCGTCCCGGTGGCCCGAACCCCGGCCCGGGTGGCCGGCAGGGTCGCCCGCCGGCGCGTGGCGCCGGTAACAACCCCTTCGGTATCCAGGGCAGCCAGCAGCAGCGGCCGCCGGCCGCCGGTGCCGGTGGTCCCCGGCCCAGCCCGGCCTCGATGCCGCCGCGGCCGAGTCCCGCCTCGATGCCGCCGCGGCCCAGCCCGGCCTCCATGCCGAGTCAGCGTCCCGGTCGTCCGGGTGGCCCGGGTGCCGGTCGCCCCGGTGGCGGCGGTGCCGGTCGTCCGGGTGGCGGCGGTGGCGGCGGTTACCGTGGCGGCCCCGGTGGCGGCGGCGGTGGCGGTGGCTACCGTGGCGGCCCCGGTGGTGGCGGCGGTGGCGGTGGCTACCGTGGCGGCCCCGGTGGCGGCGGCGGTGCCGGTGCTGGTGGCGGCTTCCGGCCGGGCGGTCCGGCCGGTGGCGGCGGTCGTCCGGGTGGCGGCGGTCGTGGCCGTGGCGGCGGTGCCGCCGGTGCCTTCGGGCGTCCGGGTGGCAAGCCGACCCGTGGTCGCAAGTCCAAGAAGCAGCGCAGACAGGAGTTCGACAACCTGTCGGCCCCGACCATGAGCTCGGGTGCTCCCCGGGGTCAGGGGCAGACGGTCCGGCTCTCCCGTGGCGCCTCGCTGTCGGACTTCGCCGACAAGATCAACGCCAACCCGGGTTCGCTGGTCCAGGAGATGTTCAACCTGGGCGAGATGGTCACCGCGACCCAGTCGTGCTCCGACGACACCCTGCTGCTGCTGGGTGAGCACCTCGGCTTCAACGTGCAGATCGTCAGCCCGGAGGACGAGGACCGCGAACTGCTCGCGCAGTTCAACATCGACCTCGACGCCGAGGTCGCGGAGGACCGCCTGGTCAGCCGTGCGCCGGTGGTGACCGTCATGGGTCACGTCGACCACGGTAAGACCAAGCTGCTCGACGCGATCCGCAAGGCGAACGTGGTGGCCGGCGAGGCCGGTGGCATCACCCAGCACATCGGCGCCTACCAGGTCCACGTCCCGCACGAGGGCGAGGACCGGGCGGTCACCTTCATCGACACCCCGGGTCACGAGGCGTTCACCGCCATGCGTGCCCGTGGTGCCCAGGTCACCGACATCGTGATCCTGGTGGTGGCGGCCGACGACGGCGTGATGCCGCAGACCATCGAGGCGCTCAACCACGCCAAGGCGGCGGACGTGCCGATCGTGGTTGCGGTCAACAAGGTCGACAAGCCGGAGGCCAACCCGGACAAGGTCCGCCAGCAGCTGACCGAGTACGGCCTGGTCGCCGAGGAGTACGGCGGCGAGACCATGTTCGTCAACGTGGCCGCGAAGCCCGGCATCGGCATCGAGGAACTCCTCGAGGCCGTGCTGCTCACCGCCGACGCGTCGCTGGAGCTGACCGCTCCGACCGACGGGCCGGCGCAGGGTGTGGCCATCGAGGCGCACCTGGACAAGGGCCGTGGTGCGGTGGCGACGGTGCTGGTGCAGAAGGGCACCCTGCGGGCGGGCGACTCGATCGTCGCCGGTGGGGCGCACGGCCGGGTCCGGGCGATGCTCGACGAGAACGGCAACCAGGTCACCGAGGCCGGCCCGGCGCGTCCGGTCATGGTCCTCGGCCTGACCGCGGTGCCCGGTGCCGGTGACACCTTCCTCGCCGCGGCGGACGACCGCACGGTGCGGCAGATCGCCGAGCAGCGCCAGGCGCGGCGGCGGGCGGCGGCCTTCGCCAACTCCCGTGGCCGGGCCACCCTCGAGACGCTCATGGAGCAGCTCAAGGAGGGCGAGAAGACGTCGCTCAACCTCATCCTCAAGGGCGATGTCTCCGGTTCGGTGGAGGCCCTGGAGGACGCGCTGTTCAACCTCGACATTCCCGAGGAGGTCCAGCTCAAGGTCCTCGACCGGGGCGTCGGCGCGATCACCGAGAGCAACGTCATGCTCGCGAGCGCCTCGTCCGAGCCGGTCACGATCATCGGCTTCAACGTGCGGGCCTCCAACAAGGTCCGCGAGATGGCCGACCGCGAGGGCGTGGAGATCCGGTACTACACCGTCATCTACCAGGCCATCGAGGAGATCGAGGCGGCGCTCAAGGGCCTGCTCAAGCCGGAGTACGAGGAGGTCGAGCTGGGCAGCGCGGAGATCCGCGAGGTCTTCCGCTCGTCCAAGATCGGCAACATCTCCGGTTGCATCGTCCGGTCGGGCATCATCCGGCGCAACGCGAAGGCGCGCCTGCTGCGCGACGGCACGGTCGTGGCGGACAACATCACGATCAGCTCGCTCAAGCGGTTCAAGGACGACGCGACCGAGGTCCGCGAGGGCTTCGAGTGTGGTCTGACGCTGTCCGGTTACAACAACGTGCAGCCGGGCGACATCATCGAGACCTTCGAGATGCGGGAGAAGGTTCGCGCCTGATCCGGTAGTGACGCACTGATCGAGGGGTTTACGCCGAATGGCGTAAACCCCTTGATCATGTGGGGTGGGGTGCGGGTAGTGTCCGCAGCGATGTTCACCGCAACCGCAGTGTTCGACCTGCTGCTGCCGGGCGACTCCCGGTCGCTGAAGGCGAAGAGATCGTACGTACGGCCGATCGTGGCGGCACTGCGCCGCTTCGAGGTGTCGGCCGCCGAGGTGGGTGCGCTCGACCTGCACGGTCGAGCCGAGATAGGAGTGGCGGTCGTGGCCGCAGAGGCGGCGCACGCCCGTGAGGTGCTCGACTCGTGCGAGCGCCTGGTGGCCGGTCGACCGGAGGTCGAGTTGCTGTCGGTGCGCCGCCGACTGCACGGCGCGGAGGACTGACCGGTGGCGGTCGCGGCCACCTGCCGCCCCGCGCGCCGGAGCACGTGGCGCGGGTAGGGTTTCCAGTGTTGGGGTCGGTGCGGGCTCCGGTGACGGCGTCGCCGGTTCCGTCCGGCAGCGGGACGCCGTGGAGGTGGCGGAGATGACGGATCCGGCCAAGGTACGCCGGCATGCGGAGCGGGTGCGTGAACTGGTCGCGTCGGTGGTGCGAAGCCAGATCAAGGACCCGCGGCTCGGCATGATCACTATCACCGACGCCCGGATAACCGCCGACCTGCGCGACGCCACGGTCTTCTACACCGTGCTCGGTGACGCGGCGGCGCAGGCAGGCACCGCCGCCGCGCTGGACAGCGCCAAGGGCATGCTGCGCAGCACCGTCGGCAAGGCGCTCGGGCTGCGCCACTCGCCGACCCTCACCTTCATCCTGGACGACGTGCAGGACCAGGTGAAGCACATCGACGACCTGCTCGCGGCGGCCCGGACCGCCGACGCGGAGGTACAGCGCCTCGCCGCCAAGGCCGAGTACGCCGGTGAGGCCCAGCCCTACCGCCTCGACGACGAGGAAGACGAGGCCGACGAGGCCGAGAACCAGCCCGGCACCGGTGACACGGACGACACCCGGAGCGGGGAGCGGCGGTGACCGCCCCCTCCGGCGGTGCGCTGACCGAGTCGGGCCCGGGCGCGGCGCTGCCGAGTCCGGCCCGCCCCGGCGCGGCCGAGGGGCCGGCGGTCTCCGCCGACCCGGACGCGGCGACCACCGGAGTCTCGACGGACGCGGCGACGTCGTCGTCCCCGGGCGGGTCCGCGCCGAGCGAGGCCGACTGGGCCGCGGCGGTGGCGGCGGTACGCCAGGTGGTGCCCGCCGGGCGGGTGCTGCTGATCTGCCACGTCAACCCGGACGGCGACGCGCTGGGCAGCATGCTCGGGTTCGGGCTCGGGCTGCGGCAGCTCGGCGTACGCCAGTTGCAGGCGACCTTTCCCGGGCCGCCGGAGGTGCCCGAGCCGTTCCGCGGCCTGCCCGGGCTGGAGCTGCTGGTCCCGGCGACCGAGGCCGACCCGGAGCCGGACCTGGTGATCTGCTTCGACGCGGCCAGCGACTCGCGCCTCGGCGACCTGGCCGACCGGCTGGCCGGGCCGGGCACCGCGCTGGTGCTCGACCACCACGCCTCCAACTCCGGCTTCGGTGACGTCAACCTGGTCGACCCGGCGGCGGCGGCGACCTCGGTGGTCGCGGAGGAGCTGCTGGCCCGGCTCGGCGTTCCGCTGGACGCCGGCATCGCCGAGTGCCTGTACGTGGCGTTGAGCACCGACACCGGCTCGTTCCGGTTCGACGCGACCACTCCGGCCGTGCACGAGATGGCGGCCCGTCTGCTGGCCACCGGCATCCGGCCGGGGGAGATCTCCCGGCGGGTGTTCGACAGCCGCCCGTTCGGCGCGGTGCGCCTCTTCGGCGAGGTGCTCGGCCGCGCCCGACTGGAGCCCGAGGCGGCGTCCGGGCACGGCCTGGTCTGGACGTACGCGACCCTGGACGACCTGGCCCGGCACGACCAGCGACCGTACGTTCTGGAGGCGCTGATCGATCCGGTGCGGTGCACCGCCGAGGCTGACGTGAGCTGCGTGGTGAAGCAGACCGGGCCCCAGGAGTGGGCGGTGTCGCTGCGCAGCAAGGGTGCGGTGGACGTGAGCCGGGTGGCGGTCGGGCTGGGCGGTGGTGGGCATCGACTCGCCGCCGGGTTCACCGGCCGGGGCAGTGTGGACGAGGTGGTCGACCGGGTACGCGCCGAGTTGGTGGCGCCCGGGCCGGGAAGCGGTGTCGACCCCGAGGGGTGATTTTCGGGGGCGGCTCGGGGGAGTGTTGCCATACCGCCGCCGGGAGATGACGGGGAGAATCGAGTGATGGAGCAGCCCCACGACCTCACGATCGACGCCCCCCGTACGTGGGAGAGACCGGTCGTCTGCGTACCGGTGCTGGTGGCCCTCTCGCTGGTCGGCGGGCGATTCCCGTCGTTCTCCACGGAGGCCAACCTCTACGTGTTCGGCACCGGCGGGCTGCTGATCTGGCTGGGCCTGACCAAGCGGGTGCAGGCCCGTCCGGCCCCGCAGCGCCTGGGTTCCGGCGCGGTCTGGTGGACGCTGCCGGTGGTGGTGTTCGGGGTGTTCGAGGGGGCCACGTTCTTCGCGGCGGCCGGTGACGACTTCCCCACCTTCTCGCTGCTGGCCGACCCGTTGTTGGAGGACCGGCTGGTCCGTTCCGCCGCCTGGCTGGTCTGGCTGTCGGCGTTCTGGGGGTTGGTGCGCCGATGATGCGGCATCTGGCGATCGGTGGGTTCCTGGTCGGCCTGGCGCTGTTCGCGGTGGTCGAGTGGATGGCGCGGCGGGAGGGCTCGCGCATCCCGACGCTCGGCGAGATGTGCGCCTACGTGATGCGCTACGAGGTCGGTCCGGTTCCGGTGGGCCGGATCGGGATGTTCGGCTTCTGGTGGTGGGTGGGCTGGCACTTCCTGGCCAGGTGACCGGGATTCCACCGGTCCAGATGGCGGGAACAGCACGCACCATGTGGACCTGAACGATAGCTTGGGAATAGACCGGTGCTGCTGTGGCACGGGTCACGGGAGCGGAGCCCTACCCGGCGTCGCTTCCCCTCCAGGGTCGACCGACCCGGGCCAACCACCACACCACCCGTCCATAGCTCCGGTGATCCTGGGGCCGGTTCCGGGTGCCTGTCGTACACCGCCCGTGATGCCGTCGCGCCAGCCGGCGCGCGCCCTGGAAGGGGTTCGCCATGCCCGCCAAGCCCAAGCCCGAGACCACCGACGAGGCCCGCGAGCAGGCCCGCCGTGCCCTGCAGACCTCGATGGACACCCGTCAGTGACCGTACGCGACCGGCGGTGACGCCGAGCCGCACCGCGCGTACGGCGTCACCGCCTCGGATCGCCTGACGATCCCGGCGCGGCCCGCGCCACCGGCCGCGTACCGACCATCACCCGTCCTCCCGCCGCCCTGGCGGACGCCCACGACGGGTAAGTGGCGCAGGAGCTTGCTCTCCTTACACATCGCGTGCCAGGATCGGCGGCGATGAGCCAGACCACCGTTGCCAGCCGTGTCGCCTCACCGCGCCGGTTCGCCGCGCTCGCCCTGCCGGCCCTCGTGGTGCTGGCCGCCGAGCCGATCTACGTCCTCGTCGACACCGCCGTCGTCGGCCACCTGGGCCGCGTGCCGCTGGCCGCGGTGGCCGTCGGCGGCACCGTGATGACCCTGACCGCCTGGCTGGGCACCGTGGTCGCCTACGGCACCACCGGCCGGGCCGCCCGCCGCTTCGGCGCCGGTGACCGGGCCGCCGCCGTGGCCGAGGGCGTGCAGTCCTCCTGGCTGGCGTTCGGGGTGGGGCTGCTGGTCGTGGTCGCCATGCAGTTCGGTGGCGGCGCGCTGGCCGGCGCCCTTGCGGGCGGCGGCGAGGTGGGCGAGGCCGCCGGGCAATGGCTGCGGGTCGCCGCCTTCGGTGCGCCCGGTCTGCTGCTCGCCGCGGCCGGCAACGGCTGGATGCGGGGCGTGCAGGACACCCGCCGGCCGCTGTTCTTCGTGGTCGGCCCGAACCTGCTCTCCGCGGTGCTCTGTCCGGTGCTGGTCTATCCGGTGGGAATGGGCATGATCGGCTCGGCGGTGGCCAACGCGGTCGCACAGACCCTCGGCGGCGTGCTCTTCGTCGGCGCGCTGATCTCCGAGCGGGCCCCGCTGCGCCCGCATCTCCGGGTCATCCGCCAGCAACTCGTGCTCAGCCGGGACCTGCTGATCCGGGGCGTGGCGTTCCAGGTCAGCTTCCTGTCGGCGACCGCCGTGGCGGCCCGGTTCGGTGCCGCCGTGGTCGGCGCCCACCAGATCGCCGTGCAGCTCTGGTTCTTCGCCGCGCTGGTGCTCGACGCGTTGGCCATCGCCGCGCAGGCGCTGGTCGGTGCGGCCCTCGGCGGCGGCGACGCGGCGGTGGCGCGGGCGCTGGCCCGCCGGGTCGCCTGGCTGGGCGCGGTCTGCGGCACCGCTTTCGCAGTGCTGGTGGCGGCCGGTGCCGGAGTGGTGCCGGCCCTGTTCACCCCGGACACCGCCGTGCACGCGCAGGCGATGGTGGCCTGGCCGTGGTTCGTCGCGATGCTGCCGCTGGCCGGGGTGGTGTTCGCCCTGGACGGCGTGCTGATCGGTGCCGGTGACATCCGCTATCTGCGCAATCTGACCGTGGCCGGTGCGCTGGGCGGGTTCCTGCCGGCGATCTGGCTCGCCTACGCCTTCGAGCTCGGCCTCGGCGGGATCTGGGCGGGCCTGATGCTGTTCGTCGTCGTCCGGCTGGTCGGTCTGGTGCTGCGGCTGCGCAGCGGTGCCTGGGCGGTGACCGGCGCGGTCCGGGACGAGACGCGGACCGCCGACGCCGTCGCGTGACGCCGACGGTGCGGTGGGTGCGTCAGATCAGACTGAAGATCCCGTAGGCCGCCAGCACCAGGGCCAGCGCCAGCACCCAGGCGACGACCATCATGACGATCTTGCTGGTGATCGGAAAACGCTGGTGCAGCCGTTGCCGCCGTTGCCAGGCCCACCACCGACCGCGCAGCCACCGCGCCCCGGGCAGGGCGGCGAGGCGGTCGCCGATCCGGGTCCCCAGGGTGCGCCGGGGCGGGGGTGGGTCGCGCATCCAGTCGGGCAACGTGCTCGGCTGTTCGGGGGGCCGCAGGCCGACCGGGCGCTCGGGACCCGAGGTGCGGGTGGTGCCGTCGTTCATGGCTGTCTGGTCTCCTCGCGATGTGCCGGGCGGCGCCTCGGCGCCACCGGCGCACCATCCTGGCAGGGCCGCCACCGGCGCGTACATCCGATTTCCGGCCGGTCGTCCGGTGTCGGGCGGGCGCGGGCGGTCTGGCAGGCTTGCACGTCGTGAGCACTGACGGTCTGATCGTGGTGGACAAGCCCGGCGGCATGACGTCGCACGACGTGGTGGCGAGGATCCGCCGGTTCGCGCGGACCCGGCGGGTCGGCCACGGCGGCACACTCGACCCGATGGCCACCGGGGTCCTGGTGATCGGCGTGAACCGGGCCACCCGGCTGCTGACGTATGTGATCGGGGCGGACAAGAGCTACACCGCCACCGTCCGCCTCGGCCAGTCCACGGTCACCGACGACGCGGAGGGCGACGTGATCGCCACCACGCCCGCCGGCACCCTCAGCGACGCGGCGATCCACGCCGCACTGGCGGATCTGACCGGCGAGATCGACCAGGTGCCGAGCGCGGTGAGCGCCATCAAGATCGACGGACAGCGGGCGTACAAGCGGGTGCGCTCGGGGGAGAGCGTCGACCTGCCGGCCCGGCGGGTCACCGTGTCCCGCCTCGACGTGCTGGCGATCCGTCGCGACCAGCCGGACGTCGTCGACGTCGACGTCGACGTGTCCTGCTCCACCGGTACGTACATCCGGGCGATCGCGCGCGACGCGGGCCTGGCGCTCGGGGTCGGTGGGCACCTGACCGCGCTGCGGCGGACTGCGGTGGGCGGCTTCACCCTGGCCGAGGCCGCCACCCTCGACGAGTTGGAGCAGCGCGCGCCCGACGTGGTCGGGGTGCCGCTGGCGGCCGCCGCCGACCGGTTCTTCCCCCGCCGGGACGCCGGACCCGACGAGGCGAAGGTGCTCTCCCACGGTGGGCCGCTGGAGCCGGTCGGGCTGGCTGGACCGTACGCGGTCTTCGATCCGGCCGGTGGGTTGATCGCTATCGTCAGCGAGCGGGGTGGCCGGGCCCGCGCGGAGATCGTGCTCGCCCCGGCCTGACGGCGGATGCCGGCCCGGTCGGTGCGGGCGGGCGGACTAGCGGAGGAACAGCATGCAGCGGTGGCGGGGCTTCGACGCGGTGCCCGGCGGGTGGGGGCGGTCCGTCGTCACCATCGGCGTCTTCGACGGCGTGCACAAGGGGCACCAGGCGACCATCGGCCACACCGTCGCCCGGGCCCGCGAACTGGGCGTGCAGTCGGTGGTGGTCACCTTCGACCCGCACCCGGCCGAGGTGGTCCGGCCCGGCTCCCACCCGGCGGTGCTCACCGAACCGGCCCGCAAGGCCGAGCTGATCGAGTCGCTCGGCGTGGACGTGCTCTGCGTGGTGCCGTTCACCGCCGAGTTCTCCCGGCTGCCCGCCGAGGCGTTCGTGCACGACGTGCTGGTGGCACACCTGCACGCCGCGCTGGTGGTGGTGGGGGACAACTTCCGGTTCGGGCACCGGGCCGCCGGGGACGTCGCACTGCTCGACCGGCTCGGCCGTACGTTCGGCTTCGCCGTCGAGGACGCCCCGCTGGTCTCCGAGGCGGGCACGGTCTTCTCGTCCACGTACATCCGCTCCTGCGTCGACGCGGGGGACGTGGCCGCCGCGGCCGTTGCGCTCGGGCGCCCGCACCGGCTGGAGGGGGTCGTGGTCCGGGGTGACCAGCGCGGCCGGGAACTGGGCTTCCCCACCGCGAACCTGCTCTGCCACCGGTACGCGGCGGTCCCGGCGGACGGCATCTACGCGGCTCGGATGATCCGTCGGGGGCAGCCGCACCCGCTGGCCGCCGCCGTCTCGATCGGCACCAACCCGACCTTCTCCGGCCGGGAGCGGCGGGTCGAGGCGTACGCGCTGGACTTCGACGGCGACCTGTACGGCGAGCGGCTCGCCCTGGACTTCGTGTCCCGCCTGCGCGGGCAGGTCCGGTACGACGCGATCGAGCCGCTGGTCGCCCAGATCACCGAGGACGTCGCGCAGACGCGCCGGGCGTTGGGCTGAGGGCTCGTCAGGGCGATCCCGACCAGGTGCTGGTAGGCTGGCGTGGACGTCGGCTGACCGACGTGGGGCCTCGCTGCCTGCTCGACGCCGCGGGCGCGAGGACCGTTCGTCGCCGGTGCCCTAGCCCGGCCCGACGGACCGTATCGACAACCCATCAGAACAGGGAGAACATGGCGCTCGACCAGCAGGCCAAGGCCAAGATCCGCGAGGAGTACGCGACCGTCGAGGGTGACACCGGGTCGCCCGAGGTGCAGGTCGCGGTCCTCACCAAGCGGATCGCCGAGCTCACCGAGCACCTGAAGGTGCACAAGCACGACCACCACAGCCGCCGTGGGCTGCTGCTGCTGGTCGGCCGTCGCCGCCGGCTGCTCAACTACGTGCAGAAGAAGGACATCAACCGCTACCGGTCGCTCATCGAGCGACTCGGTCTGCGTCGGTGACGTGACGGGGGGAGTGGCCCAGCGGGCCGCTCCCCCCGTCCGCGTCCCACCCGAGACACGGGCCGCGCGCACCTGAGACAAGGGGAGCCGTCGGCGTACCGGTCTCCGGTAGTGGCCTCCGGAGGCCCCGGCACTTCGCCGGTGGTACCGGGCGCTTCGATCGAAGACCGGCCGTCCGTACAGCTCCCGCGTCGTGGCCCCCGATGCGAAGGAGCACTACAGCACCATGACCGAGACCAAACTCGGCACCGAAACCCGCACCGCCGTGATCGACAACGGGTCGTTCGGCACCCGTGAGATCACCTTCTCCACCGGTCGGCTGGCCCGTCAGGCCGCCGGCTCCGTCATCGCCCAGCTCGGCGAGACGGTCGTCCTCTCCGCCACCACCGCCGGAAAGCACCCGAAGGAGCAGTTCGACTTCTTCCCGCTGACCGTCGACGTCGAGGAGCGGATGTACGCCGCGGGCCGGATCCCCGGCTCGTTCTTCCGCCGGGAGGGTCGCCCCAGCGAGGACGCCATCCTCACCTGCCGCCTGATCGACCGGCCGCTGCGCCCCTCGTTCGTCAAGGGCCTGCGCAACGAGGTGCAGGTCGTCGAGACCATCCTCGCGCTCGACCCGCAGCACCCGTACGACGTGGTGGCGATCAACGCCGCCTCGATGTCGACGAAGCTCTCCGGCCTGCCGTTCTCCGGCCCGATCGGGGCCACCCGGATGGCCCACGTCGACGGCCAGTGGGTCGCCTTCCCGACCCACGAGGAGCTGAGCCGCGCCACCTTCGACATGGTGGTGGCCGGTCGCGCCCTGGCCGACGGCGACGTCGCGATCATGATGGTCGAGGCCGAGGCCACCGAGCACACCGTCAAGCTGGTCGCCGACGGTGCCCCGGCACCCACCGAAGAGGTCGTGGCCAGCGGTCTGGAGGCCGCCAAGCCGGCCATCCGTGAGCTGTGCCGCGCGCAGAGCGAGCTGGCCGAGGTGTCCGCCAAGCCGGTCGCCGAGTTCCCGGTCTTCCTGGAGTACCAGGACGACGCGTACGACGCGGTCGCCGAGTTCGCTCGCGCCGACGTCGCCGAGGCCCTGCAGATCGCCGGCAAGGCGGACCGCGAGGAGGCCCTGGACGCGGTCAAGGCCCGCCTGCTGGAGGAGCTCGGCCCGCGCTTCGAGGGTCGGGAGAAGGAGCTGTCGGCCTCCTTCCGCTCGCTGACCAAGTCCGAGGTGCGCGGTCGCGTGCTGCGGGAGCAGGTCCGGATCGACGGCCGTGGCCCGCGCGAGATCCGTCCGCTGAGCGCCGAGGTCGGCGTGCTGCCCCGGGTGCACGGCTCGGCGCTGTTCGAGCGCGGCGAGACCCAGATCCTGGGCGTCACCACGCTGAACATGCTCCGCATGGAGCAGGCGCTGGACACCCTCTCCCCGGAGAAGTCCAAGCGCTACATGCACAACTACAACTTCCCGCCGTACTCGACCGGTGAGACCGGCCGGGTCGGCTCGCCGAAGCGCCGCGAGATCGGGCACGGCGCGCTGGCCGAGCGGGCGCTGATCCCGGTGCTGCCGTCGCGCGAGGAGTTCCCGTACGCGATCCGGCAGGTCTCCGAGGCGCTCGGCTCCAACGGCTCCACCTCGATGGGTTCGGTCTGCGCCTCGTCGCTGGGCCTGCTCTCCGCCGGTGTGCCGCTGAAGGCGCCGGTGGCCGGCATCGCCATGGGCCTCATCTCCGACGAGGTCGACGGCAAGACCCAGTACGTGACGCTGACCGACATCCTCGGTGCCGAGGACGCCTTCGGTGACATGGACTTCAAGGTCGCCGGCACCCGGGACTTCGTCACCGCCCTGCAGCTCGACACCAAGCTCGACGGCATCCCGTCGGACGTGCTGGCCGCCGCGCTCCAGCAGGCGTACGAGGCCCGGCAGACCATCCTCGACGTGATGCAGCGGGCGATCGAGGCCCCGGCCGAGATGTCCGACTACGCGCCGCGGGTCACCACGGTGAAGATCCCGGTCGACAAGATCGGCATGGTGATCGGCCCGAAGGGCCAGACCATCAACGCCATCCAGGACGAGACCGGCGCCGAGATCTCCATCGAGGACGATGGCACCATCTACGTCGGCGCCACCAACGGCCCGTCGGCGCAGGCCGCGGTCGAGCGGATCAACGGGATCGCCAACCCGACCCTGCCCAAGATGGGCGACCGCTTCCTGGGCACGGTGGTCAAGACCGCGCCGTTCGGCGCGTTCGTCTCGCTGCTGCCGGGCCGCGACGGCCTGCTGCACATCTCCAAGGTGGGCGACGGCAAGCGGGTCGAGAAGGTCGAGGACTTCCTCAACGTCGGCGACAAGGTCGAGGTCGAGATCGCCGACATCGACCAGCGCGGCAAGATCTACCTGGACAAGGTCCGGCCGGAGGGCGCCGAGGCGCCGGCCGCCGAGGCCGGTGACGAGCGGCCGGCCAGCCGCGACCGGGGCGACCGGGGCCCGCGTGACCGGGGCGACCGCGAGCGCGGTGGCGACCGGGGCGGGCGTGGCCCGGAGGGTGGCGAGGGCGGCGGGGACTCCCGTCCGCGGCGCCGCACCCGGCACAGCTGATCGCCGTCTAGTAGTACCGCACCGCTGACCGGCCGGGCGACACCGTCGCCCGGCCGGTTCGTGATCCACCACCCCTCGTCGTACTGGGAAGCAGGTTGCCGTGAGTCGGACCCGCCGTTCGTCCTTGCCCACGGCGCGACCGGGAGGGACATCGTTCGGCGGCCGGCACGCCGCCGCGACGACCCGGTCCGCCGGAGCGGCCACCCGGGCGGTGACCAGGACGCTGAGTGACGACCCGCTGGGCGGTACGGTGCGCCGCACGGTGCTCCCCAGCGGGCTGCGGGTACTCACCGAGGCGATCCCGGCGATGCGCAGCGTCTCGTTCGGCATCTGGGTGGCGGTCGGCTCCCGGGACGAGACCGGGCCGCAGGCCGGCGCCGCCCACTTCCTGGAGCACCTGCTCTTCAAGGGCACCCACAAGCGGGACGCCCTGGAGATCTCCTCGTCGATCGAGGCGGTCGGTGGCGAGACCAACGCCTTCACCACGAAGGAGTACACCTGCTACTACGCCCGGGTGCTGGACGAGGACCTGCCCCTGGCCATCGACGTGATGTGTGACCTGGTCGCCGACTCGGTGCTGGAACCGGCCGACGTGGAGACCGAGCGGGGCGTCATCCTTGAAGAGATCGCCATGCACGACGACGAGCCCGGCGACGAGGTGCACGACCTGCTCACCCGGGCCGTCTACGGCGACCACCCGCTGGGCCGGCTGATCTCCGGCACCGCGGAGACGGTCACCCCGATGACCCGCCGGCAGATCCAGAGCTTCTACCGCCGCCGCTACGTCGCGCCGCAGATCGTCATCGCCGCCGCCGGGAATCTCGACCACGCGACCGTGGTCCGGCTGGTCCGGTCGGCGCTCAAGGGCAGCCCGCTGGACACCGACCCGGCGACGCCCGCGTCGCACCGGCCGACCACCCCGGAGGTACGCACCCAGACCGCCACCGTGGTCGTCCACGCGAAGGAGACCGAGCAGGCGCACGTGGTGCTCGGTTGCCCCGGCATCGACCGGCTCGACGAGCGGCGCTTCGCCCTCGGCGTGCTCAACAACGTGCTCGGCGGCGGCATGTCCAGCCGCCTGTTTCAGGAGATCCGCGAGCGGCGCGGCCTCGCGTACTCGGTCTACTCCTACGCCAGCCAGTACGCCGACACCGGCCTGTTCGGCGTGTACGCCGGCTGCGCACCGGGCCGGGTGCAGGAGGTGCTGGAGCTGACCCGGGCCGAGTTGGCGCGTACCGCCGCGCAGGGCGTCACCGAGGCCGAGCTGGCCCGGGGCAAGGGGATGAGCAAGGGCTCGTTCGTGCTCGGCCTGGAGGACACCGGCTCGCGGATGAGCCGGCTGGCCAAGGGCGAGCTGCTCTACGGTGACCTGGTCCCGGTCGACGAGCTGCTGCACCGGGTCGACGCGGTCACCCTCGACGAGGTCAACGCGCTCGCTGCCGACCTGCTCAGCCGACCCATGTCGTTGGCCGTGGTCGGCCCGTTCGGCGAGTCGGACTTCATCGCCTGATCCGGCCGCCCGGGTGGGGTCGTCGTACCCCCGGGATGCCGGCGTCCCGATTGGGATAGGTTGTGCCGCGTGACTGACGAGCAGGAGAAGGGCGCGACCGGGCCGATCCGGGTCGGTGTGCTGGGTGCCCGGGGCCGGATGGGCCTCGAGGTGTGCAAGGCCGTCGACGGCGCCGCCGACATGGAGCTGGTCGCCAGCGTCGACCAGGGCGACCCGCTGTCCGCCGTCGCGGACGCCGGGGCGCAGGTGGTCGTCGACTTCACCACCCCGGACGTGGTGATGGACAACCTGCGCTGGTGCGTCGACCAGGGGGTGCACGCGGTCGTCGGCACCACCGGCTTCACCGGGCAGCGGCTGGACCAGGTGCGCCAATGGCTGGGCGGCACGCCGGAGCTGGGCATGGTGATCGCCCCGAACTTCGGCATCGGCGCGGTGCTGATGATGCAGTTCGCCACCCGCGCGGCCCGGCACTTCGAGTCCGTCGAGATCATCGAACAGCACCACCCGCGCAAGCTCGACGCGCCCAGCGGCACCGCCACGCACACCGCCCGGCTGGTCGCGGCGGCCCGCGCCGAGGCCGGGCTGGGCCCGATGCCGGACGCCACCGCCGACGAGGTGCCCGGTGCCCGGGGCGCCGACGTCGACGGGGTACGCGTGCACGCGGTCCGGGCCACCGGCCTGCTCGCCCACCAGGAGGTGCTCTTCGGCACCACCGGCGAGACGCTGACCATCCGGCACGACTCGTACGACCGGGTGTCGTTCATGCCCGGCGTGCTGCTGGCCGTCCGCGCGGTGCCCGGCCGACCCGGTCTGACGCTCGGCCTGGACCCGCTGCTCGACTGAGCCCGGCCCGGGCGGCCGGGACGCGCGATGCGGGCCCCTTCCGGGCGGAGGTCGCCGCGACCGACCGAGGCCGTGACCTACCCCTGCTTCGGGCACTGTCGAGCTGAACCGTCTTCGCTATCACTTCCCGGTCGGCCGTCGCTGTCGGTCGGCCGTCGCTGCCGGTCGAGCCGTCGCTGTCGGTCGAGCCGTCGCTGTCGGTCGAGCCGTCGCTGTCGGTCGAGCCGTCGCTGTCGGTCGAGCCGTCGCTGTCGGTCGAGCCGCCGCTGGCTGCTCGCTGCCGATGTCGCCGAGCGTCGAGCGGTCCGTGTCGGGGCGGGTGGGGAGTGGGCTATCGGTGATCCGTCTCTGCTCTCAGCTCGACAGGCGCCGGGGTGGCAGTACTGCTCCGTCATGGTGCTGCCACAGCACTGGCGCATGGTGGCCGGTCGGAACAGGGCCGGCGACGGTAGGTCGAAGCGACGGTAGGTCGAAGTGACGGTAGGTCGAAGTGACGGTGGCCGGGGTGGCGGTGCGTCGAGCGACGGTTGTCACCGGCCCGGCCGTCCGACGGCCGCTCAGTCCGCCTCGGCGGGCGGGGCGGCGGACGGATCAGCCGGTTCGCCGGGTTCGCCCGCCTCGGTGGGCACCGCCACGTGCAGCCGGAGCTGCGGCACCAGCATGTCGTCCACGTCCAGCGCCCGGCCCGCGCCGTCGGGCTCCCAGCCGGCCGCGCCGAGGAACTTCCGGGACGCCTCGTCGCCCTCGAAGACCCAGGAGACCGCCCGGGTGAAACCGGACTCCCGCCACAGGTCCACACTGGCGGCCAGCAGCCGGCTGCCGTGCCCGCGTCGGCCCCAGCGCGGCTCCACCAACAGGTCGGTCACGGCCACCACGTCGGCGCCGAGCGCGTCGGTCGGCTCGTTCGGGGCCAGCGCCTCCGCGTCGGCCGGCCCGGAGGCGGCGAAGCCCACCAGATACGATTGTTCGGCCTGTTCGACGGCGACCAGCACCCGGTGGGTGTCGCCGGGCGGCTGGCGCACCGCGGCGTCCCACCGCCGCGCGAGCCACGCCTCGTCGAGGTTCTCCAGCACGTGCCGGGGCAGCAGCCGCCGGTAGGCGACCCGCCAGGTCGCGAGCTGGATGCGGGCGATCTCGGCGACGTCCTCCGGACGCGCCGGGCGGACAAACCCCAGAGCCATGGGACGACAGCCTACGCAGGGTGAGGGAGGCGACGGTGGCGCAGGGTGCCAGGCGGACGGTCGGACAGGTCGTCGCAGTGGTCGTACTCGCCGTCGCGGTGACCGCGTTCCTGTCCGTGGCGGCGGTCCGGCACGGCTTCTTCGACCTGCACGTCTATCGCGGCGCGCTGGTCTGGTGGGTGCACGACGGCGGCGAGATCTACGACTACCTCAAGCCGGGCACCCAGTACGGCTTCACCTACCCGCCGTTCGCCGCGCTGGTGATGCTGCCGATGGCGTACCTGTCCTGGCACGGGGCGATCGTGGTGAGCGTGGCCGCCGGGGTGGCCGCCGCCGCGGTGCTGATCTGGTGGCTGCTGGACCCGGTGTCCCGGCGCGCCGGTTGGACCCGCTGGTTCGCGTTCGCGGTGGCGCTCTGCCTGGCCGCCGCGTTCGAGCCGATGCGCGAGACCATCAACTTCGGCCAGGTCAACACGCTGCTGCTGTTCCTGGTCGCGGTGGACC
Source organism: Micromonospora sp. NPDC002389 (assembly GCF_040296095.1). NCBI lineage: Bacteria > Bacillati > Actinomycetota > Actinomycetes > Micromonosporales > Micromonosporaceae > Micromonospora > Micromonospora sp. NPDC002389. The sequence continues at coordinate 447,995 of NZ_JBEOWP010000002.1, forward strand.
TGCTGCGGTTGCTGCCACGCGACAGCAAGTGGGCCGGCGTCGGCATCGGCCTGGCCACCGCGATCAAGCTCACGCCCGGCATCTTCCTGATCTATCTGCTGGCCACCGGTCGCTGGCGGGCGGCGCTCACCGCCACCGGCACCGCCGCCGGGGCGACCGTGCTGGCCGCCGCGCTGTTCCCGGACGCGGCCCGCGAGTTCTGGACCTCGGCGTTGTGGAACACCGGCCGGGTCGGTGAGCTGGCCTTCATCTCCAACCAGTCGCTGCGTGGCGTGGTGGCCCGGCTCGACCCGCAGAGCCCCAGCACGCTGGCCTGGCTGGCGCTGGTGGCCGCGACGGTCGCGCTGTGGATCCGACGGTCGCGGGCCGCCGTGGCGGCCGGCGACGAGGCCGCCGGTCTGGCGCTGACCGGCGCGGTGATGTGCCTGGTCAGCCCGGTCACCTGGGTGCACCACCTGGTCTGGCTGCTGCCGGGGCTGTTGCTGCTGGTGGACCACGGCATGGCCGCGCCACCGCGCAGCCGTCGCCGTCGGCTGCTGCTGGCCGCCGCCACCGTCGGGTACGGCTTCCTGACCAGCCGGATCGTCTGGGCGTGGGAGCAGGACTTCAGCGGGATCGACGGCTTCCTGTTCGGCAACACGTACGTCTGGATCAGCCTGGCGCTGCTGGCCTTCCTGCCGCTGGGCCGCCGGGGCGAACCGCTGGGCCGGGACGAACCGCCGGCGCCGGCCGCGCGGTCAGCCGTCGAGGCGGCCGGTGTACCGCAACTCGACCAGCCCGATCGGCGGACGCCCGCCGGACAGCGGCACCGGATAGGTCGACTCCTCACCATCCGGTGACAACCCGGCCCGCTGATAGAACCGGCGGGCCCGGTGGTTGTCCGCCAGCACCCACACCCGGTACTCCGACCAGCCGCGTTCCCGCAAGCCGTCGTGCGCGGCGGCGAACAGCGCCGGAGCCGTGCCGTCGCCCCAGTGGGCGGGCGCCACGTAGAGCGCCAGCACCTCGCCGTACGTCGGGTCGAGGTCGCCCCGGTCCTGGTTGTTGCGGTACGGCCCGAACGTGGTGAACCCCGCCAACGCCCCGTCGACCTCGGCGAGCAGCGTGGTGAACGGGTGCTCCGGGTCGGCCGTGCCGACAGCCCGGCGGCGCTGCGCCCAGGCCACCGGGTTGAGCCGCCCCAGCACCTCCTCCGGCATGATCCCGGCGTACCCGGCCTGCCAGCCGCTCACGTGCACCCGGGCGATCGCCTCGGCGTCCTCGGGTTCCTCCCGACGGATGGTGGGCATGACTCCAGTTCTAGGCGGCCCGGGGCGTCAGGTCCAGTGTCCGCACCGGTGTCGTACGGGTGACGTAGCCTGCGCTGCGATGGTCGCACCGGAATCGCTCTCGCTCGCCCAGGCCCGCCGCGTGGCGCTGGCCGCACAGGGCTTCGCCGACCCGTCGCCCACCGGGGCGCCCACCCGCCGCCACCTGCGTCGGGTGCTCGACCGGGTCGGGCTGATCCAGATGGACTCGGTGAACGTGCTGCAACGCGCGCACTACCTGCCGCTCTACAGCCGGCTCGGGCCGTACCCGACCACGTTGCTGGACACCGCCGCCTACCGCCGCCCACGTGACCTCTTCGAGTACTGGGGGCACGAGGCGTCCCTGGTGCCGGTCGGCCTGCACCCGGCGCTGCGCTGGCGGATGGCGCGGGCACACACCGACGCCTGGGGCGGGATGCGCCGCATCGCCCAGGAGCAGCCCGCCCTGGTGGCCTGGGTACGCGACGAGGTGGCCGCACGCGGCCCGTTGACCGTGGCCGAGATCGAGCACGACGCGCCCCGGGAGACCGGCAACTGGGGGTGGAACTGGTCGGCGGTCAAACAGGCGTTGGAATACCTCTTCTGGGCCGGCGAGGTGTGCGCGGCGGACCGCACCACCTCCTTCGCCCGCCGCTACGACCTGCCCGAACGGGTGCTCCCCGCCGAGGTGCTCAACGCGCCCACGCCGACCGACGCCGAGGCGTACCGCACGCTCGTCGGCATCGCCGCCCGCGCGCTCGGCGTGGCCGCGGAGGTCGAGCTGCGCGACTACTTCCGCCTGCCGGTGGCCGGCGCCCGGCAGGCCGTCGCCGAGCTGGTCGAGGCCGGGGAGCTGCGTCCGGTGACGGTGCCGGGCTGGCGGCAGCCGGCCTGGCTGCACGCGCAGGCCCGGCTGCCCCGCTGGGTGCGCGGCAACACCCTGGTCAGCCCCTTCGACCCGCTGATCTGGGAACGCGCCCGCACCGAGCGGCTGTTCGGCTTCACCTACCGCATCGAGATCTATGTGCCGGCACCCCAGCGGGTGTACGGCTACTACGTGCTGCCGTTCCGCCAGGGGGAGCGGTTCACCGCCCGCGTCGACCTCAAGGCCGACCGTAAGGCCGGGGTGCTGCTGGTGCCGGCGGCCTGGATCGAGCCGGGCGCCGACCCGGGGGAGACCGCCGTCGCTCTCGCCGCCGAGCTGTACCGGCTCGCCGGCTGGCTCGGCCTGGACGCGGTCGCCCCGCCGTCCGCCGGTGACCTGGCCGCACCGCTGGCCGCCGCATTGCTGAGCGTGGCGGGTGTACGGTGAGCAACGTGACGAGCGTTGACCGACCGGGCGCCCAGCCACCTCTGCCCGCCCCCGATCCCCACGCGCCCGCCACCCCGGCCCACCCCGATCCGGCCGCCGTCGCGGGCGAACCGGGATCGGTCGCCACCTCGCCCGCGCCCGCTGGACACCCGGGCACCCACCCGGCTGGTTATCCGGCGTCCGGCTACCCGGAGGGCTATCCCGGCGGCTATCCGGCGGGCTACTACCCGCCGATCGCCGAGCCCGACCGGCTCACCCGCTTCGTGACGCGCCTGCACGCGCGCACCCCACGCTGGGTGGTGCCGCTGGCCGCCGTCGGGTGCGTCGCCGCCGGCATGGGCTACGCGCTGCTCAGCGATCCCACCCGCTCCGCGCCGGACGCGATCCCCAGTTGCCTGCTCAAACTCACCACCGGGCTGGACTGTCCCGGCTGCGGCGGCACCCGCGCACTCTGGTACGTCCTGCACGCCGACCTGCCGGCCGCCGCGCGGCACCACTTCCTCTTCGTCTTCGCGTTGCCCTTCCTGGCGTACTTCTTCGTCGCCTGGGCCGGCAAGCAGGCGTTCGGCTGGCGACTGCCCGAGTTGCGCGTCGGCCCGAAGCTGGTCGGCGGCTTCCTCGCCGCCTGGCTGGCCTTCACGGTGATCCGCAACCTCCCCTGGGCCCCCTTCACCGCCCTCTACGTCTAACCCCCACCCCACCCCCGCCACCCCCCGCCGCCCCAGGCCGCCCCCCTGAAGTGGTTGATCAAGAGCTTTGCGTCTTCCGGCCACCTCGTTCGTGACCAAAACCTCTTGATCAACGCGGCGGCGGGGGCGGCGGCGGGGGCGGCGGGGTGGGGTAGCGGTTGGGTGGGGGTGGGGTGGGGGTTGGTGGGTGGGGCCGCTACAGTCGCAGGAATGCCGGAGATGGTGCAGCCCCAGGTCAAGCTGATCGCGTGGACCCACTTCGACCCGCCGGAGGACGTGCCGTGGTCGACTGACGCGGACGGGGGGCAGGCGCTCGCGGAGTTCGCCGGGCGGGCCTGCTACCAGAGCTGGAAGAAGCCGAATCCGGCGACCGCCACCAACGCTGGCTACCTCGCGCACATCCTGGAGGTCGGGCACCTCTCGGTACTGGAGCACGGGTCGGTGAGCTTCTACTTCAGCGGGGTCTCCCGGTCGTTCACGCACGAGCTGATCCGGCACCGACACTTCTCGTACTCGCAGTTGTCCCAGCGGTACGTGCCGGAGCGGGACGCGGCGATGGTGGAGCCGAGGGTGATCGCCGAGGACCCGGAGCTGCACAAGCGGTTCGTCGAGGCGGCCGAGGCGAGCGTGCGGGCGTACACCGAGTTGTTGGAGGGGTTGGAGCGGCACTTCGCCGACGAGCCCAACCCGACGTTGCGGCGCAAGCAGGCCCGGCAGGCGGCGCGGGCGGTGCTGCCGAACGCCACCGAGACGCGGATCGTGGTGACCGGCAACTACCGCGCCTGGCGGCACTTCATCGGGATGCGGGCCACCGAGCACGCCGACGTGGAGATCCGTGAGCTGGCGGTGGAGTGCCTGCGGCAGTTGCAGCGGGTGGCGCCGAACGTCTTCGCCGATTTCGTCGTCTCGACTCTCGCCGATGGCACCGAGGTGGCGGCGAGCCCGCACATCGCGGCATCCTGAGCGGGAGAGCCCTCCGCACACCGAGGGGTCCTGAGGCCTTCCCCGGCGGCCGACCGCCGGCCGTCCGCTAGGTTGTCACCATGACGCACGACCACCTTGACACACCGGTCCGGGCGGCCTCCCGCCCCTTCGGACGAGTGCTCACCGCGATGGTGACCCCGTTCACCGCCGACGGTGCGCTCGACCTCGACGGCGCCGCGCGGCTCGCGGAGCACCTCGTCACCGAGCAGGGGAACGACGCGCTGGTGGTCAACGGCACCACCGGCGAGTCGCCGACCACCACGGACGCGGAGAAGGAACGACTGATCCGGACCGTGGTGGAGACCGTCGGTGAGCGGGCCCGAGTGGTGGCGGGAGTCGGCACCAACGACACCCGGCACACCATCGAGCTGGCCGCCGCGGCGGAGAAGGCCGGTGCGCACGGGCTGCTGGTGGTGACCCCGTACTACAACAAGCCGCCGCAGGCCGGGTTGCTGCGTCACTTCACCGAGGTCGCCGACGCCAGTGGCCTGCCGGTGATGGTCTACGACATCCCGCACCGCGCCGGGGTGCCGATCGAGACCGAGACGCTGGTCCGGCTCGCCGAGCACGGCCGCATCGTCGCGGTCAAGGACGCCAAGAACGACCTGACCGCGACGAGCTGGGTGACCAGCCGTACGGACCTGGCGTTCTACAGCGGCGACGACGCCTTCACGCTGCCCGCGCTCGCGGTCGGATGCGTCGGCGTGGTCGGCACCTCGACGCACTTCACCGGGGCCGACACCCAGCGCATGATCGAGGCGTACGACGCGGGGGACCACGCGACCGCGCTCGCCCTGCACCGCCGGCTGCTGCCGCTGTTCACCGGGATCTTCCGCACCCAGGGCACGATCCTGGTCAAGGCGGGCCTGAACGCGTCGAAGCTGCCGGCCGGTCCGGTCCGGTCGCCGCTGGTGGACGCCACCGAAGACCAGCTCGCCCAGCTCCGCGCCGACTGCGCGGCGGCGGGGCTACCGCTGCCCGAATGATCAAACGACACGACGGACGCCGGGTGACGGCGTCGCAGAATGAGGTGAACGCGTGACCGAGGCGCACAACGAGGAGGCCCAACTTCCCCCGCCGCTGCCGGAGGGCGGACTGCGGATAACCCCGCTCGGCGGGCTCGGCGCCATCGGCCGGAACATGACCGTCTTCGAGTACGACGGCAAGCTGCTGGTCGTCGACTGCGGCGTGCTCTTCCCCGACGTGGAGCAGCCCGGTGTCGACCTGATCCTGCCGGACTTCGGTCCGATCCTCGACCGGCTCGACGACATCCAGGCGATCGTGCTGACCCACGGGCACGAGGACCACATCGGCGCGGTGCCGTACCTGCTCGCCCACAAGCCGGACATCCCGCTGGTGGGTTCCCAGTTCACCCTCGCGCTGGTCGAGGCGAAGCTGGCGGAGCGGCGGATCCAGCCGTACACGTTGACGGTGCGCGAGGGCGGCCGGGAGCGGCTCGGCCCGTTCGAGTGCGAGTTCTTCGCCGTCAACCACTCGATCCCGGACGCGCTGGCGGTGGCCATCCGTACGCCGGCGGGCCTGGTGCTGCACACCGGCGACTTCAAGATGGACCAGCTTCCGCTGGACGGCCGGATCACCGACCTGGCCGGGTTCGCCCGGCTCGGCGCCGAGGGCGTGGACCTGCTGCTGTCGGACTCCACCAACGCGGAGATCCCCGGCTTCGTCACCCCGGAGCGGGAGATCGGCCCGGTCCTCGACTCGATCTTCGCCAAGGCGCGCGGCCGGATCATCGTCGCCTCGTTCGCCTCGCACGTGCATCGGGTGCAGCAGGTCTTCGACTCGGCGCTGGAGCACGGCCGCAAGGTCGCGCTGATCGGCCGGTCCATGGTCCGCAACATGGGCATCGCCCGCGACCTGGGGCTGCTCAACATCCCGGCCGGCCTGGTGGTCGGTCTGGACGAGGCCACGTCGATGCCGCCCGAGCAGATCGTGCTGATGTCCACCGGGTCGCAGGGCGAGCCGATGAGCGCCCTGGGCCGGATGGCCAGCGGCGACCACCGGCACATCACCATCGCCCCGGGCGACACCGTGGTGCTGGCCTCGTCGCTGGTGCCGGGCAACGAGACCTCGGTCTACCGGGTGATCAACCGGCTGGCCCGGGCGGGTGCCGTGGTGGTGCACAAGGACGTCGCCAAGGTGCACGTCTCCGGTCACGCGCCCGCCGGTGAGCTGCTCTATCTGCTCAACGTGGTCCGGCCCAGCAACCTGATGCCGGTGCACGGGGAGTGGCGGCACCTGCGGGCGCACGCCCGGCTCGGCATCGAGTCCGGCGTGGCGGCCGACCGGGTGGTGCTCTGCGAGGACGGCGACGTGGTCGACCTGGTGGAGGGCCGGGCCAGTCTGGTCGGTCGGGTCAAGAGCCGGTACGTCTACGTCGACGGCCTGGCCGTCGGTGACGTCAGCGAGTCGCTGCTCACCGAGCGTCGCATCCTCGGTGACGGTGGGTTCATCGCCGCGACGGTGGTGGTGGACTCGGTGACCGGCAAGGTGGTCGCCGGGCCGACCGTGTCCGCCAAGGGTTTCTCCGAGGACCAGCAGGCGTTCAACGCGGTGATCCCGCTGGTGACCGAGGCCCTGAACAGGGCCGCCGCGGACGGCATCACCGACCCGCACCAGCTCCAGCAGATCGTTCGTCGCACCGTGGGTCGGTGGGTCAACGACGCCTACCGGCGTCGGCCGATGATCGTGCCCACTGTCGTCGAAGTCTGAACCGTTCGGTCCATCCGCCCGTACTCCGATCCGGCAGGCGTGCCCCGCGCCGGCCGGGAGGAGCATGGCGGATGGACCGCAGACGATTGACAGCCATCGGTGTCGTGGTGGCGGCGGTGGGCGCGGCGGCGGCGGTGGCCCTGCCGTCCTTCGCCGGTGACGGCAGCGCGCCGAGCGCCGCGCCGACCGGCCAGGCCGTGGCGGGCGCCGACGCCGAGGTGGTCGAGGCCATGCGACGCGACCTGGGGCTGGACCAGGCTCAGGTCGCGGCGCGGCTGAAGACCGAACGCTGGGCGAGCGGGGTCGTCGACCAGCTCCGGTCGGACCTCGGCGGGGACTACGCCGGTAGCTGGCTGAGCGCCGACGGCGGCCAGCTCAACGTCGCGGTCGCCGACGCGGCACAGGCGCAGCGGGTACGCGCCACCGGCGCGGTGCCGAAGGTCGTGGAGCGCGGCGTCGGGCAGCTCGACGCGATCAAGACCCGGATGGACCGGACCGCCGCGCGGGCCGAGAACGTCTCCGGCTGGTACGTCGACGTCGCCACCAACAGCGTGGTGGTGCTCGCCGCTCCGGGTGCCGAAGCGGCCGGCTGGCAGTTCGTGGCCCGTGCCGGCGTACCCCGCCAGGCGGTCCGGATGGCCACCGAGGAGCAGCCGCGCCTCTTCGCCGACGTCCGTGGCGGGGAACCGTTCTTCGTCGGCGCCGGCCGCTGCTCGGTCGGTTTCGCGGTGGTCGGCGGCTACGTGACCGCCGGACACTGCGGCCGGGTCGGTGCCCGGACCTCCGGCGCCGACGGCGAGTTGCAGGGCGTGTTCCGGGCCTCGTCCTTCCCCGGCGACGACTGGGCCTTCGTGCAGGTCAACCAGAACACCCGAGTGCTGCCCGAGGTGACCGACTTCCGGGGCGGCATCGCCCGGGTCGCCGGTTCGCAGGAGGTGCCGGCCGGATCGTCGATCTGCCGGTCCGGCTCCACCACCGGCGTGCGCTGCGGCACCGTGCAGGCGCGCAACGCCACCGTCCGCTACCCGGAGGGTCTGGTCAGCGGTCTGGTCCGGACGAACGTCTGCGCCGAGCCCGGTGACTCGGGCGGTTCGTGGATCTCGGGCAACCAGGCGCAGGGCGTCACCTCCGGTGGCTCGGGCGACTGCGTACGCGGTGGCACGACGTTCTACCAGCCGGTCAACGAGATCCTGCAACGCAACAACCTGACGCTGCTCACCACGCAGAACTTCGCCACGTTGGGCGCTCGACGCTGATCTCCTCCTTCGGCCCGGTCGGACGCGCCACGTCCGGCCGGGCCGTCGCATGTCCGCTCAGGGCAGGGCGGCGACCGCCTCCGCGTACGCGACCCCGGTGCGGACCGCCGCGTCGACCAGCACCGTGACCTGTGCCGGGGCGACCCCGTACGCCAGGTCGGTGGTCACCTCGCCGGCCAGCACCAGTTCGCCCTCGCCCGGATCGTGCACGTACGCGCTGGGCAGCAGCCGGTCGCGGTTCCACCCGTTGCAGAACGCGTACGCCTCGGCGCGCCGGGCGGCCGGCAACCGCCGACCGGCGACCACCCGGGCGTGCAGGATCTCCCCGCGTTCCCCGGCCCGCCGGAACTGGATCACCGCGTCGCCCCAACGCCCGAGCACGGTGCCGGTCGGATCCAGGGCGTACCCGTCACCCCGCCGGTCCAGCGCCTCGGTGATCATCCGTACCGTCAGCGCGCCGATCTCGTCCACCGCCCGACCGGCTGCGCCGCCCGACGTGATCTCGGTCCCGGTCCCGTCGACCGTTCTGACCTCGGTCCCGGTCCCGTCGACCGTTCTGGCCTCGGCCCCGGTCCCGCCGTCGGTGGATCCGGTCGGAGCCGGATCGCCGGGCCACGGCTCGTCGTCCGGCTCGATCCCGTCCTCGCCGGGCAGCGGCACCGGCTCGGCCAGCGGGCGTTCGGACAGCCAGGCGGCGATCCGGCCGGACTGGTGCCCGGTGCCGTTGCGGGCGTCGAAGCTGCCGGCCAGGGCGGTGGCGACGGCGAGCAGTTCGGCGCCGAGCGCGCTCACCGTGACCTGCGCCGCCGGCCGTCCCCGGTAGCCCGGTCGGTGCACCGGGCGGTCGCCGTCGTCGGCGGCGCGGACGCAGACCAGCGCACCGGCGGCGGTGAACTCCATCACCGACCGGTCGTCGTGCGGCTGGTCCAGCCGGGGCAACTGCTCGACCAGGATCGCCAGCCCGCGCCCGAGGTGCCCGCCGAGGGCACAGAAGCGCAGGTGGGTGGCGAGGTGGCCGAACCCGTCGGGCTCGACCCGGTGCCGCCGGTACGCGCGCACGTGGGCGCGGGCGGCCCGGTGCGTCTCACCGGCCCGCAGCCAGGGCAGCAGTGCCCCGGTCAGGGCCGCTTCCGGCTGGGCGGTGCAGCCGCCCGGACCGTCCAGGACGGACGCGACGGCGGCGAGTGCCTCGGTCCAGTCGCCCCAGCCGGCGAGCAGTTCGGCCCGGCGTACCGGCAGGCAGTCGGGACATCCGGCGGCCGGGTCGGCGGGCGCGGCCTGCCACCGGCGCAGCCAGTGCCGGGCGGCGGGCTCGTCGCCGAGGTGGTCGGCGATCCGGCAGCGCACCTGCGCCACCACCGCGTCCACGTCGTCCCCGCCCGCCGCCAGCATCCCGGGGTCCGTGCTGGTGTCGAGCAGGTGGGCGGCCTGGTCCAGGCCGATGCGGGGGGTGCCGAGCAGGGCTTCGGCGGCGTACCGGCGGTAGCGGCGCAGCGTCTCGTCGTCGGGGTCGCCGGGGATCGGCCGGGCGCGGGCGGCGGCGTCGAGGCAGCGCCGGACGGGCTCGAAGAGCCGCCACCGCTCGCCGCCGCGCAGGTGCGTCTCGACCAGTTCGGACCAGGCGGCCCGGGCGGTGGCGGTGTCACCGGCGGCCTCGGCCAGGGCGGCGACGCGTTCCAGTTCGGCGATCCGCGCCTCGCCGTCCGGCCTGTCCCGGGCGTCGTGCAGCGCGTCGGCGGGCCGTTCGCCGGTGAACGGCCCGGTGGTGGTCCGGCTGCGCTGGCGGCCACGTCCGGGACCGGTCGGCCAGCCGGTCACGACCGCTCCGACCCGACGAGCCGGCCGACCTCGGCGGCCAGCCGGCGACCGGTGGAGATGCCCCGGTCGAGCAGCCGGTCGAGCTGGTGCGGGGTGACGCCGCGTTCCAGGTCGGTGATCACCTCGCCGCAGACCCGGGCCCGGCCGGCGTCGTCGACGTGCACGAACGCCTTGGGCCAGAACAGGTCGTGGTTCCAGGTGTTGCAGAACTCGTGCAGCCGGGGCACCTGGTCGACGCCGAACGCGGGCGTGGCGACGGTGCGTACCTGGAGGATCTCGCCGTCGTCCCCGGCGCGCAGGAACCAGATGTGGCCCTCGGCCCACCGGCCGACCAGCGCGGCCCCGTCGGCGCTGACGGGGTGCCCTCGGCGCGCCAGCACGGCCGAGACGAGGTCGTGCGTCAACGGCCGCAGCGCCGACGGATGGCCGGCCAACGGTCCGTCCTCGAACTCCGGCGACCCCATCGGGCACCCTTCTGTGGGGCGAATATCACGGCATGCGGCGGTGGCCGCGCTGCGACACGCGGACGCGACCAGTAAGACCGGCGTATCCCGGGGCCCGCCGTTACGGTGATGCTATGGCGGGCCGTACCTCTCAGGCGAGCCGCCGACGCGGCGCGTCGCCGCGCGGTGGCACGAACAACAGTCGTGCCCGCCAACCGGCGAAGAAGACCCGGGCGCCGGTCCGGCGTCGCACCACGGCCCGGGGACCGGGCCCAGCGGCGTACGTCGGCCGTGCGGTCCGTGCGGTGTGGATGGGCCTGGCGCACAGCGTCGGGTGGGCGGTACGCGCCACCGGCCGGCAGGCCGCCTCCGCCGCCGACATCGACCCGGAGCACCGCCGCGACGGCGCCGGGCTGCTGGTGATCGGTTTCGCCCTGCTCACCGCCGGTGCACTGTGGTTCTCCGGGGCCGGTCCGCTGGGCGCCCAGCTCGCCGACACGATCCGGCTGTTCCTCGGCGCCATCTCCATCGTGGTGCCGGTCCTGCTCGGCATCGGCGCGTGGCGGCTGATGCGGCAACCCGGCGACCCCGAGCACCGGGGCCGCGGCCTGATCGGCTGGGGCTCCATGGTGGTCGCCACCGCCGCGATGCTGCACATCGGCCAGCAGCCGGCCGACCCGACCGAGCGGGACTTCGCCGGTGGCCTGATCGGCGCGGGCGTGGGCAGTCTGCTGGAGCGCGCGGTCACCGCCTGGGTGGCCGTGCCGCTGCTGCTTCTGCTGCTGGTGTTCGGGTTGCTGGTGGTGACCGCGACGCCGATCAACAAGGTGCCCGAGCGGCTCGGCCTGCTGGCCGGGACCGTGATCGGCCGCACCGACGAGGAGGACGAGGCCGAGACGCCCGCCACTCCGCCGAAACGACGGCCGGCGAAGCGGACGCCTCCGCCGATCGACCCGGACGATTTCGAGGACCTGGACGGGGTGGACCTCCAGGAGACCGTGGTCCTGCCGCGCAAGGCGCCGTCCCGGGTGCCGGCCAGCCGCAAGCCGGCCGAGCCGCCGGAGCACTCGCCCGCGCCGACCCGCGCCGAGCAGCTCGCGTTGACCGGGATGGCCGGGGACTACACGCTGCCTCCGGCGAACATGCTGAGCAACGGTGCCGCACCGAAGAGCCGCAGCAAGGCCAACGACGAGGTGATCGCGGCGCTGACCGGCGTCTTCGACCAGTTCGACGTGGACGCGGCGGTGACCGGCTTCACCCGGGGCCCGACGGTGACCCGGTACGAGGTCGAGCTGGGCCACGGCGTCAAGGTCGAGCGGATCACCCAGCTCTCCCGCAACATCGCGTACGCGGTGAAGTCGCCGGACGTCCGCATCCTCAGCCCGATCCCGGGCAAGAGCGCGGTCGGCGTGGAGATCCCGAACACCGACCCGGAGAACGTGGCGCTCGGCGACGTGCTGCGGTCGCGGGCGGCCACCAGCGACCACCACCCGATGGTGGTGGCCCTCGGCAAGGACATCGAGGGCGGATTCGTGGTGGCCAACCTGGCCAAGATGCCGCACATCCTGATCGCCGGCGCCACCGGCGCGGGCAAGTCGAGCTGCCTCAACACGCTGCTCATGTCCATCCTGACCCGGGCCACGCCGGACGAGGTGCGGCTGCTGCTGATCGACCCGAAACGGGTCGAGCTGACCGGCTACGAGGGCATCCCGCACCTGGTCACCCCGATCGTGACCAACGCGAAGAAGGCCGCCGACTCGCTGGAGTGGGTGGTCCGCGAGATGGACATGCGCTACGACGACCTGGCGGCCAACGGGGTCCGGCACATCGACGACTTCAACCGCAAGGTCCGCAGCGGCGAGATCAAGGCGCCGCCGGGCAGCGAGCGGGAGATGCGCCCGTACCCGTACCTGCTGGTGATCGTGGACGAGCTGGCCGACCTGATGATGGTCGCGCCGCGCGACGTGGAGGACTCGATCGTCCGGATCACGCAGCTCGCCCGGGCCGCCGGCATCCACCTGGTGCTCGCCACCCAACGCCCCTCGGTCGACGTGGTGACCGGCCTGATCAAGGCCAACGTGCCGTCCCGCCTGGCGTTCGCCACCTCGTCGCTGGCCGACTCCCGGGTCATCCTGGACCAGCCGGGCGCGGAGAAGCTGCTCGGGCGTGGCGACGGCCTGTTCCTGCCGATGGGCGCGTCGAAGCCGGTGCGGATCCAGGGCGCCTGGGTCACCGAGCGCGAGATCGTCGACGTGGTGAAGTTCTGCAAGGACCAGCGCGAGCCGGAGTTCCGCTCGGACGTGCTGACCGCCGCCCAGGAGAGCAAGAAGAAGATCGACGAGGACATCGGCGACGACCTGGACCTGCTGGTGCAGGCGGTCGAGCTGGTGGTCACCTCGCAGTTCGGCTCCACCTCGATGCTCCAGCGCAAGCTGCGGGTCGGGTTCGCCAAGGCGGGTCGCCTGATGGACCTGATGGAGACGCGGGGTGTGGTCGGACCCTCCGAGGGTTCCAAGGCCCGAGACGTGCTGATCAAGCCGGACGAGCTGGAAGAGGTCCTGGAGGGACTGCGGGGCGCCGAGGGCTGACCCCGGCACCGGGCTGACCTCGGCACCGCCGGGCTGACCCGTCGGCACCGCCACTGCGGGCCGACCGACACACGAGGAAGGGCCCGCCGGACGTCCGGCGGGCCCTTCCTCGTGTGCGGTGTCGCGGGTCAGCCGAGCAGGACTGCCGCGAGGATCATGTTGAGCAGGATCGCGGCCACGCCCGCCCCGGCGGCGTACCAGCCGAGCGGCTTGTCGCCCTGCACCGCGCCGGCGACCCCGAGCCCGACGGCGACCAGGCCGAACAGCAGCGGGAACAGGAACAGCGCGAGACCGGCGAAGACGAAGCCTGCAATCGTGCAGATGCGGGCGGCGTTGGTGCGCGGGCGGGTGCCGGCGTGCATGTTGGCCATGATCTCCTCCGGTGGTCAACTCGTCGTTGATCGGCCAGTACCCATGCCGGGGTGCCGTCCAAACAGCACGCCGGGACACGGATCAGTGATAGACCTTGAGCCCGACCACACCGGCGACGACGAGCAGCAGGCAGAGCAGCCGGGGCACGCTGGCCGACTCGCCCAACGCGAGCATGCCGACCAGGGCGGTGCCGGTCGCGCCGATCCCGACCCAGATCGCGTAGCCGGTGCCGACCGGGATCTCGCGCAGCGCATACGCCAGGCCGGCCATGCTGAGCACCAGCGTGACCGCGAAGATCGCGGAGGGGACGGGGCGGGTGAAACCGGCGCTGCGGTCCAGGGCGATCGCCCACGCCGTTTCGAGAAGTCCGGAGATCACCAGTGCGATCCAGGCCATCGGGTCACCTCTTCAGGGCCGCCCGGGCCACCGGGGCGCCGGGACGAGTCGGGTCCATCACGCGGGGCGTCTTGGCTCACCGGGTACGCCCACGACTCGTCCGGGACGGCCACGCGGGCCGTCGGGACCGACCGTAGCACCGGACGCGACGGACGGCTCGGGTGAGAACGCTCACCGGGGGTGGACCTCAACGTGACTTCAACTTGCACGATGGCAGGCATGACGGTCCTCATCTCCGACCCGGAGGTCGCCGCCGCGCTGGACGCCGCGACCACCGTCGACGCGATGCGCCACGCCCTGCTCGCCGCCTACGAGGGACGGCTGGTGGCCCCGCCCCGGGCCGCCGCGTCGTTGGGCGGGGGCCGGATGGTGCTGACCGCCGGGCACCTGCGCGACGAGTGGTACGGCTACCGGTCGTACGACACCTTCGGGCACCCGGGCGCCGAGCAGGTGGTGGTGCTGCACGACGGGCGTACCGGGGTGGTGCGGGCGGTGGCGGTGGGGGAGGAGTTGGGCTCACGGCGTACCGGTGCGATCGGTGGGGTCGCGGTGGACGCGCTGGCCCGCCCGGACGCCGCCTCGCTCGGCGTGATCGGTGCCGGCCGGATGGCCTGGACCCAGGTGTGGGCCGCCGCGGCGGTCCGACCGCTGCGCGAGGTGACCGTGCACAGCCGCTCGGTGGCCCGCCGGGAGGCGTTCGCCGCCCGGGTCCGCGCCGAACTCGGCATCCCGGCTCGTGCGGTGGACACCGTGCGCGGGGCCACCCGGGACCGGGACGTGGTGGTGCTGGCCACCACGTCCACCACGCCGGTGCTGACCGCCGCCGACGTCTCCCCGGGTACGCACGTCAACGCGGTCGGCTTCAAGCAGTGCGACCGGGCCGAGTTCGGCACCGACCTGCTGGACGCCGCCGCCGTGCTGGCCAGCGACTCTCCGGAGCAGGCCGGCGCGTACGTCCCGCCGATGCTCGCCGCCCAGCCGCCGTACGCCGCCCGCCTGGGCGACCTGGGCGCGGTGCTGGCCGACACGGCACCCGGCCGCACCGACGCGGACCAGATCTCGGTCTTCTGCTCCGTCGGCCTGGCCGGCACCGAGGTGTTCCTGCTCGACCGCCTGGTCTCGGTCCTCGCCCCGGCCGCCTGACGTCCGGCCCTGCCGTGCCCGGTCGGTCGGCCCGAGTCCTGCCCGTCGGCCCGAGCCCTGCCCGGTCGGCCCGAGCCCGCCCGGCCCGTCGGTGTCCGGTGGGGCGGGAGCCGGCCGGGCTGTCGGTCGGGGGCCGGTGGCCCGGTACCCTCGGATGGTGTCTGCCACCTCTCCTGTCGACGACTCCCAGGCGGTGCGTCCGGCGTCGCCCCGCGACCCGGAGCAGCCCGCCGACGGCCGCCGGGTCGCCCTGCTGACCCTGGGCTGTGCCCGTAACGAGGTCGACTCGGAAGAGCTGGCCGCCCGCCTGCACGCCGACGGCTGGCAGGTGACCACCGACGGCGAGGGCGCCGACGTGGTGGTGGTCAACACCTGCGGCTTCGTGGAGAAGGCCAAGCAGGACTCGATCCAGACGCTGCTGGCCGCCGCCGACACCGGGGCCAAGGTGGTCGCGGCCGGCTGCATGGCCGAGCGGTACGGCCGGGAGCTGGCCGACAGCCTCCCCGAGGCGCAGGCGGTGCTCAGCTTCGACGACTACCCGGACATCGCGGCCCGGCTGGACGCGGTCGTCGCCGGGCGGGATTTCGCCGCGCACACCCCCCGCGACCGGCGGGAACTGCTGCCGCTTACCCCGGTCGCCCGGCGGGACAGCACGGTGTCGCTGCCCGGCCACGGCACGGTGGCCGAGGTGGACGAGCACACCCCGGCGCACCTGCGTCCGGTGCTGCGTCGCCGCCTGGACAGCGGCCCGGTGGCCTCGCTCAAGCTGGCCAGCGGCTGTGACCGGCGCTGCACGTTCTGCGCGATCCCGGCGTTCCGGGGCGCGTTCGTCTCGCGTACGCCGGACGAGCTGCTCGCCGAGGCGGAGTGGCTGGCCAAGAGCGGTGTCCGCGAGCTGGTGCTGGTCAGCGAGAACTCCACGTCGTACGGCAAGGACCTGGGCGACCCCCGCGCGCTGGAGAAGCTGCTGCCGCAGCTCGCGGTGATCGACGGCATCGTCCGGGTCCGCGTCAGCTACCTCCAGCCGGCCGAGACCCGGCCCGGTCTGGTCGAGGCGATCGCCACCACGCCCGGCGTGGCGCCCTACTTCGACCTGTCGTTCCAGCACTCCAGCGAGCCGGTGCTGCGCCGGATGCGGCGTTTCGGCTCCACCGACCGCTTCCTGGAACTGCTGGCCTCGGCACGGGCCCTGGCCCCGGAGGCCGGCGCGCGGAGCAACTTCATCGTCGGCTTCCCCGGTGAGACCCGCGCCGACTACGACGAGCTGGTCCGCTTCCTCACCGAGGCCCGGCTCGACGCGATCGGGGTCTTCGACTACAGCGACGAGGACGGCACCGAGGCCGCCGGACTGCCCGGCAAGGTCTCCGCCGCCACCATCAAGCGCCGGTACGACAAGCTCAGCGCCCTCGCCGACGAGCTGTGCTCGCAGCGGGCCGAGGACCGTCTCGGCGCCACGGTCGAGGTGCTGGTCGACTCGGTCGACGGCGGCGTGGTCGAGGGGCGGGCCGCACACCAGGCTCCCGAGGTGGACGGCTCGACCACCCTGGTCGCCCCGGACGGCGGCGGGGTCGACCTGGCCGCGCTGCGCCCCGGTGACCTGGTCCGGGCCACCGTCACCGACACCGAAGGCGTCGACCTGGTCGCCGTACCCGATGAGATGATCTCGGCGGCGCCCGGCGCGACACGGTGACCGCCGACCAGGACGAAGCGGGGGAGCGACCAGGTGTGCTGCCGGAGAACGCGCCGATGACCGAGGCGACGGAGTCCACCCCGCTGCCCGTGGTGGCCCGGGTGGTCCCGGTGGTCAACGCCGCCAACGCGCTGACCGGGCTGCGGCTGCTGCTCGTACCGGTCTTCGCCGCCTGTGTGGTGGTCTCCGGCATGACGCACGCCGGGTGGCGCAGCGTCGCCTGCGTGATCTTCGTGGTGGCCTCGGCGACGGACCTGGTCGACGGCTGGATCGCCCGCCGGTTCTCGCTGGTCACCGCGTTCGGCAAGGTGGCCGACCCGATCGCGGACAAGGCGCTCACCGGCGCCGCCCTGCTGCTGCTCTCCTGGTACGCCCAACTGCCCTGGTGGGTGACGGTGGTCATCCTCGCCCGCGAGCTGGGCATCACCGCGTTGCGCTTCTGGGTGATCCGGCGCGGGGTGATCGCGGCGAGCCGGGGCGGCAAGGTCAAGACGGCGCTCCAGATCCTCGCCATCACCTGGTACCTCTGGCCGATGCCCGACGGCCTGGCCGCGATCGGCCCGTGGATCATGGCGGCGGCGGTCGCGGTGACGGTGGCCACCGGGTTCGACTACATCGCCCAGGCCCTGCGGCTGCGGCGGACCCGCTGACCGTCCGCCCCGGCGGTGCGGCGAGTAGACCGCCCACTTGTCGGGAAGGATGCAGAGCGTGGGTGTCAGAGAAGGCGAAGGACAGATGGGCAGCGCGGCGGCCGGCGTGGTGCACCGGCTCACCGAGCGGCGGGAGACCCTCGCCACCGTCGAGTCGCTGACCGGTGGACTGCTGGCCGCCACGATCGTGGAGGTCGCCGGGGCGAGCGCGGTCTACCGGGGCGGGCTGGTGGTGTACGCGACCGAGCTGAAGGAGCAGCTCGCCGACGTGCCGGCGGATCTGCTGGCGGAGCGCGGCCCGGTGGACGGCGACGTCGCCGCCGCCCTGGCCGAGGGCGGGCGGAAGCGCTGCGGTGCCGACTGGGGCCTGGCCACCACCGGGGTCGCCGGGCCGGAGCCGCAGGACGGCAAGCCGGTCGGGCTGGTCTACGTCGCGGTCGCCGGTCCCTACGGCAACGAGGTACGCGAACTCCACCTGGACGGTAGCCGGGACCATATTCGGGGTGAAACGGTCACCGAGGCGCTTCGAATGGTCGCCGCCCACGTGGAGCGGGACGTCGCCGCCGCAAGCTAGGAGGGCGGGGCGGGATGTCGTGGCGGCCCGCAACGGGTACGGTTGCGGGAAAGCTCCGACAGTCGGAGCCGGTGCGCACCACCGGGCCGGCGGCCGGGCGAACTGTGTCCCTCAGGGGAGGTGCGATGGTCCTGCTACGCCGGGTGATCGGTGACGCACTACGGGCGCGCCGGCAGGGGCAGCACCGCACGCTGCGCGAGGTCTCTTCCGCCGCCAACGTCAGCCTGGGCTACCTGTCCGAGATCGAACGCGGCCACAAGGAACCCTCCAGCGAACTGCTCGCCGCGATCTGCGACGCGCTCGGCGCTCGCCTGTCCGAGCTGTTGCGCGAGGTCAGCGACACCGTCGCCCTCGCCGAGCAGCTACCGGGCGTGCTGGTGCCGGTGCAGGACGAGCCGGCCGAGGCGACTCCGGTCGGCGCGACGGCGGTGCACAAGTCCACCGGTCGACCCGTACGCCAGGTCAGCTCGGACGGCTCCGTCGCGGTCGCGGTGCGCCAGGAGTCCCCGCTCAAGGCGACCCTGCGCAGCACCCGGGTCCGGTCCACCGAGCGCACCGAGCGGGACGTGGTCTGCGCCGCCTGAGCGTGTTCCACACCGCGTGAGCCGCCGGCCGATGGTCGAGGTGGCGACCGCCGCGTAGGGTTGATCGCAGCGTCCCCCTCGCGCCGGTACGGATGCCGTGCTGGCGCTCGGCTGGGACGATGGACCCACCATCGCCGGTGGCCGAGCTGGGCCGGCCGGCCATGGCGGTTGGCGCAGCGACGTGACTGAGGGGATACGGCGGAGATGGCGAACCCGTTCGTCAAGGGTTGGAAGTACCTGATGGCGCTCTTCGGCGCCCGAATCGACGAGCACGCCGATCCCAAGGTGCAGCTCCAGCAGGCGATCGACGAGGCGCACCGGCAACACCAGGCGCTCGTGCAGCAGGCGGCCGCGGTGATCGGCAACCAGCGGCAGCTGGAGATGAAGCTCTCCCGGCAGATGTCCGACGTCGAGCGGTTGCAGAGCAACGCCCGGCAGGCGTTGGTCCTCGCCGACCAGGCCCGCGCCAAGGGCGACGAGACCGAGGCCGGCCGCTACGAGCAGTCCGCACAGACTCTCGCCAGCCAGCTCGTCTCCTCCGAGCAGGCCGCCGAGGACCTCAAGACCCTGCACGACCAGGCGCTCGCCGCCGCCGGCCAGGCCCGCCGGGCGGTCGAGAACAACTCGATGATCCTCCAGCAGAAGCTCGCCGAGCGCGCCAAGCTGCTCAGCCAGCTCGAGCAGGCCAAGATGCAGGAGACCGTGGCCTCCTCGCTGGAGTCCATGTCGGCGCTCACCGCCCCCGGCAGCACGCCCAGCCTGGACGAGGTCCGCGACCGCATCGAACGCCGCTACTCCACCGCCATGGGCCGCGCCGAGCTGGCCGGCAACTCGGCCGAGGGCCGGATGCTGGAGATCCAGAAGGCTACGCTGGACGTGGCCGGGTCGGCCCGACTCGACCAGATCCGCGCCAGCATGGCCGGTGAGCAGCTCGGCGGCACCGCCGACCAGAACGCCGTCGGTGGCGGCCAGCAGCAGGCGGCACAGACCAACGACCCGGGCGTGGCCCGCCTCGACGAGCTGCGGGCCAGCATGAACCGGGATCGCAACACCGGCGACGCCAGCGCCGCCGGCTGACCGAGGCGTCAAGGAGGCGACGGTGGCAGCAGACGAGCGCACCCGCTACTTCCGCCGGCTGGGCAAGCTCCGTCGCTCCGCCCGCCGGTGGAGCGTACTGGCCGGCGGGCTCGGCGGCGCCACCGTCATCCTGACCCCGTACGCCGGCATCGGCCTCGCCGACGCCTTCTGGGCCGCCGCCGCAGGCGCCTCCACCGCCCTGGCCGCCTGGCGCTGGGTGGACCTGCGGGCGCTGTCCGCCCAGCCCGCCCCACCCGCCCTCGACCCCGCCCAGGCCGCCGCCCGCAGCCGCGCCCGTCTGGTCGCCGCCGTGGAACGGCTACCGGTCGGGGCCGGGGTGGTGGCCGAGGTGCGCCGGGCACGGTCCCGTGGTGCCCTGCGCGGCACCAGCGCGGCCCAGCCGTGGGAACGGCTGGACCGGGCGGCGTCGACCCTGGCGTCGATGGGCGGCCGGCTGACCGGCTTCGCCGAACCCGCCGTCGCCGAGGCTGCCGTGGCCGAGCAGTCGCTGCGCGAACTGGCGAACCGGGTGGCGAGCGTGGAACGCGCGGTCCGCCTCGCGCCCCCGGACGCGCGTCCCGCGCTCACCGAGGCGCACGAGGCGCTGACCGGGCAGTTGGACGCCGGTGTGGGGGCGTACGAGCGGCTGGTCGTGGCGGCGGCCGGTTACCTGGCCGAGGAGTACCGGCCGAACAGCGAGCACCCTTCCGCGGCGCGGCTGACCGAGGCCACGGACATGCTGCACGGCTTCGCGTCGGCGCTGTCGGAGCTACGGGCCGTCGGCCGCCCCGCCACCACTTCCTGACCGCCGGACTCCCGTCGTCGGCGTCCGCACCGGTTGGACCCCTCGGTCCGTGCTCGTTGGATCGCGTCGGTCCGTGCTGGCTGTATCCGTCGGTCCGTGCCGGTTGGATCTCGCGTCGGTCCGTGCCCGTTGGATCGCGTCGGTCCGGGCCGGTCGTACCTGTCGTCGTCGCTGGTTGGGCCTGCTGGTCCGGGTTGTCGTCGTCCGAGCGGCTCGTCGCCGGTCGGACCCCTTGCCCGGGCTGGTCGGAGCTGTCGTCGCCCGAACGGCTCGTCGCCGGTCGGGTCCGTCTGTCCGGGCTGGTCACATCTCTCGTCGTCGTCCGGGCGCGACGCTGATGCCGCTGCGCCCGTGCGCGGGCAGGCACGTCGCCCTGCCGATCATGGAGTTGGGGTTCGTCGCGTGCGGCAAATCGGGCGGTTGCCGCCGTGCCGTCGCGCCTGAGGAGGTGGGTGGGTAGATCTGTTGTCGCCATGGCGACAACAGATCTACCCACCGCCCCCGGCACGCCCGAAGCCTGCCGAGCGCGTCGTCCCCACCTGGCCGCCGTCTCCCTTGACACGTCGATCATGGAGTTGAGGTCGTGATTACCTGGCGATGTGCACCTTTTGTCGCAGCCACAACTCCATGATCGCCGGGGCCAGCGGGCATGCGGGGCTGGCGGGCATGTGGGGCGGCGGGCATGCGGGGCTGGCGGGCATGCGGGGCGGGACATGGGGGGCCACCGGGCTACTTCGGGGTGGTCACTGGGATGGGGCCGGTGTACGGGGACGCGGCCACCACGTTGAACGAGCGGATCCGGTAGTGGTAGGTGACGCCTCGGGCCAGGCCGGTGTTGGTGAAGCCGCGTCCGGTGACGGTGAACGTCGCCAGTTCGCGGGTGAACGCGGCGTCCAGGGCGCGTTCCACGGTGAAGCCGGCTCCCGCGCCGGTGGGGGTGCTCGCCGCCCAACCGAGTACGACGGTCGCGGTGTCCGGGTCGGGGGTGCTGGTGGCGACGCTGACCGCGGTGGGTACGCCGGGCACCGGAGGGGTGACCACGGTGGCCACGGTGGACCAAGGCGAGGCGACGCCCAGGTAGGTGGTGCGTACCCGGTAGTAGTAGGTGGTGTCGGGGGCGAGCGCGGTGTCCAGGTGGTGGTCGCCGACGCCGATGGCGGTGGTGCCGGGGCCGCTGGTGAAGGTGGGGTTGGTGGCCCGCTGCACGTCGATGCCGGTGGCGAAGGAGCGGTTGGCCCACCGCAGCGCGGCCCGGAGCGGGGCGGCCGGTGGGATGGTGGCGGTCAGGCCGGTGGGGGCGGTGAGCTGCACCGCGGCCGGGACGCTGTTCGACCAGGCGGAGCAGCTCACGGTGTTCTCCGCGCGCAGGCGGTAGTGGTAGGTGACGCCGGGCGTGATGGTGGCGTCGGTGTAGCGGGTGGCGGTGCCGGCCACGGTGATCTCGGTGAGGCCGCCGGCGAAGGTGGAGTCGGTGGCCCGGTGCAGCAGGTGGCTGGTGGCGGCGGGCAGGCTGCCGTTGCCGGTCCAGGTCAGGTTGATCGCCGGCAGGGCGGTGGCCGAGCCGGGGGCCGGGGTGGCGTTCAGGCCGGTGGGAGAGCGGGGCGCGACGCGGACCACCAGCGGGCGGCTCATGCCCTGGTCGCGAAGGCCCGCCGCGGCACTGCCCCAGCGGTACTCCCAACCCAGGTTGACCAGGCGGTTGACCACCGAGGCGGGACGCCCGTCGAGCGGGCTGATCTCGGTGGAGCCGGTGGGTACGCCGGCCGGTCGGGTCGGGTCGAGCAGCCGGATGCTGTCGCCGAGCTTGAACGGCAGCGGCGGGGCCTCGGGGCGGAGCGCGACCAGCACGTCCTCGCCCGGGTCGACCCGGACGACCTGCTTCCAGCCGAGTTCGCCGGGGTGCGGTGGCCGGATTCGACCGTCGCGGCCGACCCGGCTGACCACCTGCACGTCGAGGCCGTCGAAGCGGACCGGGTGGGTGTGTCGGCCGGTGCCGCGTACCCGCCAGAGCTGCGTACCGTCACCGGGTGCGCCGATCGGGACGGCCGGGTCGCTGACGTGCAGGGTCTCGGTGGCCGGGTCGGCGGGGCCGAGCGGCAGGGTGGGCTCGTCGAGCGGACCGGCGTGCGGGTGGCCTACGCCGAGGCGGCCGGTGGCGCGCCCGTGCCCGGGTTCGAAGACCTGCCGGACGGCCTTGACCGCCAGCGGCAGCGTCACCGGTGTGGTGCCGCCGGTCGGGGTGAACGTGACGGCGGCGGCGTGCACCGGGATCCGGGTCGGCGCGGAGACCGTGCCGAAGCCGGCGTCGTAGGCGGGTTGCGGCACGACCGGGGGACGTTGGCTGGCCGCGTACGCGCCGGGCAGCCGCTCGCGCAGCCGGTCCAGGTCGTACGGGGACGCGGGGGAGCCGGTCACCCGGAACTGCACCAGGGTGCGGGTGTTCGGGCCGTACCCGGGACGGGTCGGTGGCGCGCCGCCCTCGGCGGTGCGGTCGGGGCCGTCGGTGTGGTGGTCGTGTCGGAGGTCGAACGCGGGCAGCGGTGCCGGGGCGTCGTTGTAGAGGATCAACGTGCTGCCCGGCGCGACGGCGGCGAAGTCCACCAGCACGTCGGCGCGTTCGCCGGGAGCCAACAGCAGGGCGTGGCCGTCGACGTTGAGCACGGTCGCCTCGCGCCGGTCGTATCGGAATCCGATCGGGCGGTTCGGGATCACCACCGGCTCGGGCAGCAGGCCGCACTCGTTGCCGATCCGGATCAGTTCCGGTCCGGCGGCGGACGGGTCCGGTACGCCACCGGGGCGGCCGTCCGTCGGCCAGCCCGTCGGCCGGCCGGGTGCCCGGACCGCGTCGACCATCGGCACCTCGCCCGCGTCGGCGTCGGCCAGCCTGCCCTCCGGTGTCCACATCGGCGCGTCCGAGGCGGCTCGGTAGAGCTGGAGGTTCAGCCACCGGTCGGTGCAGGCGTTCAGGATCCGCCACCGATGGACCTTCGGCTCCACCTCCAGGTACGGGTACGCGGCGCCGTTGACCAGCACCGTGTCCCCGTACGCGGCGGGCACCGCGCTCGGGTGCGGCACGCCCGGCGCCTCCGGTGGCTCGTCCGGGTCGGTGACCGGGTCGTGGTGCGGGTTGGCCACGGTGGCGGCGGTGACCTCCGGCCCGGCCGACACGGCGGTACGCGACCACGGGCCGTAGTCCCAGCGGCCGGTCGGGTTGACGCCCTCGGGGCGGTGCGGGTCCTGCCGGGGCTGGTAGACGTGCGGGTGCCAGAGGCTGCCGCGTGTCCCCCAGCGGCTGCGGTCCCAGGTAGGGTCCTGGGTGGCGAGCTGCGCGTCGTCGGGCACGAAGGTCTTGTCCTCGAAGACCAGCGGGAACTGTTCGCTCGGCAGCACCCCGTCGTCGACGAGCCGCTCCTGCGCCTCGTCGGTGAGCAGATAGAGCGCCACCTGTCCGGAGTAGACGGTCAGCCGGGACAACCCGGCGGTGTTGTCGTGGAACCAGAGCAGCCGCCCGCTCTGCTCGTTCGGGATGTAGAGCGTGGTGGCGCCCTGCCCCGGGGGCGGCATGTCGGGGACGTGCGTCAGCCCGATCCCGGTCGGGTACGGGGTGATCTCCCCGGCCGGAGTGATCCACTGCCACGGGTTGCCGGCGCTGGCCCAACCGGTCGACGCGCCGCTGAGGTGCAGCACCGCCCGGTTCTGCGGGTACGGTGCCGGTCCGCCGAGCGGCCCGGTCCCGGCCCCCGGCACGGTCGGGTCGACCGGCAGGAAGAGGTCGCCGGCCGGCCCGGCGGGAAGCTGGTTGATGAACTTGATCCGTACGGGTCGGCCGCGTCGGGCCAGCACCACCGGCCCGAGGTGCCACGGCTGGCGGGGCGGGACCACCGTGTTGTGCCCGTCGACGTCGGTGCCGAGGTTCAGTTGCCGGTAGCCGCGCATCCGGGTCGCCGGCAGGTCGGTGTGCAGGCGTTGGGTGTACTCGGCGAGGCCGATCTCGTAGTAGTCGCAGCCGGGGTAGCTGATGGTGTCCGGCACCGCGACCGGCAGGTGCGCGCCGAGCGGCGTACGCCCCAACGGGCCGAGACCGGGCAGCGGGTCGACGAACTTGCGGATGCCGGTGCCGCCCACCACCGCGCCGTCGGAGTCGACCACCGGCAGCGGACTGTACGCGTGGTTCGGCACCGCGCCGAACAGCCGGGGCGCCGCCGCCGGGTCCAGACTGGCCGGAGCCGACGGTCGCTCGCCCGGCGCGCTCCGGGCCGGCGCGTGCGGTGCCGTCCGGCCGGGCGCGTGCGGTGACGCCTCCGCCGGGGATGCGCTTCGGGCCGTGGCGGGTCGCGCACTCCGCGGCGGGGCGGGCGGTGCCGGGGAAGACGATGCGCCCTGTGGTGCCGGGACGGAGCCGGGGTCCGCGTGGTCCGGGTCGGTGCGGGCTTCGGGGACGGCCCCCGGGCTCGACTCGCCGTTGCGGGTGGCGCGATCCCGCCAGGTCGACCGGAATCTGCGGAACACGGCCATTGGCTCTCCCCGGGGTCGGGGCGCGGCGGCCACCACCGCGACGTGGCAGGCTCGGCGCGCGACTTTGACTTTCCGTGAGCGCTCAACCGCAGCATGCGACGACCGGGGGGCGGTTAGGAAGTACCCAATCGTCCCTATCTGCCGACCACCCGGCGTGTCGGCTGCGCCACTCCGACCCGGCCCGCCACCTGCGCAGACACTGGTGGAACTTGCGTCCGGAGCGGCGGAACTTCCACGCCGTCGGAAGTCAGGCGGCGGGCTGGCAGACCGGGCACCAGTAGGTGACCCGTTCGCCCAACTCCTCCTTGCGGATCGCCGTACCGCAGCGGCGGCACGGCTGCGCCCGGCGGCCGTACACGTAACTGGTCTGGCCTCGCCGTAACGAGCCGGTGCTGCTCTGCGTCCACCGCCCCCGGTTCGCGGCCAGCAGCTCCTGCGCCAGCCGGACCAGGCCGTCGAGGTCGGGCACCTCGCGGACCGGGGTACGCGGATGCACGCCGCGCAGGAACAACACCTCGCACTTGTAGAGGTTGCCGACCCCGGCCAGGTTGCGCTGGTCGAGCAGCGCGACACCGATCGCGGTGTCCGGATGCGCGCCGAGTCGGCGTACCGCCTCGGCCGGATCCCAGTCGGTGCCGAGCAGGTCGGGGCCGAGGTGCCCGACAAGTCGGTCCTCGTCGGCGGTGGGCACCAGTGTCACGTCGTGCAGGTGGTAGCCGACGGCGGTCGCGGCGGCGGCCCGCAGCACCACCCGGATCAGGTGCGCCGGCCGGGCCGTCCAGCGTTCCCCGGGGGCGTACGTCCGCCAGGTGCCGTCCATCCGCAGGTGCGAGTGCAGCGTCCAGTGCACCGGGCCGGTGGCGGTGGGAGTGCCGGTGCCAGCCGGGGCGGTCAGGCGGAGCAGCAGGTGCTTGCCCCGGCTGGCGCACCCACGTACGGCCCAGTCGGTCAGGTCGGTGGTGGCCAGCCGGGGCACCCGGAAGTCGCTGCCGGTCAGCCGGGCGCCGGCCAGGGCGCGGTCCAGGACGCGGGCGGTGTTCCAGACGGTGTCACCTTCGGGCACGCCACCATCCTCCCTCAGTCGAACCGAATTCGCATGTATCGCTATTTGTATGGCACTTCGGTTCGATCTCCCTATATAGGCATTATCGGGGAGATCTGAGGAGGAAAACGAATGAATGGCATTCGTCTATCAGGGCTGGCGACCGCGCCGGCCGCCGTCCTGGCCGCTGTCCTGGCCGTCACCCTGGCACCGCCCACGCCCGCCTCGGCCGCCCGCGCCGACACCTGGAACGCCAACCTGTCCACCGTCGACGCCGACGACGTCAACGTCCGGCACACCCGGTCCGGGCTGCGGCTGACCGACGCCCGGCCACCCGGCGTACCGGCCCGCCGCAGCGCTGTCGCCGAGGGGATGCTGGTGACCGCGCCGTATCCCCTGACCCGCCCGGCCACCCGGTTCCGGGCCGAGGTCACCGCCACCGCCCGGTCCGGTGCCACCGTGAGCGCCCAGGTGCGCGGCTGGCACGACAGCGGCTGGACGGAATGGCGCGACGCCGTCCCGGCGGCGGTCTTCGACCGTCCCGTCGCCCGGGTGCAGACCCGGGTGGTGCTCACCGGCGGTCCGGCGGGCGCCACCGCCGAGGTCCGCGCCGTCCGGTTCACCGCCGACACCGGCGGGGTGGCCGTCGCCGCCGCCACGCCCGGCCGGATCTACCGCGTCTTCACCACCCGGATCGGGCTGGTCGGCGAGGTGACCGCCAACGGGCACACGGTCGCGCCCCGCGACCACTTCGTGGCGCTGCCGTCGCGGCGGAGTCTCTCGCCGCGCAACAGCGGCGACTACACCGTCCGGGTCTGCACCACCAGCGGCAGTCGGTGCACGTACGCGCCGGTCTGGGACGTCGGACCGTGGAACACCCGGGACGACTACTGGAACCCCAGTGCCGTCCGGGAGAACTGGAAGGACCTGCCGCAGGGTCGTCCGCAGGCACAGGCCGCCTACCAGAACGGCTACCACGGCGGGCGGGACCAGTTCGGCCGTACGGTGCTGAACCCCGCCGGGATCGACCTCGCCGACGGCACCTTCTGGGACGGGCTGCAACTGACCACCAACGCCTGGGTCGACGTGGCCTACCTGTGGACCGGCACCGGCAGCCGCGCCGTGATCGGCGACGGGCCGCTGAACGTGCGCGCCGGAGCCGGCACCAACTACGCCAGCCGGGGGCTGGCCGCCCGCTACGCCCACGTACCGGTCGAGTGCTACGTGACCGGGCAGACCGTGACCGGGCCGTACCGCACCACCAACCGATGGAACCGTCTCGCCAGCGGGCAGTTCGTCAGCCACGCGTACGTCTCGGCGGTCTGGGGCCCCACGGTGCCGCGCTGCTGAACTCCGCGCGCGGAGCCGGGCCGGTGTCCTCCCACGCCGGCCCGGCCTGGGCTCAGGGCAGCTCGTCCGGTCGAGGAGCCCGGACCGCGTCCTGGTAGCGAGGGTGGCAGGCGCCGTAGACGGCGAAGTTCAGCCGGGCGTGCGACAGGCTCAGGTCCCCGTTCGGGCCGCCACGGACCACGTCCGCGTCGGCGTCGGCCTGACCGTCGTCGGTCCAGAAGCAGACCGGACAGGTGCCGCCGCCGGTCCGGTACGCGCAGCAGGGGCAGGCGGCGGGAACCCAGCGATCGTTCACCGGAACAGCTTTCCACAGTAGACGTTACGGGCGTGTGGCGCGGGGCACCTCGTCGGCGGGGGCCGCCCACACCCGCAGCAGCGTACCCGGTACCACCCCGAGCAGGTCCACCGCGCGTCCACCGTTGACCGACAGCGCCACCAGGCCGGCCGAGTCGGCGTGCGCCACCAGCCCACCGACGGGCGCGTCACCGAACGTCCGCCCGTGCACCGCCACCCGCGCCGACTCGGTGTCCTGCGGGCGTACGTGCAACCGGCCCGGCAGCGGGGCGAGCAGGTCGGCCGACGCGGCCACCTGCACGTTGCCGAAATGGTCCACGCTCAGCACCTCGGCGACGAAACCGTCCGACGTCGACTCGACCACCGGTTCCGGCAGGCGTACCAGCGTTCCCGGATCGACCGCCGGACCGGCCTGCGCCATCGGCGCTCCCGTGGCCAGCCGGGCCGCCACCGGCGCGAACACGTCCCGGCCGTGGAACGTGGCGGAGACCCGCGCGGCCAGCCACGCCTGATCGGTCAGCTCCACGGCGGCACGCACCCCGCCCAGCGCGTCGGCCGCGTCGCACAACAGGCCGTTGTCCGGCCCCACCAGCAGGCCCCCGGGCGTGGCCAGCGCGACGCCCCGCCGGGCCGTCCCCACCCCGGGGTCGACCACCGCCAGGTGAACCCCGCCGCCAGGCAGGTACGGCACCGTCTGGGCGAGCACCGTCGCGCCCCGCCGGACATCGCCCGGCGGCACCAGATGCGTCACGTCGATCACCCGCACCGTCGGGGCGAGCCGTGCGATCACCCCGTGGCAGGCCGCCACGAATCCGTCGGTCAGGCCGTAGTCGGTGGTGAACGAGACGACGCGGTCCACGCTGCTGGTCACGGCACCGCATCGTACGGTCCGGTGCGGGTGCCGGATAGGTGACAGGCCGCCTGACCGACCGGCCACTGCACAGCGCGCCGCCCGCCCGGCAGACTGCTCGGAGTGAGCCACCGGATCTTGCCAGCCCTCGTCCTCGTCGCGGTCACCGCCGCCCTCGCCGCCTGCGGTGGTGGGGAGAAGGAACAGCCGTCCGCCGCCGACCCGACGAGCGCGCCGCCCACGGCCGGCGCGCCGGCCACCGCGCCGGCCCCGTCGGACGCCCCGTCGAGCGCGCCGTCCACCGCCGAGCCGACCGTCACCGGCAGCACCGAACGCCGTCCGCCCAGCCCGCCCCCGGTGGAACTGCCGCCCCGCAAGGCCGGCGAGCCCAGCGCGCGGGAGGTCGTCGCCGCGTTCCGGAGCGCCGGGCTCAAGGCGGGCAAGTCCAAGGACCGCTCCGTCGATTGTGGACCGGACGGGCTCGGCCTGGGCTGCTCGGAGATCGTGGTCACCGACGGGGTGGCCGTCTACGTCTTCCCCGACGAGGTCAGCGCCACCGACATGGCCGAGGTGTGGGCCGGTGCCTCGTTCCGCTCCGGCACCGTCGTGCTCAACTACCTGGAGGCCAAGACGCCCCGCGCCGACCGCCCCGCCTACGAGAAGGCGCTGACCGCGCTCGACTGAGTCAGGCGCGTAGCCGCAGGCCGCGCGGGGTGGTGCGGAATCCGGCGGCGGTGAGGGCGTCCCGCAGCGGCGACGAGCGGACGGCCTCACCGTCGGCGCGTTCCACCGACATCGGGCCGAGCGCACCGGAGTGGACCGCGTCGGCCAGCGCCTTGCCGGCGGCGGCCAACGCGTCGGCGTCGTCGGTGAAGCTGAGGATCGTCCGGCCGCCACGCTCGACATAGAGCACCAGGTCACCGGCGACCACCACGACCAGGGCACCGGCCTTGCGCCCGGCGCGGTGCCCGGTGGGCGCCGGTGTCGACGCGTCACCGGAGTCGACCACCCGCTCCGGCCAGGGCAGCGCCGCGCCGTACGGGTTGGCCGGGTCGGTCGCGGCCAGCACCACCGCCGGGGCACCCCGGCCCGCCCGCCCGCTGTCGAGCGGCTCCGCCAGGGCCCGGATCCGGTCCACCGCGCCGGGCACCGCGAACTGCGCGGCACCCAGCCCGTCGACGAAGTACCCCCGTCGGGCCGCGCCGCGTTCCTCCATCGCCGCCAGCACCGGATACACCGCCGCGAACCCGCCCGGCACCTGCTCGGCGACGACCGCGCCCCGGGTCACCACACCGTGCCGCTCCAGCAGCACGTCGGCCAGGGCGGCGGCCCGACGGGTCGGGTCGGTGTCCCGCTCCGGCAGCCGGGACCAGCGCCCCGCCACCGTCGGCGGGCCACCCCGGGCCGGCAGGGCCACCCGCCCCGGCCGCCGGTAGCGGCCCCGCGCGGCGCTCGGTCGGGACCGGTGCGCGCCACCGCCGCCGAGCAGCGCCCGCAGCGGTGCCAGCGTGTCGTTGGTGAGATGACCGGACCAGACCAGTTCCCAGATCACCGCTGTCAGCGCGGCGTCGTCGGTGGACCCGACCCGGTCGGCCAGCGGACGGAAGAACATCGCCTGTCCGTCACCGAGCGCGTCCAACACCGCGTCGTGCAGGGGCGTACGCGCCAGCGTGTCGTCCGTCGGCGGCAGCAGCAGCGCGGCGGCGTCCGCGTACGCCAGGCCGACCCAGCCGTCGCCGCCGGAGATCGCACCCGCGCCGGCCCACAGCACCTCGCCACTGGCGCACAGCTCGTCGAGTTGGGCGGGGGAGTAGTCGGCCACCCGGGCCGGCAGCACCAGCCGTTCCAGGGCCGAGGCGGGCACCGAGACGCCCTGCAACTGCTCCACGGCGGCGGCCACGGCCTCGACTCCCCGCGCCGACGAGCCGACCTGCTGCCAGCGGGGCAGGAAGGTGGCCAGCGCCCGGGGCGGCACCGGCTCGATCTCGCGGCGCAGCGCGGCGAGGGAACGGCGGCGCAACATGCGCAGCACCTCGGCGTCGCACCACTGGGTGCCGACCGACTCCGGGGTGAACTCGCCGGAGACCACCCGGCCGGTGGCCCCCAGCCGACGCAACGCCTGCTCCACCACGAAGACGCCCAGCCCGAACCGGGCCGCGCAGGTGCTCGCCGCGAACGGCGCGTGCGTACGGGCGTAGCGGGCGACCAGGTCACCGAGCGGATCGGCGACCGGTTCCAGGTACGCCTCGGCGACGCCCACCGGCAGGGCCACGCCCAACGCGTCCCGGAGTCGGCCGGCGTCCTCCACCCCGACCCAGCGGTCCTGCCCGGCGATCCGGACCCGCAGCACCCGCCGGGCGGCGGCCAGCTCGGTCAGCCAGTCCACCGGCACTCCGCGTTCGGCCAGCTCGTCGTCGCTCAGGTCGCCGACCTGGCGCAGCAGCTCGACCACGTCCTCGGGGTCGCGGGGGCGGCGCTGCGGGGTGAGCCAGCGCAACTGCCGTTCGGTCTCGGCGAGCACCTCGGCGTCGAGCAGCTCGCGCAGGTCGACCCGACCGAGCAGCTCGCCGAGCAGGGCCGAGTCCAGCGCCAGCGCCGCTGCCCGGCGCTCCGCCAGCGGCGAGTCGCCCTCGTAGAGGAAGGCGCCCACGTACCCGAAGAGCAGCGAACGGGCGAACGGCGACGGGCGCGGGGTCTCCACCTCGACCAGCCGGACCCGGCGACCGGCCAGGTCCCGCATCACCTGGGTCAGCGCGGGCAGGTCGAAAACGTCCTGGAGGCATTCCCGGGCGGCCTCCAGGGTGACCGGGAAGTCGGCGTACTCGCGGGCGACGTCGAGCAGTTGGGCGGCGCGTTGCCGCTGCTGCCAGAGCGGCTGGCGGCGGCGCGGGTCGCGGCGGGGCAGCAGCAGCGACCGCGCGGCGCACTCCCGGAACCGGGCCGCGAACAGCGCCGAGGTGCCGACCGACTCCTCCACGAGCTGGACGATCTCCTCGGGGTCGAAGGCCACCACGTCGGCGCCGGGCGGCGTGTCGGCGGTGTCCGGCAGGCGGACTACGATGCCGTCGTCGGCGGGCAGCACCTGGGCGTCCACGCCGTACCGCTCGGACAGCCGTCGCCCGACGGCCAGTGCCCACGGCGCGTTGACCCGCGCGCCGAGCACGCTGTGCACCGCCAGTCGCCAGTCGCCCAACTCGTCGCGGAACCGTTCGACCACCACCGTCCGGTCGTCGGGCAGGGCCCGGGTGGCGGCCTGCTGCTCGCGCAGGTACGCCATCAGGTTGCCGGCGGCCCAGTCGTCCAGGCCGGTGGTGCGCAGCGCGGCGGTCGCCTCCTCGTCGCCCTGGCGCAGCAGGCCGCGTACCCGGGCGCCGATCGCCCGACCCAGCTCGACCGGACGGCCCGGTTGGTCGCCCTTCCAGAACGGCATCTTCGCCGCCTGACCGGGTGCGGGGGAGACCAGCACCCGGTCCGGCGTGATCTCCTCGATCCGCCAGGACGACGAACCCAGCAGGAAGACGTCGCCCACCCGGGACTCGTAGACCATCTCCTCGTCCAGCTCGCCGACCCGGGCGGCACGTTCGGCGCCGGCCAGGAAGACGCCGAACAGGCCCCGGTCGGGGATGGTGCCGCCGCTGGTCACCGCGAGCCGTTGGGCGCCCGGCCGGCCGGTCAGCAGGTCGGTGGCGCGGTCCCAGACCAGGCGGGGACGCAGCTCGGCGAAGGCGGTCGACGGGTACCGGCCGGAGAGCATGTCGAGCACGGCGTGCAGCGCGGAGTCGGGCAGCTCGGCGAAGGGCGCCGCCCGGCGGACCACCGTCGCCAGGTCGGCCACCGGCCACTCGTCCAGCGCGACCATCGCCACGATCTGCTGGGCGAGCACGTCGAGCGGGTTGCGCGGATGGTGCAGCTCCTCGATCGCGGCGTCGCCCATCCGCTCGGCGACCACGGCACAGGAGAGCAGGTCGCCCCGGTGCTTGGGCAGCACCACGCCACGGGACACCGCGCCGACCTGGTGCCCGGCCCGGCCGACACGTTGCAGGCCGGCAGCCACGCTGGGCGGCGCCTCGATCTGCACCACCAGGTCGACCGCGCCCATGTCGATGCCGAGTTCGAGGCTGGAGGTGGCGACCACGGCCGGGAGCTGACCGGCCTTGAGCGACTCCTCGATGTGCCGTCGCTCCTCGCGGGAGACGCTGCCGTGGTGCGCGCGGGCGATCACCGGTGGGACACCGGCCACCGCCCCGGCCTGGGCCATCATCTCCGCCGGTGTCCGCACCGGACGCCCGGCCGGCGGGGTCGCCCCGTCGGTGGTCTCCTCCGTGCTCTCCTCCACGGCGAGCTCGTTGAGGCGGGCGCAGAGCCGCTCGGCGCTGCGCCGGGAGTTGGTGAAGACGATGGTCGAGCGGTGGGCCCGGATCAGCGAGTAGACGCGTTCCTCGACGGCGGGCCAGATCGACGCCGACCGGGGGCGGCCGAGGTCGTCTTCCGGCTGCTCCTGCTCGTCGAGGCGGGTCATGTCCTCCACCGGGACCTGGACGCTGACCTCGATCGTCTTGGCGCTGGCCGGGGCCACCACGTCGACCGGGCGGGCACCGCCGAGGAAGCGGGCGCACTCGTCGACCGGTCGGACCGTGGCGGAGAGCCCGATCCGCTGCGCCGGGGCGGGCAGCAACTCGTCGAGACGCTCCAGGGAGAGCGCGAGGTGGGCGCCGCGTTTGGTGCCGGCGACCGCGTGCACCTCGTCGACGATCACCGTCTCGACGCCCCGGAGTGCGTCCCGCGCGGCGGAGGTGAGCAGCAGGAACAGCGACTCCGGGGTGGTGATCAGGATGTCCGGGGGAGTCCGGGCGAAGGCCCGCCGCTCGTCGGCCGGGGTGTCGCCGGTCCGCATGCCGACGGTGATCTCCGGCGGGGGGAGCGCGAGCCGGGTGGCGGCCTGCCGGATGCCGGCCAGGGGGGCGCGCAGGTTCCGTTCGACGTCGACCGCGAGCGCCTTGAGCGGGCTGACGTAGAGCACCCGGCACCGGTGTCGGGGGTCGTCCGGGGCCGGCTCGCGGGCCAGCCGGTCGAGCGACCAGAGGAAGGCGGCGAGGGTCTTGCCGGACCCGGTCGGTGCCACCACCAGGGCGTGCCGCCCGGCCGCGACCGCCGTCCAGGCACCGGACTGCGCCGCCGTGGGTGCGGCGAAGGCCGCCCCGAACCACTCCCGGGTCGCCGGACCGAAGCGGGAGAGCACCCCGGTCGACCTGCCGCTGGAATCCGCCACGACCCCATCCTGCCCCCGGGGACCGACATACTCGGGGTACGCCGGCGGAGAGTATGTCTGTTTAAGGCGTTGCAGTCGTCTTGCCCGTAGAATCCGTTAAGTCTTACTTAACTGCTTGCTTGCGTCCTGCAACATAAAGTAACTTCACTCGCGGTGTAGCGCGCGCGGTGAGGAGGTCGGATGGACGTCGACGAGCGGAGTCCAGCGTCCGGCACCGACGTCCTGATTCGCAAGGTCGACAGTCATGTCGCCACTCTCCGCACCGGCCTGCACGGCCCCGATCTGGAGCTTGCCGAGCGTCTCGCCGGCTGCCTGCGAGAGCTGATCGCCTCGACATCCCAGGCCAGCGCCGCCGACCGGGCTCGGGTGCGGGTCGCCGTGCACTATTTCGTGCTCCGCCGGGAGAGTCGAGGCCGGCTACTCTCCGTGCGCTCCCTCGCCGCCGCGCAGCGACTGGTCAACAAGGCGGCGCGACAACTCGGCCGTCCGGACCTGATGGTCGAGACCCGCGCGGGGTAAGGCGGGTGACCGCCCCACCTGCGGTGCCGGCGCAGCCCCGCCTTGCCCGAGCGCCCGAGGTTCGTGCCGCATCGCTCTCGCCCGAGCGTCGCCGATTGTCTCCCGGTGCCGGGGCGAGGTGGACGCCCGGCGCCGGGCCCGTCGAGCCGCTTCGCTCCAGGCAAAGGCGAATATGGGCTTTTTTCGGCAAAACCGTCTATTGCGCCCCGGAGATGTCGTCTGATCGCAGGTAGGCGCCGTGCACGCGGAACGGGCGCCGCTGCCACCTCGACCGGGAGCGCGCGTGCTCGTACTGCTGATCCTGCACCTCGTGGCGGCGCTGGCGGCACCGCTGCTGGTCCGTCGGTGGGGTGCGCGCGCCTGCTATCCGCTGGCGCTGGCACCGGCCGCCGCGTTCGGCTGGGCGGTGTACCGCACCCCCGACGTGCTCGACGGCGGTGCGGTGGTCGAGACGTACCCGTGGATCCCGAAGCTCGGTCTCGACCTGGCCTTCCGCACGACCACCCTGTCCTGGGTGATGACGCTGCTGATCGGCGGCGTCGGCGCGTTGGTGCTGGTCTACAGCGCGCGGTACTTCCCGCCGCCGGCCGTCGGTACGGCCCAGTTCGCCGGGGTGATGGTCGGCTTCGCCGGGGCCATGCTCGGCCTGGTCTTCGCCGACGACCTGCTGCTGCTCTACGTCTGCTGGGAACTCACCACGGTCTTCTCGTACCTGCTGATCGGGCACAGCGCCGAGCGGCGCTCCGCCCGCTGGGCCGCCGCCCAGGCGTTGACCGTGACCACCTTCGGCGGCCTGGCCATGCTGGTCGGGTTCATCATGCTCGGCCACCACGCCGGCACCTACCGCCTGTCGGAACTGTCGCAACACCCGCTGCCCCACGGGGCGTACCTGGTCGTCGCGGTGGTGCTGATCCTGCTCGGGGCGCTGTCCAAGTCGGCCCTGCTGCCGTTCACCTCGTGGCTGCCGGTGGCGATGGCGGCGCCGACGCCGGTCAGCGCGTACCTGCACGCGGCGGCGATGGTGAAGGCCGGCGTCTACCTGCTCGGCCTGCTCGCCCCACTGCTCGCGCAGGTGGGTCCGTGGCGTCCGATGGTGCTGGCGGCCGGGCTGGCCACGATGGTGCTGGGCGGCTGGGCCGCGCTACGGCAGAACGACCTGAAACTGCTGCTGGCGTACGGCACACTCAGCCAACTCGGCCTGGTGGCGGTGGCGGTCGGGGTGGGCACCCCGGACGCCGCGTTGGCCGGCGTGGCGATGCTGGTGGCACACGCCCTGTTCAAGGCGGCGTTGTTCCTCGTCGTCGGCATCATCGACCACGGCGCGCACACCCGCGACCTGCGCAGGCTGTCCGGCCTGGGTCGGCGTACCCCGTTCCTGGCGGTGGTGGCCGGACTCGCCGCCGCCTCCATGGCCGGGGTGCCGCCGCTGTTCGGTTTCGTCGCCAAGGAGGCGATCTTCGCCTCCTTCACCGACCGGCCGGTGGCGCTGGCCGTACTGGTGGTCGGCACCGTCCTCACGGTCGCCTACAGCATCCGGTTCCTCTGGGGCGCGTTCGGCACCCGTCCGGGCCTGGCCCCGACCGAGGTGGACCGGATCCCGGCGGCGATGCTGTGGCCACCGGCCGTGCTCGCCGGGGCGGGGCTCGTCGCCGGGCCGGCGGCCGGCGCGCTCGACCACCTGATCCGCCCGTACGCGCGCCTCCTCGGACCGGTCCACGCGCACCTGACGCTCTGGCCCGGCGTCAACCTCGCGCTCGGCCTCTCCGCGCTGACCCTCACCGGGGGCGCGGTGCTGTTCCTGCTGCGCGGTCCATTGGCCCCGGTGCTGGCCCGGCTGCGGTCCCCGGCCACCGGCCAGCAGGGCTACGAGTGGCTCGTCCACCGCTTCGACCGGACCGCCGTGGACGTCACCAGCGTCACCCAGCGGGGTTCGCTGCCGCAGTACCTCGGTCTCATCCTGATCGTGCTGTCCGCCGTGCCGGGCGGGGTGCTGCTGGTGATCCGGCCATGGGAACAGTCCCTGAAGCTGTGGGGCTCACCCGCGCAACCGGTGGTGCTGCTGGTGATCGCGATGGCGGCGCTGCTCGCCGTCGGTGCCCGCCGTCGGCTCACCGCGATGCTGCTGGTCGGGGTGACCGGCTACGGCACCGCGATGTTCTTCGTGCTGCACGGCGCGCCCGACCTGGCGCTCACCCAGTTCCTGGTGGAGACCGTGACCATCGCGGTCTTCGTGCTGGTGCTGCGTCGCCTGCCGGAGCGGTTCTCGGTGCGCCCGCTGCGCCGCAGCCGCTGGATCCGCCGGTCCATCGGCGCCCTGGTCGGCCTCACCGTGGCCGGGCTCGCCCAGGCCGCCACGGCGGCCCGGCACACCCGCACCATCTCCGAGGACTTCCCCCGGCTCGCCGTCGAGCAGGGGTACGGCCGCAACGTGGTCAACGTGACGCTCGTCGACATCCGGGCCTGGGACACGTTGGGCGAGCTGGCGGTGCTGGTGGCCGCGGCGACCGGGGTGGCCAGCCTGGTCTTCCAGCAGTCCCGCACCGGTCCCCGGCCCCGCCGCCTGGACGCCGACCGGGGGGAGAGCCTGGCCGGGCGGCCGGTGTGGCTGCGCGGCGGCGCCACGCTGATCGAACGCAACCGCTCGATCGTGCTGGAGGTGGTCACCCGGCTGATCTTCCACACCGCCGTACTCTTCTCCTTCTACCTGCTGTTCTCCGGCCACAACGCCCCCGGCGGCGGCTTCGCCGGTGGCCTGGTGGCCAGCCTGGCGCTGACCATGCGCTACCTCGCGGGCGGCCGGTACGAGTTGGCCGAGGCCGCGCCGGTCTCCGCCGGCACCGTGCTCGGCGCCGGGCTGGGCCTGGCGGTCGGCGGCGCGGTGACCTCCCTGCTGGCCGGCGGCGCCGTGCTGCAGAGCGCGCGGATCGACCTCTGGCTGCCGGTGATCGGCGACTTCTACCTGATCACCTCGCTCTTCTTCGACGTCGGCGTCTATCTGGTGGTGATCGGGTTGGCGCTGGACGTGCTGCGCAGTCTCGGTGCCGAGGTGGACCGGCACATCGAGGCGGCCGGTGGACCCGAGGGCGGGCTCGCCGTCGAGCGTCGGGGCGGCACCCGATGAGCGCCGGGGCGAACCTGGTCTCGTTCGTGGCGATCGGGGTGCTGGTCGGCTGCGGGGTGACCCTGCTGCTGGAACGCAGCCTGAGCCGGATCCTGCTCGGCATCATCCTGATCGGCAACGGCGTCAACCTGCTGATCATCTTCGGTGGCCGGTCCGGGCGGGCACCGGTCGCCGGAGTCACCGAGCCGGATCGGATGAGCGACGCGCTGCCCCAGGCCATGGTGCTCACCGCCATCGTCATCACCTTCGGGTTCACCGCCTTCCTGCTCGCCATCAGCTACCGGAGCTGGTATCTGACCGGTGACGACGAGGTGCCCGACGACCTGGAGGACCAGCAGATCGTGCGCCGGGCCGCGCGCCGGGAGGTCTCCACCGCAGACCTCGGCGGGGAGCCGCCGGAGGCCGACCCCGAGCAGGTCGACGCGCCCGCGCCGTGGCAGCGCCGCGGTGAGGGGGGACCGGGATGAGCCGGTACGCGTCGACCCGCCCGCGTCGGGGACACCGATGACCGCCCTCGTGCCGTTGCCGGTGCTGCTGCCGTTGCTGGGCGCGGCACTGACCCTGCTGCTGGCGAAGTGGCCGGTGCCGCAGCGCATCGTCAGCGTGTTCTGCCTGGCCGCCACGCTGGTGGTGGCGGTGCTGCTGCTGCTACACGCCTACCGGCACGGACCGCTGGTGGTGCAGATCGGCGCCTGGCCGGCACCGGTGGGCATCGTGCTGGTCGCCGACCAGTTGGCCGCCCTGATGCTGGTGGTCTCCTCGGCGGTGACCCTGTGCGTGCTGCTCTACTCGATCGGCCAGGGCCAGGCGGAGACCGGCGAGTCCGCGCCGTTGGCCATCTTCCACCCGACCTACCTGGTGCTGACCGCCGGCGTGACGAATGCCTTCCTCGCCGGGGACCTGTTCAACCTCTTCGTCGGCTTCGAGATGCTGCTCGCCGCCAGCTTCGTCCTGATCACGCTGAACGGCACCCGGCTGCGCATCCGCACCGGCTCGACGTACGTGGTGGTCAACGTCCTGGCCTCGATGATCTTCCTGATCTCGGTCGGCCTGGTGTACGCGGCCACCGGCACGCTCAACCTGGCCCACCTGGCGGCCCGCTTCGACGGGCTGCCCGAGGGGGTGCGGCTCAGCCTGCAACTGATGCTGTTGCTGGCCTTCGGCATCAAGGCGGCGGTCTTCCCGCTGTCCGCCTGGCTGCCGGACAGCTACCCGACCGCCCCGGCCCCGGTCACCGCCGTCTTCGCGGGCCTGCTCACCAAGGTCGGCGTGTACGCGATCATCCGGACCCAGACCCTGCTCTTCCCCGGCGAGCAGGCCGATCGGGTGCTGATGGTGGTGGCCGGGCTGACCATGCTGGTCGGCATCCTCGGCGCGGTGGCCCAGTCGGACCTGAAGCGGCT
Organism: Micromonospora sp. NPDC002389; assembly: GCF_040296095.1. Classification (NCBI taxonomy): domain Bacteria; kingdom Bacillati; phylum Actinomycetota; class Actinomycetes; order Micromonosporales; family Micromonosporaceae; genus Micromonospora; species Micromonospora sp. NPDC002389. Next base: position 486,755 of record NZ_JBEOWP010000002.1, read on the forward strand.
GTTCTCGTTCACGCTGGTCAGCCACATCGGTTACATGATCTTCGGAGTGGGGCTCAGCACCGTCGCCGGGCTGGTCGGCGCCATCTTCTACGTGGTCCACCACATCACCATCCAGACGACGCTGTTCCTGGTCGCCGGCCTGATCGAACAACGCACCGGCAGCACCGACCTGCGTCGGCTCGGCGGGCTGGCCCGGCTGACGCCCCTGCTCGCCGTGCTCTTCTTCGTCTCGGCGATGAACCTCGCCGGTATCCCGCCGTTCTCCGGGTTCCTCGGCAAGCTCGGGCTGCTCCAGGCCGGCGTGGCCGTCGGCGGTGCCCTGCCCTGGACGCTGGTGGCGGTGGGCACGCTGACCAGCCTGCTCACCCTGTACGTGGCCAGTCGGGTGTGGAACCTGGCCTTCTGGCGTACGCCCTGCCAGACCGTCGAGTCGACCGCCCCGCTGCCCGCGCTGACGGTCGGCGCCACCATCGCCCTGGTCGCCCTCGGGGTGTCGCTGACCGTGGTGGCGGGACCGTTGTTCGACGTGACCACCGGCGCGGCCGTCGACCTGCGCGACCGGACCCCGTACATCCACGCCGTACTCCCGGACGGCCCACCGTGACCGGGACCGACCTCGACGGCGGGCCGGCCGACGGGCCGGGCCGGGAAGTACGCGGCCGGGCGGGCCGGTGGCGGGACCAGGCCATCGCGGTCGGCTGGCTGGTGCTGGTCTGGAACCTGCTCTGGGGCGAGTTCACCTGGGGCAACCTGCTGGGCGGGATCCTGGTCGGCGTGGCGGTGCTGGTGTTCTTCCCGCTCCCGCCGGTGACCTTCGCCGGCCGGCTCCGGCCCCGGGGTCTGCTGGTGTTCGCGGGCCGTTTCGTCGTCGAACTGGTCCGGGCCAGCCTGCACGTCGCCCGGATCGCGGTGCAGCCCGGGTACGTGCCCCGCTCGGCCATCGTGGCGGTACGACTGCGGGTCCGCACCGACCTCAACCTGGCCCTCACCGCCGAGGCGCTCTCGCTGGTGCCGGGCACGTTGATCGTGGACGTGGAACGGGCCAGCGCGACGCTCTACGTGCACGTGCTGGACGTACGCCGACGCAGCGATCTCGCCGACGCGCGCGAGCAGGTACGCGCCGTGGAACAGCGGATCATCGAGGCGGTGGGGTCGACGGCAGAGGTCCGCCGCCTGCGCGCCGACCCGGCCGACAAGGAGTCCCCGTGAACACCGTCCTCATCGTCGTACTCGCCGGTCTGCTGTCGGTGACCGCGCTGCTCGCCCTCGCCCGGCTCTATCGGGGACCGTCGCTGCTGGACCGGGTGATCGCCGCCGACATGCTGCTGGCCACCATGATCGGTGCAGTCGGCGCGGAGGCCGCGATCAACCGGCACGCCACCACGCTGCCGGTGCTGGTGGCGCTCGGCCTGCTCGGCTTCGTCGGCTCGGTGTCGATGGTCCGCTTCGCGGTCCGGGAAAAGCCGTGACGGCCGCCTGGCCGGCCGGGGTGTCGGCGGCGACCTGGCTGGACGGGGTGACGCCGGGAGCCGTCGCCGACTGGCTGGACGGGGTGACGCCGGGAGCCGTCGCCGACTGGCTGGGCGCGACCAGCCTGATCGCCGGTGCGCTGCTGAGCCTGGCCGCCGCGATCGGGGTGGTGCGCTTCCCGGACGCGCCGACCCGGATGCACGCGGCCACCAAACCGCAGGTGCTCGGCGTCCTGCTCCTGCTGCTGGGGGTCGGGCTGCGGCTACGGACCGTCTCCGACCTCGGGATGATCGCGTTGGTCGGGGTCTTCCAGTTGGCCACCGCGCCGGTCGCCGCGCAGATGATCGGCCGGGCGGCGTACCGCAGCGGGCGGCTGGACCGGCAACTGCTGGAGGCCGACGATCTCGCCGACCGGTGACACGCCGGATTTCGGACGGAGCGATCAATCCGGCACCTTGCGTCTTGCCCGCCGGGGCGGCGCCCAGCAACCTCTCGCAATGACGGGCATCGATCAAGTGGCCGTCCTCCGGCCACCCGTGCACACACGGTCGGCCGGTGCTCGCCCCCGAACCGGGAGGACCCATGAGACCCCGCACCCTCCGTACCGCCGGGCTCGCCGCGGTCGTCGCCACCGCGACCCTCGCCGCGTCGGCCCTCGCGGGCGCGCCCGTGGCCGGCGCCGCGCCGATCACCGCCGCCGTCGCCGCGCCCGACATCTCCCTGACCAACGTCAAGGGACACCTCAACCAGTTCCAGTCGATCGCGACCGCCAACGGCGGCAACCGGGCACACGGCCGACCCGGCTACCTCGCCTCGGTCAACTACGTCCGGGCCCAGCTCGACGCGGTCGGTTACACCACCGCCGTCCAGTCGTTCACCTACAACGGCGCCACCGGCTACAACCTGATCGCCGACTGGCCCGGCGGTGACCCCAACGCGGTCGTGATGACCGGGGCGCACCTGGACAGCACCACGGCGGGGCCCGGCATCAACGACAACGGCTCGGGCTCGGCCGCGATCCTGGAGGTGGCGCTCGCCGTCGCCCGGACCGGGTTCGCACCCGACCGGCACCTGCGGTTCGCCTGGTGGGGCGCGGAGGAGTTGGGGCTGCGTGGCTCGCAGTACTACGTCAACAACCTGCCCACCGCCGAGCGGAGCCGGATCAAGCAGTACCTGAACTTCGACATGGTCGGCTCGCCCAACGCCGGCTACTTCGTCTACGACGGGGACAACTCCGACGGGGTGGGTTCCGGCCCCGGCCCGGCCGGTTCGGCCCAGATCGAGCAGACCATCCAGGCCTACTTCACCTCGATCGGCGTACCGACCCGGGGCACCGACTTCGACGGACGCAGCGACTACGGCCCGTTCATCAGCGTGGGCATCCCGGCCGGCGGCACCTTCACCGGCGCCGAGGGCACCAAGTCCAGCGCCCAGGCGTCACTCTGGGGCGGCACCGCCGGGCAGGCCTTCGACCCCTGCTACCACCGGGCCTGCGACACGCTCACCAACATCAACGACACCGCGCTGGACCGCAACGCCGACGCCATCGCGTACACCGTCTGGACGCTGGCCCAGGTGGCGACCCCACCGCCCGGCACCACGGTCTACAGCGACACCTTCGAGACCGCCACCGGCTGGACCGTCAACCCGGCCGGTACGGACACCGCCACCGCCGGCCGGTGGGAGCGCGCGGACCCCGCCGCCACCAGTAGCTCCGGTGTCGCCACCCAGCTCGGCACCACGGTCAGCGGCAGCTTCGACCTGGTCACCGGCCCGCTCGCGGGCAGCAGCGCCGGGGACCACGACCTCGACGGCGGCGTCAGCACCGTCCAGTCCCCGACGATCACCCTGCCGTCCACCGGCACGCTGACGCTGTCGTTCTCCTGGTACCTGGCCCACCTGAACAACTCCAGCAGCGCCGACTACCTACGGGTACGCGTCGTCGGCACCAGCACGGTCACCGCGCTCAGCGCGGCCGGCGCGGCCACCAACCGGGCGGCGTCCTGGCAGACCGGCAGCGCGGACATCTCGGCCCTGCGCGGACAGACCGTCCGGATCGTGGTCGACGCCGCCGACGCCAGCACCGCCAGTCTGGTCGAGGCCGCCGTCGACGACGTCCGCATCGTGCAGAGCTGACCGCCCGGATGTAAGGAAGGGCCCCCTGTTAACGCCTCCGGTATAGCAGGGGTCCCTTCCTAACATCCGAACAGCGGAAGCTCGATCCGGCTGACGCCCCGGACGCCCTGGCCGGCCACATCGCCACCCTGGCTCACCGCGCCCATCGCCGCCTGACCGATCGGAAAGAGCGTGGCAGCGCAGCTGTTCGACACGCCGTGCGCACAGTAGCTGCACTGCCACGCACACCGGGCACCGCACACCGGGCACCGGGCACCGCACACCGAGCACCGCACACCGGGCACCGGGCACCGGGCACCGCACACCGGGCACCGGGCGCTGAGCTCCGCGTGCTGCGTCGGGCGGGGCGGCCCGACGGCGGCGTGCCACGCGGCCGGGACAGTGCCTCCACAGCCCGCGAGCGGGGCGTCCCCGCCGGTAGAATGACGGGATGATCGACTCTTCTGCCCAGGAGGGCAGCAGTAGCCAGCCGGGTAAGCCCCGGCATCCACACGACCCGACGACCCCGGGAGCCCTGAGCCTCCCGTGTTGATCACCGTCGGTCTCGTACTGATCATCGTTCTGACCATCGCGACGGGCTACTTCGTCGCGCAGGAGTTCGGCTACGTCGCGGTCGACCGGGGCAAGCTCAAGCAGAGCGCCGACGAAGGCGACCAGGCGTCCGCCCGCGCTCTGGAGGTCACCGGACGGCTGTCGTTCATGCTCTCCGGCGCGCAGCTCGGCATCACCGTCACCACCCTGCTGGTCGGCTACCTCGCCGAGCCGTACCTCGGCGCGGGCCTGGCCGAGCTGCTCGGCGTCTCCGGCGTCTCGACCGCGGTCAGCCTGCCACTGTCGGTGGCGCTGGCCCTGGTCATCGCGACCGTGGTGCAGATGGTGGTCGGCGAGTTGGCCCCCAAGAACCTGGCCATCGCCCGGCCCGAGCCGGTGGCCCGGGCGCTGTCCCGTTCCACCCTGGTCTACCTGGCCGTCGCCGGGCCGGTCATCAAGCTGTTCGACCGGGCCGCGGTACGCCTGCTGCGCCGGGTCGGCATCGAGCCGATCGAGGAGCTGCCCAGCGGCGCCACGCCGGAGGACCTGGAGCAGATCATCGCCGAGTCCCGGCAGGGCGGTCACCTCGACGCCGAGATGTCCGAGCTGCTGGACCGGGGGCTCGACTTCCGGCAACTGACCGCTGGTGAGGCCATGGTGCCCCGGGTCGACGTGCACACCGTCCTGGCCCACGAGCCGATCAGCCGGGTGGTCGAGCTGCTCGACACCGGCCGGTCCCGTTTCCCGGTACGCGGCACCGAGGGCGTCGACGACCTGGTCGGCGTGATCGGCATCGCCGACGTACTCGGGGTGCCGCCGGCGCAACGCGCCACCACCCCGGTCAGTACGGTCGCCGGTCCGCCGCTGCTCGTACCCGAGACGTTGCCGCTGCCCATCGTGCTGGACCGGCTCCGGTCCGGGCACCGGCAGCTCGCCTGCGTGGTCGACGAGTACGGCGGCTTCGCGGGCGTCATCACGCTGGAGGACATCGCCGAGGAACTGGTCGGCCCGATCCGCGACGAGGACGATCCGCCGGAGCGGGCCCCGGCGCGGCAGGAGGACGGCTCGTGGGTGGTGCCGGCACGCTGGCGCATCGACGAGGTCGCCGACAGCACCGGCATCGCCCTGCCCGAGGGCCCCGAGTACGACACCCTCTCCGGGCTGGTGATGCGGGAGCTGGGCCGGGTACCCGAGGTCGGTGACCGGCTGGAGATCAGCCTGCCGGCCGACGGTGAGCACGGGCCGGGGCCGCGTGCCCTGGTCGAGGTGCTCGCGGTGGACCGGCACGTGGCCGACTCGGTCCGGCTCCAGCTCACCGGCGGCCCTGAGGAGGTGGGCGCGTGAGCACCGGATTCGCGCTGATCACCTCGGTGGTCCTGCTGGCGCTCAACGGGTTCTTCGTCGCCGCCGAGTTCGCCCTGGTCGCAAGCAAGCGGTACCGACTGGAGCAGGCGGCGGCCGGCGGCGGCCGGGCGGCGAAGGCCGCCCTCGACGGCGTACGCGAACTGTCGCTCATGCTGGCCGGCGCGCAACTCGGCATCACCCTGTGCACGCTGGGCCTCGGTGCGCTGGCCGAGCCGGCGATCGAACGGCTGTTGGCGCCGCTGCTGCACGCCGTCGGCCTGCCCTCCGGCGCCAGCCACGTGATCGCGCTGATCTTCGCGCTCAGCCTGGTCACCTTCCTGCACCTGGTGGTCGGCGAGATGGCGCCGAAGTCCTGGGCGATCACCCACCCGGAGCGGTCCGCGCTGCTGCTGGCCCTGCCGTTCCGGGCCTTCGCCCGGGTGGCCCGGCCGGTGCTGTCGGTGCTCAACGCGGTGGCCAACGCGATGCTGCGGCTGTTCAAGGTCAACCCGCAGGACCAGTTGGCCCAGGTGCACGGCCCGGACGAGCTGCGCATGCTGCTGGAGCAGTCGCACGAGCACGGTCTGCTCGGCGCCGCGCAGCACGAGCTGCTGACCAGCATGCTCCAGTTGCAGGCGACCACCGTGGCGCAGGTGATGGAGCCCTTCGACCGGATGGTGACGGTCCGTCGGGAGGACCCGGTGGACCGGATCGAGCAGGTCAGCCGGGACAGCGGCCGGTCCCGGCTGGCGGTCCTGGACGCCGCCGGTGACGTCTGCGGCCTGGTGCACGTACGGGAGGCGGTGCGGGCCACCGCCGTCCGGCCGGACGCCCGGGCGGTGGACCTGATGAACGAGGCGATCACCCTGCCGGGCACGGCCAGCGTGACCGAGGCGGTGGCCGTGATGCGGGCCCGCCGCTCGCAGCTCGCGCTGGTGCGCAACGGCGGTGGTCCGGCCCGACCGGTCGGCTTCGTCGCCCTCGAGGACCTGCTGGAGGAGGTCATCGGGGAGTTCGACGACGAGACCGATCCGATCCCGCGTGCGGTACGCCGCCTGAGGTAGGAGAGACACGGATGCGGCTGACGGGGGTGTCACCGGAGTCGGGCGGTACGGGCCTGACGGTGCAGACCGCGCTGGCCAATCCGAGCACCCGCCCCGGCCTACGTCTGCCGGGGCGGGTGAACCTGATCGCCGGTGCGGTCGACGTGCCGGTCCTGCACGTCCGGCTCGGCCTGGTCAGCTCGGTCGAGCCGGACGACCCGGAGGCCCCCCGGCGGCTGGTGCAGTTCCACCAGGCACAGGTGGCCGACGCGCTGGTGCTGCGGGCCGGTCGGGCGCGCTCGATCCCGTTCGAGTTCCCGCTGCCGTGGGAGACACCGGTGACCACGTACGGCGGGGTGCCGCTGCTCAGCCTGCGGATGGGTCTGCGTACCGAGGTGGCGCTCGACCCGGCGCTGGACCAGGGCGCGATGGTGCCGGTCTTCGTCCACCCGCTGCCCACCCAGCAGCACGTCCTGGCCGCGCTGGACACGCTGGGGTTCAGCGTGCGCCAGTCGGGGCTGGTCGACGGGCGGCTGCCCGGGGTGGAGCAGACCCTGCCGTTGCACCAGCGGTGGGGTTTCTGGGTCGGGCCGCTCTACGCCGGGCCGATCACCGAGTTGGAGGTGATCTTCGTGGCCAACTCCGCCGGCCTCGAGGTGATCCTCTGGTGCGACCGTCGGCTGGCGCTGGCCGGGATCACCCACACCAGCATCAGCCGGTTCCGCATCTGGCACGCCGACGCCGATCAGCGCGACTGGATCTCCGTCGTGGACGGTTGGTTGCGTCAGACGATCAACCGGCACGCGGCAGCGGCCGCACAGGCCGACTGGTCGGCCACCATCACCGAGTCCGCCCACGTCAGTCGCCCGCCCGATCGGCCGATCGCCCCCGGGTTCGGCCTGGGCGGCACGGCCGGCGGCGCGGGTGTCGGTGGCGGTGGTGGTGGCGACGGCACCTGACGCCCGTCGCGTCATCCCACGCACGTTCCCGCGTCGCGGCACCTCGCGCCCGTCGGTGTTAGGAGGGGTCCCCTGCTATACCTCAGGCGTTAGCAGGGGACCCCTCCTTTCACAAGAACAGCACAGCACACAAGCCGCAGCCGCCCTCAGCCCTGCGCGAGCTTGAAGCCGAAGCCGAGGAACAGCGCGCCCACGGCGGTGGTCGCGCCGGCCGACAGTCGACGACGCCTGCGGAACTGGGCGGCCAGGAACGTGCCCGCGAAGATCAGCGCGGTCAGGTACAGCAGGCTGGTCACCTGCGCGATCAGGCCGAGCAGCAGGAAGGACAGCGCCGGCCAGGCATACGTGGGGTCGACGAACTGGATGAAGAACGAGACGAAGAACAGGATCGCCTTCGGGTTGAGCAGGCTGATCATCATGGCCTTGCGGAACGGGCTGCGCATCTCCGCCGGCTTCGCGGCGTCGATCAGCCGCGGCGTGTCCGGGTCGTTGCGGTCCCGCCAGCGCCGCCAGGCGCCACGCAGCATGGTCACCCCGACATAGACCAGGTACGCGGCACCCGCGTACTTGATCACGAGGAAGACCGGCGGGTACGCCTTGAGCAGCGACGCCACCCCGGCGGCGGAGAGGATCATGAGCACGGCGTCGCCGACCAGCACCCCGCCTGCGGCCCGGTACCCGACGCCCACCCCGCGCCGAGCGGCGGTGCTAAGAACGAAGAGCGAGTTCGGTCCGGGCAGCAGGATGATGGCGACCGTGCCCAGCACGTACGTCCAGATGTCGGTGATCCCCAGCACGCTCGACATCATCCGGCCGCGCCGGCCCCCGAGAGAAGCCTTTCCCGAAGCCTGACCTGTGCGTTCGGCCACTCGTCGGCGGTCATCGAGTACTGCACGGTGTCCCGCCACGAGCCGTCCGGCCGCTGCCGGTGCTTGCGCAGCACGCCTTCCCGGGCGGCGCCGAGCCGTTCGATGGCCCGCTGCGAGCGCTCGTTGCGAATGTCGGTGTGCCAGACCACCCGGATCGCGCCGAGGTCGTCGAAGGCGCGGCCGAGCAGCAGCAGCTTCGCCTCGGTGTTGATCCCGGTACGCCACCAGGGCCGCCCGAGGTACGTGTAGCCGATGGCCAGCGACCGCCGGTCGTCGTCGATCTCGTAGTACGAGGTGGAGCCGACGACCGCCCCGGTCACCGCGCACCGTTGCGCCCAGGCGACCCGCTCGCCACGGTGCTGGGCGGCCAGCGCCGTCGCGATCTCGTCGCGCAGCGCCTCCGGGTCGGCCGGCTGCGGGACGCCCAGGTGCCGCCAGACCTCCGGGTCGACGGTGGCCGCGTACAGCTCGTCGGTGTGCAACAGGTCCAGCGGTTCCAGCCGGACGTGCGCGCCGCGCAGTTCGGCCGGCTCGTGCCAGGGCGTGTCGGCCGGTCGCAGGTACGCCGGCACCGGCGCGGTGACTCCGGCGTCGGGTTGCGGCGGCCCGGCGGTCAGCCGCAGCGGCACCACCCCGGCCCAGTGGGGCAGCGCCAGGTCGGCGGGTTCGTCGCGGACGCCGCCGGTACGCGTGCGGACGGAGACCTCGCGCAGCGGCAGCGCCAGCAGGGCGGTCTCGGCCAGTTCCCGTCGGCTCGGCGGGCGGCTCTCCGCCGCACGGCCGGTGCCGATCTTCTCCATCAGGGCGGTGAAGACCTCGGCCCGCCGGTCGGTGTCGGTGACCAGGTGGGCGGTGCCGTGCGCGATCACGGAGCGGTAGTTGGCGCTGTGGTGGAACTGCGACCGGGCATAGACCAGGCCGTCCAGCAGGGTGACCGCCACGCACACCGGCAGGCCGTCGCCACGGGCGGCGAGCAGCGGCCGGCTGCCGGTGGAGCCGTGCAGATAGAGGGTGTCGCCGACGCGGACGTGCAGGGTGGGCAGGACGCGGGGCTCACCGTCCACGGTGAAGGCGAGCGCGCAGTGGTACGCCTCGTCGAGCACCGCGTGCGCGGCGTCGCGGTCGTAGCTCATCCGCTCCCGGGAGCGACTGGCGGTGGTGCGGGGGGTCGGCGAGTACATGCTCCCACCTTTGTTCTAGTACAATCTCTTGTTTGTGTCAGCACGCTATCAGGTGACCGGTGCGACGGCCGCCGAGATCTCGGCCAGCATCGAATCGGGCATCCGCCATGCCGCCCTCGTCCCCGGCGACCCGCTGCCGCCGGTCCGCACGCTCGCCGCAGACCTGGCGGTCAGCCCGGCCACCGTCTCCCGCGCCTACGCCGAACTGCGCCGACGCGGCCTGGTCGCCACCGCCGGCCGACACGGCACCCGGGTACGCCCCCGCCCGCCGGTGGCCGCCCGCCGCGCCGCGCTGCGTCCACCTCCCGCCCCCGGGCTGCGCGACCTGTCCGCCGGGCAGCCCGACACCCGGCTGTTGCCCCCGCTCGGACCGCACCTGGCCCGGCTGGCCGAATCCGCCGGTACGCCGGTCGGCTACCCCGACGTCGGCGTGCTGCCGGAGGTCGCCGAGGCGGCCCGGGCGCGACTGGTCGCCGACGGGGTCCCCCCGGCCGAGGTGACCCTCACCGGCGGTGCGCTGGACGGCATCGAACGCCTGCTCGGCGCGCACCTGCGCCCCGGTGACGCGGTGGCCGTGGAGGACCCGGGCTGGGCCAGCCTGCTCGACCTGATCGCCGCGCTCGGGATGCGGCCGATCGGCGTACCGGTCGACGACGACGGGCCGATGGTCGCCGGGGTGGCCGCCGCGCTCGCCGCCGGAGCGCGGGCGCTGGTGGTGACCAGCCGGGCGCAGAACCCCACCGGCGCGGCCGTCTCCGCCGACCGGGCCGCCGCGCTGCGCGCCCTGCTCGCCGAGTACGCCGACCTGCTGCTGATCGAGGACGACCACGCCGCCGAACTGGCCCGGGTGCCGCTGCACCCGCTGGCCGGCGCGACCGGCAGCTGGGCCTTCCTCCGCTCGGTGAGCAAACCGTTCGGCCCCGACCTGCGGCTGGCCGTGTTGGCCGGGGACGAGACCACGGTGGCCCGGGTGGCCGGGCGGGCCCGGGTCGGTGCCGGCTGGGTCTCCACCGTGCTGCAACGACTGGTGCTCTCGCTCTGGCAGGACCCGGCGGTGGCCGCCTCCGTCGCGCGGGCCGCCGACAGCTACGAACGGCGGCGCGACGGGCTGATCGCCGCCCTCGCCGCCCGTGGCCTGCCCGCGCACGGACGTAGCGGCATCAACGTGTGGCTGCCGGTGGCCGACGAGACCCTCGCCGCGACCCTGCTGCGCGACGCCGGCTGGCTGGCCGCCCCGGGCGCGCTCTACCGCATCGCCGGCCCGCCCGCGCTGCGGATCACCGTCAGCCCGCTGGACGAGGAGGACCTGCCGGCACTGGCCGACGCGCTGGCCCGCGCCGCCCGCCCCGCCGCACCCGCCGGTTTCAGCGCCTGACCGATGTGCCCGCGACCTGCCCGTACGGTCGAACTGCCGGCCTCGTTCGCGTGGCCTGTGCCACACCGGGTAGAACAGTCGACATGTCCGACACCGACACCGCGCCCGGCGCTCAACGGTTCATCCCGCCGCAGGCCGACACGCTCGACGACCTGCGCGCCGCCGCGGCCGGCTGCCGGGGCTGCGAGCTGTACCGGGACGCCTCGCAGACCGTATTCGGTCGGGGCGACGCCCACGCCCGGGTGGTCTTCGTCGGCGAGCAGCCCGGCGACCTGGAGGATCAGAAGGGCCTGCCGTTCGTCGGTCCGGCGGGCCGACTGCTCCGTAAGGCGGTCGACGACGCGGGTCTGGACCCTCGACAGATCTATCTCACGAACGCGGTGAAGCATTTTCGCTTCGAGCTGCGCGGCAAGCGGCGCATCCACCAGACGCCGGACCGGGTGCACATCACCGCCTGTCGGCCCTGGCTGGTCGCCGAGTTCGCCCGACTGCACCCGGAGATCGTGGTGGTGCTCGGGGCGACCGCCGCGAAGGCGCTGCTCGGCCCGACGTTCCGGGTCACTCGCCAGCGTGGCGAACTGCTGCCCTGGCCGGCCGCTGCCCAGCACCCCGAGGACTTCCAGCGGGTCCCGGTGGACAGCGTCGGGCACACCGCCGACGCTCCCGCCGCCCGGCTGCTGGCCACCATCCACCCGTCGGCGGTGCTGCGCGCCGACAACCAGGACGTCGCCTACGACGGCCTCGTCGCAGACCTGAAGGTGGCCGCTCGCGCGCTCACCCGTTGACCGTCCGGCGGTGCCACACTTGCCGCCATGCGGCAGCATCTCTACGAACGCGACCACGACGAGTTCCGTGAGCTGTGCCGGGCCTTCCTGGCTCGGGAGGCGGTGCCGCACCACGACCGGTGGGAGGCGGACGGGATCGTCGACCGGGAGGTCTGGCGCAAGGCCGGAGCGGCCGGGCTGCTGGGCACCGACGTGGACGAGGCGTACGGCGGTGGCGGTCAGCGCGACTTCCGGTTCAACGCGGTCCTGGTCGAGGAGATCGTCGCCGCCGGGTGTTCCGGGCTCGGCTTCGGCCTGCACAACGACGTGGTGGCGCCGTACCTCACCGAGTTGACCAGCGACGAGCAGCGGCAGCGCTGGCTGCCCCGGTTCTGCTCCGGCGACCTGGTCACCGCCATCGCGATGAGCGAGCCGGGCGCCGGGTCCGACCTGGCCGGCGTCCGCACCACCGCGGTACGCGACGGCGACTCGTACGTACTCGACGGGCAGAAGACGTTCATCACCAACGGCGAACTGGCCGACCTGGTGATCGTGGTGGCCCGGACGGCCGACGAGGGCGCGCACGGGCTGAGCCTGCTCGCGGTGGAGGCCGGTACCCCCGGCTTCTCCCGAGGCCGCCGGCTGGCCAAGGTCGGTCTCAAGGCCAACGACACCGCCGAGCTGTTTTTCGACGCCTGTCGGGTGCCGGTGGCGAACCTGATCGGCACCGAGAACCAGGGCTTCTACCACCTGATGGCCAACCTGCCCCGGGAGCGGCTGAGCATCGCGGTCGCCGCGGTCGCCGCCGCCGAGCGGCTGCTCGCGATCACGCTCGACCACGCCCGCACCCGGGAGGCGTTCGGCCGGCCGATCGGGCGGTTCCAGCACAACCGGTTCGTCCTGGCGGAGCTGGACACCGAGGTCACCATCGCGCGGACCTTCGTCAACCACTGCGTCGCCGAGTTCGGTGCCGGCCGACTGACGGTGGCCGACGCGGCGAAGGCCAAGTGGTGGACCACCGAGTTGCAGAACAGGGTCGCCGACCGGTGCGTGCAACTGCACGGCGGCTACGGCTTCATGCTGGAGTACCCGGTGGCCCGGGCCTGGTTGGACAGCCGGGTGCAGACCATCTACGGCGGCACCACCGAGATCATGAAGGAGATCATCGGGCGTGAGCTGGGGCTGTGACGACGCCCGGGCGATCGCCGTCGTAGGGTGCGTCAGGATCGGCACCCCTCACTGAGGAGCGGTTCGTTGGCCACCGACCTGAGCACACCGACGACGGCACCCGTCGACGTCGCGTCGCTCCAGCGGCGCACCCTGCGCCTGCTCTGCAGCACCCAGGTGCTCGGCGGGATCGGGGTGACCATCGGCTTCGCCGTCGGGGCGCTGCTCGTCGCCGAGATCGCCGGCACCGCCGCGGCCGGTCTGGCGCAGAGCGCCGCCGTGGTCGGCGGTGCGCTGCTGGCCGTACCGATCACCCGGATCATCACCGGGCACGGCCGTCGGCCGGGCCTGGCCGTCGCGTACGGCGTCGGGGCGCTGGGCGGGACGCTGATCGTGGTGGCCGCGGCGACCCGGTGGATCCCGCTGCTCTTCCTCGGCATGTTGCTGTTCGGTGGTGGGTCCGCGGCCAACCTCCAGGCCCGTTACGCCGCCGTCGACCTGGCCGCGCCGGCCCGCCGCGCCCGGCACCTGTCCCTGGTCGTCTGGGCCACCACCGTCGGCGCGGTGGCCGCCCCGAACTTCGCCGCGTTGGCCGACCGCGTCACCGGTGGCTGGGGGCTGCCGGCGCTGTCCGGCCCGTTCGCGTTCAGCGCCGCCGCGTTCGTGCTCGCCGCCGGCGTACTCCTGGTGCGGTTGCGGCCCGACCCGCTGCTGACCGCGCGCCGTCTCGCGGCGGCCGTCCCCGACGGTCCCGGCGAGGTCGGTCCCGAGGCGGCCGGTGCGCGGTCCACCCCCGCGCCGCCGCCCGGCGACCCGGTGGCGGCCGAGCCCGTGCCCGTGCCGGCGCCGTCGGCCCGGCGCGGCGCGGGGATGCGCGCCGCCTGGTCGGTGGTACGCGCCCGCCCGGCCGCCCGACTCGGCGTGGCCGCCGTGGCCGTCGGTCACCTGGTGATGGTGGCCGTGATGGCGATGACCCCGGTGCACCTGCGCGAGTTCCACCCGGTGGACGAGGTGCTGCCGGTGGTGGGGCTGGTGCTGAGCCTGCACATCGCCGGCATGTACGCGCTCGCGCCGGTGGTCGGCTGGCTCGCCGACCGGCTCGGCCGCCGCGTGGTGATCCTCGGCGGGGTCGGCACGCTGCTGGCCGCCTGCGCGGTCGCCGGCACCGCCGGGCATGACACCCCCAGGCTGGTCGTCGGGCTGGTGCTGCTCGGGCTCGGCTGGTCGGCGACCATGGTGGCCGGTTCCACGCTGCTGTCGGAGTCCGTGCCGGACGCGGTACGCCCCAGCGCCCAGGGCCTGTCCGACCTGCTCATGGGGTTGGCCGGTGCGCTGGCCGGCGCGGTCAGCGGGTTTGTCGTGCAGGTGTCGGGATATCCCGTGCTGACCCTGCTGGCGGCGGTCGCGGTGGCCCCCTTGCTGGCGCTAGCGTTGCGTCCGGTGCCGGTGGGCGCACCGGACGAGGAGGACTGATCGACGTGCGGCTGACCGACTTCTGGACGCGGCTGGAGGAGGCGTTCGGCCCCGGGTACGCGGCCAGCATCGCCCGCGACCAGGTGCTGGCGCAGCTCGATGGACGGACCATCGAGCAGGCGCTCGCGGCCGGGGCGCAGACGCACGTGGTGTGGCGTGCGGTGGTCGCCGCCTATCCCGACCGGGTGCCCGCCCGGCTACGCTGAGCAGCCGATTCGTTACTTCCGCGTGTCCCTTGCCGACTCGTACACCTGTTCGGCTATTGTCCACAGCGGGGTGCTCGTCCACAGATCACGGCCCGTCGGCTGGTTTTCTGTCGGACCCAGCGCCTAGCGTGTCCCGCGTGACGCGAAGCTCAGGAAAGACGCCGGCGAAGGCAGGGGTGGCAACGATGGCGGCAGGGCCGGACCGGGAGAAGGCACTCGACCTTGCTCTCGCTCAGATCGATAAACAGTTCGGCAAGGGCTCGGTGATGCGGCTGGGGGAGCGGCCGGTCATCCAGACCGCGGTGATCCCCACCAGCTCCATCGCCCTCGACGTCGCGCTCGGTGTCGGCGGCCTGCCCCGGGGCCGGGTCGTCGAGATCTACGGCCCGGAGAGCAGCGGAAAGACCACGGTCGCCCTGCACGCGGTGGCCAACGCCCAGCGGGCCGGCGGCATCGCCGCGTTCATCGACGCCGAGCACGCGCTCGACCCGGAGTACGCCAAGGCCCTCGGCGTCGACACCGACGCCCTGCTGGTCTCCCAGCCGGATACCGGCGAGCAGGCGCTGGAGATCGCGGACATGCTGGTCCGCTCCGGCGCCATCGACATCATCGTGATCGACTCGGTCGCCGCGCTGGTGCCGCGCGCCGAGATCGAGGGCGAGATGGGCGACAGCCACGTGGGTCTGCAGGCCCGGCTGATGAGCCAGGCGCTGCGGAAGATCACCGGTGTGCTCAACAACACCGGCACCACCGCGATCTTCATCAACCAGCTCCGCGAGAAGATCGGCGTCATGTTCGGGTGCATGTCGTACTCGACCCGGGTCACCCTGGCCGACGGCACCCAGGAGAAGATCGGCAAGATCGTCAACCAGCGGATGGACGTCGAGGTCCTCTCCTACGACCCCGAGACCGACCGGGTCGAGCCGAAGCGGATCGTCAACTGGTTCAACAACGGTCCGGCCGAGCAGTTCCTCCAGTTCACCGTCGCCAAGTCCGGCGGCAACGGGCGGGCGCAGTTCGCCGCCACCGCCAACCACCTGATCCGCACCCCCGGTGGCTGGCGCGAGGCGGGCGAGGTGATCGCCGGTGACCGGGTGATGCTGGCCGAGGCGCGGCGCCTCAGTGAGCAGCAGTGGCAGGTGGTGCTCGGTTCGCTGATGGGCGACGGTGCCCTCTCGCCGAACCGCCGGGACCGCTCCGGTGTCCGTTTTCGCCTTGGTCACGGCGCGCAGCAGGTCGACTACCTCGACTGGAAGGTCTCGCTGCTCGGCAACATCGGGCACTCCCGGCACACCGACTCCCGAGGCGCGGCTTTCGTCGACTTCACTCCCCTGCCGGAGCTGGACGAGCTGCGGCAGGCCGTCTACCTGGGTGACGGCAAGAAGCACCTGAGCTGGGACTACCTCAAGGCGCTGACCCCGCTCGCCCTCGCGGTGTGGTACATGGACGACGGCTGCTTCACGGTCCGGTCCAAGGGCGTGCAGGAGCGCACGGCCGGCGGTTCCGGCCGGATCGAGATCTGCGTCGAGGCGATGGCGGAGGGCAGCCGCGATCGGCTGGTCGAGCACCTGCGTGACGCGTACGGCATGGACGTGAAGCTGGTCTCCCGTGGGGCGCGGCAGACGGCGTCGATCATCTTCACCACCGAGTCGTCGGCGAGGTTCCAGGAACTGGTCGCTTCGTACGTGCCGGTGGCGATGGAGTCGAAGCTGCTGCCGCGATTCCGTGGCCGGTACGCCGTCGAGCCGCAGTTCGTTCCGGAGGAGCTCACGCCGGTCCCCGCGCGGGTCATCGACGTGCGGGTCAAGCCGAAGACCCGCTCCATGAACCGGTTCGACATCGAGGTGGAGGGCAACCACAACTACTTCGTCGACGGGGTCATGGTGCACAACAGTCCCGAGACGACGACGGGTGGTCGGGCGCTGAAGTTCTACGCCTCGGTCCGGCTCGACGTGCGCCGCATCGAGAGCCTCAAGGACGGCACCGACGTGGTCGGTAACCGCACCCGGGTCAAGGTCGTGAAGAACAAGGTGGCCGCGCCGTTCAAGCAGGCCGAGTTCGACATCATGTACGGCAAGGGCATCTCCCGCGAGGGCTCGCTGATCGACGTCGGCGTCGAGCAGGCGATCATCCGTAAGTCCGGCGCCTGGTACACGTACGACGGTGACCAGCTCGGCCAGGGCAAGGAGAAGGCCCGCGAGTTCCTCCGGGAGAACCCGGACGTGGCCGCCGAGATCGAGAAGAAGATCCTGGAGAAGCTCGGCGTCGGGGCCGGCGCGGGCGATGCCGCCGGTGGCCCGGAGCTGCCGCCGGTCGACTTCTGATCTGATCTGACTCATGGCAGGACGACGCGCGCGTACGGGGCGAGGCTGGGATGCCAGTCCGCCTCGTACGGCCGACGGCACTCCACGTCCACGCCGGGGTCGCCGCGCCGCCGGTGACGAGTCCGGCCCTACCGCCGGTCCGCTCGACGACGAGACGGGCTCCGGCACGCCGTCGGACGACGGAACGGCGGGTGGCCGAGGAACGACTCCACCCCGAGACGAGTCCGAGGTGGCTCGGGAGATCTGCCTGCGGCAGCTCGCGGTGCGCCCGCGCACCCGTGCCGAGCTGGCCACCGCGCTCGCCCGACGGGGCATCTCCGAGGAGACCGCCGTCCGGGTCCTCGACCGGTACGACGAGGTCGGCATCATCGACGACGCCGCGTTCGCCCGGGCCTGGGTGAGCAGCCGGCACGCCGGCCGTGGGCTGGCCCGCCGGGCGCTCGCCAACGAGCTGCGCCGACGCGGCGTGGACGGCGACACCGCCAGCGAGGCGCTCGGTGAGTTGGACGAGACCACCGAGGCGGAGACCGCGCGGGCCCTGGTCGAGCGGAAGCTGCGCACCGCCCGGGGCGAGCCGGACGCGGTGTTCCGGCGGCTGGTCGGCATGTTGGCCCGCAAGGGCTATCCACCGGGTGTGGCGATCCGGGCGGTGAAGGACGCCCTGGCGGCGCAGAGTGCCGAGGCGGCCGAGTTCGCCGAGCGGCTCGACGCGGACGCCCTGATCGACGCCGAGGGGGACGCGGCGGGCGGTCCGGGCGACTGACCGCAGGTTCGGCCGGTCATCGGCGGCGTTTGTCCGTCGAAGTCCGACTCTTCCGTGGCTCAGGGTGACTGTGCAACTTCTCTCCGTCCGGGTGGTTTGATCATGACTTCTTGACCGGAGGGCGTTGGAGTCCTAGCCTCGCCATAAAGGCTCACATTGCCCGACCGGCGCAGGCTAAGCGCACAACATAGATCTCGTAACAGAACAGCATCACTTTGGCCGGTTTCGCCGGCTGCATACGTCGACTGCGGACAGGCCGGTCCGGGTCGACGGGACAACTGCACCCGGCCCGCCGGCGGTCCCAGCGACCGTCGGCGGAGGAAGCCATCCCACGGCCAGGCGCTCCGGTCGGGCGTCCAGAGCCGTAGGAGCGTGCCCACCGGCATGCTGCTGCGGCGCGACGTTCAGGGGAGGCGCGCCATGTCGAGGCGGTACGGGTCCATCGGGTGGCCGGCATGAGCGGGGGAACGGGCGCACGCGCCGAGGCGGGTGCGGGGGCCACCGACGACGGTGAGCAGAGTTCGGGGTCGTCAGGAGAGCAGCCGAGGCGCCGCATCGCGGCGACCGGTGACGCAGCCTGGGGGACCGCCGGATGAGGGGCCTGGACGTGGTGCTCCTGGTCGCCGTCCTGCTGCTGACCGTGGTGGTGCTCGGCGCGGCCTTCCTCGGGCTGCGGGTGCTGCGCGGCATGCAGTCACGTCCGGCGCCGGAGGATCCCGCGTACATCGCGGAGAAGGACCGTCGGGAGCAGTCGCTGGCGGCGTTGCGGACCGCCGCCGACGAGGTGAACAGCACCATCGACGTGGCCAAGTCGGCGGCGTCGGCGGCGCGCGCCGAGGCGGCGGGGGCCAAGGCGGAGGCGAAGTCGGCCCGGGCCGAGGCCCGACGGGTGCTCGACGACGCCCGGGCCGAGGCGGACGCCGTGCTGGAGCGGGCGCACAAGCAGGCCGAGGCGGACGCCGAACAGTTGCGCACGGCGGCCCGGCGCAGCGGTGAGCGGGAGGTGGCGGTGCTCGCCGCGACCACCCGGGAGCAGGCCGCCGAGGTCGAGCGGCGGGCCACCCGGATGGACGAGCGGGAGCGGCTGCACACCGAGGAGGTGGAACGGCTCGCCGAGCGGGAGCGCCAGCTCACCGCCGCGAGTGCGGCGTTGGCGACCCGGGAGGCGGCTCTGGGCGCCCGAGAGGCGGAGCTGGTCGAGGCGGAGAACCAGCGGCGGCGGGAGTTGGAGCGGGTGGCCGGACTGACCGCCGACGCGGCCCGGACCGAGCTGATCGAGGCGATCGAGACCCAGGCCAAGCGGGAGGCCGCGCTGCTGGTGCGGGACATCGAGTCCGACGCCCGCTCCACGGCCGAGCAGCGGGCCCGGCACATCGTGGTCGACGCGATCCAGCGGGTGGCCAGCGAACAGACTGCGGAGAGCGTGGTCAGCGTGCTGCACCTGCCGGGCGACGAGATGAAGGGTCGGATCATCGGTCGGGAGGGCCGCAACATCCGGGCTTTCGAGTCGGTCACCGGCGTCAACCTGATCATCGACGACACCCCCGAGGCGGTGCTGCTGTCCTGCTTCGACCCGGTACGCCGGGAGGTGGGCCGGCTGACGCTGGAGAAGCTGGTGCTCGACGGCCGGATCCATCCGCACCGGATCGAGGAGGTGCACGACCTGGCCCGTCAGGAGGTGGACCAGCTCTGCCGGCGGGCCGCCGAGGACGCCCTGGTCGAGGTCGGGATCACCGAGATCCACGACGAGCTGGTCACGCTGCTCGGACGGCTGCGCTACCGCACCTCGTACGGGCAGAACGTGCTCAAGCACCTGGTGGAGACCGCGCACATCGCCGGGGTGATGGCCGCCGAGCTGCGTCTGGACGTGCCGCTGATCAAGCGGTCGGCGTTCCTGCACGACATCGGCAAGGCGCTCACCCACGAGGTGGAGGGCAGCCACGCCATCATCGGCGCCGACGTGGCCCGCAAGTACGGCGAGAGCGAGGACGTGGTGCACGCCATCGAGGCGCACCACAACGAGGTGCCGCCGCAGACCGTCGAGGCGGTGCTCACCCAGGCCTCCGACGCCTGTTCCGGGGGACGGCCGGGGGCCCGGCGGGAGAGCCTGGAGGCGTACGTGAAGCGGCTGGAGCGGATCGAGGAGATCGCGGCCGGCAAGCACGGTGTGGAGAAGGTCTTCGCGATGCAGGCGGGCCGCGAGATCCGGGTGATGGTCAAGCCCGACGACGTCGACGACATCGGCGCGGCGGTGCTGGCCCGCGACGTGGCCAAGCAGGTCGAGGAGGAGTTGACCTACCCGGGGCAGATCCGGGTGACGGTGGTACGCGAGTCCCGGGTCACCGAGATCGCCCGCTGACGCCGATGGCCGGTCGGTGGCTTCTCGCCTCCGACCGGCCATCCGGTTCGTGTGGTGCTCCTGATCGAGGTCAGGTGGTGGTGCCCGCCACCGCCTCGGTCTCCTGAGGGGTGGCCGATCCCGTCATGGGGGCGGCCTGCGTCGGCTCCGGCTTCTTGGCCGTCCGACGGCCCTGGGCGAGACGCCGCTGGGCGTACTCGGCGAGCTTCGACAGCAGGTAGTTGACGGCGATGTAGATGACGCCGACGACGAAGTACACCTGGATCGGGTTGTCCAGCACCTGGATGATGAAGCTGCTCTTCCGGAGCACCTCCTCGTAGCTGATGATGAAGCCCAGCGAGGTGTCCTTGAAGACCACGACGAGCTGGCTGATCAGCGCCGGGAGCATGATCCGGAACGCCTGCGGCAGCAGGATCATCCGGGTCGCCTGGAACGAGGTCAGACCGATCGCGTCGGCCGCCTCGCGCTGGCCGCCGGGCAGGCCCTCCATGCCGGAGCGGAGGATCTCACCGATGACCACACCGTTGTAGATGGTCAGGCCGATCACCAGGTACCACAGGATGCTGCCCAGGTCCACGCCGAGCACCGGCAGGCCGCTGGCGCAGAAGAAGATCGTGATGACGACCGGCAGTCCCCGGAACACCTCGACGAAGAACTTGGTCACGCCGTTGAGCACCCAGCTCAGCCCGCGGACGGCCAGGGCCACCGGCGGCGCCAGGGTGGTGAAGCGGCGGCGCATCAGCGCCTTGAGCTGCACCCGCAGGATGGCGAGCAGGGTGCCGAAGACCAGCGAGCTGACGATGGCGAGCGCGGCGGCGATCAGGGTCGCCCGGAAGCCCTGGCCGAGCTGGGTCCACACCTGGCCGAAGACCTCGTTGCTCGGGTCGATCAGCGGTCCCCACTTCTCCATCGCGAACTGCTCGCGCTCGTCGAGCGGCCGGTAGACGAGGAAGTAGGCACCGGCGACGGCCGCGACGGCGGCGAGCACGCTGGAGATGATCGTGATCCGGCGGGCGCGCGGGCCCGGAGCGTCGTAGAGGACGGACATCGTCTGGTTGCTCATCGGGCCACCGCCTGCCGGCGCTCGATCCGGTCCAGCATCAGGCCGAGGGGGACCGTGAGGATCAGGTAGCCCAGGCTGATGCCGATGAAGACGGGGATGATCGGCAGGCCGCCCACGCTCGTGAGCGCCTGGCCGCTGGCGGAGAGGTCTCCGGCAACGCCGAAGAAGCCGGCCAGCGCCGAATTCTTGATCATGGCGATCAGCACGCTGCCGAGCGGCACGATCGCTCCTTTCCATGCCTGGGGCAGGACGACGAAGCGCAGGTTCTGCGTGAAGGTCAGTCCGATGGCCCGAGCCGCCTCGGCCTGGCCGCTCGACACACCGTTGACACCGCTGCGGACCGCCTCGGCCACGAAGGCGGCCGTGTAGACGCTCAGCGCGATGAACGCGAACCGGAAGTACGGGAGGTCGGTCCCGAGGCGCTGGAAGATCGAGTCCAGCCCCGGGATCCGGAGGAAGTCGGCGTTGGACCCGAGTGCCGGGAGGCCGAACGCGGCGAAGAACATGACGATCGTGAGTGGACAGTTGCGCAGCACCGTGACATACGTTCCGCCGAGCCACCGCAGTGGAGGCACCGGCGAGATCCGCATGACGGCCACGAGGACGCCGAGGATCAACGCCCCCGTGGCCGAAAGGATGCAGAGCTGAAGAGTGACAAAGAATCCACTGCGAAAGACGTCGAAGTTGTCGACGAGGACGTTCACGAAATCACCCTTCAGCTAAGGGATCAGTAGCGGTTGACGGTCGGGATCTTCGGGTCGGCCGAGTCGACCTTGCCCGCGGTGTTCTTCCAGGCCTCCAGGTAACGGCCGTCGGTGAAGGACGCCTCGAGGGTGTCGTTCAGGAAGGTGCGGAAGTCGTTGTCGCCCTTCTTGAGGCCGATGCCGTACGGCTCCTCGGTGAAGGTCTCACCGGCGAGCTTGAACTGGCCCTCGTTCTGCGACATGTAGCCGGTCAGGATCACGTTGTCCGTGGTGATCGCGTCCACCTGGCCGCCCTTGAGGGCGTCGAGGCACTTGGTGTACACGTCGAAGACGACGAGCTGCTCGGCGACGTTGCTCAGGTACGGCTCGATGTTCTTGGCCGGGGTCGAACCCTGCACCGAGCAGACCTTCTTGGTGGTGGTCTTGAACGAGTCGGGGCCGGTGATCTCGCTCTCGTCGGCCCGGACCAGGATCGTCTGGCCGGCGATGTAGTACGGCCCGGCGAAGTCGATCCGCTCCTTGCGGGTGTCGTTGATCGTGTAGGTCGCGATCACCAGGTCGACCGCCGACTCCTCGATCCGCTGCTCGCGGACCGCGGACGGGGTCTCGACCCACTCGATCTTGCTCTCCGGGATGCCCAGCTCGGCGGCGATGACCTTGCCGATCTCGACGTCGAAGCCCTGCGGGTCGCCGTCGAGGCCCTTGAGGCCGAACAGCGGCTGGTCGAACTTGGTGCCGATCTTGATGGACTGGGCCTTGTTGAGGCGCTCCATCGTGCTGCCGGCGGCGAAGTCCTTGGTCTCGCCGGTGGCGGCGTCGTCGGCGTCGTCCCCGCCACAGGCGGTCATGCCGAGGGCGAGGGTGGCTGCCGCGGCAAACGCCGCTATGCGCTTAATACGCATTTTTCATCTCCTTCTTCGACAAAGCTCCGCCGCCGGGGGGACGACGTGCTCTTATTCGGTCGGACTAGTGAGTGAGAATCTTGGAGAGGAAGTCCTTGGCCCGATCGGTCTTCGGGCTGGCGAAGAACTCGTTCGGGGTGGACTCCTCGACGAGCTTGCCGTCGGCCATGAAGATGACCCGGTTGGCGGCGTGCCGCGCGAAGCCCATCTCGTGGGTGACCACGACCATGGTCATGCCGTCACGGGCCAGCGAGGTCATCACGTCCAGCACCTCGCCGACCATCTCCGGGTCGAGTGCGCTGGTGGGCTCGTCGAAGAGCATCGCCTTGGGCTGCATGGCCAGCGCGCGGGCGATCGCGACGCGCTGCTGCTGACCGCCGGAGAGCTGGGCCGGGTACTTGTCGGCCTGGTTCGCGATGCCCACCCGGTCGAGCAGGGCCAGGCCCCGCTCGCGGGCCACCGCCGGCTTCTCCTTGCGCACCTTGATCGGGCCGAGGGTGACGTTCTCGAGGATCGTCTTGTGCGCGAAGAGGTTGAAGGACTGGAACACCATCCCGACCTCGCTGCGCAGCTTCGCCAGGGCCTTGCCCTCGGCCGGCAGCGTCTGGCCGTCGAACGTGATGGTGCCGGAGTTGATCGGTTCAAGTCGGTTGATCGTGCGACACAGGGTCGACTTGCCGGAGCCGGACGGGCCGATCACCACGACCACCTCGCCGCGGTTCACCGACACCGAGACGTCGTCCAGTACATGCAACGGCCCGAACCACTTGTTGACCGAGTCCAGCACGATGAGCGGTTCGCCCGTCGTCACGTCGTCCACCGTCCCCCTCATTGCTTTGAGGGCCGGATGACCCTCGGTTAGCGGCCACTGTAGGCGGGGCGACATGTCGGTAGACAACTCAGTTGGTCACGGAGCGGTAACACCGACCCGGATCCTGACCTGAAGTCCGAAATTGCCGGTCAGCGGTGGTGCTCACGCCCAGTGACGGAGATCATGGGCTGATGACTGAACGGGTGCGGCTGACGAGGTACGCCCGGGGCGGCGGATGCGCGTGCAAGATCCCACCGGGCGAGCTGGAGGCGATGGTGGCCGGGCTCGGTCCCGCCGCCGGCGCGGCCGACCTGCTGGTCGGGCTCGATCACGGTGACGACGCGGCAGTGGTCCGGCTGGACGAGCGGACCGGCGTGGTGACCACCGCCGACTTCTTCACCCCGGTGGTGGACGACGCGTACGACTGGGGTCGGATCGCCGCCGCCAACGCGCTCTCCGACGTGTACGCGATGGGCGGCACCCCGTTGGTGGCGCTCAACCTGCTCTGCTGGCCCCGGGACGTACTGCCGCTGGAATTGGCCCGCGAGGTGCTGCGCGGCGGCCGGGACGTGGCCCGGGAGGCCGGCTGTCACCTGGCCGGCGGGCACAGCGTGGACGACGACGGCCCCAAGTACGGGCTGGCCGTCACCGGTCTGGTCCGGCCGGAGGAGCTGATCACCCTCGACGGTGGGCGGGCCGGGCTGCCACTCTCGCTGACCAAACCGCTCGGCGTCGGCGTGCTCAACACCCGGCACAAGAACACCGGGGAGAGCTTCCCCGAGGCGGTCACCGCGATGACCACACTCAACCGGGACGCGGCCCGGGCGGCGGTGGCTGCCGGGGTGCGCTGCGGCACCGACGTGACCGGATTCGGTCTGCTCGGCCACGCGTCGAAACTGGCCCGGGCCAGCGAACTCACCGTGGTGATCGACACCGCCCAGGTGCCCTATCTGGCCGGCGCCGCCGAGGCGGTGCGCGACGGGTACGTCAGCGGCGGCTCCCGCCGCAACCTCGAATGGGTGACCCCGTGGACCGACTTCGGCGCCGTCAGTGAGGCCGAGCGACTGCTGCTGGCCGACGCACAGACCTCGGGCGGTCTGCTGGTGGCCGGCGAGGTGCCGGGCGCCCCGGTGATCGGCGAATTGCGGCCCCGCAGCGAGCACCGGATCGTCCTGCGCTGACTGTGGGGCCGAGGCCCGGATCCCTGCGCTGATCCGCGCCGAGCACCGGGTGCGCTGCGCCGGGCCTCGGGCCGAGCGCCGGATCGTCCTGCGCCGAGGGGTGCCCTGCGTCGGCCTTCGCCCGGGTGAAGCGCCGCGTCGACCCGACCGGAGCATCGGTTGGCGCTGCGCCGGCCCGGCGAGCCGCTGCCTGGGAGCGCGGACCATACCCGATAAACTGTCACCTTCCCGCTACCCGCAGCGATCCGGCGACGGGAAATTTTGCCCAGAATGGTCACAGACCGGTAACTTGCCCCCGGCTTGGGGCAAATGCCCCCCACCATCGTCAGTAAGGCCCGATCCGGAGGCCGGTGGAACGAGCACAGCGAGGAGGCGGCATGACCGAGCTGTGGAACTGGAGAATCGACCAGGTACGACCGGCGGAGGTCTACCCGGCACTGGCCGAGGCGCTCGGTCGGGTGGTCATGCCCCTGGCCGTGGCCGATCCGGCCCGGTTGCCAACGTACGCGGTGATCTGCGACGTGTGGCAGGCACCGGGGGAGTTCGCCACGATCGTGGACTGCTACGGCGTACCCGACGGGTTGCCCGAGTTGCCCAGCGTCGCGGCGCTGGCCCGGCTGCTCGACCGCAACTGCCTGCTGCGCGACGACACGCTCGACGAGACCCGGCACCTGCTGGTCGCTCCCGACGGCAGCATCCGGCCGGTGCACTTCGACGTGCGGGAGACCGACGACGGTGAGGTGCTCAGCGAGCGTCGCCTCTGCACCGAGGCCGACTCGCGCTGCCGGGGCTGGTCCCGGTGCCGGGGCTCGCGATGGACCCCGGACTCGGTGAACCCCGCCCTCGCCGCCGCCTGAGGTGTAAGGAAGGGCCCCCTGTTAACGCCTCGTGCATAGCACGGGCCCCCTCTTAACGGCACGAGCCGTCAGCGCGAGGGTTGCCGTTAACAGGGGACCCTTCCTCTACCGCAGGCGTTAATAAGGTGCCCTTCCTTGCACTGCCAGCTGCCGGCAGCGATGTGCGGCGTCAGTTCGGGCGGGCGCCGCGGACCACGAGTTCGTCGAGCAGCGTGCGGGTGGCGGCGGCGACCGCGGCCACCGCGGCGTCGAACGCGGCGGCGTTGTGCGCCGCCGGCGCCCGGAATCCGGAGATCTTCCGGACGTACTGCAACGCCGCGGCCTCCACGTCCGCGTCGGTGACCTGTGGGGTGTACGGCTCACGCAAAGTCTTGATGCTCCGGCACACGGCTCCTCCTCGTTCCGACCGTTCCACGGGTCCGGCTACGCTTTGCACGTCATGACTACCGCAGCGGCGGGCGGCCCGCGCACCTACCAGGTGCGCACCTACGGCTGCCAGATGAACGTGCACGACTCCGAGCGCATTTCCGGCCTGCTCGAACAGGCGGGCTACGTCCGTGCGGGCGAGGCCGACGACAACCCGGACGTGGTGGTGTTCAACACCTGCGCGGTCCGCGAGAACGCCGACAACCGACTGTACGGCAACCTGGGGCACCTGCGGCCGGTCAAGGACCGGCACCCGGGGATGCAGATCGCGGTCGGTGGCTGCCTGGCCCAGAAGGACCGCGGCGACATCGTCCGCAAGGCGCCCTGGGTCGACGTGGTCTTCGGCACCCACAACATCGGCTCGCTGCCGGTGCTGCTGGAACGGGCCCGGCACAACACGGCCGCCGAGGTGGAGATCCTCGAAGCCCTCGACGTGTTCCCGTCGACGCTGCCGACCCGTCGCGAGTCGACGTACGCCGGGTGGGTGTCGATCTCGGTGGGGTGCAACAACACCTGCACCTTCTGCATCGTGCCGTCGCTGCGGGGCCGGGAGAAGGACCGCCGCCCCGGCGACATCCTCAGCGAGGTACGCGCGCTCGTCGACGAGGGCGTGCTGGAGGTGACGCTGCTCGGGCAGAACGTCAACTCATACGGCGTGGAGTTCGGCGACCGGTACGCCTTCGGCAAGCTGCTGCGTGCCTGCGGGGAGATCGACGGGCTGGAGCGGGTCCGGTTCACCAGCCCGCACCCGAAGGACTTCACCGACGACGTGATCGCCGCGATGGCCGAGACGCCGAACGTCTGCCACTCGCTGCACATGCCGTTGCAGTCCGGCTCCGACGAGGTGCTGCGGGCGATGCGCCGGTCGTACCGGTCGGAGAAGTACCTGGGCATCATCGAGAAGGTCCGCGCCGCCATGCCGGACGCGGCGATCACCACGGACATCATCGTCGGGTTCCCCGGCGAGACCGAGGCGGACTTCGCGCGCACGCTGGACGTGGTCCGCGAGGCTCGGTTCTCCTCCGCCTTCACGTTCCAGTACTCCAAGCGCCCCGGCACGCCCGCCGCGACCATGGACGGCCAACTGCCCAAGCAGGTCGTGCAGGAGCGGTACGAGCGGTTGATCGCCTGCGTGGAGGAGATCACCTGGGCGGAGAACAAGCGGCTGGTCGGCGAGACCGTCGAGGTGCTTGTCGCCGTCGGCGAGGGCCGCAAGGACGAGCGCACCGGCCGGATGTCCGGCCGGGCCCGCGACGGCCGGCTGGTGCACTTCGCGACCGGTTCGGTCGAGGCGGGTGCGATCCGGCCGGGTGACATCGTGCACACCGCGATCACCTACGCCGCCCCGCACCACCTCAACGCCGACGGGGAGCCGCTGTCGCACCGGCGTACCCGGGCCGGTGACGCGGCCGAGGCGGGTCGCTCGCCGCGTACCCCCGGGGTGTTGCTCGGGCTGCCGTCGGTGGGCGCGCCGGCCGCGGTGCCCGCGCCGACGAGCGGCTGCGCCGTCGCACCCTGAGAGCCGGTCGGGGCCCGGCGTGCCGCGCCCCGACCGACCCGCGCGGTCAGACCGAGATCCGTCCGGCGCCCGCGCCGCCCGTCACGATCGACTTGACGTTGCTCGGCGTGTCCAGGGTGTACGCGTACGGGATGCCGGCCACGCTGCCGCCACTCTGTCCGCTGCCCGAGTTGACGAAGTGGTTGTTGCGGGCCACCAGTGAGCCGGGGCCGGAGTCGCCCTCACCCCGGTGGAACGGGTCGGGGGTGTTCTCGAAGTAGTTGCCCTCGACCAGCACACCGGCGTTCATCGTGGACGCCACGCCGTAGCCGCGCACGTTGCTGTAGAAGTTGTTGTAGACGTGCACCGGGTTGCCGAAGCGGACCCGGGGGTTGCGCTGGTTGCTGCCGTCGAACCAGTTGTGGTGGTACGACACCCGCAGCTTGCCGACGTCCTGGCTGGCGTTGTCGTCGCTGTGCCCGAGCAGCATGGTCTTGTCGTGGCTGAACACCCGGTTCCACGACACGGTGATGAAGTCGGAGCCGCGCTTGATGTCGACCGCGCCGTCGTACCCGGCGCTGAAGGTGTTGTGGTCGACCCAGATGTTGGTGGCCGACTGCTCGATGTTGATCGCGTCGTCGCCCCAGTTGCGGAACGTCAGGTTCCGGATGATGACGTTGCGGTCACCGTTGATGGTGAGGCCGCACCCGACGATCGTCGCGCCCGCGTTGCCGAGAATGGTCTTGTTGGACCGGACCCGCAGCATCCCGGAGCAGTTGATGGTGCCGGAGACCCGGATCACCGCCGCGCTGCTGGAGTTGAGCGCGCTGGTCAGCGCCGAGGCGGTGGTGACCGTGGTGGTGCCGGCGCTGCCGCCGCCGGTGGTGCCGCCGTTCTGGGTGGCCCAGCCGACCAGTCCGGTCTGCGGGCCGGGGTTCGGCGGGGGAGTGGTGCCACCACCGAGCCGGACCAACTGCCAGCGCTGGTTGGCGCCGTCGATGTCGGCGTACTGCGAGACGATTCCACCGTCGGCGGTGGACCACTGCCACACTTCGAGGGCCTTGTTGCTGTGCCGGCTGATGAACCGGACGTCGCCGTTGGCGGAGTCGACGAGCCGGAAGTGCTGCTTGGTGTCGCTGCTGGCGGTGACCTGGGTGACCTGCACGCCGTCGTTGGAGTTGGGGATGCTCACGACCTTGCCGGAGTGCCGGTTGCGGAGCTGGTAGTAGCCGCTGCCCACGTCGACGAACTGGAACTGCTGGTTGTTGCCGTCGGCGCGGGTGAACTGCCGGATCTCGCCGCCGTCGGCGGTGGACCAGTTCCACAGGTCCATCGCCTTGCCGCTGTTGCGGTTCACGAACACGTAGTACGCGCTGGTGTCGACGGTCGCCGCCGTGGCCGGGGCGGCCGTCACCGCGACGAGCGCCGTGGGCAGCGCGACCGCCGTGGCGGCCAGCGCCGCGAGTCGCCGGGTCAGGCGACGCGTGACGAATGCAAGCACGGAGATTTCTCCTCATCCTCGGGTACGCGGAACGGGCCGGACGACGCGTGGTGTTCGCGGATCGACTGTCGCTGCCCGGACGCGTCCGCGATGCGGCCCGCCACGATCGGGTGCCGGTGGTGCGTCCCGTGGCGTCGGCCTCGATGCGTCATCCGGTCGGCAGGGGGTACGCCCCGGCGCCGGTGACTGCCCTGCCCAGTGGCAGCGGTGCCGTGGTGTTCGCGGAGTGCGGCCTGCCGTCGGACGAAATGGGTCGGAGTGGCTCGGCGTGTCTGGCCCCGGAGGGCAAACGCTTTCCACAGATAACCATAGATTCGATTGCCTGTAAATGTCGTACGTTCACATCGCCCTGACCAGGAGGTTCGGCGACGGAAAAACCCCGGCTCCCACATCGGGAACCGGGGTTGTCCGAGCTGCGCTCAGCCGGCCTGTTCGGCCAACTGGAGGAACTGCCGCTTGGAGGCGAGCGCCTGCTCGGCCTCCTTGATCCGTCGGGCGTCGCCGGCCGCCTGGGCGCGGGCCAGCCGCTCCTCGGCCTCGGCCACCTGGGACCGCATCTGGGCCAGCAGTGGGTTGTCCTCGCGGGTGGTCCGGCGCCAGGCCGAGTCCATCACCTCGCGGACCTTCTCGTCGACCGCCCGCAGCCGGCGCTCCAGCCCGGCCGCCGCCTCCCGGGGAACGCGGCCGGCCTCGTGCCACTGCGCCTGGATGTCCCGCAGCTTGGCCTGCGCGCCCTTCGGGTCGCCCTCGACGTCGAGCGCCTCGGCCTCGCCGAGCAGCGCCTGCTTGCGCTCCAGGTTGGCGCGCTGCTCGCTGTCGCGGGCCGAGAAGACCTCACTGCGCCGGGTGAAGAAGGCGTCCTGCGCGGCCCGGAACCTCTCCCACAGCCGCTGCTCGGCCTCCTTGGAGGCGCGCGGCGCGGCCTTCCACTGGTTCATCAGCTCCTTGAGCTGGTTGGCCGTGGACGCCCAGTCGGTCGAGTCCGAGATCTTCTCGGCCTCGGCGACCAGCTCCTCCTTGACCGTCTGCGCCTGCTTGCGCTGCGAGTCCAGGGAGGCGAAGTGGGCGCCCCGGCGGCGGGTGAAACCGTCCCGGGCGGCGGCGAACCGCTTCCACAGCTCACCGTCGGTCTTCTTGTCGACTCCCCGGATGGTCTTCCACTCGTCGAGGATCTCCTTGAGCCGGTCGCCGGCGGTCTTCCAACCCGTCGACTCGGCGGCCAGCTTCTCCGCCTCCTCGACCAGCGTGGTCTTGCGCGCCAGCGCCTCGGTGCGGGCGGCCTCCTTGGCGGCCCGCGCCTCGCCGGCCTTCTCCTCGGCCACCGTGGCGAGCTTGTCGAGCCGCGCGGCGAGGGCGTCGATGTCGCCGACCACGTGCGCCTCGGCCAGCGACCCGCGGATGCGCCGGATGGTGCTCAGCGAATGGTTGGCATCCGCCGCGCCGGAGTTGAGCCGCGCCTCGGTCAGATCCACCTCGGTCACCAGGTCGGCGAAGCGGCGCGCGAAGTGCGCCAACCCCTCCTCCGGTGCCCCTGCCTGCCAGGATCCGACCACCCGCTCGCCCTCGGCGGTCTTGACATAGACGGTGCCGTCCGCGTCCACCCGTCCGAAGGCAGTCCAGTCGCTCATGTGCCCATCCTCGATCTCCCGGTGCCCAGGGAGCAGCCTCCCGGGCCCGCCACGGCGCAGTCAAAGTTCTCCGGGCATTGTCACAGGTCCGCCCCGGTCCGCGTCGAGCGCCTATCGCCGACCGTGACCATACGGTGTCCTAGCCACCTACCGTCACCGTCCGAACCGGCGTGCCGCTTTTCGCCGAACGGCGTACGACCGAGGGGCCCGCCGGCAGGGCATGGGCGGCCGGTACGCGACGGTCCCGGCCCAGCCGCCCGATACGGTTGCCGGGTGCCACTGGTCGCCGCCGCCGTCTGCCCCCACCCACCGCTGCTGATCCCCGAGGTGGCCGGTGCCGCCGCGCCCGAACTGGACGACCTGCGCGCCGCCTGCGACGCCGCCGTCGCCCGGCTGCTCGACTCCGGCGCGCGCGACGTGCTGGTGGTCGGTGCCGGCGATCACACCGCCGACCTCGACCCCCCGTTCCGGGGCAGCCTCGCGCCTTGGGGCCTGCCGCTGGAGGTACGCCTCGGCGACCTCCCCGGTGACCGGCCCGGCACCGACCGACTACCGCTCGGCCTGCTCGTCGGTGCCTGGCTGCTGAACCGTCACCCGCTGTCCGCGACCGGCGACGCGCTGCACCGTCACCCGTCGCCCGCGACCGGCGAGGCGACGTGGCGCATGTCGACCGTGGCCGCCGACGCGCCGGTCGAGACGTGCGCCGACCTGGGTGCCCGCCTCGTGTCCGGCCGACCGTGGGCGCTGCTGGTGATGGGCGACGGGTCGGCCTGCCGGGGCGAGAAGGCACCCGGCTACGCCGACCCGCGCGCCGAGGCGTACGACGAGACGGTCGCCCAGGCCCTCGCCGACGCGGACGCCGACGCGCTGCTCGGCCTGGACCCCGCCCTGTCCTCGCAGCTCAAGGCCGTCGGGCGGGCACCCTGGCAGGTGCTCGCCGGTGCGGCGCGGGCGAGCGGCGGCGACTGGCGCGGCGAGCTGCGCCACCACAGCGCTCCCTACGGCGTGGCCTACCTCGTGGCCAACTGGGAGCGGGCATGAGTGCCCCGGGCCCGGTCGTCGCGGTGGTCGGGCCGACCGCGGCGGGCAAGTCGGCACTGAGCATCGCGCTGGCGCACGCGCTCGGCGGCGAGGTGGTCAACGCCGACTCGATGCAGCTCTACCGGGGTCTGGACATCGGCACCGCCAAGCTCACCGTCGCCGAACGCGAGGGCGTGCCGCACCACCTGCTGGACCTCTGGGCGGTGACCGAGCCGGCCAGCGTCGCGGAGTACCAGCGGCTGGCCCGCGCGGCGATCGACGACATCTCGGCCCGGGGCCGGGTGCCGCTGCTGGTCGGCGGCTCCGGGCTGTACGTGCGGGCGGTGCTGGAGCGGTTCGAGTTCCCCGGCACCGACCCGGCGCTGCGGGAACGCCTGGAGGGTGAGCTGGCCGCCGTCGGCCCGGCGCCGCTGTACGCGCGGCTGCGCGCGGCCGACCCGGCGGCGGCGGCCGGCATCCTGCCCGGCAACGGCCGGCGGATCGTCCGGGCGCTGGAGGTGATCGAGCTGACCGGCCGACCCTTCACCGCCGCCCTGCCGGAACCGACGCCTTTCTATCCGGCCGTCCAGCTCGGCGTCGACCTGGACACCGCCCTGCTGGACGAGCGCATCGCCCTGCGGGTGGACCGGATGTGGGCCGACGGCCTGGTCACCGAGACCCGCGAACTGGTCGGCCACGGCCTGGCTCAGGGGCGTACGGCCAGCCGGGCGCTCGGTTACCAACAGGTACTGCGCTTCCTCGCCGGTGAGTTGACCGAGGCCGAGGCGCACGACGAGACGATTCGGGCCACCCGACGCTTCGTCCGCCGCCAACGGTCCTGGTTCCGCCGCGACCCCCGGGTACGCTGGCTCGACTCGGCCGATCCGGGCCTGATCGAGGCCGCCCTCGGAGCGGCCCGCTCCGCTGCGCCATGATGGAAGGCGTGGAGTTCACCAAGGGACACGGCACCGCCAACGACTTCGTGATCCTGCCCGACCCGGACGGCGCGCTCGATCTGACGCCCGACCTGGTGGCGACGATCTGCGACCGGCGACGCGGCCTCGGCGGGGACGGCGTGCTACGCGTGGTCCGCGCCGCCAAGCACCCCGACGGCGTCGCCCTGGCCGGCGAGGCCGAGTGGTTCATGGACTACTGGAACTCCGACGGGTCCTTCGCCGAGATGTGCGGCAACGGCACCCGGGTCTTCGTCCGGTACCTCCTGGAGACCGGGCTGGCTGTCCCCGGCGACGGCGACCTGCCGGTGGCCACCCGCGCCGGCATCGTGCGCGCCCGGGTCGACGGCGACACCGTCGCCGTCCAGATGCGGCGTCCCCGGTTGTACGCGGCCTCGACGGCCGCCCTGGGCGGTTTGGCCCTGCCCGGCACGGCGGTGGACGTCGGCAACCCGCACCTGGTCTGCCCGCTGCCCGCCGGCCTGGACCTCGCCGGCCTGGACCTGACCCGGGCGCCCCACGTCGACGAGGACCTCTTCCCGCACGGGGTGAACGTCGAGTTCACCGCCGCCGCTGACGCCGTCGACGGCGGTGACCCGCACGTGCTGATGCGGGTCTACGAGCGCGGCTCGGCCGAGACCCTCTCCTGCGGCACCGGCGCGTGCGCGGTCGCCGCCGTCGCCCTGCACGAGGCCGGCCGGCAGACCGGCACGGTCGCGGTCGACGTGCCCGGCGGCCGCCTCACGGTGACCGTCGACGAGGACTCCTGCTGGCTCTCCGGCCCCGCCGTCCTGGTAGCCACCGGCACCCTCACCCTCGCCTGACCACCCCCGGCACCTCCGCCACCCCGCCCACCCCGCACCCACTCACGCCGCACCCACTCACCACGTCGATCATGGAGTTGTGGTTGGCGTTGTGCCCTACTTGGTGGGCTTTGTCTGCGCCACAACTCCATGATCGGCGAACCAGGCGGCCTCCGGGGCAACCCGACGGTATGCCGGGCGCGGCCGGAGCCGGGGTGTCAGCGTGACGGGCCTCAGGGGGTGGCGGAGGCGTTGGCGGCGATCTCGGGGAGGTCGGCCGGGCCCGGGTCGGCGGCGGGCGGCGGGGTGACGGCGGGGTTCTGGGCGGCGGCGCGGACGGCGGCGGCCACCGCCGGGGCCACCCGGGAGTCGAAGACGCTGGGCACGATGACCGTGGGGTTGATCTTCTCCTCGCCGACCACGTCGGCGATGGCCCGGGCGGCGGCCAGCGCCATCTCCTCGGTGAACTCCTCGGCGTGCGCGTCGAGCATGCCGCGGAACACGCCCGGGAAGGCGAGCACGTTGTTGATCTGGTTCGGCTGGTCGGAGCGGCCGGTGGCGACCACGGCGGCGTGCTTGCGCGCCTCCCGGGGGTCGACCTCCGGGTCCGGGTTGGCCAGCGCGAAGACGATCGAGTCCTTGGCCATGGTGGCGACGTCGTCGCCGGTGAGCAGGTTCGGTGCGCTCACCCCGATGAAGACGTCCGCGCCGTTCAGCGCGCCGGCCAGGTCGCCCGAGTAGCCGTCCCGGTTGGTGTTCTCGGCCAGCCACTGCCAGGCCGAGTTGAGGCCGGTCTGGCCGCGGTGCAGGGCGCCCTGCCGGTCGTACGCGATGATGTCGCCGACGCCCTGGCGTAGCAGCAGCTTCATGATCGCGGTGCCGGCCGCGCCGGCTCCGGAGACCACCACCCGCACGTCGGCGAGCTGCTTGCCCACGACGCGCAGTGCGTTGGTCAACGCGGCGAGTACGCAGATCGCGGTGCCGTGCTGGTCGTCGTGGAAGACCGGGATGTCCAGCGCCTCGCGCAGCCGCGCCTCGATCTCGAAGCAGCGCGGCGCGGCGATGTCCTCCAGGTTGATCCCGCCGTACGCGGGCGCGATCGCCTTCACGATGGCGACGATCTCGTCGGTGTCCTGGGTGTCCAGCACCACCGGCCAGGCGTCGACCCCGCCGAACCGCTTGAACAGCGCCGCCTTGCCCTCCATCACCGGCAGGGAGGCGGCCGGGCCGAGGTTGCCCAGCCCGAGCACGGCCGAGCCGTCGCTGACCACGGCGACCGTGTTGCGCTTGATGGTCAGTCGTCGGGCGTCGGCGGGGTTCTCCGCGATCGCCTGGCAGACCCGCGCCACCCCCGGGGTGTACGCCCGGGACAGCTCGTCCCGGGTCCGCAGCGCCACCTTCGAGCTGACCTCGATCTTGCCGCCGAGGTGCAGCAGGAACGTCCGGTCGGAGACCTTGCGCACGTCCACGCCGTCCAGCGCGGTGAGCGCGTCCACGACCTGGTCGGCATGCCCGGCGTCGGCGGTGTCGCAGGTGAGGTCGACGATCACGTGGGTCGGGTCGGAGTCGACCACGTCCAGCGCGGTGACGATGGCCCCGGCCTCGCCCACGGAGGTGGTCAACCGGCCGATCGAGGACGCATCGGCGGGTACGGCGATCCGGATCGTGATCGAGAATCCGGCACTGGGCAGTCGGGTGGTGGGCACGCGGATCCCCTCCGTCGGCGCTGAACGGCTCGCCCATTTCTACTCGCCCTGGTTGGGAGGCTGGCAGCCGCCCCCGCTTTTGTCCGTTCCGACGGTGGGCATATAGCAGGTGCACCGCGCGTTGACACATGTCAGGATTGCTCGGTACATGCACAGAACGGACAGGAGAGACGCTTGCGCGACCAGGAGACCCACGTTCCATTTCCCGACGACGAGCTCGACGCCACCACCGGTGATTACGAGCTCTCCGAACGGCAGGCACTGCGACGGGTCCCCGGCCTCTCCACCGAGCTGACCGACGTCACCGAGGTCGAATACCGCCAGCTCCGGCTGGAGCGGGTGGTCCTGGTCGGCGTCTGGACCGAGGGCAGCCAGACCGACGCGGAGAACTCCCTGACCGAGCTGGCCGCGCTGGCCGAGACCGCCGGTTCGCAGGTGCTCGAAGGGCTGATCCAGCGGCGTACCCGGCCGGACCCGGCCACCTACATCGGGCGGGGCAAGGTCGACGACCTGGGCTCGGTGGTGCTCTCCGCCGGTGCCGACACGGTCATCTGCGACGGTGAGTTGTCCCCGTCCCAGCTCCGCAACCTGGAGCAGCGCACCAAGGTCAAGGTGGTCGACCGGACGGCGCTGATCCTCGACATCTTCGCCCAGCACGCCAAGAGCAAGGAGGGCCGGGCTCAGGTCGAGCTGGCCCAGCTCGAATACCTCCTGCCCCGCCTGCGCGGTTGGGGCGAGACGCTGTCCCGGCAGACCGGTGGTTCCGGCCGTGGCGGCGGCGCCGGTGGCGGCGTGGGTGTGCGTGGTCCCGGTGAGACCAAGCTGGAGACCGACCGGCGGCGCATCCGCCACCGCATCGCGCGGCTCCGCCGCGAGATCAAGGCCATGCGGACGGTACGCGAGACCAAGCGCGCCCGCCGTTCCCGTAACGCGGTGCCGGCGGTGGCCATCGCCGGCTACACCAACGCCGGCAAGTCGAGCCTGCTCAACCGGCTCACCGGTGCCGGCGTACTGGTCGAGGACGCGCTCTTCGCCACGCTCGACCCGACCACCCGCCGCTCCACCACCGCCGACGGGCGGGTCTACACGCTGTCGGACACGGTCGGGTTCGTCCGGCACCTGCCGCACCAGATCGTCGAGGCGTTCCGCTCGACCCTGGAGGAGGTGGC
Source organism: Micromonospora sp. NPDC002389 (assembly GCF_040296095.1). Taxonomy (NCBI): domain Bacteria; kingdom Bacillati; phylum Actinomycetota; class Actinomycetes; order Micromonosporales; family Micromonosporaceae; genus Micromonospora; species Micromonospora sp. NPDC002389. The sequence goes on from NZ_JBEOWP010000002.1 coordinate 522,941, forward strand.
CGAGGCCGACCTGGTGGTGCACGTGGTCGACGGTGCCCACCCCGACCCGCAGGAGCAGGTCCGGGCCGTCCGCGAGGTGCTCGGCGAGGTCGGTGCCGACCGGCTGCCCGAGCTGTTGGTGGTCAACAAGACCGACGCCGCCGACGAGGAGACCCTGCTGCACCTCAAGCGGCTCTGGCCGGAGGCGATCTTCGTCTCCGCGCACCGCGGTCGTGGCATCGACGAGCTGCGGATGGCGATCGAGCAGCGGCTGCCACGCCCGGCGGTGGAGTTGCGGGTGGTGCTGCCGTACGAGCGGGGTGACCTGGTGGCCCGTCTGCACCGACAGGGCGAGGTGCTCAGCACCGCGCACCTGGCCGAGGGCACCATGCTGCACGTACGCGTGAACGAGGCGCTCGCCGCCGAACTGTCCACGTACGTCGACGCGACGCAGGCGGTTCGTGCCGCGCGGTGACCGCCCAGGCGCGTCACCCGAAGGAAACGTGGGGCGTGCGACACTTCCTTTCATGCACCGCACTGTTTCCTCGGTCACGGTTGCGCTCGGCCTGTTCGGGGCCACCGTGGCGGTCACCGGCGTCACTCTCGCCGCGCCCGGGTCGTCGCCACCCGCGTACGCCGCATCGCCGGTGACCGATGTCGGCCCGCCGACCGTATCGACCGACGTGGGACCGGTGCTCGCCGCTGGCGCCGTCGCTCCGGCGGCGGTGCCGGTGGCCGCCGCGCCGCTCGCGGCGGCGCCCAAGAAGCAGTGTTCGGTCACCGACTCGCGGCTGCGGGAGATGTCCGGCCTGGTGGTCACCCGCAACGGGTACATCGTGATCAACGACAGCACCGACCAGGACAGCCGCAAGCGGGTCTTCTATCTGAACAAGGACTGCGACGTCACCCGCGAGGTCCGTTACTCGGGTGCGGGGCCGTTCGACACCGAGGACCTCGCCGTCTCGCCGGACGGCAACACGTTGTGGATCGCCGACACCGGTGACAACATCACCAGCCGGGAGCGCCGGAAGCGGGTCGCGGTCTGGAGCATGCCGATCAATGGCAGCAAGTCGCCGGTCCTGCACCGGCTGGCGTACCCGGACGGCAAGCCCCGCGACGCCGAGGCGTTGCTGATCGGCGACGACAACCTGCCGTTGATCATCACGAAGGTCACCTCCGGCAAGGCGGAGATCTTCACCGCCGACGGTGCGCTCAAGACCGGCGACACCGAGCCGGTGCCGATGAAGAAGCTCGGCGACATCGAACTGCCCAAGACCGACACCGAGAACCCACTGAGCACCTTCGGGCGGGTGGCGATCACCGGTGCGGCCCGGTCCCCGGACGGCGCCCGGGTAGCGCTGCGCACGTACGCCGACGCCTTCGAGTACGACGTGCAGAACGGCGACATCGTCACCGCGCTGACCACCACCACGCCCCGGGTGACTCCGCTGGCCGACCCGTTCGGCGAGGCGATCGCGTACTCGACCGACGGCAAGACCTTCCTGACCGTCTCCGACGCGGGGCATCTCGACGACAACGAGCCGGTCGACATCCTCAGCTACACGCCGTCCACCGAGGGCCCGAAGAACCTGGCCGACGACCCGGACGCGGTGAAGAACGCGGCCGGCCGGTCGTGGTTCGACGGGCTGACCCTGGACGACATCACCTATCTGATCGCCACCGTCGGTGTGCTCGGCGCGTTGCTGGTGGGCGCCGGCATCTTCGGCATCCTGCGGGCCCGCAAGCGTCCGGTGCCGGCGGGCAAGAGCCGCGACGGCGACGATGACGATGACGATCCGAGCCGCAAGGACGACGGCTTCGGCCCGAAGGACCGGGGTCGGGGCGCGGTGTACGGCGGTGCCCAGTCCGGTGCCGTCTACGGCGGGTCGGCGAAGGGCGACCGGCCCGAGGGCGCCCGGTCGGGTGCGGTCTACGGCGGTGGCCGTCCGGCCGGTGCCAACGGCTCCCGCCCGGCTCAGGGCGGTGGCGTCTACGGCGGCGGAGGTGGCGGTGGCCGCTCCGGCGACCAGGGTGGCCGGTCGGGTGGTGAGGGCGGCCCGGTCTACGGTGGCGGCCGTCCCGGTGGCGGTGGCCGCCCGTCGCAGGGCGGCGGCGGACGCCCGGCTCAGGGTGGCGGTGGCCGCTCCGGTGGTGGGGTCTACGGCGGCGGTGGCGGCGGTGGCCGGGCCGGCGGACCGCCCGGTGGCGGTGGCCGCAGCGGCGGTGCCCCGGGTGGCGGTGCCCCGGGCGGTGGCCGTGGCGGCGGGATGCCCGGTGGCGGCGGCCGGGGCGGTGGCGCGCCCGGTGGCGGCGGTGGCCGCGCGGGCGGGATGCCCGGTGGCGGGCGGGGTGGACAGTCCGGTGGAGGCCGTGCCGAACCGCCCCGGCGGGGTGGGCCCGGCGGCGAGCCGGACCATCGGGGCCGGCGTTCCGGCCGCTACCGCGAGAACGGCGACGAGCCGTACGGCCAGATGCCGGGCGGCAACTACGGCTACCGAGGCGACCGGTACTGACGGCGACCGGTACTGACGGCGGCCGGTACTGACGGCGGCCGGTACTGACCTCGGGTCAGCACCGGCCGCGTAGTCGTTCAGATCCGGCGCAGCACCGCGACGACCCGGCCCATGATGGTGGCGTCGTCACCCGGGATCGGGTCGAAGGCCGGGTTCTGCGGCATCAGCCAGACGTGGCCGTCGCGCCGCCGGTAGGTCTTGACGGTCGCCTCGCCGTCCAGCATGGCGGCGACGATCTCGCCGGAGTCGGCGGTCGGCTGTTGCCGGACGACCACCCAGTCGCCGTCGCAGATCGCCGCGTCGAGCATCGAGTCGCCCTTGACCTGGAGCATGAAGACCTCGCCCTCGCCGACCAGCTCGCGGGGCAGCGGGAAGACCTCCTCCATCGACTGCTCGGCGAGGATCGGCCCACCGGCGGCGATCCGGCCGAGCATCGGCACGTACGCGGGGGTGGGGCGCTGCGAGCGGGCCAACTCGTCGTCGACGTCGTTGGCGGAGCGGACGTCGACCGCGCGGGGGCGGTTCGGGTCGCGCCGCAGGAAGCCTTTCTTCTCCAGTTCCTTGAGCTGGTAGGCGACGCTGGACGGGGAGACCAGCCCGACCGCCTCGCCGATCTCGCGCACGCTCGGCGGGTAGCCGTGCCGCTCCACCCAGGTGCGGATGAAGTCGAGGATGCGTCGCTGACGGGCGGTCAGGTCGACGGTCGCCGGGTCGGGGAAGCCGCTGACCACCGGGGTCACCGGGCGTACGGCGGGCTGCCCGGAGCGGGCGCGGGTGACGCTGCGGCGACGGGCGGCCGGCGGACCCGCCTCGATGCTCTGCTGCGGGCTCTGCGGCGGGTTGGCCCGGTCCTCGGTCACGTCCGTCCTCCCTGGTCGGCGCTGGGGTGCCTCGGCGGCTCGTGGTGCGCACGGTGATCTGTCGGCCGGTGTGGCGACCATGGTCACCTCCGGCTGTTCATGACCGTATCGGTGAGATCGGTCATTTTCAAACATCTGTACGACCTATCTCCGCGTGTCGGGCCGGAAAAGCGCGACAGTCGTACGTCCGTTCTGATAAATGGTACGCGGCGTCGAACGCGTGTTCGACCCGGTACGGATTGTCGGTGATCCTGTCCGGCCGGACGGTAACTCCCGCCACCGGTCCGCGTTGGGTTCTCCGGTTGGGTGGAGAGGGGGAAGCGGGTGGGTTGTCGGGTGACGCGCCGGACACGCCGGTCAACTTGACCTCGGATCGCCAGCGGCATAGGTTCGACCCCTAGATGTAGTAGTCACATGGGCGTAAGTCGCCTACAGGTTGGGTTCGACTACCCACCGCACTTTCCGCACCGCCGAGCCGGCGGCCGTCCTGCGGGGCGGCTCCGCCGTACCTGTGTGTGCCCGGAGGCGGATGGGGGCGTACCCGAAGTCGATCAAGGAGGTCGGGCGATGCGGTGTCCGTACTGCCGGCACGCCGACTCCCGGGTGGTCGACTCGCGGGAGGCGGACGACGGGCAGTTGATCCGTCGGCGGCGCTCCTGCCCGGAGTGCGGCAAACGGTTCACCACCGTCGAGGAGGCGGTGCTGGCGGTGGTCAAGCGCAGCGGGGTGACCGAGCCGTTCAGCCGGACGAAGATCATCGGCGGAGTGCGCAAGGCGTGCCAGGGGCGGCCGGTCGACGAGGACTCGATCGCGATCCTGGCGCAGCGGGTCGAGGAGACCATCCGCGCCAAGGGGGCCGCCGAGATCCCGAGCCACGATGTCGGGCTGGCCATCCTGGGTCCCCTGCGGGACCTGGACGAGGTCGCCTACCTGCGGTTCGCCAGCGTCTACCGGTCGTTCGACTCGCTCGCCGACTTCGAGCAGGAGATCGAGACGCTGCGGGCCGCCGCGCGCGCCCGGGAGGGCGCTGGGGCCGAGACGGCCCACGCGCAGTGAACGTCTGAGCAGCAGCAGTAGTGACAGTCAGATCGCGCGGGGTGCCCGCGTGAGCGAGGGGGCGGATGAGATGCCGGGGGACGGTGTGACAACAAGCAGGTCACGGAACAAGACGAACGCGGGCCTCAAGGTGGACCGGGTCTGGACCACCGAGGGCGTGCACCCGTACGACGAGGTCGCCTGGGAGCGCCGCGACGTCGTGATGACCAACTGGCGGGACGGCTCGATCAACTTCGAGCAGCGCGGGGTGGAGTACCCCGAGAGCTGGAGCGTCAACGCGGCCAACATCGTGACCACCAAGTACTTCCGGGGCGCGGTGGGCACCCCGGAGCGGGAGTGGTCGCTCAAGCAGCTGATCGACCGGGTGGTCACCACCTACCGCACCGCCGGCGAGGAGTACGGCTACTTCGCCTCCCCGGCCGACGCCGAGGTATTCGCCCACGAGCTGACCTGGATGCTGCTGCACCAGGTGTTCAGCTTCAACTCGCCGGTCTGGTTCAACGTCGGCACGCCGTCGCCGCAGCAGGTCAGCGCCTGCTTCATCCTCGCCGTCGACGACTCGATGGACTCCATCCTGGACTGGTACAAGGAGGAGGGGCTGATCTTCAAGGGCGGCTCCGGCTCCGGGGTGAACCTCTCCCGGATCCGTTCCTCCCGGGAGCTGCTCTCCTCCGGCGGCACCGCCTCCGGCCCGGTCAGCTTCATGCGCGGCGCGGACGCGAGCGCCGGCACCATCAAGTCCGGTGGTGCCACCCGGCGGGCGGCCAAGATGGTCATCCTCGACGTCGACCACCCGGACATCGAGGAGTTCGTGGTCACCAAGGCGCGCGAGGAGGACAAGATCCGCGCGCTGCGCGACGCCGGGTTCGACATGGACCTGGGCGGCGCCGACATCGTCAGCGTGCAGTACCAGAACGCTAACAACTCGGTCCGGGTCTCCGACGAGTTCATGGCGGCGGTCGAGCAGGGCGGCGGCTTCGACCTGCGCGGCCGGCTCGACGGCGCGGTGATCGAGACCATCGACGCGCAGAAGCTGTTCCGCACCATCTCCCAGGCCGCCTGGGAGTGCGCCGACCCCGGCCTGCAGTACGACGACACCATCAACGACTGGCACACCTGCCCGGAGACCGGCCGGATCACCGCGTCGAACCCGTGCTCGGAGTACCTGCACCTGGACAACTCCTCGTGCAACCTGGCCTCGTTGAACCTGATGAAGTTCCTCCGCGCCGACGGTGGCTTCGAGGTGGAGAAGTTCGTCCGCAGCGTCGAGCTGGTCATCACCGCGATGGACATCTCGATCTGCTTCGCCGATTTCCCGACCGAGAAGATCGGGGAGACCACCCGGGCGTACCGGCAGCTCGGCATCGGGTACGCCAACCTCGGTGCCCTGCTGATGGCCTCCGGCCTGCCGTACGACTCGGACCAGGGTCGGTCGCTGTCCGCCGCGATCACCTCGCTGATGACCGGCACGGCGTACCGCCGCTCGGCCGAGCTGGCCGGCATCGTCGGCGCGTACGACGGGTACGCCCGCAACGCCGAGCCACACAAGCGGGTCATGCGTAAGCACGCCGCCGCCAACGACCAGATCAAGCCGGCCGGCACGGTGGCCACCGCGGTGGTGCGCGAGGCCACCAAGCAGTGGACCCAGGGCAACAAGATCGGCGACAAGAACGGCTGGCGGAACTCGCAGGCCAGCGTGCTCGCCCCGACCGGCACCATCGGCCTGATGATGGACTGCGACACCACCGGCGTCGAGCCGGACCTGGCGCTGGTCAAGTTCAAGAAGCTGGTCGGCGGCGGCTCGATGCAGATCGTCAACCAGACCGTGCCGCGCGCCCTGCGCAGCCTCGGATACCCCGAGGAGCAGGTGGAGGCGATCGTCGAGCACATCTCCGACCAGGGGCACGTGGTGGACGCCCCCGGCCTCAAGCCGGAGCACTACCCGGTCTTCGACTGCGCCATGGGCGAGCGGTCCATCGCCCCGATGGGCCACGTGCGGATGATGGCGGCGGTCCAGCCGTTCATCTCCGGCGCCATCTCCAAGACCGTCAACATGCCGGAGCAGGCGACCGTCGCCGACGTCGAGAAGATCTACTTCGAGGGCTGGAAGCTCGGCCTCAAGGCGCTGGCGATCTACCGGGACAACTGCAAGGTCGGTCAGCCGCTGTCGGTGGCGAAGAAGAAGACCGCCGAGCCGGAGGCGACCGTCACCACGGTCGAGCCGGTGGTGGAGAAGGTCGTCGAGTACCGCCCGGTGCGCAAGCGGCTGCCGAAGAAGCGTCCGTCGGAGACCATCTCCTTCTCGGTCGGTGGCGCCGAGGGCTACCTCACCGCCTCGTCCTACCCGGACGACGGCCTCGGCGAGGTCTTCCTCAAGATGTCGAAGCAGGGCTCCACCCTGGCCGGGGTGATGGACGCCTTCTCGGTGGCCATCTCCATCGGCCTGCAGTACGGCGTCCCGCTGGAGACGTACGTCAGCAAGTTCACCAACATGCGCTTCGAGCCGGCCGGCATGACCGACGACCCGGACGTGCGGATGGCCGCCTCGGTGATGGACTACATCTTCCGTCGCCTGGCACTGGACTTCCTGCCCTACGAGCGCCGCGCCGAGATCGGCATCTTCACCGCCAAGGAGCGGGCCGCCCAGCTCGCCGCCGAGGCGGAGGCGGAGGCCAACGGCACGGACCTCACCGCCATGGCCGCGTCCGCCCCGGTGGAGACTCCCACCGAGCCGAGGGTCGGCCCGGTCGCCCAGCCGGCCCAGGAACTCGCCGACGCCGCCGCGATCAAGCCGGCACCGTCGGTCGGTTCCAGCACCGAGCTGCTGGAGGCCGTGATCGGCAAGGCCGCCGACGCACCGCTCTGCTTCACCTGCGGTACGAAGATGCGCCCGGCCGGTAGCTGCTACGTCTGCGAGGGCTGCGGCTCCACCAGCGGTTGCAGCTGACGACGAGTACCTGTGGAGCCCCGGACGCACCCGCGTCCGGGGCTCCACCCGTCGCGGCCCCCCACCCGGCCCCGCCTGACCCCTGCCCCCGCCGCACCTCGACCCACCCGTCGTGCCTCGCCCCCGGCCAGCCCTCACGCCGCCGATCATGGAGTCGTGGCAGTCACGAAGCGGGGCATTCCAGCGCTTTCCGAGCGCCACAAGTCCATGATCGACGCAGCTCGCGGCGGGTCCGGCAGCGAGCCGAGGTGCGGCGGCGGGGCCGGGGTACCTCGGCGGGGCCGAGGCGTGACGGGCTTGCCGAGGTGCGGCGGGTGGGTCGAGGTGCGGCGAGGTGGCGGTGAGGTGTGGCGGGGCGGCGGATGGGCCGAGGTGCGGCGGGCGGGGCCGGGTGGAGAGCGGTGGCTGCCTAGACTGCGCGGGATGAGTGGAGAGCGAAAGCCCCTGGCGGCGCGGGCTCTGAACGAGCCGCACCCGTCGCGGCTGTCGCCCGGGCATCCCGGCCGGGAGCGGATCATCGCCGCGCACGACGCGGCCCTGGCCGCCGGGGACGCCGGCTACCTCGACCCGGACACCGGGCTGTTCGTACTCAGTGCCGGCTTCCTGGCCCGCAGGGGAACCTGCTGCGGCCGGGGTTGCCGGCACTGCCCGTACGTGGAGTGAACGGTCAGGCGGCGGCGACGAAGACCCGGGAGGCGACCTCGCGGGGTAGTCGGACGCTCTCGCCGGAACGGTCGATCGACACCCCGTCCCGCTCCTGCGCCACCGTGACGGTGGCCCCCGGGTCGACCCCGGCGGCGTGCAGTTGGCGGAGCACCTCGGCGTCGGTCTGCACGCTCTCGCAGATCCGCCGGACGATCACCTTGCCGCTCAGGCCGGGGAAGGCGAGGTTGCGCTCGCTCTCGGCGGTCTCCGGCTCGGTCTGGGTGGGCGGACCCAGTTCGTCCAGGCCCGGGATGGGGTTGCCGTACGGCGACCGGGTCGGCCGGTTGAGCAGGTCGTAGACCCGCTTCTCGACCGCGTCGCTCATCACGTGCTCCCAGCGGCAGGCCTCTTCGTGGGCCTCCTCGTAGGGCATCCCGATCACGTTGACCAGCAGCAGCTCGGCGAGCCGGTGCTTGCGCATCACCGAGACGGCGGTGGCGCGGCCGAGATCGGTGAGGGTGAGGTGCCGATCGCCCTCCACGGTCAGCAGGCCGTCGCGCTCCATCCGGGCGACGGTCTGGCTCACGGTGGGGCCGCTCTGGCGCAACCGTTCAGCGATCCGGGCGCGTAGCGGCGGCACTCCCTCCTCTTCGAGTTCGAGGATGGTGCGCAGGTACATTTCGGTCGTATCGACCAAGTCGTGAGACTTCATGGTGTCAGCGGCCCTCCGGGTATCGATGGTACCCTGCCGCACCCCGATCGACGGTCGCCGAACCGCCGCCACCGTCACTGATGGTGTTGACTGGGTGCATGTCCGGTACAGACGATCTTCTGGTCGAGGCGCGGTCGCTCGCCGCCGAACTCGACGGGGCCGAGCCACCTACCCTGCTCGACGTACGGTGGCGCCTGGTCGGTCCACCCGGCCGGGACGACTACGCGGCCGGGCACGTCCCGGGCGCGGTCTTCGTCGACCTGGACACCGCGCTCTGCGGCCCGCCCGGTCCGGCCGGCCGGCACCCCCTGCCCGACCCCGAAGCCCTGCAGGCGGCGCTGCGGGCCGCCGGGGTCCGCGACGGTCACCCGGTGGTGGTGTACGACGGCGGTGACGGCATGGCCGCCGCCCGCGCCTGGTGGACGCTGCGCTGGGCCGGACACCGACCGGTACGCCTGTTGTCCGGCGGCTATCCGGCCTGGTTGGCCGCCGGCCTGCCCACCAGCGACGACGTGTCGACGCCCGAACCCGGCGACGTGACCGTCCGCCCCGGTGCGCTGCCGGTGCTCGACGCCTCGGCCGCCGCCCGGCTGGCCGCCGGTGACGGGGTGCTGCTCGACGTGCGGGCCGCGCCGCGCTACCGGGGCGAGCAGGAGCCGATCGACCCGGTGGCCGGGCACGTCCCCGGCGCGGTGAACGTGCCCGCCCCCGAGTACGTCACCGAGGGCCGCTTCGCCGCCGCCGAGGTGCTGCGGGACCGCTTCGCGGCGGCCGGGGTGGTCGCCGGGGCGCCGGTCGGCGCGTACTGCGGCTCCGGGGTGACCGCCGCGCAGGCCGTGCTCGCGTTGCACCTGGCCGGGCGTCCGGACGCCGCCCTCTACGTCGGATCGTGGAGCGAGTGGGTGGCCGACCCGGACCGGCCGGTGGCCACCGGCTCGGGCCCGGACGCCTGACCAGGCCCACTATGCGGTCGCGTGCGACCATGGGCAGATGTCCGACGACACGGTGGTGATGTGGGACGAGTCGCTGCTCGCCTACGACCTCGGCGACCACCCGCTCGATCCGGTCCGGGTGGAGCTGACTCTCGCGCTCGCCTGGGAACTCGGCGTGCTGCACCGGCCCGGAGTCCGCATGGTCAAGCCCTACCCGGCCGACGACGAGTTGCTCAGCCGGGTACACGACCCGCGCTACCTCGGCGCGGTCCGGATGGCGCCGCAGGAACCCTTCTTCACCGGCTTCGGTCTGGGCACCTCGGACAACCCGGTCTTCCAGGGGATGCACGAGTCGAGCGCGTTGATCGCCGGAGCGACGGTGGCCGCCGCCGAGGCGGTGTGGCGGGGCCAGGCCCGACGTGCGGTCAACGTGGCCGGCGGCCTGCACCACGCCATGGCCGACCGGGCCGCCGGTTTCTGCGTCTACAACGACCCGGCGGTAGCCATCGCCCGGCTGCTCGACCTGGGCGCGGAGCGCATCGCGTACGTCGACGTCGACGTGCACCACGGCGACGGGGTGCAACAGATCTTCTGGGACGACCCTCGGGTGATGACGGTCAGCCTGCACGAGACCCCGCTCGCGCTCTTTCCCGGCACCGGTTTCCCCGACGAGACCGGTGGCCCGAACGCCGCCGGCACGGCGGTCAACGTCCCGTTGCCGCCCGGGGTGGAGGACGCCGGCTGGCAACGCGCCTTCCACGCGATCGTGCCGTCGGTGCTGCGCGCGTTCCGCCCGCAGGTGCTGTTCACCCAGTGCGGCGCGGACGCCCACCGCGTCGACCCTCTCGCCGACCTGCACCTGTCGGTGGATGGGCAGCGCGCCACCTATCTGGCGTTGCGGGCGCTCGCCGACGAGCTGTGCGACGGCCGGTGGGTGGCCACCGGCGGCGGTGGGTACGCGCTCGTCGAGGTGGTGCCCCGGGCCTGGACGCACCTGCTCGCGGTGGCCACCGGCGCGCCGCTGGACCCGGCCACGCTGACCCCGCCGGGCTGGCGGGACCTGGCCCGGGCCCGGCGTCCCGGCACCGACATCCCGCTGCGGATGACCGACGACGTCGACCCGAGCTACCAGCCGTGGCAGCCCACCGGCGAGCCGAACCCGGTGGACCGGGCCATCGCGGCCACCCGGAAGGCCGTCTTCCCGCTGCTCGGCCTCGACCCGCACGATCCGCGCGACTGAGTCGGCCGGGGGAGGGCCGCCCGAGGTGACCAGAACCGAACCAGCCGTGGACGTGCTGCTCAGCGACGGCAGCACGGTCCAGTTGCGACCGATCCGTCCCTCCGACGCGCCGGGAATCGTGGCGATGCACTCCCGGTTCTCCGAGCGCACCCGATACCTGCGGTACTTCTCGCCGTACCCGCGCATCCCCGAACGGGACCTGCAGCGCTTCGTCAACGTCGACCACCGCGACCGGGAGGCGTTCGTGGTGCTGGCCGGCGACCGGATCGTCGCCGTCGGCCGGTACGAGCGGCTCGGCCCGGCCTCGCCCGACGCCGAGGTCGCGTTCGTGGTGGAGGACGCCTACCAGGGCCGGGGCATCGGCTCGGTGCTGCTGGAACACCTCGCCGACGCGGCCCGCCGCAGCGGGATCGTCAACTTCGTGGCCGAGGTGCTCCCGGCCAACGGGGCGATGCTGCGGGTCTTCGCCGACTTCGGCTACCAGATCCAGCGCCAGTTCGCCGACGGCGTGGTGCACCTGACCTTCCCGATCGCGTCCACCGAGGCGACCCTGGAGGTGCAGCGCGGGCGGGAGCACCGCACCGAGGCCCGGTCCATCGCCCGGCTGCTCGCCCCGCGTGGCGTGGTCGTCTACGGTGCCAGCGCCACCGGCCAGGGCGTCGGCGCGGCGGTGCTCGGGCACCTGCGCGACGGCGGGTACACCGGATCGGTGGTGCCGGTGCACCCGACCGCCGCCCGGGTCGCCGGGCTGCCCGCGTACCCGTCGGCGGTCGACGCCGACCTGCCGGTCGACCTGGCGGTGGTGGCGGTGCCGCCGGAGTCGGCGCCCGAGGTGGTCGCGGACGCCGCCGCGGCCGGCGTACGCGGCCTGGTGGTCATCTCGGCGGGCTTCGCCGAGGCCGGGATGGCCGGTGCCGCCGCGCAGCGCACGCTGGTCCGCGCGGCCCACGCGGCGGGCATGCGGGTGATCGGCCCCAACTGCCTGGGGGTGGCCAACACCGACCCGGCGGTACGCCTCAACGCCACCCTCGCCCCACGGCTGCCGGAACCCGGCCGGGTCGGCATCTTCAGCCAGTCGGGCGTGTTCGGGGTGGCGCTGCTGGCCGAGGCGGACCGGCGTGGGCTGGGGGTGTCCAGCTTCGTCTCGGCCGGCAACCGGGCCGACGTCTCCGGCAACGACCTGTTGCAGTACTGGCAGGACGACCCGGACACCGACGTGATCATGTTGTACCTGGAGACCTTCGGCAACCCGCGCAAGTTCGCCCGACTGGCCCGGCGGATCGGCCGCGACAAACCGGTGGTGGCGCTGGCCTCCCCGGCCCGCCCGCCCGGACTGGGCGACTCCGCCGGCCCGGACGAGACGGCGGTGAGCGCCCTGTTCGCCCAGTCCGGGGTGATCCGGGTGGACACCGTCGCCGAACTGCTCGACGTCGGGGCGCTCCTGGCCAACCAACCGCTGCCGGGCGGGAACCGGGTCGGCGTGGTCGGCAACTCCTCGGCGCTGACCGGGCTGGCGGCCACCGCCTGCGCGGCACAGGGCCTACGGGTCGCACCGGGTTACCCGCGTGACGTCGGCCCCCGGGCCGGCGCCGCCGAGTTCGGTGCGGCGCTCGCCGACGCCGCCGCCGACGACTCGGTCGACGCGCTGGTGGTCCTCTTCGCGCCGCCGTTGCCGGGGCAGCTCACCGACACCGAGGCGGACTTCGCCGCCGCGCTCGCCGCGCCCGTGGCCGACAAGCCGACGGTCGCCACCTTCCTGGTCGGTCGGGCCCCGGCGGGGACACCGGCCTACCCGAGCGTGGAGGAGGCGGTACGCGCGCTGGCCCGGGTCACCGCGTACGCCGACTGGCGGCGTCGTCCGGCCGGCGTACTGCCCGAGCTGCCCGACGTCGATCCGGTGGCGGCGCAGGTGGCGCTGCGGGCGGACGGTGGCGATCCGGAGGCGCTGCTCGCCGCGTACGGCATCGACGTGGTCGAGTCGGCGCGGGTCGACTCGGTCGACGCGGCGGTCCACGCGGCGACGCGGTTCGGTTTCCCGGTGGCGCTCAAGGCTGCCGCCGGTGGTCTGCGGCACCGCCTCGACCTCGGTGCGGTCCGCCTGGACCTGCCCGACGCCGACACGGTCCGCCGCGCCTACGCCGAGCTGGCCGCCGCGTTCGGCGCGGACGTGCTGGTGCAGCCGATGGTGCCGCCCGGCGTGGCCTGCGTGGTGGAGCTGGTCGAGGACCCGGCGTTCGGACCGGTGGTGGGCTTCGGCCTCGGCGGGGTCGCCACCGACCTGCTCGGCGACCGGGCCTGGCGGGCGGTGCCGTTGACCGACCGGGACGCGACCGAGCTGGTCGACGCCCCACGCGCGGCGCCTCTGCTGCGGGGCCACCGGGGTGCCGCCCCGGTGGACCGGGCGGCCCTGGCCGACCTGCTCCTGCGCATCGGGCGGCTCGCCGACGAGCAACCCCGGGTACGCGCACTGACGCTCAACCCGGTGCTGGCCCGCCCGGACGGGCTGTCCGTGCTGCACGCCTCGGTCCGCACCGGCTCGGCCGCCCCCCGCCCCGACACCGGCCCCCGCCGTTTGTGAAAGGAGGGGTCCCCTACTAACGCCTCGTGTATAGCAGGGGACCCCTCCTTACATCCCGGTCGCGCGGGCGGAGATCTGCTGGACCGCCCAGGAGTTGCCGTCCGGGTCGTCGAAGAAGACGAAGCCGACGTTGTCCAACGGGTGCGGCGTCGGGCTCGGGTTCTGCCCGAGCACCTGGATCTCGCTCACCTCGACGCCGCGCTCGTTCAGCTCGGCGCGGGCCTTCTCCAGGTCCGGCACGACGAGCTGTAGACCCTTGAGCGAGCCGGGCGGCATGTACGGCAGCGGCCCGGTGCCGATCACGATCGAGCAGCCCGAGCCGGGCGGGGTGAGCTGCACGATGCGGCCGTTGTCACCCATCACCGTGTCGTGGTCGACGGTGAAACCGACCCGGTCGGCGTAGAACGCCTTGGCCCGGTCCACGTCGGAGACCGGCACGACGACCACTTCCAGCGTCCAGTTCACGATCAGTCCTCCTGGTGCCCGCGTCGACGACTCGACGTCGTGCACCCACTCTGGACGATCCGCAGTCCGTTCGACCCACGCGACACGAGCCGCGCACGAAAACCGCCCCGGCACACACGACATCGGCCCCGGCGCACCGCCGGGGCCGATCGCACACCAGTCACGTCAGGAGGCGTACGCCTCCAGCCGCTGCGCCCGCTCCGGGGCCCGCAGCTTGAGCAGCGTCACCTTCTCGATCTGCCGGATCCGCTCGCGGGACAGTCCGAACTCGCGGCCGACCTCGTCCAGGGTACGCTGCCGGCCGTCGTCGAGCCCGAACCGCAGCCGGATCACCGCCTGCTCGCGCTGGGAGAGCGTGGCCAGCACGATGCTCACCTCGTTGCGCAGCTCGCCCTGGGCGGCGGTGTCGCCCGGTCCGCCGGCCGGGTCGACGGCGGCGACGAAGTCACCCAGCGCGCTCTCCCCGTCCTCGCCGACGGCCTGGTCCAGGCTGACCGGCTCCCGGTCGTACGAGATCAGCTCGATCACCTGGAACTCGGGCACGTCCAGCGCGCGGGCGACCTCGGCCACCGTGGGCTCCCGACCCAGCGAGACGGACAGCTCGCGGCGGGCCCGGACCATCCGGTTGACCTGCTCGACCATGTGCACCGGGATGCGGATGGTGCGGGCCTGGTCGGCCATGGCGCGGGTGATGGCCTGGCGGATCCACCAGGTGGCGTAGGTGGAGAATTTGTAGCCCTTGGTGTAGTCGAATTTCTCGACGGCGCGGATGAGGCCGAGGTTGCCTTCCTGGATGAGGTCGAGGAAGGCCATGCCACGGCCGGTGTACCGCTTGGCGATGCTCACCACGAGGCGCAGGTTCGCCTCCAGCAGGTGGTTCTTGGCGGCCCGACCCTGCTGCGCGACCACGTCCAGGTCGGCGTGCAGGTCGGCCGAGAGCGGGGTGCAGGTGGACAGCTTCTCCTCGGCGAACAACCCGGCTTCGATCCGCTTCGCCAGGTCCACCTCTTCGGCCGCCGTGAGCAGCTTGGTCCGGCCGATCCCGTTGAGGTACGCGCGAACCAGGTCGGTGGAGACGCCACGCTCGTCGGTGGCGTCCAGGTCGGTCAGGGTGTCGACGCCGTGCTCCGCCTCGGTGCCGGCGCGCATCCGGTGCTCCATCATCTGCAGGGCCATCTCTGTCTCTCCCCGTTTCCACGTCCGTGCCGTGTCGCCCCGGCCCATGTGGCAGCCGGTGACACACAGCTTGGCGGGTGAGGCGTAAAACGGGAGTGAGGCGATCGGAGAACCGAAAGTGACCGTTCCGTTACCCCCTCCTTGCGGGCGGGTGTGCTGGTTCGGCAGATGCGACTTGGCGGTGCCGGTTACCGTGCCAGCGGTCGGCCGTCGGGCCGACGCAACCCCGTACCCCGGGTGCCCGGGGTCGGGCGACCAAGCGACGGAGGCAACGGTGGTCTTCAAGCGGCTCATGCAGGCGATGGGAGTCGGCGGCCCGTCCGTGGAGACGGTGCTGACGAACCCGAACTGCCGGCCGGGCGGTGAGCTGACGGGCAACATCGCGGTGACCGGAGGCGAGCACGGGGTGGACATCTCGTACGTGGCTCTGGGGTTGATGACCCGGGTCGAGGTGGAGAGCGGCGACAACGAGTACAACACGAATCAGGAGTTCCACCGGCAGCAGGTGACCGGCCCGTTCCGCCTCGAGGCCGGGCAGCGCTACGACGTACCGTTCCGGTTCCCGGTGCCCTGGGAGACCCCGGTCACCCAGCTGTACGGGCAGCACCTGCACGGGATGACGATGGGACTGCGTACCGAGCTGGAGGTGGCCCGCGCACTCGACAAGGGTGACCTGGACCCGGTGGCGGTGCACCCGCTGCCGGCGCAGGAGAGGCTGCTGGAGGCGTTGCTGCGGCTCGGCTTCCGGTTCGCCCGGGCCGACGTCGAGCGGGGGCACATCTACGGCGTGCACCAGACACTGCCGTTCTACCAGGAGATCGAGTTCTACCCCGCGCCTCAGTACGCGGGTGCGATGAAGCAACTGGAGGTCACCTTCGTCGCCGATCCCCGGCAGATGCAGGTGGTGCTGGAGCTGGACAAGCGCGGTGGCCTGCTGACCGAGGGCCGGGACGTCTTCGGTCGCTTCACCGTCGACTACGCCACGATGGACCGTACGGACTGGGCGGCGCAGCTCGACGGCTGGCTGCGGCAGTCCCTGCAACGTCGGGGACTCTTCGGCTGACCGGTGACCACGGGGTGGGCGGGCGCCGTGATCCGGGCCCGTCCACCTCGTGAGGCGTCACAGGTCGAGCAGGATGGTGCGCGGCCCGACGTTGACGCTCTCCACCAGCATGTGCGCCCGGAAGCGGCCGGTGGCGACCGTCGCGCCGCGCTGGCGCAGCGCCTCGACCACCGCGTCGACCAGCGGCTCGGCCACCTCGGCCGGAGCCGCCGCGGTCCAGCTCGGACGGCGTCCCTTGCGGGCGTCGCCGTAGAGCGTGAACTGGCTGACCACCAGGATCGGCGCGCCGACGTCGGCGGCGGACCGCTCGTCGTCCAGGATGCGCAGCTCGTACACCTTGCGGGCCATGGTCCGGGCGGTCTCGGTGGTGTCCGTGTGCGTCACCCCGACCAGCACCAGCAACCCGTCGTCGATCGCGCCGACCACCTCGCCGTCGACGGTGACGCTGGCGCTCCCGACGGTCTGCACCACCGCCCGCATCAGGACCGCACCGGCTCGATGAAGCCGCGCTCCACCAGGTGCGCCACGATCGGTCCGGCCGCCTCGGCGAGCTCGTCCGGCGTCACGTCGTGCGCGACGGCGAGCAGCGCGATCTGGTCGCGCAGCGGCAGGCGCCCGTCGGCGCCACCCACCAGCGCGAGTACCAGTGGATCGATCTCCTCGGTCCAGCGCAGCCCGTGCGGCATGGTGAGGACCTGTCGGTCGACGCCCCAGCCCTCCGCGCCCATGGTCGCCTCCTGCCGCAACTGGAGCCCGTCGGCGGCCCGGTAGCGGGCGTCCAGCAGCCCGTCGCCCGATCGGCGCAGCCAGTCCTGCCGGTCGAACCAGGCCGCGACCCGGTCGCCCATCGGGGCCTCCACCCGTTGCCGCAGGTCCTCCACCCGCAGCACCGGGTCGTCGTGCCCGCTCCGGCGCAGCGAGACGATGCCGAAGCCGATCGCCTCCACCTTGTGCGCGTCGAACCAGTCCAGCCAGTCGGCCATCCGCTGCGGGTCGGCCGCCTCGCCGACGTCGGTGAGCCAGAGGTTGACGTACGCCATCGGGTCGGCGACCTCGCGCTGGATCACCCAGGCGTCCAGGCCGGTCCCGGCGAACCAGCCGGCCACCCGCTCGCCCCAGTCCTCCCCGGCGACGTGCACCCAGTTCGCCAGGTACTGCATGGTGCCACCCTCGGTGAGCAGACCGTCGGCGGCGGCGGCCAGCTCGGCGCCGATCGCGTCGCCGACCCGGCCGGAGTCGCGGTAGACGTGCGTGGTGGTGCCCGGCCCGACCACGAAGGGCGGGTTGCTGACCACCAGGTCGAAGCGCCGTCCGGCGACCGGCTGCACCATGTCGCCGCGCAGCAGCTCCCACTGCTGGCCGTTGAGCGCGGCCGTGGTGGCGGCGAACCGCAGCGCCCGCCGGGAGACGTCGGTGGCGGTCACCTGCCGGGCGTGCGTACTCAGGTGCAGGGCCTGGACGCCGGAGCCGGTGCCCAGGTCGAGCGCGCTCTGCACCGGCTGCCGGACGGCCGCGCCGATCATCGTCTGGGTCGCCCCGCCGATGCCCAGCACGTGCTCGGCGTGCAGGGGCCGACCGGGACGGGCGCTGGCCGGCACGTCGGCCAGCACCCACCAGTCGTCGCCGTACGGTTCGAGGTCCAGCCCCATCCGCAGCCCGTCGCCGTACCGTTCGACGAGTCCGGCGGCGAGCGCCTCGTCGATCGACAGCGGCGCGAGCGCGGCGGCGACGGCGGCCTCCGGCTCGGTCTGCTCGCAGACGAAGACCCGGATCAGGGTGTCGAGCGGCTCGCCGTCGGCGGTGGCGCGCAGCGCGGCCCGGAAGTCGTTACGGGCCACCCCGCCGGTGGCCTGCGGCCCGAGCCGGGTGGCGATGCCGTTGGCGGTGAAGGCGGCTCGCGTCAACGCGGTCCGCAGCGCCTCGACGCCGGCGGGGGAGAGCAGCATGTCGTGTCCGTCCACACCGCCATCCTGCCTGGTGACGACGGAGCGGGGTGCGGGTGCCCGTGACAATCTCAGTCAATCGAAGAACGTCTCTGTCATATTCATCGATCTAACGCTAGCATCTCATCCATTCGAGTCCATGGGACGCGCCGTCCGGCCATGACCCGGTCGGTCGTTCCGGTTAGGGAGGCAGACGATGTCCTCAGGGTCCACCGCGCGACGGCACGTCATCCGGGCGCTCGCCGTCGTCGCCACCGCGGCGGCCGTCTCGGCGGCCAGCACCACCGCGGCGGTCGCCGCACCCACCGGCGAGATCCGCGGCGCCGGCGCCGCGAACGCCGTCAGCGGCAGCTACCTCGTCGTCCTGCGCTCCGACGCGGTCGGCGCCGCCGGTTCGTCGGCGGCGCGCACCGCAGTGCCGGACCGGGCCACCGCCCTGGTCCAGCGGTACGGGGGAAGCGTCTCCGACACCTACTCCGCCGCGCTGACCGGCTTCGCCGCCAAGATGACCGCGAAGCAGGCGGCCCGACTCGCCGCCAACTCGGCCGTCGCGTACGTCGAGCAGGACCAGGCGTTCACCGTCCAGGCCACCCAGACCAACCCCACCTGGGGCCTGGACCGCATCGACCAGCGGAACCGCCCGCTGAGCGGCACCTACACCTACCCGAACACGGCCTCGAACGTGCGGGCCTACATCATCGACACCGGCATCCGCACCACGCACAACGAGTTCGGCGGCCGGGCCACCTGGGGCACCAACACGGTCGACACCAACAACACCGACTGCAACGGCCACGGCACCCACGTCGCCGGAACCGTCGGCGGCGCGACGTACGGCGTGGCCAAGTCCGTCCGCCTGGTCGCGGTGAAGGTGCTCAACTGCTCCGGCGGCGGCACCACCGCCAGCGTGGTCAACGGCGTGAACTGGGTGACCGCCAACGCGGTGAAGCCGGCCGTGGCGAACATGAGCCTCGGCGGCGGGGCCAGCAGCACGATCGACAACGCGGTGGCCAACTCGATCGCCTCCGGCATCAGCTACGCGGTGGCGGCCGGCAACTCCAACGCCAACGCCTGCAACTACTCGCCGGCGCGTACCTCGACCGCCATCACCGTCGGCTCGACGACCAGCACCGACGCCCGGTCGTCCTTCTCGAACTACGGCTCGTGCGTGCACATCTTCGCGCCCGGGTCGAGCGTGCTGTCCGCGTACCACACCAGCAACACCGCGACCAGCACGCTGAGCGGCACCTCGATGGCCTCCCCGCACGTGGCTGGCGCCGCCGCGCTCGTGCTCTCGGCCAACCCGTCCTACACCCCGGCCCAGGTCAAGAACTACCTGACCAGCAACGCCACCACCGGCGTGGTGACCAGCCCGGGCAGCGGCTCGCCGAACCGCCTGCTGTTCGTGGTCAACTGACCCTGACGCACGCCGGCCCGGCGGACGGCACCACCGTCCGCCGGGCCTGCGTGTGGGTACCGCACACCCGGGGGCTGCACGCCGACCGGGTGAGGTCAGGCGGCCAGGTCGACCGGAGCCCGGCGGTCGGTGTCCGCCGGGAAGACCCGCGCCGCGCCGTCCACCCGTACCCCGACCTCGCCGTCCATCGGGACGGCGGCGCCGTCGAGCACCCGGGCGGTGATCGCCGTACCGTCGCCCAGCCGCAGGCCGACCAGCGCGTCGTGACCGTGGAAGTCGTGCCGCAGCACGGTGCCGGTGACCCCGCCCGCTCCGGCGGCCAGGCGAATCTGCTCCGGTCGGAGCAGCACGGTGACCGGCCCGTCGGCCACCGCACCGGCGACCGGCAGCACCCCCAACGCGGTCCGGGCGGTCCCGCTCTCGACGATCGCCGGCAGCAGCACCGCGTCACCGACGAAACCGGCCACCCACGGATCGGCCGGCTCCCGATAGACCGTGGTCGGCGCGGCGGCCTGCACCACCCGCCCGTCGCGCAGCACCACCACCTTGTCGGCCACCGACAGCGCCTCACCCTGATCGTGGGTGACCAGCACACCGGTCGCCCCGTCGGCGCGCAGCGCCTCGCGTACGTCGTGCCGCAGCCCGGCGCGCAACCCCGCGTCCAGAGCGCTGAACGGCTCGTCCAGCAGCACCACCGACGGTCGGGGCGCGAGCGCACGGGCTACCGCGACCCGCTGCTGCTGCCCGCCGGAGAGCTGGTGCGGCATCCGGTCGCCGTAGCCGGCCAGCCCGACCAGCGCCAGCACCTCCTCGACCCGGTCGGTCCGTCGGGTGGCCCGGTCCAGGCCGTAGCCGACGTTCTCGGCCACCCGCAGATGCGGGAAGAGGGCACCCTCCTGGGGCACCACCGCGATGCGGCGTCGGTGTGCTGGCAGGTGCCGACCGCCGCCCGCGACCACCGCGCCGTCGATGCGGATCTCGCCGCCGTCGAGCCGTTCGAAGCCGGCCAGGCAGCGCAGCAACGTCGTCTTGCCGCAGCCGGACGGCCCGAGCACCGCGGTCAACCGCCCGGACGGCACGCTGAGGTCGGCGCCGGCCAGCGCGGTGACCCGCCCGTACCGCTTGACCACCCCGTCGAGCACGACCTCACTCATGCCACCCCTCCACTTCGTTGCGGGGTGACATGGCCTGCTGAGCTGTTGATTCGTTCGCTGCGCTCACTCATGCCACCCCTCCACTTCGTTGCGTGTTTCATGCACCGTGTTCCCGGTCGAGCAGGCCGCTGCGGGCGACCAGCAGCCAGGTGGGTACCGCCGAGATCAGCACCAGCAGCGCGGCGTAGGGGGCCGCCGCCGCGTAGGCGCCGACGGCCGTACTCGTCCACAGCTCGGTGGCCAGGGTGTCCGTGCCGGTGGGACGCAGCAGCAGGGTGGCCGGAAGTTCCTTCATGCCGGTGAGGAAGACCAGCGCGGCCCCGGCGCCGATGCCCGGCAGGGTGAGCGGCAGGGTCACCGTGCGCAGCACGGTCCAGGGGCCACGGCCCAGCGACCGGGCCACCTCCTCCAGACCGGCGGGGGACTGGGCGGCCGCGCCGGCCACCGCGCCGACCGCCAGCGGCAGGAACAGCGTCGCGTACGCCAGGGCGAGCAACCACCGGGTCTGATAGAGCGGGTACGCCACGTTGATGCCGAAGAAGATCAGCGAGAGTCCGATCACCACGCCGGGCAGGGCGTGGGCCAGGTACGCCAGCCGGTCCAGCGCGGTGGTCAGCGGACCCGGCGCCCGCGCGACGAGCAGCCCCAGCGGCAGCGCCAGCAGCATGGTGAGCGCGGCGCCGGCCAGCGAGACGGTCAGTGAGTTCCCGGCGGCGGTGAGCACCTCGGGCAGGGCACCCGGGCGGGACACCCCGGCGGCGAGCCGCCGCCCGAGGCTGACCGCCGGAACGCCGAGCGCCAACGCGGCGACGCCGGTCAGCACGGCGATGACCGGCCAGCGGGCCGACCCGAGCGCCAGCCGAGGTGCGGGACGTCGGGTGCCGCCGAGCCGCGCGTACCGGGCACCCCGGCGGCGGGTGGCGGTCTCGCCGGTCAGCAGCACCACCGTGAGCACCACCAGCACGCAGGAGAGCACCAGCGCGCCGGTGCGGTCGAAGCCGAGGTCGAAGGCGACGAAGATGGCCCGGGTGAAGGTGTCGGCGCGCAGGATGGAGACCGCGCCGAAGTCGGAGAGCACGTAGAGGGCGACCAGCAGCGCACCGGCGGCGGTGGCCGGGCGGATCTGCCGCAGCGTCACCGCGGTGAAGGTCTGCCAACCGCTGCGCCCGAGCGACCGGGACACCTCCTCCTGCGCCGGGTCCGCGCCGCGCAGCGCCGCCGCGACCGGCAGCAGCACGTACGGGTAGGAGCAGAGGGTGAGCACCAGCGCCGCCGGCCAGAACCCCTCCAGCCGGGGCAGCGCGGAGACCCAGGCGAAGGCGGCGATGTAGGTGGGTACGGCCAGCGGCAACGCCGCCAGCACGGCGAAGGCCCGGCGGCCGGGCAGGTCGGTCCGGGTGACCAGGAACGCGGTGCCCACGCCGAGCAGGACGCACGCCGTGGTGACCACGGCGGCCAGTCCGAGGCTCCGCAGGGCGAGCAGCGCGACCCGTTCGGTCCACAGCTCGGCGACGACCGCGTCCCAGCCCGCCTCGGCGGTGCGTACCCCGAGGTAGGCCAGCGGGATCAGGGCGACGGCCACCGCGGCGGTCGAGGCCGCGAGCAACGCCGGCCGTGGCGCCAGTCGCCGCATCCCGCCGGGTACGCCGGACAGGGCCGACCCGGATCGGGACGGCCCTGCGACGGAGGGTGGTGCGGTCAGGGCACCAGGCCCGAGTTCTTGATCATGGTGACGGTGGCGTCGAGGGTGTCCAGGTCGTTCAGGTCGATCTGCGGCACCGCCAGCTCGGAGAGGGCCGGCACGTACGCCGGGGACGGCACGCCGTCGATCACCGGGTACTCGTAGGTCTGCTCGGCGAAGAACGTCTGGGCCTCGGTGCCGAGCAGGAAGTCCACGAACTTCTGCACGTCGGCGTTCTCGGCGGCCCGCTTGAGCACGCCGACGCCCGCGACGTTCACCAGCGCACCGGTGTCGCCGCCGGAGAAGAAGTGCAGCTTCACCTTGAGCGCGTCCGGCGTGGTGCCCTGCTCCTTGGCGATCTCACCGAGGTAGTAGTGGTTGACCAGGCCGGCCGGGATCGTGCCCGCGCCGACGTCTTCGAGGATCTTGCCGTTGCCGTCGCGGATCTGCGGGTCGTTGGCCTTGAGGCCGCTGAGGAACTGCTCGGCCTTGGCGTCGTCGTGCTGCACCCGGATGGCGGTGACGAACGCCTGGAACGAGGCGTTGGTCGGGGCGACGCCGACCTTGCCCTTCCATGCCGGGCCGGTCAGGTCGAACACCGAGGCGGGCAGCTCCTCGGCCTTCACCAGGTCGGCGTTGTATGCCAACACCCGGGCACGGGCGCTCACGCCGACCCACTGGCCGTTGCCGGCGCGGTAGGACGCCGGCACCTTCGCCGTGGTCTCCTCGGCGAGCGTGGTGAACATGCCCTGCTTGGCAACGGTGCCGAGGGCACCCGCGTCCTGCGCGAAGAACACGTCGGCGGGGGACCGGTCGCCCTCCTCGACGAGCTGGGCGGCGAGCTGCGCGGTGTTCGCGTACCGGGCGTTGACGGTGATGCCGGTCTGCTCGGTGAACTTGTCCAGCAGCGGCTTGACGAGCTGCTCGTTACGTCCGCTGTAGACGGTGATCGACTGGCCCGAGTCTGCCGCCGCGTCCTCCTCACCTGATCCGCAGGCGGCCAGCCCGACGGTGAGCAAGCTGGCGGCGAGCAACGCGCCGGTGGTACGGCGGGTGAGAAGCACGATGAACCCTTTCCTCTGCGGCCCGGGACGACCGAGCGCCGAAGTTAGCACAGCCTAACCTAATCCGGAATCAAGCTGAGTGTTGGATCACCTGCTGCCGACCGGGGCGGGCAGGATGAGGGGCATGACACTCGCGCTGCCCATCGACCCGGAGGCGAACCGGCTGCTCACGCAGAGTCCGCTGGCGCTGCTGACGGGGATGGTTCTCGATCAACAAGTCTCGATGGAGAAGGCGTTCTCCTCGCCGTACGTGCTGGCCCAGCGGCTCGGTCACGACCTCGACGCCCGGGAACTCGCCGAGTACGACCCGGAGGCGCTGGTGGCCCTCTTCGCCCAGCCGCCGGCGCTGCACCGGTTCCCGAAGGCGATGGCGGCCCGCGTGCAGGAGGTCTGCCGGGCGCTGGTCGACCGGTACGACGGTGACGCCGCCCGGCTCTGGGCCGACCCCGCCGACGGTGCGGAACTGCTCGCGCGGATCACCGCCCTGCCGGGGTTCGGCCGGCAGAAGGGGCAGATCTTCCTCGCCCTGCTCGGCAAGCGGTTCGGCGTACGGCCGCCGGGCTGGCAGGAGGCGGCCGGCGGCTACGGCGAGCCGGAGGTCCACCGGTCGGTGGCCGATGTCACCGACGCCGAGTCGTTGCGCCTGGTCCGGGAGTACAAGCAGCAGCAGAAGGCGGCGGCGAAGGCGAAGGCCGCCGGGGGCTGAGCGGCCCGGCGAGGGAGCTCAGGCGGAGGCGCTGGGCTGGGCCAAGGAGGCGATGGCCCGGCGGACGTCGGCCAGCGAGAGCCGCCGAGCTGAGCCTCGACGAGCTGCTGGCATTCCTGGCGTTCTATGAGACCAACTACGCCGACAACGCGCTCAGCTTCACGGCCGACGTTCCCCCCGGCCTGGACGTGGGTGCCACCGCCGAGAGCATCCGGCGGTGGCTGCGCCACCTGAAGGGCACGACCATCATGGTCAGCGGCAGCCGGCCGCAGCCCTCACGAGGCGATCACCGAGGCCGAGTGCGAGGCGGCCAGGCGTCCCTGGTGGCCGATGGCGTGGACGAGGACTGCACCTCGGGAGCATGCCCGGTCAGATGGCAGGCAGCACGAAAGAGCCCCCAGCATCGCGCTGGGGGCCTTCTGCGTCGGAGGCGTCAGCCCACGGGGCCGATCTGCTTGGCCAGGCTGACGAAGCCCTTCCAGTTGCTCGGGCTGAAGTGGAGGGTGCCACCGTCACGGTCCTTGGTGTCGCGGACCAGAACGACGCCGGGGAGATTGTCGGCCACCTCCACGCACGAGCCGCCGTTGGCCCCCGAGTAGCTCGACTTGCGCCAGTTGGCTCCGGTCATGTCCATGTCTGCGCCGCTTCCTTGATCAGGTCGAGTGACTGCCTGCGCGAGAGCGCTTCGCCCCTGATGATCTCCCACACGCGCTGGAGAGTGGCGATCCGATCCGGCGTGGACACCACCTGCGCGTCCACCTGATGATCGAGATGCGCCACCGACGAGCCGTCGCCGAGAGTCGCCAGGATGAAACCTCCCTGAAGTCCAGGGTAGATCCCCGCGTCCTCTGGCACCACGAGGATCTGCACGTACGGCAGCTCCGCCATCCTCGCCAGGTGCTCGACCTGCTCACGCATGACGCCGGGGTGTCCATGAACCGGACGGCGCAGCACCATCACGTCGAGGACGGCCAGAAGCAGTGGAGGGTCGTCGCGGTCCAGGATCTCCTGCCGCTTCAGCCGCGAATGCACTCGCTGCTCGATCTCGTCAGGCAGGAGTAGCCCATCGGCGAGCGTGGCCCGCGCGTACGCCTCGGTCTGAAGGATGCCCGGCACGTACGCCGGCTCGTACCACCGGATGGCGGTCGCTTCGCGCTCCCAGTCAACCCAGTCGCGCAGCCAGTCGGGCTCGCCGCGAACGGCACTCGGCCACAGATCCGCGACCTCCCGCTCAAGGATGGCCGCCACGGCGGCACGGCACCGGGGGCGAGGCGTGCGCCCCGGCGACACCCACCGCCCAGCAGTCTTCGGGTCGACGCCAACGCGGGCGGCAAGACTTTCGGCGGTCTCGCCGGCCTGCACCATGGCCTGCTGAAGTGCGTGGTTCATTCCCACCTCCTCTCGGACGTCCCGAACGTCCCCAGAGATTAACGAACGTCGTGTACCGGTCCCATCACTGATTGGCAGTGTGTCCCCAGGACGGCGCGGCCGGTGGAGGGACACCCACAACCCCGGCGGTTGCGTCTGCTGAGGGACGCGCATCCAACGGGATGATCGAGGCACGGGTGCGCGTCCCTCCCCCAGAGACCTTTCGAGGGGGTTCAATGTCGGGACGTCACAGGCGGCGGCGCGGGCACAAGTGCATTTGTCCCGGCTGTGAACCGCCGCGAATGCGGACGGTGCCCGGCATTCCAGCCCCCGGCCCGGTCCCGAGGATGAGTCCTCCGCCCGACCTGGCCGCGCGACTGACGCTGCGGCCAGGGGATGACTCGACGGCGATCCTCTGGGACCGGGCCGGGGAGCTACTGACCCTCGGCCAGACGCTTCGCGGCCTCGGGGGTGCATCGTGAGCCGCGAGCACGTTCCCAGCCGGCCGCTCTGGCGGTGCCGGGCCTGCGGAGCGCACTGGCCTTGCGGCCCCGCGAAGCTGGCCCTCCTCCGCGAGTACGCGGGCCACACGCTGGCGCTGGTCTTCTACCTCGCGCATTCGATGCGGGATGCCGTGGACGACATCGTCATGCTCGGCTTCACTCCCGACCTCGCCGCGCTCAACAACCGGTTCATGCGATGGGTCAACCAGCCGATCGACCTCAATGAGGGGGCACCTCATGGACGCGCGACTTCCTGCTGGCCCGGTAGGACCGGCATCTCCCCGCTGGTGCGGTCCGGACGAGAACGCCGCCGCTGATCCCGCCGCCGCTGCGCGCCCACCCGAGCGGCGGGTGAGGGGCCCTCCGGTCCGCCGCCGCCCGTGAGTCGCCCAACCGATCGCTACACCGAAGGACAGGCACAGACGCAGCATCCCCAGCAACACAGCTAGGAGGACAGACGTGACTATCACCGCCGACAGGTCGGCCACCACCGCCGCCGACCCCCGGACCCTCGTCGACGCCGAGACGTTCGGCAAGCTGGTCGACTACTTCGCTGCCGACCGGCACGTCACCCGCGCCTACTCGGAGCGGGCCGTCGAGCAGTTCCTCGTGTTCCTGAAGGCGCACGCCGACAACGTCGGCAACGCCGACTTCGGGATGCCGCTGCCGGACGGGTCGATCGGCCGTGTCGTGCCGACCCTCCCGGTCGACGCGGTGTGGCATTCCGTGTTGCAGCACACCGTCCCGTACGCCGCCGCCTG
Organism: Micromonospora sp. NPDC002389; assembly: GCF_040296095.1. NCBI lineage: Bacteria > Bacillati > Actinomycetota > Actinomycetes > Micromonosporales > Micromonosporaceae > Micromonospora > Micromonospora sp. NPDC002389. The sequence goes on from NZ_JBEOWP010000002.1 coordinate 549,704, forward strand.
CGAGCAGATCGCCGGGGGCTTCGTCCACCACATCCCGATCCTGACCGAGGGGATGATGGACGGCACCGCCGTGACGTTCACGCTCGCGGCGCTGCACCGGACCGGCTTCCGGGTCGACATGGAGTTCTGGCACGGTGAGGCCGAGTCCTGCTGCCCGCCCAACCCGCCTCAGCCGGGCGTGCAGTAACAGCGAGAGGTGATCCATGCGTAGTGACTGGGCGTCCTTGCCCGACGCCGTGACGGCGAGGATAGCCGCGCGAGTCGGCGGCATCATCGACGTATGCCCGGCTCCGAGTGGCGACCATGCGGAGATCGCGTCAACCGTCACAGGCTCGGCCGGCAAGGTCTTCGTCAAGGCGGCCTCGGGCGAGTTCGGCGTCCGGTCACTGCGCTACGAGCTGTCGGCAACCGAGGCCATCGACTGCGCACCGGCAGTCCTGTGGCACGTCGAGGACGGCGGCTGGTTGGCGGTGGGGGTCGAGCACCTTGACGGCCCCCACCCCGATCTCTCGCCCGGCAGCGCGGACCTGGGCGTGCTCGCCGTGGCCCTGAAGGGGCTACAGACGGCCCCTGCACCGGGCGGAACCTGGTTCACCCCGGAAGCGCGGCTCGGGTTCTCGCAGCCGGCGATGGCCGGCAGGTCGCTCATCCACACCGACCTGAGCCCGGCCAACCTGATCAAGACTGCGGGCGGTCTGCGGATCGTCGACTGGGCCTGGGCGACGAGGGCTGCCCCGTGGGTAGAGCTGACGCTGCTCGTGCAGTGGCTCATCGGTGCCGGCCACACCCCGGACCAGGCGGAGGAGTGGCTGTCACAGTTCCCCGCATGGGTCAGCCTCGACGGCGCGGTCCTGGACGAGTTTGCGTCGAAGAACGCCGCGAAGTGGTCGGCCAAGTCTCGGCGCACTGCCGCCGGGTGGGTCCACGACCTCGCGGCCTGGACCGGCGAGTGGGCGGCCCACCGACGCAACGGGCTGTAGCCGCCGGAAAGGGGTACTGGGTACTGACTGGGGGTACTGCCGGGGTGCTGGGTACCGGTACCGCCTGGAGCGAAGCGAGGGTACTGGCCGGTGCCGGTACCTCCGCCAAGGGTTTCACCGACGCCGAGTCGTTGCGCCTGGTCCGGGAGTACAAGCAGCAGCAGAAGGCGGCGGCGAAGGCGAAGGCCGCCGGGGGCTGAGCGGCCCGGCGAGGCGGTGGCCCGAGGAACGTCGTCGCGGGCCCGGTCGAGGTGACAGGATGGGAGTGACCCCTCGAGGAGGTACACGGTGAAGCATCAGGCGTACCGGCCGATCCTCATCACCGACGCCTCGCGCAGCCAGAACGACCAGCTCACCACCCGGCAGCGGCGGTATGTGGCGATGATGGGCGTCCGGGTGGCGTGCGTGATCGCCGGCGCGATCCTGGTCGGCACGCGGGCACCCCTGCTCTGGCTCTGGCTGCCGCTGGTGGCGCTGGGCATGATCGTCGTCCCGTGGCTCGCGGTGCTGCTGGCCAACGACCGGCCGCCGAAGGAACAGCACCGGCTGATCGGCCGGTCGGCACGGCGGCGGCAGCAGCAGGAGGCCCCGCCGATGAGCCTCACCGCCGAGGAACGGCCGCACAAGGTCATCGACGCCGAGCCCTGACGCAGTCCCACCCGGGCAGCACGGGAGTGGCCCGGCCCGGGCGGGACTGGTCGTCGTGAGCGGTTCAGCCGACCGGCCGGGCACCCACCTGGGATACCGCCGCCGCGCCGAGGTCGGTGGCCCGGTTCAGCGCGGCCTCCGGTGCCGCCCCGGTCAGCCAGGCGGCGAGCAGCCCGGCCGCGAAGGCGTCACCCGCTCCCGTCACGTCCACCACCGCCACCCGGCGGGCCGGTGAGGTGACGACCGTGCCGGTGCGCTCCACCCAGGTGGCGCCCGCCCCACCGCGCTTGACCACCACCCGTCGCGCGGTGGCGGCCAGCGCCCGTCCCTGGGCCGCCGGATCCAGGCCGCCGGCCAGCACCGTCGCCTCGTCGGTGTTCACCAGCAGCAGGTCGACCCCGCGTACCCAGGACAGGAAGGCCGCCGCACCGACGGCCCGCAGCGGCGCCGCGGAGGCCGCGTCCACGCTGGTGGTGAGGCCGCGCTCGCGGGCGGCGGCCAGCGCGTGCCGACCCGCCGGGCGGGACTCCGGGTCCAGCAGTGTGTACCCGGACAGGTGCAGGTGGCTCGCCTCCGGCGCCTCGGCCAGCGCCGCGTCGACCTGCTCGGGGCGCAGCCGCACGTTCGCCCCGCGCTCGGTGACCATGGTGCGTTCGTCCCCGCCGGCCAGCACGATAACCGTGCCGGTGCCGATACCCGGCACCGTCCGGACCGCGCAGTCGACGCCGACCGCGGCCAGTTCCGCGATCCGGTCCCGTCCGGCGGCGTCGTCGCCGACGGCGCCGACCAGCGTCACCGGCACGCTCTGCGTGGTCAGCCAGGCGGCGGTGTTCGCGGCCTGCCCGCCGCCGGTGAACCGGATCGACGCGGGCGTGTCCGTGCCCCGGGCCAGCGGGGCGGTCAGCACCGCCACCACGTCGGTGATCACGTCACCGACGACCAGCACCCGGCCGGCGACGCTGCCGCGCCGCGCTCCGGTACCGGTCCGTACGCCGGATCCGCTCACGCCGTGGCGCTGTCGCGCCGGGTGGCGGCGGCCACCGCGATCCGGGCGGCGAGATCGGCGTTGCGCAGGATGATCCGGACGTTGACCGCCAGGCTGGCGCCCTCCGTGGCGGAGTGGAAGTGGGAGAGCAGGTACGGGGTGACCGCCTTGCCGCTCACCCCGTCGCGCTCCAGCCGGGCCAGTCCCTCGGCGAGGGTCCGGTCGTGCAGGTCCAGGTCGAGCTGCTCGTCGACCGGCAGCGGGTTGGCGACGACCAGACCACCGTGGTGCACGCCGTGCGCCTCGCGGGCGGCCAGCGCGTCCGCGATCAGCTCCGGCGAGTCGACCGACCAGTCCAGGTCGAATCCGCTGTCGGTGATGAAGAAGCCCGGGAACCGGCGGGTGCGGTAGCCGACCACGGCCACCCCGAGGGTCTCCAGGCGCTCCAGCGTCGCCCCCACGTCGAGGATCGACTTGACCCCGGCACAGACCACCGCGATCGGCGTCCGGGCCAGGGTGACCAGGTCGGCGGACTCGTCGAAGGTCTGCGCGGCCTCCCGGTGCACCCCACCCAGGCCGCCGGTGGCGAACACGCCGATGCCGGCCCGAGCCGCCACCGCGCTGGTCGCGGCCACCGTGGTGGCACCGTCCGCGCCGGTCGCGGCGGCCACCGCGAGATCGCGTACGGAGAGTTTGGTCACGTTCTCGGCGGTGGCCAGCCGGGTCAGCTCGGCGTCGTCGAGGCCCACCACGAGTTCGCCGGAGACCATCCCGATGGTGGCCGGGACCGCGCCCGCGTCCCGGACGGCCTGTTCGATCTCCCGGGCCACCCGAAGGTTGTCCGGCCGGGGCAGGCCGTGCGAGACGATGGTGCTCTCCAGGGCGACCACAGGACGCCGCTCGCGCAGCGCCTGGGCCACCTCGGTGCCGTGGCGAAGGTGAAAGTCGGTCACAGTCGCCCACCGTACTGCCGCCGCCCCGCTGACCTCAGGTGGACCGGGGCCACAGTGACCTGCCAGACTTATCGGTTGGAGGTGCAGACGTGAGCACTGAGGTCCTCGAGCGTCCGGAGCTGAAGGACGCCGACACCGGTCCGGAGATGTTCCACTACGTCCGGAAGGAAAAGATTGCCGAGAGTGCCGTCATGGGCACCTTCGTCGTGGCGCTGTGCGGAGAGACCTTCCCGGTGACGAAGACCCCCAAGAAGGGTTCGCCGGTCTGCCCCAAGTGCAAAGAGATCTACGACTCGTACCGCGAGTGACCCCGGGCCGATCGCCCGTACGCCCGCGTAACCTGCGGCGGTGACCACCTCCACCGCCCTACTTCTGGCCGACCTGGCCGGGGTCGCGGTGTTCGCCGCCTCAGGAGCCTCTGCGGCGGTCGCCAAGCGACTCGACCTGTTCGGCGTGGTCTTCGTCGGTTTCGTCGCCGCCCTCGGCGGCGGGATCTTCCGTGACCTGGTCATCAACGAGGCGCCGCCGCTGGCCTTCGGCGACTGGCGGTACGCGACCACGGCCGCGCTGACCGCCGGGGCGATCTTCTGGCTGCACCCGCAGTTCGCCCGGCTGCGTACCACCGTTCTGGTGCTGGACGCGGCCGGGCTCGGCCTGTTCACCGTCGTCGGCACCCTCAAGGCGCTCGAAGCCGGCGTGCCGGCCGTCGGCGCCTGCCTGATCGGGATGCTCACCGCGATCGGCGGCGGCCTGGTCCGCGACCTGCTCACCGGCGAGATACCGGTGGTGCTGCGGCGGGAGATCTACGCGCTCGCGGCACTGGTCGGCGCGATCGTGGTCGCGGTCCTGTACGGCCTCGACCACACCGGCCCGGCCCCGCTCACCGCTGCGGCGGTGCTGGTCTTCGGCATACGTCTGGTGGCGCTGCGGCGACGGTGGTCGGCGCCGGTGGCGACCCTGCGCCCGCCCCGCACCGGGGCGTCCGGGCCACCGCCGGAGTGACCGCCGCCACTCCGGCCGTCCCGGCGCGGCGGGGGCGCGTCGCGGACGCGGTGCGGCGGCCGACGTGGCGCGCGACCTGCACGGTGGCCGTCGCGGCCGGGCAGTGGCGAAGGGCACCGGACGGCCGGTGTGGCGTCGCGTGGGGCCGGTCGCCGGTCCTGGTTATGCTGAGTCGGCCTTCGCGGCTTCTTCTGCGCGGAGGCGTTTTCGTGGGGCGACTACCGCGCCCCCGGCCCGGGTCCGCCGGCCTGCGGTCGGGACACTGCGGTCGGAGAGGAGCGAGCCGTGGCACCCCGGACGCCGGCGCTCGAGACGTTCCCGCCCCTACGGGCCTGGCAACGCAAGGCGATGGTGGAGTATCTGCGCCGTCGCAGCGAGGACTTCACCGCGGTCGCCACCCCCGGCGCCGGTAAGACCACCTTCGCGCTGCGGATCGCCGCCGAACTCCTCGCGGACGGCACCGTCGAGGCGGTGACCGTGGTGGCGCCGACCGAGCATCTGAAGACCCAGTGGGCGGACGCGGCGGCCCGGATCGGCATCCAGCTCGACGCCGCGTTCCGGAACGCCGACCTGCACTCGTCGACGGACTTCCACGGTGCGGTGATCACCTACGCGCAGGTCGGTATGGCGCCGCACGTGCACCGGCGGCGCACCATGACCCGGCGCACGCTGGTCATCCTCGACGAGATCCACCACGCCGGCGACTCCCGCACCTGGGGCGACGGGGTGAAGGCCGCCTTCGAGCCCGCCGTACGCCGGCTGATGCTGACCGGTACGCCGTTCCGCTCCGACGACAACCCGATCCCGTTCGTCGAGTACGAGCGGGGCGGGGACGGGCTGCTGCGGTCCCGGGCCGACTCGGTGTACGGCTACAGCGACGCCCTGCGCGACGGTGTGGTGCGGCCGGTGCTGTTCCTGGCGTACTCCGGGGAGACCCGGTGGCGTACCAACGCCGGGGAGGAGCTGTCGGCCCGACTGGGCGAGCCGATGACCCAGGATCTGATCGCCCAGGCCTGGCGTACCGCCCTGGACCCGGCCGGCGACTGGATGCCGCAGGTGCTGCGTGCCGCCGACGCCCGACTGACCGTGCTGCGCGAGGCGGGCATGCCCGACGCGGCGGGTCTGGTGATCGCCACCGACCAGCAGTCCGCCCGCTCGTACGCCAAGCTCATCGAGCAGGTCACCGGGGAGAAGGCGGCCGTCGTACTCTCCGACGACGTGGGCGCTTCGGCCCGGATCGCGACGTTCGCGGCGTCCGAGCAGCGTTGGATGGTCGCGGTGCGGATGGTCTCCGAAGGGGTCGACATCCCCCGGCTGGCCGTCGGCGTCTATGCGACCAGTGCCAGCACCCCGCTGTATTTCGCGCAGGCGATCGGGCGGTTCGTCCGGGCCCGCCGCCCGGGGGAGACCGCCTCGGTGTTCCTGCCCAGCGTCCCGCACCTGCTCGGGCTGGCCAGCGAGATGGAGGCCGAGCGGGACCACGTGCTCGGCAAGCCGAAGGACCGTGAGGGCTTCGACGACGACCTGCTGGAGCGGGCCCAGCGCGACGACCAGGCCAGCGGCGAACTGGAGAAGCGGTTCGCCGCGCTGTCCGCCACCGCCGAACTGGACCAAGTGATCTTCGACGGCGCCTCGTTCGGCACCGCCGCCCAGGCCGGCACCCCCGAGGAGGAGGAGTACCTGGGCCTGCCCGGGCTGCTCACCTCGGAGCAGGTGGCGGAGCTGCTGTCCAAGCGGCAGTCCGCGCAACTGGCGGCCCGCAAGCGCCGCGCCACCGAGCGACCGGCCGAACCGGCGGCACCGCCCGCGCCGGCACCGATGAACGCCGCACAGCGCCGAGTCGCACTACGCCGTCAGCTCAACGCCCTGGTGGCCGCCCAGCACCACCGCACCGGCCAACCGCACGGAAAGATCCACGCCGAGCTCCGCCGCCTCTGCGGTGGCCCGCCCAGCGCCCAGGCCACCATCGAACAGCTCGAAGAACGCATAGCCACCGTCCAGACCCTCTAACCCCACCCACCCCACCCCACCCACCCCACCCCACCCACCCCCCACCCCCGACGCGGGTGATCAAGAGGTTTGCGTCGGGACGAGTCGGTGATCGTGGCCCAAATCTCTTGATCACCCGCGTCAGGCGGTGGGGGTGGGAGGGGGGAGGGGGGGAGGGGGAGGGGGAGGGGACCGTAGACGGAGCCGACCGGAGGCCCTTGCGGGGCCTCCGGCCGGCTATGTGTGTCGTGGGTTCTAGTTGGCAATCAGGTCGGCGCCGCGCCAAGTGAACTCCGGGTCCGTCGCGAACCGTACGGTGATCTTCACGAGATCTTCCGCGTACTTGTTGGCGTGGTGCCCACAGAACACCAGCTCACTGCCACCCGAGAGGGTGATCCGGAGCTTGCCGGCGGCATTGCAGCGGTCGCACCGTTCATCGGCGGCCGGGGGGCTCACCGTCTCGGGCGGCGGCGTGAGGGTCGGGGTCATCGCCTTCCTCCTCTGGTCGTCACCGATGAACACTCTCTTCGGTCTTGGTCACCTATCGTGCAACACCCTTGCAGGGCCTCGCCTTCCCTGTGTGCCCGCGGGGGACCGAGGTCACACCTGGCACGGACAGTGTGCCGTGCACCCAGGGTGCCACGTCAACGATCACATTCGTGCAACCACCTGATCACCATCCGGCGTTGACGCCTGGTGGTCAAAACGACACGATCGGTTGACGCGAGCTGATCAGTCGAGATAATCCCGGAGTACCTGGGAACGCGACGGGTGCCGCAGCTTGGACATCGTCTTGGACTCGATCTGCCGGATCCGCTCCCGGGTCACCCCGTAGACCTGCCCGATCTCGTCCAGCGTGCGCGGCTGGCCGTCGGTCAGGCCGAAGCGCAGGCGGACCACGCCCGCCTCCCGCTCGGACAGCGTCTGGAGCACCTGCTGGAGCTGGTCCTGGAGCAGCGAGAAGGACACCGCGTCGACCGCGACGACCGCCTCCGAGTCCTCGATGAAGTCACCGAGCTGGCTGTCGCCCTCGTCGCCGATGGTCTGGTCGAGCGAGATGGGCTCCCGGGCGTACTGCTGGATCTCCAGCACCTTCTCCGGTGTGATGTCCATCTCCTTGGCCAGCTCCTCCGGAGTGGGCTCACGGCCCAGGTCCTGGAGCAGCTCGCGCTGTATCCGGCCCAGCTTGTTGATCACCTCGACCATGTGCACCGGGATGCGGATGGTGCGGGCCTGGTCGGCCATGGCGCGGGTGATGGCCTGGCGGATCCACCAGGTGGCGTAGGTGGAGAACTTGTAGCCCTTGGTGTAGTCGAATTTCTCGACGGCGCGGATGAGGCCGAGGTTGCCTTCCTGGATGAGGTCGAGGAAGGCCATGCCACGGCCCGTGTACCGCTTGGCGAGCGAGACGACCAGGCGGAGGTTGGCCTCCAGCAGGTGGTTCTTGGCGCGCTCGCCGTCGCGGGAGATCCAGAGCAGGTCGCGCTGCATCTCGCGGACGAGCTTCTCCTCGCCCTCGTCGGCCGCGCGCAGCCGCTCGGCGGCGTAGAGCCCGGCCTCGATCCGCTTGGCCAGCTCCACCTCCTGCTCGGCGTTGAGCAGCGGCACCTTACCGATCTGCTTGAGGTACGCCCGGACGGAGTCGGCCGAGGCGGTCAGCTCGGCATCCCGGCGCGCCTGCTTGAGCGCCTCGGACTCCTCGTCGTCCCACTCGAAGTCGTTGTCGGTGGCCGAGCTCGCCGCGTCGGCCTCGGCGGCCTGGGTCAGCTCGGCCGGCTCCTCGACCACCACGTCCTCGATCTCGGCGGCGAGTTCCTCGGGGTCGACCTCACCCTCGGCGCCCTCGCCCTTGGCCTTGCCGGCGGCCTTGGCCGGCTTGGCGCCGGTGGCGGCGGCCACCGTCGCCTTGGTGGCCCGGGTGGACTTCTTGGCGGGCGCGACGGCCTTGGCCACGTCGGCGGTGGTGCCGGCGGCCTTGCGTGCGGTCGCCTTGCGGGGCGCCGGTGCCGGCGCCTCGTCGGACGAGGCCGCCTGCTTCGGGGCGGGCGCTGCCGCCTTCTTGGTGGTCTTGGCGGTGGTGGCCCGGGAGGCGGGAGTCGCGGAGCGGGCGGCAGCGACCCGGCGGCGGGTGCTGGCCGAACCGTCGACCACCACGGTCACCCCGGCCTCGGAGAGCGCCCGCAGGATCTTCTTGGCCTGGGCCGGAGTCACCTCGGCGGACTCGACGGTGCGCGCGAGCTGGGCCGACGTGAGCTGGCCGCCGGCGCTCTGCGCGTGGGCGATCAGGGTGTCGGTGAGCGAGCGAACGTCGGCGCCGGTCTGGCGGGGTTCTGTCACGAATGACCTTCCGGAGGCGAAGAGCGAGCACGGCCGGGATCGTCCGGCGCAGCGTGGGGCACCACGCCGGGCGATGTGGTTGAGGAACCCCCGTGTCCCCGGCCGACCGGTCGTCCGGTCGCCCGTGGCGGTGGGCAGGGGTGAATTGTAACGCCGTCTGCGGCGATCATCCTGCGCCGCACGGCTGACCGGCGGTCGAGACCGCCGATTCGGTGCACTTCTGGACTTTGTAAGGATGATACCCGCGCAGGACTCGGAAACCCGGCCGTGCGGGAAGGGGACGGACGATGGACCGCTCGGCGCCGCAGCCAGGGCAGTTGTTGGAGATCGCGATCGACGTGGCGCGGGAGGCGGCGGCCACCGCGTACCGGATGCGGGCCGAGGGCGTCTCCGTGGCGGCCACCAAGAGCACCGCCACCGACGTGGTGACCGCGGCCGACCGGGCGGTGGAGCGCCAGATCGTCGACGCGCTGCGCCTGCGACGTCCGGACGACGCGGTGCTGGGCGAGGAGTACGGCGCGACGGAGCGAGGCACGGCCGGACAGGCGCGGGTGCGGTGGATCGTGGATCCGATCGACGGCACGGTCAACTACCTGTACGGACTGGCCCACTGCGCGGTGTCGATCGCCGCGGAGGTGGACGGCGAGGTCGTGGCAGGGGTGGTGCGCAACATCCACACCGGCGAGGAGTGGACCGCGACGGCCGGCGGCGGTGCCTGGCGGGGCGGCCGGCGGCTGCGCGGCTCCACCGAGACCGACCTCGGGCAGACGCTCGTGATCACCGGCTTCGGCTACGACCCGGCCCGACGTGCCCACCAGGCCCGGGTGGTGACCGAGCTGATCGCGCACGTCCGGGACATTCGTCGCCTCGGCGCCGCCGCCGTCGACCTCTGCCTGGTCGCCGAGGGGCGGGCTGACGCGTTCTACGAGAAGGGCCTGGCGGACTGGGACCGGGCGGCCGGCGGGCTGGTGGCCACCGAGGCCGGCCTGCGGATCGGCGGGATCGACGGGCAGGGCCCCGGGCCGGACATGGTCATCGCCGCGCCGCCGGAGCTGTTCGCGCCCCTGCACGACCGGCTGGCCGCGCTGGACGCCTCCGGCGGTCCCTGATCGTCCGGCCGGGTGATCCGAAGTCCGGACGCTCGGCCGATCAGATCGGCCCGCCCGGCTCGTCCGGTCCACCCGGTCGGACCGATCCGTCGGTCAGTCCTCGACCGGCATCGGGCAGGTGCCCGGCGGGGCCACCGGCGAACCGAGGTCGCCGAGGGACTGGTTGACCTCGGTGGTGGTCGCCAGCTGCCGGAAGCCGTTGCCGAGGATCACGTCCACCACGTCGTCCTCGCGCTTGGCGTCGTACTCGTACTCGGCGTTGTTCAGGAAGTACGCCCGAAGCAGGTGGGCGGAGCCGACGCCCTTCGGGCCGTACCGCAGCACCGCCACGTCGTCGACCTGCTTCTTCTGGTTGCCTTCCTTCTGGACCTGGAAGTCGCGGTTGCGGAACTCGTCGCCCACGCTGCCGGCCAACCCGGGGCGGTCGGTGGCGTTCAACACTTTGATCTTGACGTCCTTGCGCTCGCGCAATGTCACGTCGGCGCGGGGCCAGTCCTCCGGGCAACCCTGGGCGGAGCCCGCGTTACCCTGGGTGTCCTTGACGAGGGCGACGACCACGAAGACCAGGGCGACCACCGCCAGCATGCCGACGACAACGAGTGCTCGCACTCGCGCAAAGCTCATCAGGGCGCTCCCGGGCGATGGATGGGTGGCAGCGGCCGTCGGCGTGGGGGCCGTCCCGCCGGCCGCCGGGTACGCCGCTGAGGTTAACGGTTGTCCGACCGTCGCGTGGAAACAGTCCGACATACCGGCGCGCCACCCTGGAACCGGGTACTACTACCCCTATCTTCGTGTCGCCTGAGTCACATTGGGAACAACTTCCCGTGCAGGGGCGTACATCTCAGCCACGAGGGCGGTATACATGCCTCGCCCAAGGGGGGGTAGGTTCCGCGCTCGTCGGGGAGATCCTCTGGCGGTCTGGCCCACGCAGTCGTCGGGTCGGGTGGCCGACACTTGCGGTGGCCTGCCAGCGGAACCGAAACAGCGTCGTCCGGCGTTACAACCGGAAGCGACAACATCGAAATGGGAGAGTGAAACCGATGGCCACCGACTACGACGCCCCGCGCCGCGACGAGGTCGACCTCGGCGAGGACAGCCTCGAAGAGCTCAAGGCCCGGCGCGTCGACTCACAGTCGGGTGCCGTGGACGTCGACGAGGCGGAGGTGGCGGAGAGCTTCGAGCTGCCCGGCGCCGACCTCGCCGACGAGGAGCTCACGGTCAAGGTGCTACCGATGCAGCAGGACGAGTTCCGCTGTGCCCGGTGTTTCCTGGTGCACCACCGCAGCCAGCTTGCGGTCGAGCGCAACGGCGAGTTGATCTGCCGTGAGTGTGTCTGACCGACGGCCCGACACCACCACCACAGCGGCGGCTCCGGCCCGGAGCCGCCGCTACCCGGCTCGGCGAGCGGCGACGCCCGAGACCTGATTCACTCGTGAGGTGACGTGCCACGTGGTGGCCGTCAGCCGGGGGAGGTCAGGCATGGGCGCGCGGCAGCGGTCGAGTCATCGGTCCCGTACCGCGGTGTCGCGTGGCGGCACGGAGGGCAGCGGAGTGGCGGCATGAGCGAGCCGAACGTGAACGGGCGGGACGTGAACGGGCGGGACGCGGACGAGCAGAGTACGGACCAGCGGGGTACGGACGAACTGGGCGCGACGGTGGTCGCGCTGACCGCCGACGACGTCGAGCCGGCGAAACGCCGCCAGTTGCTCGGGCGGCTGGTGGGGCAGGCCCGGGCCCGGGGCATCGGTGACCTGTTCAAGCCGAAGGCGGCCGTGCGCTGGATGGTCGACACCGTCGCCGAGATCGCCCCGCACGTACCGATCCGGGATCTGGCCACCCTGCGCCGACACTTCCCGGGCCTGGACGACGAGCAGTTGGCCGACCGGCTGGTGCGTAACGCGTCCCGGGCGACGGCGGGGATCGGGGCGGCCGGAGGCGGCGCCTCCGCGGTGCAGTGGACGGTCACCCCGAGCCTGCTGTCCGCGCCGGTGCTGCTGGCCGCCGAGACGGTCACCGTGGTGGCGATCGAGCTGAAGCTGACCGGCGAGCTGCACGAGATCTACGGCGCGCCGCTGCCCAGCGGCGGCACCGAACGCACGGTCGCCCTGGTGCAGGCGTGGGCCAACCGGCGCGGGGTCAACCCGATGATGCCGGGCGTGGGGGTGGGCGCCGTACTCGGCACCGCCGCCCGCCATGAGCTGCGGGACACCCTGCTCAAGCGGTTCGGTCGCAACCTGACCACGCTCGGGCCCTTCCTGACCGGCGCGGCGGTGGCGAGTTTTCTGAACCGGCGGGCCACCCGGGCGCTCGCCGACGAGCTCCGCACCGACCTGCGCAAGCAGCGGCGGGCGCTGCCCGGCGGGCCGCCCGGGCCACCGGCGCCCGGTGGTCCGCCCGCGCTGCCCGCTTCCTGACCGACCTCCCTGGGCGACGGCTGAGCCCCGGAACAGTGTCGGCAGTGGCCCTGAAAGCGTCGAGGAGGCCCGAGCGCCCCCAAGGTGGGGTGGGAGTCAGCGTGCCGCGTCGCGGGCGGCCAGGAGCGCCTCGGCGAGTTCGACCGGGTGTCGGGAGCTGACCACCCAGAACGGGGTGGGGTCGTCCGGGTCGTCGAGGACCACCTGGACCGCGCCGGAGATCCACGGCCGCTGCACCACGAAGGCCAGCGGGTCGGCGGCGACACCGAGCACCTCACGCCGCCCGTCGGCGTCCAACGCGACGGCGTCGGCGACGAAGCGCACCGGCAGCCGGGCGTCGTCGACCTGAAGCTCCCCGCCGGTCACCGCGACCCGGATCCGGCCCAGCCACGCCATGGTCGCCAGCGCGAGCGGGACGAGCACCGCGAACGGCAGCCAGGCGCGTACGCCGGCCGCGCCCATCCAGACCTCCACCGAGAGCAGCGCGGCGACCGCGATCCCGGCCGGCCACAGCCACCAGGGCAGACGGAGCCGTTCGGCGTACGTCGGGGTCGCCGTGGTGGGGGTGGGGGACGGTGACGTGCTCACTCGTGCCAGGGTACGGCGCGCGGCGGGCCGGGTACCGGGCAGGATGGCAGGGTCACCCCCAGCGGAACGGACGAAAGAGGTAGACCGTGACCGACCTGGTGCCCGTGCCGGTACGGCAACTCGACCCCGAGCTGCCGCTGCCGGCGTACTCGCATCCCGGTGACGCCGGTGCCGACCTGGTGGCCGCCGCCGACGTCGAGTTGCCGCCCGGCGGCCGGGCGTTGGTGCCGACCGGCGTGGCGATCGCGTTGCCCGAGGGGTACGTGGGCCTGGTCCACCCCCGATCGGGGCTCGCGGCCAGACTCGGCGTGACGGTGCTCAACGCGCCCGGTACGGTCGACGCCGGCTACCGGGGTGAGATCCTGGTCAACCTGATCAACCATGATCGGGCCGCACCGGTGAAGATCTCGCGGGGCGACCGGATCGCGCAACTCGTTGTGCAGCGGGTGGAGCGGGCGGCCTTCCGGCCGGTGGCCGAGCTGCCCGCGTCCGGACGCGGGACCGGCGGGCACGGCTCCACCGGCGGACACGTCGGGCTGGTGCCGCCGCCGGCCACGGACGGCGTGGACGGAAGAGATGGCACGGTGAGTGCGAACAGCGGAGGGTGGACGCAGTGATCTTCTCCCGAAAGCGGGCCGCGGGACGGCACGCCCGTGACGAGCGAGCCACGGACGCGCTCCAGACGGTCGACGGCGCCGAGTCGGCGCCGGAGGCACCGGCGCGCGGGCCGTACGACGTCTCGGAGGCGCCGGACGGGGTGCAGCGACTCGACCTGGGCAGCCTGCAGATCCCGGCGATCCCCGAGGTGGAGGTGCGGGTACAGGCCGACCCGCAGGGGGTGATCCAGCAGGTCGTGCTGGTGCACGGGCCGAGCGCCCTGCAACTCGGTGTCTTCGCCGCGCCGCGCTCCGAGGGGATCTGGGAGGAAGTACGCGAGGAGATCCGCAAGTCGTTGTTCAACGACGGCGCCGCCGCCCAGGAGGTCGTCGGCGAGTACGGCACCGAGCTGCACGCCCGGGTGCGTACCGAGGACGGGCTGACCGACCTGCGGTTCGTCGGTGTCGACGGGCCGCGGTGGATGGTCCGGGCGGTCTACCAGGGCGCGGCGGCCACCGACCCGGACGCCGCCGGTCCGCTGGCCGACTGCCTCAACGGGCTGGTCGTCGACCGGGGACAGGAGGCCAAGCCGGTGCGGGAACCGCTGCCGCTGCGGCTGCCCCGCGAGGCGGCCGATCAGGTCGAGGCCGGTGCCGAGACGGCGCCGGCACCCGGTACGCGCTGAGGCCGTTCCGGCGCAGGCGCCGGAACGGCCCGGACCGGCGTACGCTGGCGTGAACCGTTCCGGCGCCGCCGGGAGCACGGCGGGTGCCGGAGATGTCCCGGCCGGCGTGGATGGGGTGACGCGAAGGTCATGGGCACCGGCGAGGGTCGGGGTTCGCTGCGGCGGATGCTGCGACGGCTCACCGCCAGCGAGGCCGAGATCGAGGCCCAGCAGTTGCAGCGGGACAGCGCCCGGTGCGGCGGTGTCCCGGCGGCGCAGTGTGCCCGGGGCCAGGTGGCGTCGGTCACCGGCCGCCTGCGTACGGTGGTCTACACGCCGTGCACCAACCAGCCGGCACTGGAGGCCGACCTCTACGACGGCAGTGACGTCGTGACGCTGGTCTGGCTGGGGCAGCGGCGCATCACCGGCATCGAACCCGGGCGACACCTGACCGCGAAGGGGCGGATCGCGGTGCGGGACGACCGCAAGGTGATCTACAACCCGTACTACGAGTTGGAGCCGTCGACGTGACTGCGCGGGCGCGGCGGATGAAAGGCGGGCGATGACCACCGGACAGCACCCGGCCACCCAGCCGGAGACCGAGCCGACCGACGAGGAGCGGCTGCCGACCGTCGCCGAGCAGATGGCCGACCAGCTCGGCGGATGGCGGGGGCTGGTCGAGTCCAGCATCCCGGTGGTCGTCTTCGTGGTGGTCAACATCCTCGGCGAACTGCGTCCCGCGGTGATCGCGTCGGTGGGTGTGGCGGTCCTGATCGGCGTGCTGCGGCTGGCCCAGCGCCGGCCGGTGCGCCACGCGGTCAACGGGTTGTTCGGCATCGGCATCGGTGCCGCCATCGCCTGGCGGACCGGCGAGGCCCGCGACTTCTATCTGCCCGGCATCCTCTACGGCATCGGCTACGGAGTGGCGCTGCTGGTCTCGGCGGCGATCCGGCAACCCCTGGTCGGCTGGCTGTGGTCGGTGCTGGTGGCCAAGGGCAGCTCCGAGTGGCGCGACGACCCGAAGCTGGTGCGCACCTTCACCGGCCTGACCGTGCTGTGGGGCGTGGTCTGGCTGGCCAAGGTCGGCGTGCAGGCCGGGCTCTACCTGGCGCAACAGGACACCGCGTTGGGCGTGGCCCGGCTCGCGTTGGGCTACCCGCCGTACGTGCTGCTGTTGCTGATCACGGTCTGGACCGTCCGGCGGGTCATGCGGGAGTCGGACCCGGAGCCCACGCCGCTGCCGAGCTGACCCGGGCGGCGGCTCAGCGCGACTCGCGGGTGCGCTCGACGCTGTCCGGGCCGAGGATCACCGCGCGTACCGCGTCCTCCATCTCGGCGGTGCACACGAAGATCAGCTCGTCGCCGGCCTCGACCGGATCGTCGGGGCTGGGCACCAGCACCCGCTTGCCGCGCAGGATGGCCACCAGCGCGGCGTCCCGAGGCAGCGGCACCGCCCGCAGCGGCTGCCCGACGTAGGGCGCGGTCGGCGGCAGCGTGATCTCGACGAGATTGGCCTCACCCTGCCGGAAGGTCATCAGGCGGACCAGGTCGCCGACCGTCACCGCCTCCTCGACCAGGGCGGCCATCACGCGCGGCTTGCTGACCGCCACGTCCACGCCCCACTGCTCGGTGAAGAGCCACTCGTTCTCGGCCCGGTTGACGCGGGCGACCACCCGGGGCACCGCGAACTCGGTCTTGGCCAGCAGCGAGACCACGAGGTTGGCCTTGTCGTCGCCGGTGGCGGCGACCACCACGTCACAACCGGCGAGGTCGGCCTGCTCCAGGCTGGTCAGCTCGCAGGCGTCGGCCAGTACCCACTGCGCGTCCGGGACCCGCTCCGGCCGCAGCTTCCGCCGCTGCCGCTCGATGAGCATCACCTGGTGGCCGTTCTCGATCAGCTCCTGGGCGATCGAGCGGCCCACGTTGCCGGCACCGGCGATGGCGACCCGCATGTCACTGTCCCCCTTCCGGCGCCGCCGCCGTGGCGGTGACCGTGGCCACCATGTCGTCGGTGACCAGCATGAAGACCTGATCGCCCTCCTGCACCACGCTGGAACCGGTGGGCAGCGTGCCGATGCCGAAGCGGATCAGGTACGCCACCCGGGCCCCGGTGGCCTCCTCCAACGCCCGGACCGGCCGACCGATCCAGTCCTCGTGCACCGGCACCTCGATGATCGAGACGGTGCTGGTCGGGTCGCGGAAGATCTCCACGTTGCCCTCCGGCAGCAGGTGCCGCAGCATCCGGTCGGCGGTCCAGCGGACGGTGGCCACGGTGGGGATGCCGAGGCGCTCGAAGACCTGGGCGCGACGCTGGTCGTAGATGCGGGCCGCCACCCGGGACACGCCGAACGTCTCGCGGGCCAGCCGGGCCGAGATGATGTTGGAGTTGTCGCCGCTGGAGACGGCGGCGAAGGCGTCGGCCCGTTCGATGCCGGCCTCGCGCAGCACGTCGCCGTCGAAACCGGCCCCGGTGACCGTGATCCCGGCGAAGTCCGGCCCCAGCCGGCGGAACGCCTCGGCGTCGTGGTCGATCACCGCCACCGAGTGCCCCCGGGCTTCGAGGCTGTGCGCCAGGGTCGACCCGACCCGGCCACACCCCATGATCACGATATGCACGCTTCCTCCCACGGTGCGTACCGCCGCGCCTCGTCGCCTGCGAGCCTGCCACGTCGGCGTCGCGGACGGGGACCGACGGTACTCCGGCCCCGGGAGCGGCTGCGGGCGACCACCGCGCGTCCCGGGCGACCGCGGTCGTACGCTTGGCGGTTGTGGCCCGATCCACCTCCCTGTTGAAGCGGCTGCTCGTCGGTCGACCGTTCCGGTCCGACCGCCTCAAGCACACCCTCCTACCGAAGCGCATCGCCCTGCCCGTCTTCGCCTCGGACGCGCTGTCCAGCGTGGCGTACGCGCCGGACGAGATCCTCCTGATGCTCTCCATCGCGGGGGCCTCGGCCTTCGTGTTCTCGCCGTGGGTGGCCCTCGGCGTCGTCGTGGTGATGCTGACCGTGGTGGCCAGCTACCGGCAGAACGTGCACGCCTACCCCTCGGGCGGCGGCGACTACGAGGTGGCCACGGTCAACCTCGGCCAACGGGCCGGGGTCGGGGTGGCCAGCGCCCTGCTGGTCGACTACGTGCTGACGGTCGCCGTGTCGGTCTCCTCCGGGGTGGCCAACCTCGGCTCGGTGATCCCCTTCGTGGCGACCCACAAGGTGCTGATCGCGGTCTGCGCGGTGGTCCTGCTCACCGCGGTCAACCTGCGTGGGCTCAAGGAGGCGGGCAGCGCGTTCGCCATCCCCACGTACGGCTTCATGATCGTCATCATCGGCATGATCCTCACCGGGCTGGTCCGGATCGTGGTGCTCGGTGAGGACCTGCGCGCACCCAGCGCCGACCTGGTGATCGCCGCCGAGTGGCACGACACCACCGGCTGGGCGATGGCGTTCCTGCTGCTGCGCAGCTTCTCCTCCGGATGTGCCGCGCTCACCGGCGTGGAGGCGATCTCCAACGGGGTGCCGGCGTTCAAGGCCCCCAAGAGCCGCAACGCCGCCACCACGCTGCTGATGCTCGGCCTGGTCGCGGTGACCATGCTGGTCGGCATCGTCTGGCTGGCCCGGCTCACCGGGTTGCAGTTCGTCGAGGACCCGGGCCACCAGATCGTCGCGGGCCCGGACGGGTACGTGCAGAAGACCGTCACCGCGCAGCTCGCCGAGACCATCTTCGGATCCGGCTCGATCCTGGGGTTCCTGGTGGTCGGGGTGACCGCCACGATCCTCTTCGTGGCCGCGAACACCGCCTTCACCGGCTTCCCGGTGCTCGGCTCGATCCTGGCCCAGGACCGCTACCTGCCCCGGCAACTGCACACCCGGGGCGACCGGTTGGCCTTCTCCAACGGCATCCTGTTCCTGGCCGCCTTCGCGATCGTGCTGATCGTCGGCTTCCAGGCCGAGGTGACCAAGCTCATCCAGCTCTACATCGTCGGGGTCTTCGTCTCGTTCACGCTCTCCCAGGCCGGCATGATCCGACACTGGAACCGGCTGCTGCGCACCGAACGCGATCCCCGGGTGCGGTCCCGGATGGTCCGTTCCCGGGCGATCAACACGTTCGGCATGGCGATGACCGGAACGGTGCTGGTCATCGTGCTGATCACCAAGTTCCTGCTGGGCGCCTGGATCGCGATCGTCGCGATGGGCGTGATCTATCTGCTGATGCTGGCCATCCGCCGGCACTACGACCGGGTCGCGGTGGAACTGACCCCGGACGACGGTCGCCCGGTGCTGCCCGCCCGTAACCACGCGATCGTGCTGGTCAGCAAGCTGCACCAGCCGACCCTGCGGGCGGTCGCGTACGCGCAGGCCACTCGGCCGGACACGCTGACCGCGGTGACCGTCAACGTGGACGACACCGACACCCGGCAGTTGCAGGCGGACTGGGAGCGGCGGGAGGTGCCGATCACGCTGACCGTGATCGACTCGCCGTACCGGGAGATCACCCGGCCGATCCTGAACTACGTGGCGGGGGTCCGCCGCGAGTCACCGCGCGACGTGGTCACCGTCTTCATCCCCGAGTACGTGGTCGGCCGCTGGTGGGAGCATCTGTTGCACAACCAGAGCGCGCTGCGGCTCAAGGGCCGCCTGCTCTTCGAACCGGGAGTGATGGTGACCAGTGTGCCGTGGCAACTCGCCTCGACCGCCGGCAAGGACCTGGACCGGATGGACGCCACGCTGAGCCGGGGACCGGCCCGGGGGCCCCGGGTGACGCCGCGCAGCACGCTGCCACCTAACGTCCCGCCGGCCGGCTCGGTGGCGCCCCGCGACGGCGAGACGCCGGGCGGTGAGCCGCGATGAGCGGGCCGATGCCGCACACCCCCGCAGCGCGGCGGGACGAAGCCGCTGACGGATCGACCGGCGGTGGCCTGACCGCCGGTGGTCCGGCTGGCGGCGGCCTGACCGGCGGCGGCGGCCCCACCGTCGGCGGGTTGGAGGAGGCCCAGCGGTTCGAACTGACCGTCGCGGCGGTCGCCCCCGGTGGCCACTGCGTGGCCCGGGTCGACGGGCAGGTGGTCTTCGTCCGGCACGCGCTGCCCGGTGAACGGGTGGTGGCCGAGGTGACCGAGGTGCACCGGGGATTCGTCCGGGCCGACGCGGTGACCGTGCTGGAGCCCGCCGCGCAGCGGGTCACCCCGCCCTGCCCGTACGCCCGGCCGGGCCAGTGCGGCGGGTGCGACCTGCAACACGTCGCCCCGCAGGCCCAACTCGACTGGAAGACCACGGTCGTCCGTGAGCAACTCGTCCGGATCGGCGGCCTCGACGAGGCCGCCTGCGACGCGCTGGGCGTCCGGGTCGAGGCGCTACCCGGCGGGCCGCTGGGTTGGCGCTCCCGGGTCCGCTACGCGGTCGACGCGGCGGGCCGGGCCGGGCTGCTCAAACACCGCTCGCACGAGGTGGTGCCGATCGACCGCTGCCTGATCGCCCACCCGGCCGTGCAGGACGTGCCGGTGCTCACCTCCGCCGGTACGCGGTGGCCGGACGACGAGGCGGTGGAGACGGTCGCGTCCACCGGCGGGGACGTGACGGTGACCGCCGTCGCGGCCGGGCGTACCCGGATCGTCAGCGGCCCGGAACGGGTGCGCGAGCGGGCCGCGGGCCGGGAGTGGGCGCTGCCCGCCTCGTCCTTCTGGCAGGTGCACCCGGCGGCGGCGGACACGCTTGTCGACGCGGTGCTGGAGCTGACCGACCCGCAGCCGGGCGAGACCGCCTGGGACCTCTACGGCGGGGCCGGACTCTTCGCCGCCGCGCTGGCCGAGCGGGTCGGTGAGTCGGGCCGGGTGACGCTGGTCGAGGCGGCCGGCGACGGCGTCACGGCGGCCCGGGAGAACCTCCGCGACCTGACCCGGGTGGAGGTGGTGGCGGCCCGGGTGGAGACCGCGCTGGCCCGCCGCCGGATCACCGGCCCGGTCGACGTGGTGGTGCTCGATCCGCCCCGGTCGGGCGCCGGTGCCCGGGTGGTGCGCGACGTGGTCGCCGCCGGGCCGCGGGCCGTCGCCTACGTGGCCTGCGACCCGGCCGCGTTCGCCCGGGACCTGCGGGTCTTCACCGGGCTGGGCTGGCGGTTGGCGGCGCTGCGCGGCTACGACCTCTTCCCGATGACCCAGCACGTGGAGCTGGTCGGGCTGCTGGTCCCCGACCTCGCCGGGCAGACCACCTAGCCTGGGCCGATGAAGATCGTCGGGCTGATGTCGGGGACCTCCTACGACGGGGTGGACGTGGCGGTGGCCGAGTTCACCGTCGAGGGCGACACGCTGTGGCTGAGGCCGCTCGGACACCGGGGACTGGCCTACGACGACGCGCTGCGCGCCGCGATCGGGGCGGTACTGCCGCCGGGCACGACCACGATCGCGGACGTGTGCCGGCTGGACAACCGGTTGGGCGAGGTCTTCGCCGAGGCGGCGGCCGTCGGCCTGGAACTGGCCGGGAGCGGCGTCGACGCGGTGGTGTCGCCGGGGCAGACGGTCTTCCACTGGGTCGAGGGCGGCCGGGCCCGGGGCACCCTGCAACTGGGTGCGGTGGCCCGGGTGGCCGCCCGGGTCGGCGTACCGGTCCTCGCCGACCTGCGCTCGGCGGACGTCGCCGCCGGTGGGCAGGGCGCGCCGCTGGTGCCGGCCTTCGACGCCCTGCTGCTGGCCGGTGACGATCCGGCGCCGCGCGCGGCGTTGAACCTGGGCGGCATCGCGAACCTCACCGTGGTCTCGGCCGGATCGCCGGTGCTCGGGTACGATGTGGGTCCGGCCAACGCGCTGCTCGACGCCGCCGCCGAGCGGTTGCTGGGGGCACCCTGCGACCGGGACGGTGCCCGGGCGGCGGCCGGTCGGGTGCACGCCGGACTGCTCGCCGAGCTGCTGGCCGAGCCGTACTACGCCGCCCCGGCGCCCAAGTCGACCGGCCGGGAGCTGTTCCACGCCGGGTACCTCGACCGGCGGCTGGCCGCCCTGGACGAGCCGGTGGCCGTCGACGACGTGTTCGCCACGCTGACCGAGCTGACCGCACGGACGGTGACCGACGCCTGCGACCGGCACCGGGTGACCGAGGTGGTCGCCGCCGGTGGCGGGGTCCGTAACCGGACGCTGTGGCGTCGGCTCACCGAACTCGGCGCCGGGCGTCGGCTGCGTACCACCGACGAGCTGGGCGTCCCGGCGCAGGCCAAGGAGGCGTACGCCTTCGCGCTGCTGGGGTGGCTGTCCTGGCACGGACTGCCGGGAGCGCTGCCCTCGGTGACCGGGGCGGACCGGGCCACCGTGCTCGGCTCCTGGACGCCGGCCGGTCCGCCGGCCCGGTCCGCCACCGCGCCGGCCGGGGTGGTGCCGCCACGCCGACTACGGGTGCGGGCCTGACCTGGCGGTCAGGGTGGGGGCGCGGTGACCCGGGCTGCGAGGTGTGCGGAGGCCGATAGACTCTGCGGTCATGAGTGTTGAAGAGGACACGGCCAACCAGGGCCGGCTGCTGGCCACGGTGCACGGTCCCCAGGACGTCAAGCGGATGTCCGCCAGCGAACTGGACATTCTCAGCGCCGAGATCCGTGACTTCCTGGTCGCCAAGGTGTCCCGCACCGGGGGCCACATCGGCCCCAACCTGGGCGTGGTGGAGCTCACCCTCGCCATGCACCGGGTCTTCGACTCTCCCCGGGACCGGCTGCTGTTCGACACCGGTCACCAGGCGTACGTTCACAAGATCATTACCGGCCGCCAGGAGGGCTTCGACCAGCTGCGTCAGCGCGGCGGGCTCTCCGGCTACCCGAGCCGGGCCGAGAGCGACCACGACATCATCGAGAACTCGCACGCCTCCACCGCCCTGTCCTACGCCGACGGCCTGGCCAAGGCGTACGCGCTGCGGGGCGAGGCGCGCAGCGTGGTCGCCGTGGTCGGCGACGGGGCGCTGACCGGCGGCATGTGCTGGGAGGCGCTGAACAACATCGCCGCCGCCGGCAACCCGCTGGTGATCGTGGTCAACGACAACGGGCGCTCGTACGCGCCGACCATCGGCGGCCTCGCCGACCACCTCTCGACGCTGCGGCTGAACCCGGGCTACGAGAAGGTCCTCGACACGGTCAAGGACGCCCTCGGCTCGACGCCGCTGGTCGGCAAGCCGATGTACGAGGTGCTGCACGCGGTCAAGAAGGGCATCAAGGACGCCGTCGCGCCGCAGGCGATGTTCGAGGACCTCGGCATCAAGTACGTCGGTCCGGTCGACGGGCACGACGTGGCCGCCGTCGAGACCGCGCTGCGCGCCGCGAAGAACTTCGGCGGCCCGGTGATCGTGCACGCGGTCACCCGCAAGGGCTACGGCTACCGCCCCGCCGAGGAGGACGAGGCGGACTGCCTGCACGGCCCGGGCGGCGCGTTCGACGTGGAGACCGGCCAACTGGTCGCTGCGCCGTCGGTGAAGTGGACCCACGTCTTCGCTGACGAGCTGGTCGCGATCGCCGACGAGCGGCCCGACGTGGTGGGCATCACCGCCGCGATGGCCGAGCCCACCGGCATCGCGAAGCTGGCCCGCAAGTACCCCGAGCGCACCTATGACGTGGGCATCGCCGAGCAGCACGCCGCCACCTCGGCGGCCGGCCTGGCGCTCGGCGGGCTGCACCCGGTGGTGGCGGTCTACGCGACCTTCCTCAACCGGGCCTTCGACCAGGTCCTGCTGGACGTGGCGATGCACAAGCTGCCGGTCACGTTCGTGCTGGACCGGGCCGGCATCACCGGCCCGGACGGGCCGAGCCACTACGGCATCTGGGACATGTCGGTCTTCGGGGTGGTGCCGGGCCTGCGGATGGCGGCTCCCCGGGACGCCGCCACGCTGCGCGAGGAACTGCGCGAGGCGGTCGCCGTCGACGACGGACCGACCGTGCTGCGCTACCCGTCCGGTGCGGTCGCCGCCGACCTGCCCGCGATCCGCCGGGTCGGCACGGTCGACGTACTGGCCGAGTCGGCGCGTACCGACGTGCTGCTCGTCGCGGTGGGCGCCTTCGGTCGGCTCGGCATGGAGGTCGCCGCCCGGGTCGCCGAGCAGGGCTACGGCGTCACCGTGGTGGACCCGCGCTGGGTGCGTCCGGTCCCGGCCGAGCTGGTCGAGCTGGCCGCCGGGCACCGCCTGGTGGTCACCGTCGAGGACGGCGTCCGGCTGGGCGGCGTCGGGGACGCGCTCGCCCAGGCCATGCGGGACGCGGGCGTCCAGGTGCCGCTGCGCGATCTGGGCGTACCGGCCGACTGGCACCCGCACGGCACCCGCGCGCAGATCCTGGCCGACCTCGGCCTGACCGCGCAGGACGTGGCGCGCGACGTCACCGGCTGGATCTCCCGCCTGGAGACCACCCCGGTCGACCCGGCCCGCCTGACCTCCGAGAGCACCCCCACCCCCTCCGCCAACTGACCGTCCGCGCCTCTCGCGCTCGGCCCTCAGGGCGGCCCGTGGGCGACGCCACCCGCACACTGCCGATACCGGCGTGCGGGTGGTGCCTCACGCCACCGATCATGGAGTCGCGGTCGGCGCGGCGTTGATCATGGAGCTTTGGTCGGCGCGGCGTTGATCATGGAGTTCGGGCGGTACTTTTGGCCCACTGCGCCCCTTTTGTGAGGGCCACAACTCCATGATCGCGGGGGCCTCCGACGCGCTGAGCGCTCGACGCGTGGGGCTCCGAGGCAGGTCCTCCGAGGTGGGGGCTGCGGGGCAGCGGGGGTCCGTGGGGAGGGCGCGGCCCGTGGGGGTCAGCGGCGGTGGCCGGCGGAGCGGTAGTGCGTCTTGTCGTCGGCGGCGAGGCTGAAGGTCTCGCTGCGCTCCGGCAGCGGCGCCACCACCAGGCCGGGACGGTCGAGCAGGCGGGTCGTGTCCGGCGGCACCGACAGCGTGGTGTCCTTGGTGGCGCGCCAGCTCAGCACGACCAGCGGCTGCCCCGGCACCGGCAGCTCGTAGACCTGCAACGGGGTGGTCCGGTCGGCGGGGGAGAGCACCGTCGGGCCGCCGTCCGCCGGCCGGTAGACCAGCGCGGTCATCGTGCCGTCGGCGGTCTCCCAGCTGAGCTGCTCCAGCTCCGCCGGTTCACCGCCGTTGAGCGCCAACTCACCGAGGGTACGCACGGCGACCTTCGACTTCGGCCAGGACGCCGGCACCGAATCCGGGGTGTCCCGGTCGCCGACGCGCCGGGTGACGCTGCCGAACGGGCCGTCCTCGCCGGCCAGCGCGCAGGTGTCCAGGTCGGCCAGGGCCCGTCGGCCCGCGCCGCTGTCGTCACGGACCAGCGGATACCGGGGGTTCGCGGTGCCGGTGCCGAGATCCAGCAGCCGGTCGGCGGCGCGTCCCCGGGGCAGCGACTCGGTGGAGCGCAGCGTGGCGGTCACCGGCACCGCCTCGCACTGCGGCACCTCGACCGGGTCGGTCAGGCCGTCGGTGGCCGGAACGGCACGGCCGTTCGGGCCGACCAGCCGCCGGACCCGCTCCGAGGTGAGGTAGCGCCGCCCCTCGGCGGTCTGCACCGGCAGCACGTCGGAGTAGACGAGATAGCCCGGGTCGGTGTACTCCGTGGCCTGGCTGACCTCGTACCCGCCGTCGCCGCCGCCGAGCTGGAGCAGCCAGGAGGCGGCCTGGCCGGGCACCGACGCGGCCACCAGGGCCAGCGGGGCGCCGTCGACCTCGCCGGAGAAGAGGATGCCGGAGGAGGGTACGTGCACCCGGTCGTCGATCGGTGAACGCCACTCACGGACCGCCTCGGTCACCGCGGCGGTGGCCGCCGCGTCCTCGACCAGAGAGCCGCGAGGCGGCCACACCGTCAGCGACCCGTCCATGCTGTCGTAGCCGACCCGGAGGTCCTGCGGCCGACGCTCGGCGACCGGGCCGCAGGCGGTGACGGCGACCAACAGACTGGACAGGCCGGTGGCGGTCAATCCGCGCCAGCGGGCTGGAGCCACCTGTCACGCCCCCGATCACATCGGCCGTCGTTTCGCTGGGCAATAGTACGAGACGCCGGGTCGTCGGCTCGCGCCGCCTCACGCTGCGTCGCCCGGGCGGCACACCGGCCACAGGGGACGTCGCGTCGACTTGGGAGCTATTTCCCCACTCGGGTAGACTCCGCCGACTGTGACGCCTGCTGAGACCCGCGCCGCATCGCCGCCGAAACCCGACGTCGTCGCAGGCTCGCCGTCCGAACCTGTCACGCTGGGTGAGGGTACGCGCGACTCCGCGCCGACGATCGACACCACGGACGCTTCCGTGGGCAGCGGAACCTCCGCCGCCGACGCGGCACCTCCCGACCCGGCTGTGCCCGCCGACCCCGTGGCGCCCGATGCCAGGCCCACTGTGGAGGCTGGTGCGACCACGCCAGTGATCGACGACACACCGGTCGCCGACTCCCCGACGGAGTCCGGGACCACGTCGGAGCCCGACGCGTCGACCGAGGACGCGGACCCGCCGACGGGTGCCGCAGCGGCCGGCTCGGCGCCGTCGCGGTGGCGGCGCTTCCGCTGGACCCGCCGCCGACAGGACCTCGCCGTCTTCGGTGGATTCCTGCTCACCGCGATCTGGGTGACCAGCCAGATCTGGATGGACCCGGCCGGTCGGGTGGCCTCGCTCTACAGCAGCGACCCGGCACAGGTGCAGTTCTTCCTCGCCCACTCGGTGCGGGTGGTGCTGCACGGGGAGTTCCCGTTCTTCACCGAGCAGTTCAACTACCCGGACGGCGTCAACCTGATGGCCAACACGGCCATCCTGGCGCTGGGCATTCCGATGGTGCCGGTGACCCTGCTGTTCGGGCCCGCCGTGACCTTCGTGGTGCTGGTCACGCTCGCTCTCGCCGGCACCGCCTCGGCCTGGTACTACGTGCTGTCCCGGCACGTGGTCAGCTACCCGCTGGCCGCGATCGTCGGTGGTTGGCTCTGCGGGTTCTCCCCGGCGATGCTGTCGCACGCCAGTTGGCATCCGAACATCATCAGCCAGTTCCTGCTGCCGTTCATCGTGTGGCGGGTCATGGTCATCACCCGCTCCACCCGCCCGTACCGGGACGGTGCGCTGCTGGCCCTGCTGGTCACCGTGCAGGCGTTCATCAACGAGGAGATCCTGCTCTTCACCGCGATGGGCTGCGGCATCTTCCTGATCGCGATGGTCGTCCAGCGTCCCGGACTCTGGTCGGCGGCCTGGCGTCCGCTGGGCAAGGCGGTGGCCACCTGCACGGTGATCGCCGGCGCGCTGCTGGCGTACCCGCTCTACATCCAGTTCGCCGGGCCGATGGCGTACCACGGGCTCAGCGACGCGGTCCGCGACTACGGCAACGACATCGCCGCGTACTTCGCCCCGGGCTCGCCGACCATCGGCGGCAACCAGCGGGCCAACGTGAACCTGGCCCCGAACTACTCGGAGGAGAACGCCTTCTTCGGGTGGAGTCTGGCCCTGATCGCGGTCGGGATCGTGCTCTGGCTGCGGCGGGAACTGCTGGTCCGGGCGCTGGCCGCGACCGCCGGGTTCTACGTGATCCTCTCCCTCGGTGAGCGCATCACCTGGTGGGACCGGGAGCTGATGGTCGGCCCGTGGGAGTGGCTGGTCCGGCTACCGCTGCTCGACGCGGTGGTGCCGACCCGGTTCGGCATGATCGTCAGCGTGGTGGTGGCGATCCTGCTGGCGCTGGCCATCGAGCGCAGCCGCACCCTGGACCTGGACCGGCGGGTGGTGCGTACGCTGACCGTGGCCGGGCTGGTGCTCGCCCTGCTGCCGATCGCTCCGATGCCGCTGCCGATGACCTCCCGGCCGCCGGTGCCCGACTTCATCACCTCGGACCGCTGGCGCGCCTACGTCGGGCCGGACCAGACGCTGGTCCCCATCCCGGTGCCGAGCATGGGCAACACCCACGGGATGCGCTGGGCCGCCTCCACCAACCTCGACTTCAAGATGCCCGGCGGCTACTTCCTGGCCCCGCGCAACGCCACCACCGGTGACCCGGGCCGCTTCAACGGGCGACCCAGCGGCGTCGGGAAGCTGCTGGAGGAGGTCGCCACGACCGGCCGTACACCGGAACTGGACGACCGCCAGCGGCGGCGCTCGCTGGACGAACTGCGGCACTGGAAGGCGGCCGTGCTGGTGCTGCCGCTGCGCCAGCCGCACTCGGAGCCGCTGCGGCAGACCGTCGAGCAGTTGGTCGGCCCGGCCCGGCAGGAGTTGGACGTCTGGGTGTGGGACGTACGGCCGTTGACCGCTCCGCCGGGCTGATGGCCGTCGGCGCGGCCGACCGTACCGCCGAGGTGGCGTCGCGCCGTCGCCGGTGGCTGCCCGCGCGTACCCCGGACGTGGCGGTGCCGGTCGGCTACCTCGCGCTGGCGGCGTGGCTGACCCACCGCCAGTGGGGTCGCCCGGACCGGCTGTTCCACCAGGCCGGTGACCAGATCCTCTTCGAGTGGATGCTGGCCCGCGCGGCCCGTGCCGTGGCCGGGCTGGAGAACCCGCTGTGGAGCGACGCGTTGAACGCGCCCGGCGGGGTGAACCTGATGGCGAACACCTCGGTGCTCGGCCTCGGTGTCCCCCTGGCCCCGGTCACGCTGCTGTTCGGGTCGCAGGCCGCCTTCGGCGTCGCGGTGCTGCTCTGCCTCGCCGGCACCGCCACCGCCTGGTACGCCCTGCTGCGCCGCCGGCTGGTCGACTCCTGGCCGGCCGCCGCCGTCGGTGGGCTGATCTGCGGCTTCGCGCCCGGCATGGTCGCCCAGGCCGGTACGCACCTGCACATGGCCGCCCAGTTCCTGGTGCCGCTGATCCTGGCGCTGGTGTTCCGCCCCGAGCCGGGCGGCCGGGTGTGGCGGCACGGGGTGCTGCTCGGGCTGGTCGTGACGTACCAGGTCTTCCTCGGCGAGGAGGTGCTGCTCTTCGTGGCGCTGGCCGCCGGCGTGCTCGCCGGTGCGTACGCGATCGCCGACCCGTCTGCCGCCCGTCGGCTCGCCCCGTCGACGGCCGGGCGGATCGGGGTCGGCGCGCTGGTGGCGGGAGCGCTGCTGGCGTACCCGCTGTGGTTCCAGTTCTTCGGCCCGGGCCACTACCGGGGGATGCCGTTCCACGCGTCCAGCTACCAGTTGGACGCGGCGTCGTTCACCGGGTTCGCCCGGCAGACGGTGTTCGGCGAGGACCGGCCGCCCGGCCTGCTCGCGCCCAACCCGACCGAGGAGAACTCGTTCTTCGGCGTCGGACTGCTGGTGCTGGCCGTGGTGGTCACGGTCTGGCTCTGGCGTCGGCCGCTGGTCCGCGCGCTGGCCGCCTGCGGGCTGGTGTTCGCCCTGCTCTCCCTCGGTCCCCGGGTACGCCTCGACGGGCGGGCCACCGACCTGCCCGGGCCGTACCGGCTGATCGCCGAGCTGCCGTTGCTCGACCACGTGGTGCCGGCCCGGTTCGCGCTGGTCTGCGCCCCGGTGCTGGGCGTCCTGGTCGCGCTCGCGGTGGATCGGTGGAATCGGCGCACGGCCGTCGACACCGCGCCCGCCCGAGGCAGGTGGCACGGGCCGGTCCGCCTTGTCGGGCCCGCCGCGTTGGCCGTGGCCCTGCTGCCGCTGGTGCCGACCCCGATCCGTACCGTGTCGAGCTGGCCGGTGCCGGCGTTCGTCGCCGACGGCACCTGGCGGGCGTACGTGCCGGCGGGTCGCACGCTGGTGCCGGTGCCGCCGGTGACCAACGCCGGTCGTAGCCCGGGCATGCTCTGGTCGGCCCGGACCGGGCTGGCCTTCACCGCGCCGGGCGGCTTCTTCATCGGCCCGCACGCCCCGGACGACCCGACGGCCCGGTGGGGTGCCCCGGACCGGCCCACCTCGCTGCTGTTGCGGCGGGTGGCGGACACCGGCGTGGTGCCGCCGATCACCGAGACGGACCGCCGGCAGGCGGTGGTGGACCTGCGGCACTGGCGGGCGGCCGTGGTCGTGCAGGGCGGGCTGCACCACGGCGACCCGGTGCGGCACACCCTGGAGGCCCTGCTCGGCCCGCCCCGGGAGATCGACGGCGCGCTGGTCTGGGACGTCCGCCCGCTGGTCGGCTGAGTCGCACCAGCCGGTGCGACGTCGGGGTGCCGGGCCTTGGGTGTGGGTGTGGGTGTAAGGAAGGGTCCCCTGCTGACGCCTGCGGTATAGCAGGGGACCCCTATTCACATCTCGGCAGCGGCGAGGAACGCCTCTGCGTCGCGTGCGCTGCGCCATGCCGAGACGCCGGCCGCCGTCAGGGCCCCGACGAAGATCGCGGCGAGCAGGACGAAGCCCGGCGCCCACTGGAAGAACGCCTGACCGACCTGCATCAGGGCCAGGCCGCACAGGGGCAGGAGGAACCTCAGGCCGTCGATCATCTGTTCGGCGACCTGTGGCAGCAGCGGTCGATCCTCGTCACGTGGCGGGGTATTGCCCCGCACCTGGCGCACCAGGTTGCGGCGGCGCGACCAGCTCTCCACCCAGAGCCGCGAACCGACGTTGCGGCGGTAGTACCCGTTCCGGCTCAACCACCAGAAGCTGGCGACTGCGACGGCCACCCCGCCGAGGCTGAGGACGGCACCGACGACCGTTGCCCAGCCGGGCGCCTCACCATCCCAGAACGTCGCGCTGCCGTCGAAGAAGCCGGTGGCGGCGATGCCGCCGCCCACCAGAGCGCCGAGAACTATCGCCGCCACCATCACCAGCAGGAAACGACGGCGACCCCGCCGCGCCTGCGATTCGATGATCCTGTCGTCCTGCGTCATCGCGTATCCCCGTCCACTCCGGACGGTCCCTACCCGTACGCCGCCGGCGCACAAACCTCCGGCGTCGCCGGGGCGCTGATGTTAGGAGGGGTCCCCTGCTATGCACGAGGCGTTAGCAGGGGACCCCTCCTTACACATCCTGAGAACACATCCTCAGACTCGGTCGCGGACGTCCCAGAGCCAGACGTCGTCCACCCGCTGCGGCTCACCCAGCAGGCCGGTCAGCAGGTCCCGCAGCACGGCCTCCCGGGGGTGGGCGCCGAGCACCACCACCGAGGCCCGCCAGAAGCGCAGGTCCTCGACCGCCTGCTGGCGGTTCTCGTCGGTCAGCTCGGGCACCTCACCGGCGTCCATGGTGCGGTAGACGAGGGTGCTGGTGGGCCGGTTCGGCGCACCGAAGACGCCCTCGCCGTCCAGGTTGGGGCCGATGAAGTAGCCCGCCGGGATCGGGAACTCGTGCTGGGTCAACGCGCTCCAGCGCAACGTGGACAGTCCGTGCACGTTGCTCGGAATGGGCACCGGCACCAGCGTCCGGCCCTCCGGCACGTACGGCCGCCAGCCGCCGGAGGTGATGAAGGTCGGCGGCGGCGGAACCTCTTCGGCCGGCAGCGGGGTGGGGATCAACGGCAGCACGGCCAGCGAGATGGCCGCGTACCCGACGCCGCGCTGCCACCGAGGCCGGGAGCGGCTGGTGGTGGGTGCGGGTTCGCCGGAACGGGGTGCCGGCACCGGAGAGCGGCGGTTGCCGGCCACCGCGTCCCAGGCCAGGGCGAGCAGGACACCGAGCGCGGCGGTGGTGACCAGGGCCAGCCGGGTCGGCATCATCATCTCGACCAGCGGCACGTCCTCCGAGATGTACGACCACGGACCGGCGATGCCGGTCAGCTCGCCGTTGAACCGGATCTCCGGGCCGAGCGAGCCCACCGAGAAGAGCACCACCAGCACGGCCAGGATCCGGGCCACCAGCGACCGGCGTACCAGCAGCGCCAGCGCCACCACCGTGAACAGCACCATCGGCCAGCCGAACCAACTGTTCTGCTCGGTCAGCCCGATGGTCGCCTCCACCGCCTCGTTGCCGGCGATGGTGTCGCGGGGGAAGGTGACGAAGGCGACGACGTCCTCGCCCCAACTGTGGAACACCCCGCCCTGCAGACCCCGGTAGGACTGCGGGCCGTTGAACTGGAACCAGATCGGGTAGGCGGTGAGCAGCAGGGCCACGCCACCGCCGAGGCCCAGCCCGGCACCGAAGGTGCCGGCGCGGGCCCGCGCCTCACGCGGGCGCATGATCGCGTACGCGATCACGACGACCAGGCAGGCCAGCGCGGTGAGCAGCAACATCTCCTCGTTGATGAAGATCTGGTACGCCACCAGCAGGCCCAGCACCAGCCCGTTGCGCCGCCACCGGCCGGGCTCGCTGAGCCGGAACACCCGCACCACGATCAGCGGCAGCAGGAAGTTGGAGACGAAGTTCGGCTGACCGTTGGCGTGGTGCACGATGCCGGGGGCGAAGCCGAGGAACGCGCCGCCGACGAAGGCGGCGGCCCGGGAGCGCACCAGGTGTCGGGACAGCATCCAGTACGAGGTGGCGGCGGTGGCCGCCAGCGCACCGCCCAGGTAGAGCGCGTACACCACCTGCGGGCCGAGCAGCCAGGTGAGCGGGGCCAGCGGCAGGGTCACCCCGAGCAGCGAGGTGTTGGCCATCATGTTCACCCCGTCGGGGGCGTTCTGCCGCGTACTGAACAGCGGGTTCTCCAGGTGCATCACCGAGTACGCACCGTGCGAGAACAGCCACTCGAACCAACTGTGGTCGGTGGGCAGATGTGACGAGACGCGGTTCTGCACGTCCACCCAGTAGTAGAGGCAGACGAGGACACCGAGCAGGACGTAGGCTCCGATGGCCAACAGGTCGACGCGCGTCGGCCCGCGTCGGCGACGTCTTGTCGCTGACTCCGCCTCGACGGTCTCGGGGACGGGGTTCAACGAGGAATCAATCACCGGCACAGCCACGACGGGCCATCGTACAGGCGGTCGCCGGGGCAGCCGACGGCCGTGAGGGCCGCGTCGGCGCGCGGCAGGGAAGGACGACCGTGACGTTGATCGACCTCGGTGACCTCACCGAGCCGACCGACCACGCTCCGAGACGCCGCCGGTTCGCCGCCGGTTCGCGCCACTGGGTGGCCGCGCTGCTCGCGGTGGTCGTGCTGGTGTCGATGGCCGGCGCCGCGCCGCCGACCCGCCGGGTGTACGCGACGGTGCCGGTGCCACTCGGCGCCAACCTGCTCCTCGCGGCGGACCAGATCTTCGCCGTCATCCCCGGCACCGGGGCCACCGACGGCCACCCCGAGTTGCTCGCCTTCCCCTATCCCGAGAAGGCCACCGGTACGCCGCCGCCACTCACGCCGTCCTGGCGGACCCGACTGTCGCGCGGCCATCGGGTCTTCCGGGTGCAGCCCGTCGCCGAGGACGGGGTGCTGGTCTCGATGTCCGCCGAGGAGACCGAGACCAGCCAGAGCGTGCTGCTCGACGCCCGTACCGGTCAGGAACGCTGGCGCGAGCCGGGCGTGGCGATGTTCGACGACCCCCGCCGCGCACTGCTGCGGACCCATCGCGAGAGCACGCCGAACACGCTGCGGATGATCGAGCTGCCGAGCGCCCGCGAGATGTGGTCCATTCCGCTCTCGGCGTCCAGCGTCGACTACCGGCTGCGCGACGGTGTGGTCGACGCGATCGTGGTGTCCACACTCGACGGCGGCGTAGAGGTGCGCGACCCGGAGACCGGGAAGGTCCGGCACCGCCTGTCGCCGCCTGCCGACGACCCGGCCGGTTACCAGTCGGCGTGGGTGGTCGGCGACCTGGTGGCGGTGGTCCGGAACTCGAACACCGTCGCCGCCTACACCGTCGACGGGCTGACCCCGCTCTGGCAGACCACCGTGCCGACGGTCTACCACGTCACCGCCTGCGCCGCGCTGCTCTGCGCCTTTCCGGCCAGCGGTGGGGTGCAGGTCCTCGACCCGGCCACCGGCGCCGCCCGGTGGGACAACCGGGACATCGCCGACCTCCTGCTGGTGGGGGAGCGGCGCGCGCTGGTCCTGTCCGGGTGGGCCGAGGGGACGATGGAGCTGGCCACCTTCGACATGACGACCGGGGCGGTGCTCGTCGACCACGGGTCGTGGGAGCAGGTCCACCGTTACGAGTACGCGCCGCACCTGCTCGCCGTGCGACCGGCGCGCGACGTCGGCCTGGTGCTGGCCCGACTCCAGCCGGACGAGGACCGGGCCCGGCCGATCGACGTGCTGGCCGGGGCGCGTGGCGACTGCCAGGCCCGCTACGACCTCGTGGTCTGCCGTCGACAGGACGGCGACTTCGGGGTCTGGCGACTGCCGGAGTGACACCCGGCCGGTGGCGGCACACCGACTTGGCGACCGGCGCTAGGTTGTCGGGTGGTCACCGGCGGAAAAGGGGCGTGACATGCGGGTACTGGTGGTCGAGGACGAGCGCAACCTCGCTGACGCGATCGCGCGCGGCCTGCGCAAACGCGGCATGGCGGTGGATGTCGCGTACGACGGTGACAGCGGACACGAGATGGCCTTCGTCACCCGGTACGACGTGGTGGTGCTCGACCGTGACCTGCCCGGCATGCACGGTGACCAGATCTGCGCCGAGTTGGCCGCGTCCGGCGCGCTGACCCGGGTGCTGATGCTCACCGCCAGCGGCACGGTCGCCGACCGGGTCGAGGGCCTACAACTCGGCGCCGACGACTACCTGCCCAAGCCGTTCGCCTTCGACGAGTTGGTGGCCCGGGTGCAGGCGCTCGGCCGGCGGGCCACTCCGGCGGCACCACCGGTGCTGGAGCTGGCCGATCTGGTCGTCGACCCGGCCCGGCGGGTGGCCACCCGGGCCGGGCAGCCGGTGGAGCTGACCAACAAGGAGTTCGGGGTGCTCTGCGAGCTGCTCAAGGCGCGCGGGGCGGTGGTGTCCAGCGAGGAACTGCTGGAGCGGGTGTGGGACGCCAACACCGACCCGTTCACCACCATCGTCCGGGTCACCGTGATGACCCTGCGCCGCAAGCTCGGCGATCCGCCGCTGATCGAGACTGTGGTGGGGGCCGGTTACCGCACCGCCGAGGGCCCGGCGTGACGCCCGCCCTGGGGCTCGGGCCCGTCACGCGGCTGCGGCCGCGACCCACCCTGCGGCTGCGACTGACCCTGCTCAACGGCGTCCTGCTGATCGGCGCCGGGGCGATCCTGCTGCTGCTGGCCTGGCTGCTGGTCCGCGACGCGCTGCATCCCGCCGACGAACTGCTGCCCGGCACCACCGTGGTGCTGGCCGACGGCAGCACCCTGGAGGCCGGGGCCTGGCAGCGGCAACTGGTCAGCTCGGCCTCCGGCGAACTGCTGGCGAAGGGGCTGGCCGCGCTGCTGGCGGTCGGCGCGGCCGGCGTGGTCGGGGCGTACGCGGTGGTTGGACGGGCACTACGGCCGCTGCACCAGGTCACCGCCACCGCACGGCGACTCGGCGAGACCACCCTGCATCAGCGGATCGGCTACTCCGGGGCGGACGACGAGGTGGCCGAGCTGGCCGACACCTTCGACGCGATGCTGGACCGGATCGGGGCCGCCTTCGAGTCGCAGAAGCGGTTCGTCGCCAACGCCTCACACGAGTTGCGGACGCCGCTGGCGGTGATGCGTACCGAGATCGACGTGACACTCAGTGACGACGACGCGGACGCGGCCGAGTACCGCCGGATGGCGACCGTGGTCCGCGACGCCTCCGAACGGGCCAACGGGCTGGTCGACGCCCTGCTGGTGCTGGCCCGCAGCGAGGCGCAGACGGGTCGGCGGCTCGCCCGGCGTACCGAGTGCGACCTGGCCGCCGGCACACTCAACGCGCTGTCGGCGGTCCGCCGCGAGGTGGAACGGATCAAGCTGGACGTGCGGACCTCGCTCCAGCCGGCGCCGGTGGTCGGCGACCCCGGGCTGCTGGACCGGTTGGCCGGCAACCTGATCGAGAACGCGGTCCGGTACAACCACCTGCACGGGCGGCTCTGGGTGCGGACCGGCTCCGACGGCCAACGGTCGTGGCTGGTGGTGGGGAACACCGGCTTCGAGGTCGACCCGGCCGACGTACCCGGGCTGTTCGAGCCGTTCCGCCGCGGCGGCCGGGAGCGGACCGGAGCCCGTGGGTCCGGCCTCGGCCTCTCCATCGTCCGGGCGGTCTGCGACGCGCACGGCGGCACGGTGACGGCGGTGGCGCAGCCCGGGGGCGGCCTGGAGGTGACGGTCAACCTGCCGGCGGCCGACTCCGCGCCGACCGTGGAGCAGGGCACGCGCTGACCCGGAGCACAGGTTTGGCCGTGCCGGGGTGTGTGTAAGCAGGGGTCCCCTGCTAACGCCTCGTGCATAGCAGGGGACCCCTGCTTACACCGCCGATAATCGCTTGATCCCGGTGAGAGGTTGGGGTCATGACTTCCCGAGTGCGTTGGATCGACGTCGACTGTGCCGACCCGTACACCATGGCGACCTTCTGGGCGGCGGTCACCGGGCTACGACCCGACCCGGACGACCGGCCGGGGGACGAGGAGTGCGCGTTGCTGTCCGGCCCGGACATGGCCGCCGGCGGGATGCTCTTCCAGCGGGTGCCCGAGGGCAAGGCCGTGAAGAACCGCATCCACCTGGACCTCCAACCGACCGACCGGACCCGGGACGAGGAGGTGGAACGCCTGCTCGGCCTGGGTGCCACGCCGGTCGACGACCGCCGTCGGCCGGACGGCACGGGATGGGTGGTGCTGGCCGACCCGGAGGGCAACGAGTTCTGCGTGGAACGCAGTCTGGCGGAACACGCCCTGATGGACGGGTGACCGCTCACCGCCGAGTCGTCGGGTGTGCGTCGTCGTCGGGCGGGGCGCTCGCGGCGGCGTACCGCCGGGCCAGGGACGCGAACGCGGCGCGGAGCTCGGGCGGGCCGATCACCTCGATGTCGGCGTCGAACCTGCCGATCGTGGCGGCGAGTCCCGGCCACGACCACGAGCCGAGGGTGAGCCGGCAGCGGTCCGGCCCGAGTTCCTCGACGACCCCGTCGGGGACGAACGGTGCCACC
This sequence comes from Micromonospora sp. NPDC002389, assembly GCF_040296095.1. Taxonomy (NCBI): domain Bacteria; kingdom Bacillati; phylum Actinomycetota; class Actinomycetes; order Micromonosporales; family Micromonosporaceae; genus Micromonospora; species Micromonospora sp. NPDC002389. Next base: position 585,792 of record NZ_JBEOWP010000002.1, read on the forward strand.
TCGGCGGCGGCCCGGTGCAGGACCACCTCGCCCCGACACGGCCAGTCGCCGGCGCCGTCGGCGCCGCGGAACCGGCCGGCCAGGAACGCGGCCACGTCGCCGCCGGGCAGCGTCCGTGGTCGGAAGCGCGGACCGGTGGGGGTACGCGGCGTGACCCGGTCGGCGCGGAAGATGCGCCAGTCGTCGCGGTCGAGATCCCAGGCGACGAGATACCAGCGTCCACCCCGGGTGGCGAGATGGTGCGGCTCCACCCGGCGGGGCGGCCCGGAGTCGGTCGACTCGGACGGGTAGTCGAAGCGCAGCACCACCTGGCCGTGTACGGCCGCACCGAGCGCGATCAGCACACCGCTGTCGACCGTCGCGGACCGCCCGACAGCGGTGACGGGAAGCGTGTCGACGTGGTGGCGCAGCCGCGCGGGCATGACCTGCCGGACGGTGTGCAACGCCCGGGCCGCGCCCTCCTCGATCCCGGCCCCGGCGGTGGTGGCGATCCGCAGCGCGACGGCGAGGGCGACGGCCTGCTCGTCGTCGAAGAGCAGCGGCGGCATCCGCGTCCCGGCGTCGAGCCGGTAACCGCCGTCCGGTCCCTTCACAGCGGCGATCGGATAGCCGAGCTCGCGGAGGCGGTCGACGTCCCGGCGGACCGTCCGTGCGCTGACCTCCAGCCGCTGGGCCAGCAGGGCCCCCGGCCACTCCCGACGTGCCTGGAGCAGGGACAGCAACGACAGCAGTCGCGCTGAGGTTCTCGGCATGGTCCTCATCATGCCCGGCGGAAGAGGACAGTTCCTGTCCTCTTCTGCTGGCACCGTCTCTCGGGTCCGACCTACCGACACAAGGAGACGAACATGTCCGTCACGACCACGACCCACCTCAACTTCCGGGGGGACGCCCGCGCGGCACTGGAGTTCTACCAGCGCGTCTTCGGCGGTGACCTGACCGTCCTCAGCTACTCCGACGCCGGTGCCGCCCCGGACGAGGCAACCGCCGACCAGGTGATGTGGGGTCAGGTGCGGGCCACGGCCGGCTTCCACGTGATGGCCTACGACGTGCCTGCGAACCTCCCCTACGACCGGGGCGAGAACGCCTTCTTCGTCTCGGTGCGCGGCGAGACCGCCGAGGAGATCACCGGTTACTGGGACAAGCTCGCCGACGGCGCGACCGTCGTGGTGCCACTCGGGCCGGCGGCCTGGGCACCCCGGTACGGGATGCTGCGGGACCGTTTCGGTGTCGTCTGGGTCCTCGACGCCGCCGCCGAGCCCCAGGGGTGACGCGGTGGCCGGGCAGGGGATCCACCCCGCCCGGCCACCGACGCGTACGTCAGGACCGTTGTTCGACCTGGCCCCGGATGGTGAGGAACTCGGCGGCGGCGTCGTTGCGGGAGGACCAGAACATGACGATCATGCCGACGCTGCCCCGGTCGGCCCAGACGCAGATGCCCAACGCCACGTCGGCCCGGCCGTCGCCGCAGCGGGCCTCGCCGCCGAGCGGACCTGGCTCGACCGGCGTCATGTTGCTGACCGTCAGCTCGGTCGAGATGGCCTGGACCGCCTCGTCGAGCTCCTTCTTGGGGTCGGCCATCAGCCCGGAGACGGCCACGATCATCACGAGGTTCTCCTGCGACGGGTCACCGTAGAAGGCACCGACCGCGCTGGTCTCGTTGTCGATGGAGGCCTTCAGCTCCCGGACCATCGAGTCGGAGAGCTGCTGCAACTCCGGTTCGGTGACCTTCGGGCGGCCGGCCAGGGTCTCCGGTGCCACTACCCGGGTCCGGGTGGCGTCGACCGCCTCGCCGACGGTGTCCCGGACCACGAACCAGACGACCGTGCCACCGCCGACGCAGAGCACCATGAGGACGGCGAGGACGATCAGCACGATCTTGCCGGCGCTCGACTTCTTCGGCGGCGGTGGGAAGGCGCCGTACTGCTGACCGGGCGCGGGGTATCCGCCGGCCTGCGGCGGCGGGGGATAGCCGGCACCCGGCGGCGGTGGGTAGCCACCGGCCTGCGGGTACGGCCCGGCCTGCGGGTGACCGCTGCTTGGCGGTGGGTAGCCGCCGCCCTGCGGGTACGGGCCGCCGGGCGGATTGTGGTGCTGGTCCGGGTGGGACATGCGGTCAGCTCCTGGTGAAGGGTGGAACCGGGATGGTAGCCAGCCGCCGCACGCGCCGCTGCCCCCGACCGCGGGTCACGGTGGTCACCCCGGGTCGGGGCGACCACCGTGACCTGGGTCGGCTCAGCCGGTCAGGCTGGCCACTCCCTGCGGCAGGAAACGTTGACCGGTGACCTGCTCACTGGTGCCGGTCCGGTCAAGGTACGGCGTGACGCCGCCCAGGTGGAACGGCCACCCGGCACCGAGGATCATGCACAGGTCGATGTCCTGCGCCTCGGCGACGACCCCCTCGTCCAGCATCAGCCGGATCTCCTGGGCCAGCGCGTCGAGCGCCTGCTGGCGTACCTGCTCCTCGGTGAGCGGCTGGTCGCCGACCACCAGCAGCTTCGCGACCTCGGCGTTGATCTCGTCGTCCACCACGATCGGCTGGCCGGAGTCCGCGATCCGCTTGAGGTTCTCGCTGACCGTGAACCGGTCCGGGAAGGCCGCGTGCAGGGTGCCGCCGACATGGTGGGCGACGGCCGGGCCGACGAGCTGGAGCAGTGCCAGCGGTCGCATCGGCAGGCCCAGCGGGTCCAGCGCGCGGTTCGCCACCTCCAGTGGGGTGCCCGCGTCCACGGCCGCGAAGACGGTGCCGAGGAAGCGGGTGAGCAGCCGGTTGACCACGAAGGCCGGGGCGTCCTTCACCAGCACCGACGACTTCTTGAGCTGCTTGCCGACCGCGAAGGCGGTGGCCAGGGTGGCGTCGTCGGTCCGCTCGCCACGGACGATCTCCAACAGCGGCAGCACCGCGACCGGGTTGAAGAAGTGGAAGCCGACCACCCGCTCCGGGTGCTCCAGGTCCTCGGCCATCGCGGTGATCGACAGCGAGGACGTGTTCGTCGCCAGCACCGCCTCCGGTGGGACGATCTTCTCCAGCTCGGCCCAGACCTGCTTCTTGACGGACAGGTCCTCGAAGACGGCCTCGATGACGAAGTCGGCGTTCGCGAATGTGCTCTTGTCGACCGTGCCGCTGACCAGGCCGTACAGCTTGGCGGCGGTGCCCTTGTCCATCCGGCCCTTGCTGACGGCCTTCTCGATCTGGGTGTGCACGTACCCGACGCCCTTGTCGACCCGGGCCTGGTCCAGGTCGGTGAGCACCACCGGCACCTGGAGACGGCGGGCGAACAGCAGTGCCAACTGGCCGGCCATCAGGCCCGCGCCGACGATGCCGACCTTGGTCACCGGGCGGGCCAGCCCCTTGTCCGGCGCGCCGGCCGGCCGCTTGGCCCGCCGTTGCACCAGGTCGAAGGCGTACAGGCCGCTGCGCAGCTCCTCGGAGAAGACCAGGTCGGCCAGGGCCTCGTCCTCGGCGGCGGTGCCGGTGGCGAAGTCGGCGTCCTTCGCCGTCTCCAGCAGGTCCAGCGCCCGGTACGCGGACGGGACCGCGCCGTGCAGCCGCTGGTCCAGCGTCTGCCGGGCGAAGTAGAGCACGCCCGCCCACATGTCCTTGTCGACCTCGGGCCGGGTGACGGTCACCTCGCCGCGTACCACCCCGGCAGCCCACTCCAGCGACCGCTCCAGGAAATCGGCCGGCTCCAGTAGCACGTCCGCGATGCCCAGCTCGGCGGCCTGCTTCGGCTTGAGCATCTTGTTCTGCATCAGCGGGTTCTGGATGATCACCTGGGTGGCCGCCGGTATGCCGATCAGGTTCGGCAGGAGCTGGGTGCCGCCCCAACCCGGGATCAGCCCGAGCGACACCTCGGGCAGCGCCAGCGCCGCCGCGCCGCCGGAGAGCGTCCGGTAGTGGCAGTGCAGCGCCAGCTCCAGGCCACCGCCCATCGCCGCCCCGTTGACGAAGGCGAAGGTCGGGACCGGGCTGTCCTTGAGCCGGGCGAAGACCCGGTGCCCCAGCCGGCCGATCTCCAGCGCCTGCGCCCGGTCCGCCAGCAGCGGCAGGCTGGTGATGTCCGCGCCGACACAGAAGATGTACGGCTTGCCGGTCACCGCGATGAACGCCGGGTCGGCCGCCAGCGCGGCGCTGATCGCCTCGTCCAGGCTGGTCAGGCCGCCCGGGCCGAAGGTGTTCGGCTTGGTGTGGTCGAATCCGTTGTCGAGGGTGATCAGGGCGGCCGGGCGGTCCAGCCCCGGCACGTTCACCTGACGCAGCAGCGCCCTGGTGACCACCTCGTTCGGTGCCGCGAGGCTCATTTGTCGCCACCCTCCCAGTGTGGGTTCTCCCAGATCACGGTGCCGCCCATGCCGATGCCGATACACATCGCGGTGAGGCCGTAGCGGACCTCCGGGTGCTCGGCGAACTGCCGGGCGAGCTGGGTCATCAGCCGTACGCCGGAGGAGGCGAGCGGGTGCCCGATGGCGATCGCGCCGCCCCACTGGTTGACCCGGGGGTCGTCGTCGGCGATGCCGAAGTGGTCGAGGAAGGCGAGCACCTGCACGGCGAACGCCTCGTTCAGCTCGAACAGGCCGATGTCGTCGATGCTCAGGCCGGCGATGCGCAGCGCCTTCTCGGTCGACGGGATCGGGCCCACGCCCATCACCTCGGGCTCGACGCCGACGAAGCCGTACGACACCAGCCGCATGGCGATCGGCAGGCCCAGCTCACGGGCGACGTCCTCGGCGACCAGCAGGCTGGCGGTCGCGCCGTCGTTCAGCCCGGCCGCGTTGCCGGCGGTCACCTTGCCGTGCGGGCGGAACGGCGTCTTCAGCGTGGCCAGCTTCTCCAGCGAGGTGTCCCGGGGCGCCTCGTCCACGGTTGCCAGGCCCCAGCCGGTCTCCGGGTCGCGGACCGCCACCGACACCAGGTCGTCCTGGAACTTGCCGTTGGCGTACGCCTTCGCGGTCTTCTGCTGCGAGGCGAGGGCGAACGCGTCGGTGCGCTCCTTGGTGATGTGCGGGACCCGGTCGTGCAGGTTCTCCGCCGTGGAGCCCATCACCAGCGCGGACGGGTCGACCAGCTTCTCCGCGACGATGCGCGGGTTCGGGTCGACGCCCTCGCCCATCGGGTGGCGGCCCATGTGCTCGACTCCACCGGCGATCGCGACGTCGTACGCGCCCACGGCGATGCCGCTGGCGACGGTGGTCACCGCGGTCATCGCTCCGGCGCACATCCGGTCGATCGCGAAGCCGGGCACCGTCTTGGGCAGGCCGGCCAGCAGCGCGGCGGTACGGCCGATGGTCAGGCCCTGGTCACCGATCTGGGTGGTGGCGGCGATGGCCACCTCCTCGACCCGTTCCGGGGGGAGCTGCGGGTTGCGGCGCAGCAGTTCGCGGATGCATCGGATCACCAGGTCGTCGGCGCGGGTGTCGGCGTACATCCCACCCGCCTTGCCGAACGGGGTGCGGACGCCGTCCACGAAGACGACATCCCGAACTTCACGGGGCACTTGAGCCTCCTAGCCAGCACTGGCGTTTCCCTCGAATGCTACTCGCCAGTAATAACCGTTGCCCGCGCCCCCGCTGTGGCCCATCCCACACCCACGCTCGTGTCGACGGCTCGCGTTGATCAAGAGGTTTGCGTCGGCTACCGGCCGCCCATCGGACGCAAACCTCTTGATCAACGCCGGATCAGGTGGGTGGGGGTGGGGGTGGGGGGGTTAGGGCTTCGGCCAGGTCGGGGAGGAGGAGGGTGATCTGCCAGTCGCGGGCGTGGTAACCCCGGAGCGCCTCGGCGACGGTGTGTTCGGTGATCTCCTCGGGGGGCTGCCAGGCGACGCGGCGGATGGTGTCGGGGGAGATCAGGTTCTCCGGCGGCAGATGGTGCCCGCCGGCCACCCGCAGCACCACCTCGCGGGAGCGGGCCAGCCGGGCGGCGGCGGCCGGGTCCCGTTCCGCCCACCGGTGCGGCGGGGGCGGACCCTCCACCGTCGGCGTCACCGGCAACTCGTCGTCCGGCAACTGCCGGGCGTCGTCCAGCGCCGTCAGCCAGGTCCGGGCCAGCCGACGTACCGACCGACCGCCGAAGCCGGGCAGGGTGAGCAGCGTCTTCTCGTCCTTCGGGTCCAGCTCGGCGGCGGCCACGATGGCCGAGTCGGGCAGCACCCGCCCCGGTGCGGCGTCCCGGCGGGCGGCGATCTGGTCACGCGCGTACCAGAGGGAGCGCACCCGGGCCTGCGCCCGCGCCCCGCGTACCCGGTGGATGCCGGAGGTGCGTCGCCACGGGTCGGCCCGGACGCGCGGTGGACGGTCGCCGCTGTTCACCAGCGCGGCGAACTCCTCGGCCGCCCACGCGGACTTGCCCTGCCGGGACAGTTCCGCGTCGAGCGCGTCCCGCAGGTCGGTCAGCAGCTCGACGTCCAACGCGGCGTAGGTGAGCCAGGACTCTGGCAACGGCCGGCTGGACCAGTCCGCCGCCGAGTGGTGCTTCTCCAGGCTGAACCCGAGCAACTGCTCGGTGAGCGCGGCCAGGCCGACCCGCTCGAACCCGGCCAGCCGGGCGGCCAGCTCGGTGTCGAACAGTCGGCGTGGTCGCAACCCCAGCTCGGCGAGGCAGGGCAGATCCTGGTTGGCCGCGTGCAGCACCCACTCGGTGTCCGCGATCGCCGCGTCCAGGGTGCTCAGGTCGGGCAGCGGCAACGGGTCGATCAGCACGGTGCCGGCACCCTGGCGGCGTAACTGCACCAGGTACGCCCGCTGGCTGTAGCGGTAGCCGGAGGCGCGCTCAGCGTCCAGCGCCACCGGGCCGGTGCCGGCCGCGAAACTGGCCACCACCTCGGCGAGCTGGTCCGGTGTCGCCACCGGTTCGGGGGTGCCCTCACGAGGGGCGGTCAACGGCACGGACTCGCCGCCGGTGGGTTCGGTCCCCGCGTCCGACGGCTCCGGCCGCGCCGACGGCTCGTGGTGCGTGTCGTTTCCCGAACGGCTTGCGGCGGTCCGACGGCGCAGGGGTGGTTCGTCGGTCACCTGGCAACCCTAGTGCGCCAACGGATCGTGCGGCGCGCACCCGCCCCGCCGCGTGTCGGCGGTTCGTCGCCTGGGGGCCGAACCGGCCCCGTCAACCGGCGGCCGCGGCGCGACGCTCGGGCAACGCGGTGACGCCGGGCGGCGGCAGACCCGCCGTGGAGGCGAGCAACGTGCACCAGGCGTACAGGTGCGGGGTGAGCTCGATGTCGGTCGGGGTCCACGACGCGCGGATCTCGATGTCGCAGGCGGCTGGCGGACCCGCCAGGTCGCCGAACCGGGTCGACGCCGTCTGGGTGATCGTGCCGCCGATCGCGCGGTGCCCGGCGTCGTGCGTCTCCAGCGCGTCGGTGAGCCAGGTCCAGGCCACCCCGGGCAGCAGCGGGTCGGTGGCCAGGTCGACCTCCAGCTCGGCGGTCACGTAGGTGACCAGCCGCAGGGTGCCCTGCCACCCCTCGTGCCCCGCCGGGTCGTGCAGCAGGATCAACCGGGCGGTGGCCACCTCGTCACCGTCGCGCAGCACCGCCGCGGAGAGTGCGAACGAGTACGGTGCCAGCCGCTGCGGCGCGCCGACCTCCTCCAGCACGATCTCCGGTCGAGGCGCCGCCACCCGGAGCCCGGTGACCGCGCGGGCGAAGGTGTCCGGAAGCGCGATCGGGGCGGCCATGTTCGCAGCCTAAGCCGCCGCCCGGTTCCCGGCTCGGATGGCGCGCCGACGATCTCCCCACACGCCGTGCTCCGCTCGCCTTTGTGTTAGCAGGGGTCCCCTGCTCTACCGCAGGCGTTAGTAGGGGGCCCTTCCTTTCACGTCACAATGCCGGCGGTGGGCGCGGAGTGGGGATCGGGCGCGTGGCACGATTGCCGCGATGGCCACCGACACCACGGGCGACGCTGCCCGAGACGACGTAACCCGCCCCGACGGGCCGGCCGACTCGCCCTTCGTGCGGGCGTGCCGCCGCCAGTCCGTCCCGCACACTCCGGTCTGGTTCATGCGCCAGGCCGGCCGCTCGCTGCCCGAGTATCGGGAGATCCGGGCCAACGTGGCGATGCTGGAGTCCTGCCGCCGCCCCGAGCTGGTCACCGAGATCACCCTCCAGCCGGTACGCCGGCACAACGTGGACGCGGCGATCCTGTTCAGCGACATCGTGGTGCCGGTCGCCGCCGCCGGGGTCGACCTGGACATCGTGCCCGGGACCGGCCCGGTGGTGGCCGAACCGGTACGCACCGCCGCCGACGTCGAGCGGATCCGCCTGATCGACCGCAGCGACGTCGGGTACGTCGACGAGGCGGTCCGGATGCTGGTCAAGGAGCTGGGCGACACGCCGCTGATCGGCTTCGCCGGCGCCCCGTTCACGCTCGCCAGCTATCTGGTCGAGGGCGGACCGTCGCGGACCCACGCCAAGACCAAGGCACTGATGTACGGCGAGCCCGACCTGTGGCACGCGCTGGCCGGCCGGCTGGCCGAGGTGACGTCGGCGTTCCTGCGCGTGCAGATCGAGGCCGGCGTCTCCGCCGTGCAGCTCTTCGACTCCTGGGCCGGTGCGCTCTCCGAGGCCGACTACCGCCGCTTCGTGCTGCCCCACTCGACGGCCGTGCTCAGCGGGCTGGCCGACGCCGGTGTGCCGCGCATCCACTTCGGGGTGGGCACCGCCGAGCTGCTCGGCGCGATGGGCGAGGCCGGGGCCGACGTCGTCGGCGTGGACTGGCGTACGCCGCTGGACGTCGCGACCGGCCGGATCGGGCCGGACAAGGCCGTGCAGGGCAACCTCGACCCGTGCCTGCTGTTCGCCCCGTGGCCGGTGATCGAGGCCGAGGTGCGCCGGATCCTCGACGAGGGCCGGGCCACCCCCGGGCACGTGTTCAACCTCGGCCACGGCGTCCTGCCGGAGACCGACCCGGAGGTGCTGACCCGGGTGGTCGCGCTGGTCCACGAACTCTCTGCCCGGTCCGCCGACCGGGACTGACGAGCCATGGCGACGCGGTGGCGGGTGGCGGTGGTCGGCGGCGGCATCACCGGGCTGGCCGCCGCGCTGCGGTTGCGCGACCGCGCCCCCGAGGGCACCGAGATCACCGTGTACGAGCAGTCCGGCGCGCTCGGTGGCAAGCTGCGCACCGGCGAGCTGGCCGGTGGGCCGGTGGAGTTCGGCGCCGAGTCGTTCCTGATGCGTGACCCGGCCGGTGGCGAGTCGGCCGCGGTGACCCTGGTCCGCCGGCTCGGGCTGGCCGAACGGATCGTGCACCCGACCGTCGGGCAGGCCGCCCTCGCCGTCGACGGCGGGCTGCGCCCGATCCCGGGCGGGACGCTGGTGGGCGTACCCGGTGATCTGGCGAAGGTGACGGCGGTGGCCCGGCCGACGCCGGAGGCCGACCGGGACGGCGGTCGACCGCTGATCGGCCCGGACGAGGACGTCGCCGTCGGCGCGCTGGTCCGGACCCGCTTCGGCGACGACGTGGTGGACCGGCTGGTCGACCCGATGCTCGGCGGCGTGTACGCCGGACGCGCCGACGACCTGTCGCTGGCCACCACCATGCCGGCGCTGGCCCGGGCCGCCCGGGTGGAACACACGCTGCTCGGCGCGGTACGCGCGGCGCAGGCCGCCACCCCGCGCGCCCCCGGCGAGCCGGTCTTCGGCACCCTCGCCGGTGGACTGAGCACCCTGGTCGACGCCGCCGCGACGGCCGCCGGGGCGACCGTCCGGCGCAACGCGGCGGTCCGCGAACTGACCCCGGTCGGCCCCGGCTGGCGGCTCACCGTCGGACCCACCCGCGACCCGGAGCACGTCGACGTCGACGCGGTGGTGCTGGCCGTGCCGGCCCGCCCGGCGGCCCGGCTGCTCGCCGAGCCGGTCGCCGAGGTGGCGCCGCGCATCGGCGAGTTGGACTACGCCAGCGTCGCCCTGGTCACCCTGGCCCTGCCGGAGCCGGCGCTGCCGGCGCTCTCGGGTTTCCTGGTGCCGAGCACCGAGGGCCTGCTGATCAAGGCGTCCACCTTCTTCACCACCAAGTGGGGGCACCTGCGCCGGTCCGACGGGCTGGCCCTGGTCCGCGCCTCGGTGGGCCGCTACCGCGACGAGGCCCAGCTCCAGCGCCCCGACCAGGACCTCGCCGCCACCGTGCACCGGGAGCTGTCGGGAGTGCTCGACACCCCGCTGCCCGCCCCGGTCGACGGGCACGTGCAGCGCTGGGGCGGCGCGTTGCCGCAGTACACCCCCGGTCATCTCGACCGGGTGGCCGCCGCGCGGGCCGTGCTGCGGGCGACACATCCGACGCTGGCGCTGGCCGGCGCGGGCTACGACGGGGTCGGCATCCCGGTCTGCGTCCGCTCCGGCGAGACGGCGGCCGAAGAGATCATCACAGCACTGGAGGGATCGGGCAGATGACCGAGCAGAGCAACGCGGCCCGGCTGCGGGAACTCAACGACACCATCCGCTACACGATGTGGTCGGTGTTCCGGGCCAGCGCGCCGCTGCCGTCGCTGCGCGACAACGTGACCGGCGAGGTCGAGTCGCTGATCGAGGAGTTGGCCGGCAAGGACGTCGTGGTGCGCGGCACGTACGACGTGTCCGGCCTGCGCGCGGACGCGGACCTGATGATCTGGTGGCACTCCTCGTCCAGCGACGACCTCCAGGACGCCTACCTGCGGTTGCGGCGGACCACCCTGGGGCGGGCGCTGACCCCGGTCTGGTCACAGATGGCGCTGCACCGGCCGGCCGAGTTCAACAAGAGCCACATCCCGGCGTTCCTGGCCGGCGAGGAGGCCCGCGCCTACCTCTGCGTCTACCCGTTTGTGCGCTCGTACGACTGGTACCTGCTGCCCGACGCCGAGCGGCGCGAACTGCTCGCCGAGCACGGCAAGATGGCCCGGGGCTACCCGGACGTACGCGCCAACACGGTCGCCTCGTTCGCGCTCGGCGACTACGAGTGGATGCTGGCCTTCGAGGCCGACGAACTGCACCGGATCGTCGACCTGATGCGTGACCTGCGCGGCTCGCGGGCGCGCCTGCACGTCCGCGAGGAGGTGCCGTTCTACACCGGCCGCCGTCGCCCGATCGCCGACATCGTCTCCGCACTCGCCTGAGACGCTCAGCTTGAGGTGCTCGGCTTGAGGTGTAAGGAAGGGTCCCCTGCTAACGCCTCGTGCATAGCAGGGGTCCCCTGCTAACACCCCGCGCCGGCGCGCGGCGGCACCGCTCGACGCGACGAGCCGGGCGGGGCCGCGCCCGAGGGAGGTAGGCGCGGCCCCGCTCGGGGTCAGGTGGTCGCCGTGCAGGTCAGCGTCGGCGCGCTCGACCCGCTTCCGGAGGCCAGGAAGCCGAAGGTGGTGCTGGCCCCGGCTCCGAGACCGCCGTTGTAGCTGACGTTCTGGGCGGTCACCGTCGAACCGCTGGAACTGAGGGTGGCGTTCCACGCCTGGCTGACCTGCTGGCCGCTGGCGTACGTCCAGGTCACCCGCCAGCTCCGGATGGCCGCGCTGCCCGCGGTCACCTGCACCTCACCCTGGAATCCACCGGACCAGGTCGAGGTGACCCGGTACGTCGCCGAGCAGGCGCCCGTCGCGGGCGGTGCGGTGGTCGGCGGGGGCGTGGTGGGCGGGTCGAAGGTCGGCGTCGGCGTCGGCGAGGCCGGCGGCGTGGTCGGGGGCGGCGTGGTGGGCGGCGGCGTGGTACCGCCACCGAACTGCACGTCGCTGCAGATGTAGTACGACTGGTCCGTGTGGCTGGCCTGCCAGACGGTGAACAGCACGTGCCGTCCGCTGCGTCCCGGCGCGTTCACCGGGATCTCGGTGGACACCCCGCCGGTCTCCGGCTGCCACCGCGAGGCCGGGGTGTTGCCGATCTGGCCGACCAGTTCCAGGTCCGACCAGGCCAGGGGCTTGGTCAGCGCGTCGTAGCCCTGCCGGGTCGCGTACACCCGGATGTAGTCGGCACCGTGGCTGGCCTGGTCGAAGAACTTGAGCCGGAAGCTGTTGGCCACGGCGGTGGTCCGCCAGGCGCCGACCGCGTCCAACGCGTTGTAGCGCCCGCTCTCGGTACGGCCACCGGAGCAGAGCTGGCCGTTCGGGATGGCGCCCTGGTGGTTGCCGGCCACCCCCTCGCGGAACAGGCCGTTCCAGTTCCACATGGCGTTCGGGTTGGCCTGCCAGGCCTGCCAGCACATCGGGTCCTCGGTGGCCATCCGCGGGTTCTGGAAGTCACCGCCCCAGCGCTGCCAGCAGCCGTAGTTGCGGGAGACCGGGTTGGCCACGGAACCGTGTGCGGACACCGGAGCGACCAGCGCCGTGGAGAGCAGCAGCATGGCACCGGCCGCCACACCCAACAGCGACAGTGCCCGTGATTTTCGGATTAGCTTGGACATGGAGCCCCCAGGGGGAGTCGTCGGATCGCGACATCGCCCGGATTGCTCGGGAGTTGCCTCTCCCGGCCTGATCACGTTGCCCTGGCTTCGCCCGAAGAATGGCACACACCATCGCCACTGGTCAATGTGGAAGTGGTGTCGGTGGGGATCGTGGGTGAAGTCGAAGTGAAGCGGTTCAGCTCGTGCGGCGCATCGGGGTGTGCGAGATACCGTCCTCGACGTACTCCGGCCCGCTGACCGTGAAGCCGTACCGGGCGTAGAGCGTCACCAGGTGCGACTGGGCGTCCAGCACGCAGGGCCGGTCACCGATCCGGGCCAGCGCCTCCGTCATCAGCCGCCCGGCGTGCCCGCCGCCGCGCGCCGCCGGGGCCACCACCACCCGTCCGATCCTGGCGGCGCCGTCCGGGTCGGCCAGAATCCGCAGGTACGCGACGGGGGCGCCGTCGTGGGCCAGCCAGAGGTGCCAGGTGCCCGGTTCGACGTCCCGCCCGTCGAGTTCCGGGTACGGGCACTGCTGCTCGACCACGAACACGTCGGCGCGCAGGCGTACCAGGTCGTGAAAGGTCCGGGCGTCCAGGTCGGCGAAGCGCGCGACCCGTAGTTCGGTGCTCGACACCCGGCCAGGTTAGGCCGTGCCCGGGCGCGTGTAAGGAGGGGTCCCCTGCTAACGCCTCGTGCATAGCAGGGGTCCCTTGCTAACACGCGGGGCGCGCGCAGCTCGGGGGGCGCGCGCAGCTCGCGGCGCGCGGGCACCCCGCGGGGCGCGCGCAGCTCGCGGGGCGCGCGGCCGGGTGCGCGAGGCGGTTCGGGGACCCTGCCGACGCGCGGGCGCACGGCCAGGCGGGGGAGCGATCAGGCGGGGCGGGCGCCGACGGCGTCGCGGATCTCGGCGCCCTGCTCGGTCTCCACGGCACGCGCGCAGTGCCCGCAGCAGAAGAAGCGGCCGGAGACCTCCACGCCGTGCCCGAGGATCTTGACGCCGCAGTGCTCGCAGATCGGGGCCAGCTTGTGGCTGGCGCACTCGAAGCTGTCGAACGTGTGCACGTCGCCGCTGACCGTACGCACCTCGAACGCCAGCCAGTAGTCGTTACCGCAGACCTCACAGGTGGCCACGACGGATCCCTCCAGTTAGAAACCTTTTGTGCAATTTGACCTCATATCGCGCTGGCTCGACGAGAAATCGCGGCGACTCGTCCGGTCGGTTCGGCGTGTCGGCTGCGCGCGTCGCCCGTTGTACGAGGTGACCTGGCCGAGCGTGGGCGATCCGGTGGAGCCGGCGGGTGGCGCTGGCGTCCCGGTGATCGTGGACCGGAGGAAACATGATCAAGCGCAGTCGACTCTTCGGCAGTCAGACCCGTGTCACCTTCTGCCTGCCCCGGGACTCTCCGCCGGGCGTGGTGAGCGTGGTCGGCTGCTTCAACGAGTGGCAGCCCGGCCGGCACGAGTTGGTCACGCGACGCGACGGCACCCGGACGGTGACCGTCCGCCTCGGTCCGGGTCGATACCGCTTCCGCTATCTCGCCACGGGTGGGCTGTGGTTCGACGACGAGTCAGCCGACCGGATCGACGAGCGAGGGGGCCTGCTGGTCCTCTGACGTTCAGACCGTGCGTTTTATCGATAGTGGTCTTTACTGTTAACAAGGTTTAAATTATGTTGGTGGCACCTCACCAGGCAACATGCCGAAAGGGAGTGCCGCCATGCGTCGAAGAATCACCCTCCCGCTCGTCGCCGCCGGGGCCATGGTCTCCACCCTGGCCGTCGCCACCCCGGCCCAGGCCCACGGCTACGTCTCGTCGCCGCCGAGCCGCCAGGCGCTCTGCGCCCAGAACCGCGTCCCGGACTGCGGCCAGATCCGCTGGGAGCCGCAGAGCGTGGAAGGCCCCAAGGGGCTGCGGAACTGCCACGCCAACATCTCCCACTTCGCCGTCCTCAACGACGACAACCGGGGCTGGCCCGCCACCTCGGTCGGCACCACGGTGACCTTCACCTGGGTCAACACCGCGCAGCACGCCACCCGCGACTGGGAGTACTTCATCGGCAACAACCGGGTCGCGGTGTTCAGCGGCGGCGGTCGCCAGCCGGGCGCCACCGTCTCGCACACGGTCAACCTGTCCGGCTACTCGGGCCGCCAGAAGCTCCTGGCCGTGTGGAACATCTCGGACACCGCCAACGCCTTCTACTCCTGCGTCGACCTGCAGGTCGGCGGCGGCAGCGGCAACCCCACGCCGAGCCCGAGCCCGACCACCCCGCCGGCACCGTCGCCGACCCCGACGACCGGCCCGACCACCAATCCGCCGGCTGGGGGCACCTGGACCGCCGGCCGCGCGTACGCCGTCGGCGACCAGGTCACCTACGGCGGGCGCACGTACCGCTGCCGGCAGGCGCACACCGCCATCGCCGGATGGGAGCCGCCGAACGTACCGGCGCTGTGGACCCAGGTCTGACCAGCGTGAGGTGCGGTCGGGCCCGGCCCGCACCGCACCTCGCGCCGGCTCCCCACCCGGCGGTACGCGCCGCCGCGTCCCGCCTGCGACACCACCGGCCCGCCGTGCGGTCCGTCGCGGCGCGTCGCTGGCCTACTGCACTGCCCGCGCTGCTCGTCGTGCTGCTCGCCGCCGGATGCGGCGGCGCGTCCGTGCCGGCTGCGGACCACGCGCCGAGCGGTACGCCGTCAGCGGTCGCCGCCTCGAAAACGCCGTCCGCCGCCACCGAGATGACCGGCATCGACCTGCTGTTCCTGTCGATGATGGCCGGGCACACCGAGCAGACCCTGGAGATCGTCCGGCTGGTCCGGGACCGGCTGGTCGACGGTGAGCTACGGACCCTGGTGGCCGCCGTCGAGGTGACCGAGACCGACGAGCTGGCCGACACCCGTGCCTGGTTGGCGCAGGCCGGACGTACCGCGCGGGCCGACGACCACGCCGGGCACGGCACCGGCCCCGACCAGTTGGCCCGGCTGCGCGACGCCGCGCCCGGCCAGGTCGACGTGGTCCTGGTCGAGGTGCTCGGCGCGCACCAGCAGGCCGCCGCCGACCTGGCCCGGGCACATCTCGCCGCCGGCACCGACGAGCGGGTACGCGACCTCGCCCGGCGCGTCGCCCAGTCGCGTACCGCCCAGGTGGCGATGCTGACGGCGCGCCCGGCAGCCGACGGCTGACCCGGACCCGGCGCGGCCCGGCGCCTGACCGGGACCGGGCTTGGGTCGGCGGCTGGTCGGGACCCCGGGCTGACCGACGTCTGACCCGTCATGCGGCATGGCTCGACGGGGGCCGCCACGCGGCGTGGCCCGGCGGTGGCGCCGCCGGGCCGGGGAGCGCTCGGTGGTCAGGCGGTGCTGGGGTCCAGGCGGATGGAGAGCGAGTTGACGCAGTGCCGGGTGTTCTTCGGGGTGAAGCCCTCGCCCCGGAAGACGTGCCCCAGGTGACTGTCGCAGCGGGCGCAGCGGATCTCGGTCCGCCGCATGCCGTGGCTGTCGTCCTCGATCTCGGTGATAGCGCCCGGGATGGCGTCGTCGAAACTCGGCCACCCGCAGTGCGAGTCGAACTTGGTGTCGCTCGGGTACAGCTCCGCGCCGCAGGCACGGCAGCGGTACATCCCCGCCGTCTTGGTGTCGACGTACTCTCCGGTCCACGCCCGTTCGGTGCCGGCCTCGCGCAGCACCCGGAACTCCTCGGGGCTGAGCCGGACCCGCCACTCGTCCTCGGTGCGGGGCAGTTCGCTGTCGGGAAGACTCACCGGACAACCGTACGTCGAAGGTCGGACCCATCGCATATGGTCGCGCCATGGCAGGTGCGAAGGCTGCGGCCGAGGAGATCGAGGTCGCCGGGCACACGGTGCGGCTGTCCAGCCCGGATCGGGTGATCTTCCCCGAGCGCGGCTTCACGAAGGCCGACGTCTTCCACTACTACCGCAGCGTCGGCGACGGCATCATGCGGGCGCTGGGCGACCGCCCGACGACCCTGCAACGCTTCCCGGACGGCATCGAGGGCGAGATGTTCTTCCAGAAGCGGGTGCCGACGCGAGGCGTGCCGCCCTGGGTGCGTACCGCCGAGATCAGCTTCCCCAGCGGACGCAAGGCCGCGGAGCTGTGCCCGGCGGACCTCGCCCACGTGGCCTGGGCCGCGCAGATGGGCACCGTGGTGTTCCACCCCTGGCCGGTACGCGCCGCCGACGTGGACCGTCCCGACGAGCTGCGCGTCGACCTCGACCCGCAGCCCGGCACCGACTTCGCCCACGCGGCCACCGCCGCCGCCGAGCTGCGCGCGATCCTCGACGAGCTGGGGGTGCCCGGCTGGCCGAAGACGTCCGGCGGCCGGGGCGTGCACGTCTACCTGCGCATCCAGCCGCGCTGGAGCTTCGTCGAGGTACGCCGGGCCACCATCGCCCTGGCCCGGGAACTCGCTCGCCGCCGCCCCGAGCTGGTCACCACCGCCTGGTGGAAGGAGGAACGCGGCGAGCGTGTCTTCGTCGACTACAACCAGATGGCCCGGGATCGCACCATCGCGTGCGCGTACTCGTTGCGGGCCAACGCCCGGGCCACCGTCTCCACCCCCGTCTCCTGGGACGAGCTGCCCGACGTCGACCCCGACGACTTCGACCTGCGTACCGTGCCGAAGCGGCTGGCCGAGCGCGGCGACCCGCATGCCGGCATCGACGACGGCGGGTGGGACATCACCCCGCTGCTGGAGTGGGCCGAGCGGGACGCCGCAGCCGGCGAGGGCGACCTGCCGTACCCGCCGGACCACCCGAAGATGCCCGGCGAACCCAAGCGGGTCCAACCCTCCAAGGACCGCGACCGCCCCCGCTGACCGCGACCGTCCCTGCTGACGGCGACCGCCCCCGCTGACGGCGGCCCATCGCGTCGCCGGGCTCTGCGTCGTCGGTTGCGGCGCGATCCGCGTGACCATGCTCGGACGCCGGACGCCGGACGCCGGACGCCGGACGCCGGACGCCGGACGCCGGACGCCGGACGCCGGACGCCGGACGCCGGACGCCGGACGCGGCGCGTTCGCGAGGCCGTGCCGGACGCCGGATGCGGCGCGTTCGGCAAGATCATGCTCGATCCGGGATCGAGTGGCCTCACAGCGCGAGAACAGCCACTCGATCCTGGATCGAGCGTGATCTTCGTTGGGTGGCAGCCCGATACTCGGCAGGCCGGGACATGCGGGGCTACCTCAGGTTGGAGGTCGCGTGCAGGTGAACGGCCTGCGCCAGGGGTGTCCGAGAACGCCCGGGCCTGATCCAACGATCGGGTCTGGGCGTCGCAGTATCTGCTGCCGTGCACGGCGGGCCAGTCGATCGGGGTGTCGTCGACGCTCACGGGTTTCTGGGCGCCGTGACGTGGACGGTTCAGGCTGGCGGGATTCTCGGTCGAGGCGAGGGTCAGAGACTGAGCTTCATGCCCTCGTGGCTCGGGACGAAGCCGAGGCTGAGATAGAACCGGTGCGCGTCGTGGCGGCTCTTGTCGCTGGTGAGCTGCACCAGCCCGCAGCCGCGCTGCCGAGCCCGGTCGATCGCCCAGGTCATCATCAGGCGTCCCACGCCCCGCCCGCGCTGGTCCGAGCGGATCCGCACCGCCTCGATCAACAGTCGCTCCGTGCCGTGGCGGCCGAGCCCCGGGATGAAGGTGAGCTGCATGCATCCCAGCACCTCACCCTCACCCTCGGCGACGACGAGGTGGTTACGCGGGTCGGCGTTGATGTCGGCGAACGCCTTCTCGTACGTGGCGTCGACCTCCCCGACGTCCCGGGTACGCCCCAACACGTCGTCGGCGAGCAGATCGAGGACGGCGGGCAGGTCGGCCCGGACCGCCTCCCGGAAGAACACGTCGCTCATCCCGCGAGCGTCCCACAGCGGCGCGAACCGATGCGCGGCGGAGCGGTGTCAGCCGTCGTTGTGACGGGTGACGTCCTGCAACACCGAGATCGGGGCGCCAGCGGGTCCGCACTCGGCCGGCATGGGTGGCAGGTGGCCCGGCGGCTCGTTTTCGGTACGCGGTGCCTCGAAGTGTCCGCCGCTGCCCTCGACCCGATCGCCCACGACGATCGCCCCGACATCAGGCACGTGCACGCCGACCCGGCCGTCATCGAGGGTCGATGTTCCCGGTGGCCAGACCACGACCGCTCCGGGATCTGTTTCGTCCCGCAGGATCAGACAACCGCCGTCGCCCACCGCCACCCGACCGTGCATCGCCGCGAGGAAGTCGTACGTGGCACCGGCGACCAGGGTCCGGTAACCGTCACCGTCCAGAACCCGGCCCCTGGCGACCGTCGGGGAAGGTGCTGGTGTCGTCGGGGACTGGGCTGACGAGGTACGGGGGGCTTGTCCGGCGCCGGTGGGTGTCTGAGGGGTGGCCGAGCAGCCGGCCAGCGCCAACAGCGCTCCCGCAGCGAGGACATCGATCCGTAGCACCCGCCCATTAGATCCGTTATGCCCTCTTGGTGCCTGGTGACATGCCGGTCGACCTGCCAAGGTGGTCGATCGCGAGGTGCGCCGCGTCGGAGTTTGATCACGCCGTATGGCGTGAGTGCGTACCGGAGCTGATGGGCCTTATCCGGACCTTGGTGCGAAAGTGCCCCCGAAGGGCGTCGCACCAAGATCGGGTGTGGAAGTCCGGTGAGATCCGTGCGGGGCGCTAGCGGGCTGGGCAGCGCAGGCCTTCGGCGGGCAACGTCAGGTCGATCAGGTACGCGTCGACGGCCTCGGTGATGCAGGGGGTCTGCGGGTACGCGGTGTGCCCCTCGCCCTCCCAGGTCAGCACGCGTCCGACGCCGAGCATCTCGGCCAGGGCCGGGGTCTGCTCGTAGGGCGTGGCCGGGTCGCCGGTGGTGCCGATGACCAGGATGGGTGGGGAGCCGGCGGCGCGGCCGGTGGGGTAGGGGTCGGTGCCGCCGGGCCATTCGGTGCAGGAGATCAGGCCGGTGGCCAGCGCCGGACCGAACAGCGGGTACTGCGTACGCCACTGGGACTGCAACTGGCGGATGCGCTCCAGGCTGGGGCGTTCCTCGTCGTCGGCGCAGTTAATTGCGGTGTTGGCGTCGAAGAGGTTGGTGTAGCGGCCGTTCTCGTCGCGGTCGGTGTAGTTGTCGGCGAGCTGGAACACCGCGTCGGGGTTGCCCTTGTCCAACTGGTCGATGGCGCGGGCGAGTTGCCGCCAGCCGGTCTCGTTGTACAGCGACGAGATGACCGCGTAGAAGACCCAGCCGGCGGTGGCCTCGCGGCCGTCGGCGGAGCGTACGGGGGAGGATGTGGCCTTGTCGATGGCGGCGACGACCGCGGCCCGGGCGTCGGGGGCGATCGGGCAGTTGGCGGCGTTGGCCGCGCACCACCGGCCGAAGTTGTCGAAGGCGCGCTCGAAGCCTCTGGCCTGGCTCTCCGAGCCGGCGATCAGGTTCTGTCGGGGGTCGACCGCGCCGTCGAGCACCAGCGCCCGCACCCGCTGCGGGAAGAGTTGGGCGTACGTGGCGCCGAGCAGCGTGCCGTAGGAGTACCCGAGGTAGGTCATCTTGTCGTCGCCGACCGCCGCGCGGATCGCGTCCATGTCCCGGGCGGTCTGCTCGGTGGAGTAGAGCTTGAGCTGGTCGCCGTACTTGTCGCCGCAGCCCTGGCCGATCCGCTTGGCCATCGTGACGAAGACGTCGAACGTCTCCTGGCTCTCCGGGTCGGGGTCGTAGCCGAAGACGCCGTCCAGGTCGGCGTCGGAGATGCACTCGACGGGGCTGGACCGGGCCACGCCGCGCGGGTCGAAGCCGATGATGTCGAACCGTCGCATGATGCTGTCGGGCAGGCCGCCGAACTGCTCGCCGAAGGAGAGGTAGACGGCGGTGTCCACGCCCGAGCCGCCCGGGCCGCCCGGGTTGATCAGCAGTGAGCCGATGCGGTCGCGCTGGTTGTCGGAGCGGACCCGCAACAGGGCGATCTCGAAGGTCTCGTCGGCACCGGGACCGGTGGTGGCGCCGGTGCCGCCGGCCCAGTCGCGCGGCACCTGGATGCGGGCGCATTCGTACCGGACGCCGGGGGCGCGGCGTCCGACCAGATCGTCGGGCACCTCGGGGCAGGCCCGCCAGTCGGGTGCCGTGCCGGGCGGGGCGGCCGACCCCTGCGCGTCGACCTCGGCGCGCGGTGCGAACGCCGGCAGCGTGCAGCCGGCGGTGACGAGCACGGCGGCGGTCAGGCCGGCCAGGGTGAGCCGCAGGCGGCGGATCCGGTCGGAAGTACGGGTCACGAGTCGGGCCTCCGTGATCGGGTCGACGGCCGCGGGTCGGTCGGGTGCGGGTCAGTCGGGCGCGGATCCCACCGGCACCGCCGGGTCACCCCGCAGGACCTGGTCCACGTCGAACCGCACCGGCCGGTCGAGTTGATCGTATCGGCAGGAGCGCGGGTCGCGGTCGGGCCGCCAGCGGACGAACCGCGCGGTGTGCCGGAACCGGTCACCCTCCATCGCGTCGTACGCCACCTCGACCACCAGCTCCGGGCGGACCGGCTCCCACTCCAGGTTCTTGGTGCCGGTCCATCGGCTGACCCCGCCCGGGATGCGCTGGCCCCGCTCGTGGTCGCCGTGCACCCACGGGTGCTCGGCGCCGACGTCGCGGTAGGGCGCCAACTCCTCCAGCAACTCGGCCCGGCGGGCCATGGTGAACGAGGCGCTCACCCCGACGTGGTGCAGCACGCCCGCGTCGTCGTAGAGCCCGAGCAGCAGCGAACCCACCACCGGGCCGGACTTGTGCCACCGGAACCCGGCCACCACCGCGTCGGCGGTACGCGCGTGCTTGACCTTGAACATCAGCCGCTTGCCCGGCTCGTACGGC
Source organism: Micromonospora sp. NPDC002389 (assembly GCF_040296095.1). Lineage (NCBI taxonomy): Bacteria > Bacillati > Actinomycetota > Actinomycetes > Micromonosporales > Micromonosporaceae > Micromonospora > Micromonospora sp. NPDC002389. The sequence goes on from NZ_JBEOWP010000002.1 coordinate 606,960, forward strand.
AGGTCGGCCGGCTTGGCGATCAGCCCGTCCAGCCCGGCGCCTTCGAACACGTCGAACCAGCGGCGGGCGGTGTCCGCGTCGGTGGTGACCTGGGTGACGTGCACCGGTGGGCGTACCCCGGCCAACGCCTGCTCCAGCCGGGCGCGGCGGGTCGGGTAGGGCGCGTCGAGCAGGCTCTCGCCGTCCAGCGTCAGCAGGTCGAAGGCGACGAAGTCGGCCGGGGTCGTCTCGGCCAGCAGTTTCACCCGGGACGCCGCCGGGTGGATGCGCTGGGCCAGCAGCTCGAAGTCCAGCCGGGGCTGCCCGCCCGGCCCGTCCCGGCGGATCACGATCAGCTCGCCGTCGACCGCGCAGCGCTCCGGCAGCTGCCGACGGGCCTGCTCCACCACCTCGGGGAAGTAGCGGGTCATCGTCTTGCCGCCCCGGCTGGCCAGCTCCACCTCGTCGCCGTCCCGGAAGACGATGCAGCGGAAGCCGTCCCACTTGGGCTCGTAGGTCATTCCCCGCGCGGTCGGGATCGACGCGACGCTGCGCGCCAGCATCGGCTCCACCGGCGGGTTGATCGGCAGGTCCACGGCGCCAGTCAACCAGACGGCACCGACAGCGGTGAGGCAGATCACGGGCGCGCCGTGGGTGCGGTGTCCGCCGGTACGCCCTGCCGTGCCACCCGGGCGAATCAGGAGACCGCAGGTCAGAGCTAGTTTCGCGGAGTGCCGGAGTGGGTGTGCGGGTGCTGCGGGCGGTGGCGGGTCAGCGTCGAGCTGATCCGGCAGCGGTACGTGTACCGGCTGGTGCACCACTATCCGCCGCATTTCGGCGGGGGCAAGAACGTCCTCGGCGAGGTGGGCTCGGTGCCCGAGCTGGCGGAGCTGCTGCGTCGGCGTACCCCGGTCAGCCTGGCCGACCTGCGCGAAGCCGCCTGATCCGCCTAGAAGCGGGCGAAGGAGCGGATCGGTGCGCGGGGGCCGAACTTCGGCGCCTGCACCCCGGCGACCTCCAGCAGCCGGCAGACCCGACCCCGGTGTCCCCGGAACGGTTCGAGTAGCTCCAGCAGCCGGGCGTCGTCCCCGCGCGGCTCACCGGCCAGCGCCCAGGCCACCGTGTTCGGCACGTGGAAGTCGCCGACGCTGACCGCGTCCGCGTCGCCGTACGCCACGCGTACCACCTCGGCGGCGGTCCAGGCGCCGATGCCGGCGACGGCGGTCAACCGGCGGGTGGCCTCGGCGGCGTCCGCGCAGCGTTCCAGCCGGTCGGCGACGGCGGCGGCCCGGCGCAGGGTCTCGGCCCGGCGCTGTTCGACGCCGAACGGGTGGAACACCCAGTACGGGGTGGCCGCGACGGCGGCCGGCTCGGGCGGCAGCAGCAGCGACACCGGCCCCGGCGCCGGTTCGGCGAAGTGGCGGACGGTTGCTGCGTACGCCCGGTACGCCTCCTTGCCGGTCACCTTCTGCTCGAAGACGGCCCGGAGCACCCGGGGAAAGACCAGGCCGGTGGCGGGCATCCGCACCCCGGCGTGTCGGGCCGCGAGTCGCGCCACCACGGGGTGCGACCGGGCCAGGTCGGCGAAGCCGGTGAGGTCGTCGCGCAGCCCGGCGATGGCGTCGGCGTGCGCGACCACCCAGTCGCCACCCGGCCCGTACCCGTCGGCCCGCAGCTCGCCCCCGATCTCGTGCAGGGCCAGGGTGGCGGGTCCGACCGGCGTACGGGTCGCCCACCAGAGGGTGCCGTCGACGATCCGGGCGCAGGGGTCGTACGGGCTGAACGTGAGCGGCCGGATCGAGGCGGCCAGCCGGTAGCCGGGTGGCGGGCACAGCGTCCGGCTCGCGGTCGGCGCGGTCCCGGTCGTCACCACCCCACTCTGCCACCCGCCCGGCGAGCCGGTGCAGCGCGGTCCGGGTGTTCCTCGTTTGCGATGCCGAAACCAATCAATAACCGTCCGTTCTGCAACCGTCCACCTGAACGGCCAGGATTCTTCGGTCAAATCCCCCTAGATGCTGATGTAACTAGCGCGATCATGAGGGTTCAGTGACGCCATCACGGATTCATCGCTGTCGTGCCCCTGCGCCCGCTGCTATGGTCCGTTTCGCGCGGCACCCGTCCCCTCCACACCGGACGTGAGTGCATAGTCGGGGGAGGCCGAATGGTCAGTTTCCGGTCACCGAGTCGCGCATCACGGGGAGCTTTTCCGAAAGGCAAAGAGATGTCTGCTGGAGCGGCAATTCAGCCGGGGTGGCTCGGAGCCGCCGTCTCGTCACATGCGTTCTCCCACTGACGTGGACGCCCACACCGTGACCCGCCGAACTCGACGGCGGGGCCGATGATCGCTCTGCGTGTTTACCGACTGCTGCCGCCCGCCGCCCGGCGCCGCCTGCTGCGGCTGCTGCCCGAGCACCGGCGGATCGGTGTCGTCCGCACCCTCACCCGACCTCGCGGTGGCGAGACCGTGCATCCGGTCGGAGCCAGGGTGGCGGTCACCGAGGACGGGATCCGCACACAGGCCGAGGTCGTCGCGGCGGCCACACCGTTGCAGATGTGGCACCGCAACCTGACCGCCGTCACCTCCATGTTGGAGTCCGCCGGCATCGAGTACCACTGCGTCCGCAACGACGACCACCTGCGCAGCACGGTGGCGATCCTGGACGACAAGCGGGACGTGGTACGCGAGCTGGTCGGCTCCGCGCCGGAACTGTCGGGAGCACACGTCCGTGTCGTCGAGGTCCGCCCCGAACGCCACCAGCCGGACCTGGCGCCGACCGAGGTGATCCAGGTGTGGTTCCCGGTGACGGACGTCCGAGCCGGTGTGGTGCTGGGCGCGGAGTTCGCCTGCGAGATCGAGCTGTGGACCTGCGTCGGCGACGTGGTCCGGGCACCCCGGCACAACGCGGTGATCGACGAGGCTCCGGCGGCCGCCGAACCGGTCCGGGTCGCGGCGGCACTGCTGAGCCACTTCGTGCCCGAGGCCGACGACCACACCTACGGCACCCGCCAAGACCTCGTCGTACGCGCTCCGGACCGGGTCGGTTTCCCGATCGACGCGGTCTTCACCTGGGTGGACGGCTCGGACCCGGAGTGGTTGGCGCGCAAGCAGGCGGCGCTGGGCACACCCGGCGGCGAGTTGCACGCCATCGCCGCGAACACCTCGCGCTACCACAACCGGGACGAGTTGCGGTACGCGATGCGGGCGCTGTACACCTTCGCCCCCTGGCTGCGGAAGATCTTCGTGGTCACCGACAGTCAACTGCCGAGCTGGCTCGACCCGACCCACCCGATGATCACCGTGGTCCCGCACGTCGATCTCTTCGCCGACCTCGGTGGCCTGTCGTCGTTCAACTCGCACGCCATCGAATCCCGGCTGCACCGGATCGACGGCCTGGCCGAACACTTCCTCTATTTCAACGACGACGTATTCCTGGGGCGTCCGCTGCTGCCCACGCATTTCTTCCACGCCAACGGCATCGCGAAGTTCTTCCCGTCCCCGGCGCAGTTCGGTCTCGGCGAGGCGAAACCCACCGACCCGCCGGTGAACGCCGCCGGGAAGAACAACCGCCGGCACATTCAGCGGCAGTTCGGGGTGACCATCACGCAGAAGATGAAGCACACTCCGTTCGCCCTGCGGCGCAGCATCCTCTATCAGATCGAGGAGATGCTCCAGGCGGACGTCACCGCCACCGCGCAGCACCGGTTCCGTCACCACGAGGACCTGTCGATCCCGTCGTCGCTGCATCAGTACTGGGCATACCTGACCGGGCAGGCCGTGCCCGGCGACATCGAGTACGAGTACGCCGACCTCGGCCACGCGTCCACCCCCGCCCGCCTCGCCGAGCTGCTGACCCGTCGCCACCGCGACGTGTTCTGCCTCAACGACACCGACTCGGACCCTCGGACGTTCGCCGAGCAGGAGCGGATGCTGGCCGACTTCCTGCCGCGCTACCTGCCCTTCCCCGCGCCGTTCGAACTGCCCGACGACGAGGTGGTGGAGCGGCGGAAGCGCAGTGCCAGCGCCCTGTGGTGCAACCGCACCAGTGACCGGACCGATGGACAGGTGGACGCGGAGACGACGCCGTCGCTGCGGATCAGCAGGCAGGTGGACGCCACCACCGTGCCCACACTCCCGGTCGAGCCCCGACTGGACCCGCCCACCCTGCCGTCGAGCCGAGCCGCCGGGCGCGTCGACCGTAGGTCCGTCGGTCTGCCGGCGGGGCCGGAGTCCGCTTCGCCGTCGTCGATCGGCCCCAGCGGCAGCACAGAGGAGCGCGGCTCGTGACCGAGTCCAGGCGAGTCCCGTCCGAAGAGATCCCCAAGGCGGTGGCCGAGCCGTCGGGTTTCGTGGAGGTCTATCGGCGGGTGCTGAGCAAGCAGACCCGTCGCGCCATCGCGAAGAAGGTCAGTCCGCGTACCCGGCACCAGCTCAAGCAGTGGGTGGCGCGTGCCACCGGGGACAGCCGTACCGCCGGTCGGCGGGGGGAACGGTTGGCGCGTCGGCAGCCGGAGCTGCTGGCCGGCGCGGATCGGGCGGTGGTCGTCGCCGACCAGGCGCCCCGGATCGCCCAGGTGGCGGCGACCGTCACCCCGGCGGAGGTACGGCGTCAGAACCTGGCGGCGGTGACGGCCGCGCTCGACGAGGCCGGCGTCGCGTACTTCCGGGTCCGTGGTGCCTCCCACCGGGCGTCGGTGGTCGCGGTCGACGCGGCGGACCGGGAACGGGCGTGCGCCGCTCTGGCCGGCGCCTGCGAGCGGATGCCCGGCTACGTCACCGTGCTGGCCGGCGGCAGGCCGGGTCTGCTTGCCCCCGGTTTCGAGGCGAAGACCTGGCGGCGTGTCGCGGACGCCTCGGTGCTGCGGTTGACCTGGTACAGGACCGATCCCCGGCACCGGTTGGTGCTGGGCCAGGCGTACGGGTGCGAGGTGGAGTTCTGGACCCGGCAGGGTGCGGTGCTCGTGGCACCCCGCCCGAACCGGGTGACGGCCGAGGTGGACGCCGAGGAGCCCCCGGTCGTGGTGTCCGAGGCGCTGTTCACCGGGCTGGAGCCGGCGAGCACCACGGCGACCGCCCGGACCCGGTCCCCGTTCGCCGGTCCGCGCCCCTTCGACGTCACGTTCCCGGTCGACGTGGTCTACACCTGGGTGGACGGCACCGACCCCGACTGGCTGCGACGCCGCGCCAAGGTGACCGGAGTGCCGTACCACAGCGAGGCGGCGAACGCGGCGCGCTTCCTCAGCCGGGACGAACTGCGGTACTCACTGCGTTCGCTGCACCTGTACGCGCCCTGGGTGCGCAACGTCTACCTGGTGACCGACGATCAGGTGCCGCCGTGGTTGGCGCGGTCCGCGCCGGGGATCCGGGTGGTCAGCCACCAGGCCATCTTCTCCGACCCGTCGGTGCTGCCGACCTACAACTCGCACGCCATCGAGAGCCAACTGCACCACATCGACGGGCTCTCCGAGCACTTCCTCTACTTCAACGACGACGTGTTCCTCGGGACGGAGGTGCTGCCCTCGGACTTCTTCCTGGCCAACGGCATCTCCCGCTTCTTCCCGTCGCCGGCGCTGGTGCCGCCCGGAGCGGCGACCGCCGAGGACATCCCGTCCTCGGCGGCGGGGAAGAACAACCGTGCCCTGATCACCGAGCGCTTCGGGACGGTGCTGACGCAGAAGATGAAGCACATGCCACACGCACTGCGGCGCAGCGTGTTGTACGAGATCGAGGAGGACTTCGCCGTACCGCACGGCCGTACCGCCGGCAGTCGCTTCCGCAGCATGACGGACATCTCGATCGCCTCGTCGCTGCACCACTACTACGCGTTCCACACCGGGCGGGCGGTGCCGGGGGATCTGCGGTACGCCATCGCCGAACTGTCCCACCCGGACACTCCCGCCCGGCTCGCGCACCTGCTGGCCCGTCGGGACCGGCAGGTGTTCTGCCTGAACGACGCCTTCTCCACCGAGGAGGACCTGGCCGACCAGCTCAAGGTCGTCACCCCGTTCCTGGACACCTACTTCCCGGTGCCCAGCCCGTGGGAGAACGGCTGAGAGACGACCGTGGCCGGCCGCGCCCGTACGGGCTGCGACCGGCCACCGGTGACGGATCGGATCAGTAGTCCGAGCCGCTGTCCGACTTGGTCTTCGACGGCGGGGCGACCGCCTTCGGGGTGCCCTTGGGCAGGCACTCCAGGTTCTTGCTGCCGTCCGGGTTCACCACGAACCAGGTGCCGCCGACGCCCTGGCCCTTCCACTGGCCGGGCTTCTTGTCACCGATGTAGGTGTAGAGCGGCCAGCCGTCGAGGGTGATCTGACGGGTGCCGTCGGGGCGGGTGATGGTGCCCACCGCGTCGTCCGAGACGCCCTTGAGCTTCGGGTTGCCGTCGGTCAGCGCGGCCGGCCACACCTCGATGCACTGGCCCTCGCAGTTGCTGGCCGGCGGGTCGTTGGTGTCGTTGTCGAAGCGGTACAGGAGGAACCCGTCCTGGTTGACGACCGCGCTCCCCATCCGGGGGAACTTCTTGCCGGTGAGGCTCTCGGTCAGTTCGAGGCCGTCGGGCAGGGGAACGTCGTTGTCGTCTCCCGCGCCGGGTGATGCGGAGGCGCCCGGCGTGGCGCTCGCCTCCGGGTTCGCGCTGGCCTCCGGGTCGGCGGTGACGGTGGGCTCGGCCGCGGCAACGGCGACCGGCTCGGCCGGACCGGCGTTCGTCCCGTCGTAGCCGGCGGGAGCGCAGGCCGTGAGTGCGACCATGGCGCCCACGGCGCTCACAGCGATGACGGTCCGCTTGATCTGTGCCACGTGCCCTCCTCATGCTTGACAGTCACCGGGATATACGGGGGCGGCAGTGTCAAGGTTGAATGCGAAACGGTGGCTCATTTCACAGTGGAGCCGTTGAACCGGAACCCCTGAACCTGCGTAGGAGTGCGTATCCGCAGACCAGAGCCACGAAGGCCCGCCTCCGAACGGAGACGGGCCTTCGTCGATGCGGTACGGATCAGGGGGCGGGCACGGTCAGCAGCGACCGGGCGGTGCCCCTGCCGTTCACCTCCTGCACCTCGACGTGCTTGATCTCCTCCAACTGCGCCGACGTGGTCGCGGAGAGCGTGGCCCGGACCGGGTTGCTGTTGGTGCCGTACCCGGACGGCGGCACCGTCCAGGTGGAGACGACCTCGGTGCTGTTGTCCTTCTTCACCACGACCAGACGGCAGGTGCGTGGACCGGGCAGCCGGCCCAGGCTGAAGTCCAGCTTGGTGCCGAAGTCCTTGCCGATGAAGAAGTACGTGCCCTCGACACCGGTGCTCGGGTCGGTGACGTCGACCTGCTCACCCTCCTGCTCGTTGCCGCCGAAGCCGGGGCCCGAGTTGCCGGAGCCGCCGCCCGACGGGTCGACCGGGGCGCTGCTCGGCCCGGCGAAGGGCCGCGCGCCACTGTCGCCGGACAGGTTGCTGAACACCACACCGGTCAGGCCGCCGAACACCACCACGGCCGCCGCGGTCGCCAGGATCTGCCGGAACCGGGCCTTACGCCGGTGGCTGCGCAACGCCACGAGCGTACGGTCCAACAGGACCGGATCGGAGTGGGTCTGCTCCAGCGCCGTCACCGACTCCTCGTCGATGTCGGAGAGCAGCCCGACCACCGGCACCATCGACTCCAGTTCGGCGGCGCAGGCCCAGCAGGTCGCGAGGTGTTCCTCGAACCGCTCCATGTCCTGTTCGTCCAGTACGCCGAGCGCGTACGCGGCGACGTCCATGTGGTCTACCCGGCTCATTCCGTCACCCCCCGTTCCTGCAGAGCTGTGCGCAGCGCGCGCAGCGCGTAGTAGACCCGCGACTTCGCGGTGCCCAACGGCAGACCGAGCTCCTCGGCTGCCTCCGGCACCGTCCGGCCCCGGAAGTACGTCGCCACCAGGATCTCCCGGTGCGATTGACTCAACGTACGCAACGCGTCCGCCACCGTCATCGAGCGCAGCACCCGGTCGGTGCTGTCCGACTCGGCGAAGGCGGTCAGGTCCCGGTCGTACGTCTCGGCCGGGCGCGCCTGCTCGCTGCGATGCTCGTCGATGGCGATCCGGCGAGCCACCGTCACCAGCCACGGCCGCAGCGACCCCTGCCCCTGCGTACCCAGTCGGTGCGCATTTCGCCAGGCCCGCAGCAACGTCTCCTGGACGATGTCCTCCGCCCGCTGCCGATCCCCACCGGTCAGCCGCATCACGAACATCAGCAGCGGGCCGGCGTGCTCGGCGTACAGCGTGCGGATCAACTGGTCGGAGTGGGCGGCCTCGGTCGTCGTGGCCTGGTGTCGGCCAGGGGCAGGTCGCGGCGTCACCGGGCTATTCTGGCGAGACGTCGCCCGGGAGTCGACCCCACGGTCGGACGTGGTCGGCCGCGACTGGGATCGAGCGGACATCCAGTCCACCCGCACCCGGTCGCCTTGCCAACCGACCGCCAGTGCATGCATGCAGACCTCCGGATGTCCATGGACAGAAAGCCGTCCCCCCACGGGCATGGCTGCCGGGTAGTACGGAGGGCCTCGCCGAACGGATCAACGGCGGACGGAAAAAATCCCCGGTGGGGGCGGTGTGGAGTCGCTGGCGTCGCTGTCGTGCACCACCGGGGAGCCTCCGGCGAACCGGTCGAGCTCCGCGCCGGCCAGCACCCGGCCGGGGAACCAGTCACCGGCGGCCCGCCGGGTCAACGCCGCCACCGGCGGCTCCTGCCGACCGGCGACCAGCACCAGGTTGCCGTAGCGCCGCCCGCGCAGCACCGCGGCGTCGGCCACCAGGCAGGCCCGGGGCAGCAGCTCGCGGACGGTCGCCACCTGCCCACGGGCGTACCGCAGCGGCGGCCCGTCGGCCAGGTTCGCCAGATACCAGCCGCCCGGCCGCAGCACCCGGGCCACCTCGGCGGCGTACTCGACCGAGGTCAGCCGGGCCGGTGTCCGGGAGCCGGCGAAGACGTCCGCGACGATCACGTCGTAGCCGCCGTCCCGCCCGCCGGCCAGCACCGCCCGCGCGTCGTCCACCCGGACCTTGAGTCGTGGATCGGGCCGCCAGGGCAGCTCCCGACGGACCAGGTCGACCAGCGCACCGTCCACCTCGACCACCCGCTGCACCGAACCGGGCCGGGTGGCCGCGACGTACCGGGGCAGGGTGAGCGCACCGCCACCCAGGTGCAGCACCCGCAACGGCGCACCGGCGGGCGCGACCAGGTCGATCGCGGCGGCCAGGCGGCGGACGTACTCGAACTCCAGGTGGGTCGGGTCGGTCAGGTCCACATGCGACTGCGGGGCGCCGTCCAGCAGCAACGTCCACGACCCGGGCCGGTCCGGGTCGGGCGCCAGCTCGGCCTGCCCGGTGTCGACCCGCGCGGTGATCCGGTCGGCGTCGCGCCGCCGACCCATCAGCGACCCCTCCGGGCGGCGGCGGTCAGCGCGCGGTGCAGCAGCCGCGAGTCACCCAGCCGGGAGCGCAACAATCGTTCCAGCCCGGCGATCGGGACCAGGTTCTGCGGGGCGCGGGGGTCCTTGTAGGGAGTGGAGGCGAACCGGGGCAGGGTGACCAGCGACAGGTCGGCAAGCCGCACCACCTCGGCGATCTCCAGGTCCGCCGAGCACTCCAGGCGGACGATCCCGGCCCAGGGCGCACCGGCGGCCACCGGCAGCCGGACGTACCACGACCAGCCGCCCCACGCGGTGCCCAGGCGGAACACCGGCGAGCGGTGACCGGCGGCGAGCCCGGTGACCACCGCGGTGAGCCGGGCGTCGAGATACTGGCTGTGCTGGGTCTTGATGTAGCCCAGGGTGCGCGGCAACTGCCGCCGGTTGCGCAGCGGTCCGTCCACCACCAGCAGGTCGTCGTCGGTACGCGCGGCGGACGAGACCTCCACCTCCAGCGCGGTCAGCGGCCCCTGCACGGCGGCCGGCAGCTTGGCCAGCTCCCCGGTGCCGCTGACGCGGTGCACCGGATAACGGACGGTGCCGGCGACCACGTCGGTGGCGGACGGGCTGGCCGTGAAGAGGCCCCGGCCCACCTTGGCGCCGGCCATCCGGGCCGCGCCCCGCTCCAGGTCGCACCGGACCACCCCGGCGGCGTACGAGGCGGCCAGGCCGGGGAACGACGTGCCGTCCTCCTCCGCCGTCCAGACGCTGGCGTCGATCCGGCGTACCCCGTCGACCAGCAACACCACGTCCGGGGCGCGGACCCCGGGCCGGGGACCGATCGCCCGCCAGTCCACCACCGGCAGCTCGTGCTCCGCCTCCACCTGGGCGCTGCTCGGCGCGGCCGGCCCGGCCGCCGACGCCTCGAACGAGGCCCCGTAGGCGGGATCCCACGCGTCGACGAAGAACCGCCCCGCACCTGCCGGCCCCGCGCTCACGGGTCTTGCCTTTCGTTCGCGACTGCGGGGCTCCGCTGCGCTGCACTCCTCGCGCTCACGGGTCTTGCCTTTCGTTCGCGACTGCGGGGCTCCGCTGCGCTGCACTCCTCGCGCTCACCGGCCGGTCCGTTCGATGCGGGCCGAGCGCGCGTCCTTACGGACCTCGAAGCGGACCGGGATGCGTTCGGCCAGGGCCGGTACGTGGGTGACCACGCCGACCATCCGGTCACCCCGGGCGGCCAGGTTCTCCAGGGTGGCGGCGACCGTGTCGAGGGTGGCCGCGTCGAGGGTGCCGAAGCCCTCGTCCAGCACGATCGACTCCAGGCTGGCCGCCGTGGTGGACATCCCGGCCAACTGCTCGGAGAGCGCCAGCGCCAGCGCCAGGGACGCCTGGAACGTCTCGCCGCCGGAGAGGGTGCGTACGCCCCGGCGCAGCCCGGCGTCGTAGTGGTCGACGACGAAGAACTCGCCCTTGTCGTGGACCAGGTCGTACTGCCCGCCGGAGAGTTCCCGCAGGATCCCCGAGGCGCCGTCGACAAGCAGGTCCAGCGCCTCGGCCAGCAGCCACCGCTCGAAGTTGTTGGCCCGCAGGTGTCCGGCCAGCGCCCGGGCCACCTGGGCCCGGCGTTCGTGTTCGGCCCGCTGGGCGCGCAGCTCCTCGGCCTGGGCGCGGCGTTCGGTCAGCCGGCGCAGGTCGGCCTCGGCGCGCTCGACGGCGACCGTGGCGGCGCGTACCGGATCGTCGGGAGCGGGCAGGTCGGCGGTGGTGAAGATGCCCGCGATCCGGGCCGCGACCTCGGTGACCACCGCCTCGGCCGCGGCGACCGACTCCGCCGACCCGGCCCGCAGCGCCTGGCGTTGCCGCGCCTGCTCCCGGGCCCACTCCGACAGCGTGGTCCACGCGGCGGCGACGTCGTCCCGGTCGGCCGCCGGCGGCCCGAACCGGGCCACCCCGTCGCGTACGCCGTCGAACCGCCGCCACGCCGACCGCAGTCGCTCCTGCGCCGTGTCCAGCGCACCCCGGGCCCGCCGGGCGGTGTCCCGACCGGCCCGGACCGCCGCTGCCGCCTCGTCGAGTGCCTGCCGCAGCCGCGCGTGCTCGGCCAGCGTGGCCCGCAACGCCTCGGCGGTGGCCGCACCGTCCAGCCGTTGGTCCACCTCGGTCAGGCGGCTGCGCAACCCGTCCTGCTCGGCGCGGGCCCGCAGCAGCACCCGTTCCAGGTCACGGGCGGCCGAGTCGCGCTCGGCCAGCAGTCGCTTCGCCGCCTCGCTGGCCGCCCGGGCCGCCTTGCCGGCCGCCACCGCCTGCGCCACCGCCGAACCGGCGGGCATCGCCGGCACCCGGGCGACGGTCTGTTCGCAGACCGGGCAGGAGTCGCCGTCGCTCAGGTGCGCCCGCAACGCCGCCGCCTGGTCGGTCGCCTTGGCGTCCTCGTGGGCCTGGAACGCCGCCGCCAGCTCGGCCTCGGCACGGTCGGCCGCCGTCCGCGCCTCGGCCAGCGCACCGGCCGCCGCCTCGTGCTCGGCCCCGGCGGTCCGCACCACGGCGCGTACCTGCTCCGCCTCGGCGTCGAGCCGGTCCCGGTCGGCGTACGCGCGCAGCAGCATCCGCAGCGCGCTCTCGTCACCGGCGGCGGCCAACTCCCCGCGCAGCTTCTCCTCACGCTCCTCGGCCAGCGACACCGCGCCCGCCGCCGCGTCGGCCTCGGCCCGCGCGGCGTCCACCGCCCGGGCCACCTCGGCCACCCCGTCCGGTGCCCGAACCTCGCCCAGCACGGTCAACTCGGCGTCCAGCGCCGCCAGCGCCGTCCCGGCCTCGCGCACCGTCGCCCGCGCCGCGTCCAGCTCCGGTACGCACCGCTCCACCGCCTCCGCCAGCTCCCGCATCCGGTCCACCTGGTCGGTGAGCTGTGTCAACGTGGCGTCGTCGGTGTCGGCGAGCCCGGCCAGCAGTTGGTCGACCGTCTCCAGCTTGGCCTCGGCCTGCCCGGCACGGGTGGTGGCCCGCTGCTGCACCTGTTCGTAGACACCGAGTCCGAGCAGGTTGACCAGGATCTGCTGGCGGGTCGCAGGGCGGGCGTGCAGGAAGTCGGCGAACTGCCCCTGCGGCAGCACCACGCAACTGGTGAACTGCTCGTACGGCAGGCCCACCGCCTCCAGCACGGCGGTCTCCATCTCGGCCGGCGTGCCGGCGACCACCTCGCCCAGGTCCTCCGGGCTGAGCCCGGTGTCCAGCTTGGTGACGTCGAACCCGTCGGGCATCAGTTGCAGACCGGCGTTCGCGGTCTTCGCGTTGCCCCGGCTGTCCCGGCGCACCACCCGGGTGGCCACGTAGCGGGCCCCGCCGGACTCGAAGACCAGCCGCACCCGCGCCTCGGTCGACGACGGGGCCAGCGCGTTGCCGAGCCCCCGCGCGCCACCCCAGCGCGGCACCGTGCCATAGAGCGCGAAACAGATCGCGTCGAGCACCGTCGACTTGCCCGAACCGGTCGGCCCGACCAGGGCGAAGAAGTCGGCGTCGGTGAAGTCGACGGTGGTCTCGTCCCGGAAGACGGTGAAGCCCGCCATGTCCAGCCGCATCGGCCGCATCAGTGATCGACCTCCTCGATCAGCTCGTCGAAGAGTTCCCGGACCCCGTCGTCGGCATGCCCCCGGCTGTCCAGGTAGTCGGCGAAGAGTTGGCGGGGCGACCGGCCGGCCCGCTGGGCGACGCGGGTGCCGCTGCCCGGCGCGGGCACCAGCTCCGGATCGATGCGGATCTCCAACGCGCGGGGGAGCAGCTCCTGCACCTCCTCCCGCAGCCCGGCCCGGGGCTGCTCGCGGACGTACACCCGCAGCCAGCCCTCCGGCGGGGTGATCCCGGCGAGCTGGGCCAGCGTGCCGCGTACCGTGCGCAGCGCCGTCGCCTCCGCCACCGGCACCTCCCGGACCCGTGCCGCCGTCGTCGCGGTCACCTCCACCAGGGTCACCGACGGCACGTTCTCCTGCTCGCCGAAGTCCACCGCCAACGGGGCGCCGCTGTAGCGGATCGGGCACGGCCCCTGCACCCGCTGGGCGCGGTGCAGGTGGCCCAGGGCCACGTAGTGCGCGGTGCCGGGGAAGACCGTGGCGGGCACGGCGTACCCCAGCACGGTGTGCGCGTCCCGTTCGCCGCCGCCGGTGGTCGCGCCCACCACGGTCAGGTGCGCGGTGACCAGGTGCACCCGGTCCGGCTCGTCGAAGCCCTCGGTCAACCGGGCGAGGATGCGGCCCAGGTGGTCGGCGTACGTCTGGTTGGTCTCGGCGGCGGTCAGCTCGTACATCTCCACCGCGCGGATCGCGTACCGCTGGGACAGGAACGGCAGCGCGGCCAGCCGCCAGCGTTCCCCGTCGGCGGTCGTGCCGTCCACGACGTGCTCGGCCGGATCCTCGCGGACCGCACCGCGCAGCGTGATGCCGGCGGCCTCGGCCCACGGCCGCAGCGCGTCCAGCGCCGCGCCGTTGTCGTGGTTGCCACCGATCGCCACCACGTCCGCGCCGGTGCGGCGCAACGCGGTCAACGCCCGGGTGACCAGGCGGGTCGCCTCCGCCGTCGGCGCGGCGGTGTCGTAGAGGTCGCCGGCGATGACGACCAGGTCGGGCCGTTCCTGGCGGGCGATGTCGATGACCCCGGCCAGCACCTGCTTGTGCTCCTCGGCCCGGGACTGCCCCTTGAGGACCTTGCCCACGTGCCAGTCCGAGGTGTGCAGGATCTTCACGGGTAGCCCTCTCCTCGTGGCGCGGAAGTCGTCTAGAAGGGGATGTCGTCGTCGGCGCTGCCGCCACCGGAACCCACCACGGCGAACGGGTCGGCGGACTGGGTGATCGAGCGCAGCGTCTGCGACGGGGTGGCACCGGCCTCGGAGACCCGGGTGGCCCAGGCCGGGAACGGGAACTCCAGGCAGAGCGGCACCGGGATGTCCGGCTGGTTGACGAACATCGTGCCGGGTTTGGCCAGCAGCGCCCGCTGCCGTTGCGCCGGGGGCAGGAAACCGTACTCGGGGCGGGACGCCTCGGCCGGGTCGAGCCGGCCGACCACCCGGATCGCGGAGTTGGTGACGATGCGCCGCTCCACCTCGCTGGCGGTCTGCTGCGCGCCGATCAGGATGACCCCGAGGGAGCGGCCCCGCTCGGCGATGTCGAGCAGCACCTCCTTGATCGGGGAGGAGCCCTCGCGGGGGGCGTACTTGTTGAGCTCGTCGAGCACCACGAACAGCAGCGGCTTGGCGCCCTGCTTCTCCTTGTTGTCGAACTCGGTCTTGAGGGTCACGCCGACCACGAAGCGCTGCGCGCGATCCGGCAGGTTGTGCAGGTCGACGACGGTGACCTGGGCCGACTCGGCGGTGTTGATGGAGTGCGGGCGGCGGGTCGCCAGGTCGCCCCGGATCAGCCGGGACAGGTCCTTCTTGCTGCCGATGAGTCGTCGGGCGAAGGCGTTCACCGTGCCCAGACCGACCGCGCTGCCCGCCCAGTCGCTGCGCGTCTCGTCGTCGCTGAGCTGCTCGACGATGTGGTCGACCAGGTCGGCGTAGGTGCCCAGCCGCACCCCGTCGACGCTGACCCCGCCGTCGGCGGGCTGGGCGTAGCGGGCCAGGTGGGCGGCGACCGAGTGGACCACCATCGTGTACTGCTGCCGTTCGTCGTCGGCGTCCGCGAAGACGTACGGCAGCAGGCGCTTCTCGCAGAACTCGGACAGCGTCCAGTAGAAGCTGTCCACTCCGGTCAGTCGGTTGTGCACGTCCGGCGTGCCGGAGGAGTCGCCGACCCTCGGCGGGGCGTACACCCGCACGTCCGGGAAGGCGTCGGCGACCAGACCGAGCCGGGCGTACGCGGCCCGGGTGGCGTCGTCCAGCCGGACGTTCGGATGGTCGAGGAAGAGCAGGTCCTCGCCCTTGACGTTGAAGATCAACGCCTTGGCGTTGACCGCGTCCCCGCCGAGCTGGCCGGAGCGGAACACCGAGTACAGCAGGAAGGTGGCGAAGCTGGTCTTGGTCGCCACCCCGGAGATGCCGGAGATCGACACGTGCGCGCCGCGCGTGCCGTCGAGGAAGTCGGCGTTGAGATAGACCGGCACCCCGTCGCGCCCGGTGCCCATCGGGACGCGTCGCTCCATCCGGTCGAAGTGCAGCGCCCGGGCGCGGGCGTCCCCCTCGGCCCGGTGCACCACCGCGCCTGGGTGCGGCGGCACGTAGAACTCCGGGTCCACCCGGGTGGTGGTGATCTCGGCGGCCTCCTGCACCTGCGCCGGCAGCGTGCCGTCGGCGATGGCGAACACGTCGGAGTCGAACTGCGCGCCCTCGTGCCGCGCGCGAACCTGGGTGACCACCCCGGCGATGGTCACCGGCTCGCGGTCCGGCAGCTCCCGCCGGGTGACCACCACGTCGTCGAGCTGGAGGTAGCTGCCGGGGGCGACCGCCGTCCAGAACTGCAGCGGCGTGGCGTCGGCGGTGCCGAGCACCCGACCGACCCCCTCGCCCGGCCCGTCGATCCCGCCCGGACCGACCCCCTCGCCCGGGCCGACAATCTCGCCCGGACTGTAGATCCCCTGGTCAGTCATCAGGCAGCTCCGGTCGGCTGGTCGTCGCGGTCGGCACACACGCCCTGCATCCTGCCGGAGGAGTACGACAGGCCGCCACGCGACGCGGCGGAGACCACGCCCCGGTCACACCCGTCCGGCGCGTACCGCGACCGACCGTGGACCCTGCGTGTCGGTGAGCGGGACGCCTACCGGTGTCGCCGCGGCGGCTGCCCGCTCGGGTCGAGCCGCCCGGCCAGCTCGTGCACGGCCGCCTCGTACCCCCGGTCGGTGTGGTACGGCCAGTGCTGGTCGATCGGCGGCGGGACGGTGTCGTCCGGGTCGACGACGACCGCGCGGGGATCGCGCAGCCGCCGGTCGACCGTACCGGCCGGACCCGACACGCGCGGGCGCTCGCCGGGGTGATGTGCGGAGAAGATGGGCCCGCCGACCGGGTCGGTGTCGCGCCACAGGTTCACCCACCGCCAGCCGACCCGATCGCCCAGCTCGTGCAGCGTCGCGTCGCCGAGGAAGGCGGGGAAGAGCCGGGCGTAGAGCCGGTGCAACGGGCTGCCGTGGGTCAGCAACGCCACCCGCTGCCGCACCTGCTCCGGCAACTGGAGCAGCGTGGCGGCGGCGAGGACGGAACCGTGACTGTGCCCGGAGAGCACCACGTCGCCCCGGGCGGTCAGCGCGGTGACCCGCTTGGCCAGCTCCGGCACGGCCCGCTCGGCGTAACAGGGTGGTGCGAACGGGTGCACCGTACGCGGCCAGAAGGTGCCCAGGTCCCAGATCACCGCCACCGTGCGGCGGGTCTCCTCGGACCGGTACGAGAGCACCCCGAGCACCAGGATGCCCAGAGCGACCAGACCGATGACGTACATGCCGACGTCGGTGGCGATGGCGAGGTTCGTGGTGGCCACGCCGTCGGTGTCGGCCAGCCGTCGGCTCAGGTCCGACGGTCCGATGCCGATCAGGTCGAGCCCCACCACGGCCACGCCGAGCAGGGAGAGCACCAGGAACACGACGAAGGCCGGGGTGAGCTGCTCGGCGATTGCGGCCCGGGCGACCACCTGGCGGACGGTGCGGCGCCGGGGGACCGCCTCCGGCGGTACGTCGGGGAAGTCGCGCCGCACGATCTCCTCGGCCATCCGGCGTCGTCGCCGCCGGCTGCTCAGCACCCGCCACATCGCCGTCGCGGCCACCACCATGATTGCCACCAGTCCGGCGAGCGCGGCCCACCGGTAGGAGACGGGCGGTTCCAGCGGCGGCGCGCCGGGCACGTTCGGCCGGATCGGGTTCGGGATCTCGCCCCGGTCCAGGAAGTCGGCGACCCGGTAGACCAGGGCGGCGGAGAACCCGTACGCGGCGGCGATCGCCGCGGCGGCGAACACCGGCGCGGCCAGCCCGCTCAACCAGGACGAGCCCTTCGCCGCGTGGCGCCGCTGGTGCAGCGTGGTGGCGGTGAGCACCGCCAGCAGGGCGGCCTGGACCGCGATCAACGCGGCCACCGCCCCCTCGAACCCGGGAAGCTGTTCCCGGGGCGGTGCCGGCTCCAGCGGGACGACGGTGTAGATCAGCGCCAGCACGGTGAGCCCGGTGGCCACCAGCCGCAGCGTACGGATGCCCCGCACGTCGACCGGCCCCCGGCCAGGCCCGTCGTCGACCAGGCGGGCGGGTACGCAGAGCAGCACCACGCAGGCCGCGAGCAGGAACCAGGCCGCCACGAACAGCACGTACGCGACCGGTGTGGGTCGGATCTTGATCTGTGCGCCGAGCAGGATGGCGTCCAGGGCTCCCAGCCCGACCGCCACGTGGATGGCACGCAGCCGCTGCACCACGAGCGCGTCGTTCCAGAAGCCCGGACTGTCGATCCGGTCCTCTCCACCGCCGCCCCGGTTCCCGCCGCCCCGGTCCTGGCCGTTCGCAGCCGGGAACGCCTCGAACACCCGGGCGGAGCGTTCGCCGAGCCACCAGAGCAGCCGCAGCGCGCCGATCGGCAGCAGCGCCAGCAGCGCCAGGCGCGGCCCCAGCGGCAGGTGCGACAGCCAGGACAGGTACGGGCGGTTACGGATGCAGGGCTGATAGGGCGTGCACTGCCAGCCGACGATGTCGACGGTCACGCCGACGATCGACAGGACGAACGCGGCGGTCAGGGTGCCGGCGAGCAGCCGGCAGACCGGGCCGATGAGGCCGCCAGTGCCGCCGGTCGGCGGCCGGGCCCAGACGGCCAGGTTGACCAGCATGAACGGCAGTAGGAACAGCAACGACAGGGTACGCACCGCGCCGCCCGCGGTGAGCGCACCCCAGCGGTACGCCTCCACGTGCATCCCGCCCGGACGGTCGCTGATCCCGAACCCGGGGCGGGGGCGGTAGAACCCGGCGTTGGTGTCGCCGGCCACCCGGATCACCACGGGATGGTCGAGCAGCGACTCGGCGGAGGT
Source organism: Micromonospora sp. NPDC002389 (assembly GCF_040296095.1). Taxonomy (NCBI): domain Bacteria; kingdom Bacillati; phylum Actinomycetota; class Actinomycetes; order Micromonosporales; family Micromonosporaceae; genus Micromonospora; species Micromonospora sp. NPDC002389. The sequence continues at coordinate 625,290 of NZ_JBEOWP010000002.1, forward strand.
GCCGGAGACGCCGTGCACCCGTAGCTCGACCACCTCGTGTGCCAACGCGCCGCCTCCCGGCAGTTGCCGATCCCGGTTCACGGTAGTGAGCCGAGCGGCGACCAGGTGGCGGATTGCGGCAACTCGGCCGACCGGGTCAGCCTCTGGCGTAGCGCAGCAGCAGGGTGCCGTCGGCGGCGTGCAGGACGTGCCGCAGCGGCAGGTGACGCGCCGGACTCGGGTCACCGGCGGTGATCCGGCCGGCGCCCGCACCGGCGAGCAGCGGGGCGACCGACAGGCAGACCTCGTCGACCAGGTCGTCGGCGGTGAGCGCGCCGAACAGGTGCGGGCCGCCCTCGCAGAGCACCTGGTCGAGGCCGCGCCGACGCATCTCGGCGAGGCCGGCGACGAGGTCGACCCGGTCGTCGCCGCAGCGCACCACGTCGGCCACGGTGGACAGCCGGGACGGCGGGGCGGCGCCGGAGCGGGTGAGCACCACGGGGCGTACCGGGGCGTCGGCGAATGCGGCCTGGGCCGGGTCGAGCCGTCCGCTGCCGGAGACCACCACCAGGGTCGGGTACTCGGCCAGCCCGTGCGCCCGCCGCCAGGCACGACGCGGCTCGTCGAGCCGGATCGCCCGGTAGCCCTCGTGGCGCAGCGTGCCGGCGGCCACCAGCAGCGCGTCGCAGAGCATCCGGAGCAGCCCGAAGACCCGCTTGTCGGGTTCGCCGGAGAGCCCGGCGGAGTAGTCGTCGAGGCTGACCGCGCCGTCGACGCTGGTCACGAAGTTCATCCGCAGGTGCGGTCGGTCGGCACGTCGGTAGAGCGCGATGAGCGCGTCGTCGTCGACCGGCCCGGGTGCCGGGTCGGGCCAGAGTGCGCGAATCGGAAGTCCGACGCTCATTCGCCGGCCGGACCGGTGACCGGAGGGGTGGGTCGAGGGGTACGGTGCTGGCAGTCGCACCAGTTCCGGCCCGGACAGTCGTCGTGCCGCCGTGTCCGGCACGCTCGGCAGATCATGCTGGCAGCCTATGCCGAGGAAGGATGACGCAGCATGCCACGTCAGATCTTCGCGCTGCGGATGTCCCTGTCCGGGCTGCGTCCCACGATCTGGCGTCGGGTCCTGGTGCCCGGTGGGTACACGCTCGACCGGGTTCACCGGGTGGTACAGCACACGATGGGGTGGCGCGACTGCCACCTGCACTCGTTCGAGATCGACGGGGTGCAGTACGGCGAACCCGACCCCGACGGCGAGTTGAGCGTGCACGACGAGTTGGACGTACGGCTGGACGCGGCGGTGGGCAAGGGCAGCCGGTTCCACTACACGTACGACTTCGGCGACTGGTGGGAGCACGACCTGGTGGTGGAGGACGCCTTCGCCGCCGACCCGGACGAGCGCTATCCGACCTGCCTGGACGGGGAGCGCGCCGGCCCGCCGGAGGACGTCGGCGGCCCGCAGGGCTATCTGCTGCTGCTCGCCGCACTGAGCGATCCCGGCCACCGGGAGCACCGGGCGATGCGGGAATGGGTGGGTCCCGGATTCGACCCGGAGGCGTTCGACGCAGGTAGGGTCAGCACGCTGCTGCGCCGACTCTGCTGATTCGTTACTCAGCGATCACGTTGAGCTGCCCCGCGGTCCGCATTGGAGCGCGGGGTAAACGTTTTCGCGGTAACGATCTGGGAACGCTCCCAGCGGGCTATTGACACTCCGGATACCTCCCGGCAATCTCATGGGAGCGTTCCCAAGATGGCGTGGATCACAGTCCCGCCCCGAGCGCCCGAACCCGACTGACCAGGTCGGGGCCGGTTGGCGCTGCGGCACCCCCCACCACACATAAACCAGCCTCACCACTGAAAGAGGGGTCAGGATGAGCCTCACCACGCGGCGTACCCGCCTGGCGGCAGGCGCGCTGGCGGCGGTCACCGCTGTCGGCGGTCTCGCGGCCTGCGGTAGCGACGACAGCAACACCGGCGAGGGCGGCAAGCCCGCCAAGCTGGTCGTCGACACCTTCGGCGAGATGGGCTACGACGAGCTCGTCAAGCAGTACGAGCAGCAGAGCGGCATCAAGATCGAGCTGCGGAAGACCGCGCAGCTCGGCGAGTACCGGCCGAAGCTGGTCCGGTACCTGGCCACCGGCAAGGGCGCGGCGGACGTCACCGCGCTGGAGGAGGGCATCCTCAACGAGTTCAAGGCCAACCCGCGCAACTGGGTCGACCTGACCCCGCTGGTCGAGGACCACTCCAAGGAGTACCTGCCGTGGAAGTGGGAGCTGGGCAAGGCTCCCGACGGGCGCCTGATCGGCCTGCCGACCGACGTCGGCAGCCTCGCGGTCTGCTACCGCAAGGACCTGTTCCAGGCGGCCGGCCTGCCCACCGAGCGTGACCAGGTGTCGGCGCTCTGGCCGGACTGGAACGGCTTCCACCAGGCCGGTAAGAAGTACAAGGACGCGACCGGCAAGGCGTTCATCGACTCGATCACCGCGGTCTCGAACGGTGTGCTGTTCCAGCAGGGCAGCGACCTGTTCTACGACAAGGAGAACAACATCATCGCGGACAAGAGCCCCGCGGTGAAGGCCGCGTGGGACACCGCGACCTCGATGTCGGACATCTCCGCCAAGGCGGCGACCTGGTCGCCGGAGTGGTCGGGCGGCTTCAAGCAGGGCACCTTCGCGGCGACCTTCTGCCCGTCCTGGATGCTGGGCATCGTCGCGGACAACTCCGGCGAGGCCAACAAGGGCAAGTGGGACGTGGCGGCCGTGCCGGGCGGCGGCGGCAACTGGGGCGGCTCGTGGCTGGCCGTGCCGGAGCAGAGCGCGCACCAGAAGGAGGCGGCGAAGCTCGCCGAGTTCCTGACCAACGCCACCAGCCAGGTCGAGGCCTTCAAGCTCAAGGGCCCGCTGCCGACCAACCTGGAGGCGCTGAAGAACGAGGCGTTCCTCAGCTACACCAACGAGTACTTCAGCGACGCGCCGACCGGCAAGATCTTCGGTGAGAGCGTCGCCAAGATCGAGCCGGTCCACCTCGGCCCGAAGCACCAGGCGGTCAAGGAGAACGCGCTCGAGCCGGCTCTGCGGTCGTTCGAGAACGGGCAGGCCAACAAGGACAAGGCCTGGGAGCAGTTCGTGAAGGACGCCGCCATCCAGGGCGCCTTCTGACAGTGATTTCCCACCGGTGGCGTCCGGGGACTACCCCGGGCGCCACCGGTCGGTCCCCGTCTGGGTTGCACCCTGCGCGCGGGCCCCCCTCGGAAGGGCTCTCGCCGGGAAAGGAAAATCATGAGCCTCTCGGCCACGACGGCCCCCCCGTCGAACGTCACACCACCGGGCTCCGAGCCCCCGCGTCGTCGCGGGCACCTGCTCAACCGCCTGGATCTGAAGTACTCCCCGTACCTCTACATCGCGCCGTTCTTCCTGATCTTCGGCATCTTCGGGTTGTACCCGATGCTGCGTACCGCCTGGATGTCCCTGCACGACTGGGACATGATCGGCGACCAGACGTTCATCGGGCTCGACAACTACGCCGCCCTGATCAAGGACGACTACTTCTGGAACGCGCTCTACAACACGTTCGGCATCTTCGCGCTGTCGACCATCCCGCAGTTGCTGCTCGCGCTCTTCCTGGCGAACCTGCTCAACAGCACCCTGCTGCGCGCCAAGACCTTCTTCCGGCTGGCGATCTTCATCCCGAACGTGGTCTCGGTGGCCGCCGTCGCGATCGTCTTCGGCATGCTGTTCCAGCGGGAGTTCGGCCTCATCAACTGGCTGCTCAGCTTCGTCGGCGTCGACAACATCGACTGGGACGGCCAGCGGTGGAGCTCCTGGACCGCGATCGCGACCATGGTCAACTGGCGCTGGGTCGGTTACAACACGCTGATCCTGCTCGCCGGGATGCAGGCCATCCCGAAGGACCTCTACGAGGCGGCCTCGATCGACGGCGCCGGCCCGTGGCGGCAGTTCTGGCAGATCACCGTGCCCATGGTCCGGCCCACCCTGATCTTCGTGATCATCCTCTCCACGATCGGCGGCATGCAGCTCTTCACCGAGCCGCTGCTCTTCGCCAACGGCAGCATCCTCGGCGGTAACCAGCGGGAGTTCCAGACCCTGGCGATGTACATGTACGAGAAGGGCATCGAGAACCTCAACACCGCCGGCTACGGCGCCGCCGTCGCCTGGGCGATCTTCCTGATCATCGCGTTGATGTCGCTGCTCAACTTCCTACTCGTCCGCCGTTCGGCCAAGTGAGGAGAGAGCTGTGACCTCCGCTTCCCGGCGCCTGTGGCGCACCAGTCCGCTGACCTACATGGCGCTCGTCCTGGCGGCGCTGCTGTCGATCTACCCGTTCTACTACATGATCGTGATCGGGACCCGCACCCTGGACTCGATCAACGACGTACCGCCGCCGCTCACCCCGGGCGGTGCCTTCGGTGACAACTTCGGGCGCGTCCTCGACAACGACGCGGCCAACTTCCTCACCGGTCTGATGAACTCGATCATCGTCTCCTCGGTGGTGACCCTGTCGGTGGTCCTCACCGGTTCGCTGGCCGGCTTCGCCTTCGCGAAGCTGCGCTTCCGGGGCCGCAACATCCTGCTGCTGATGATCGTCATCACCATGATGATCCCGACCCAGCTCGGCATCATCCCGCTCTGGGGCATGATGCAGGAACTGAAGTGGTACGGCACGCTCTACGCCGTCACCGTGCCGTTCCTGGTCAGCGCGTTCGGCGTGTTCATGATGCGGCAGTACGCCAGCCAGGCGATCTCCGACGAACTGATCGAGGCCGGTCGGGTCGACGGTGCCAGCACGTTCCGGATCTACTGGAACATCGTGCTGCCCGCGCTGCGCCCGGCGGCGGCCGTCCTCGGTCTGCTGACCTTCATGGAGACGTGGAACTCCTTCCTCTGGCCGTACGCGATCCTCACCCCGGAGAACCCGACCCTCCAGGTCTCGCTCTCCTTCCTCTCGTACGCCTACTACACCGACTACTCCCAGGTCTTCGCCGCAACGGCGGTCGGCACCCTGCCACTGGTCCTGGTCTTCATCCTGTTCGGCCGCCAGATCATCGGCGGCATCATGGAAGGTGCTGTCAAGTCGTGAGCAACCCCGCCATCCCACCCGCGGTGGGTGTCCTCGACGAACGCGCGCCGTTGACCTTCCCGTCCGACTTCCTCTGGGGCGCGGCCACCGCCGCCTACCAGATCGAGGGCGCGGCGAGCGAGGGTGGCCGTACCCCGTCGATCTGGGACACCTTCAGCCACACCGAGGGCCGGACGGTCGCCGGGCACACCGGCGACGTCGCCTGCGACCACTACCACCGGCTCGGTGACGACGTTCGCCTGATGGCCGAGTTGGGGTTGAAGTCGTACCGGTTCTCGGTGTCGTGGCCGCGGGTGCAGCCGGGCGGCACGGGCCCGGCCAACGCCGAGGGGTTGGACTTCTACCAGCGGCTGGTCGACGAGCTGCTGGCCAACGGCATCGAGCCGTGGCTCACCCTCTATCACTGGGACCTGCCCCAGGAGCTGGAGGACGCCGGTGGCTGGCCGGCCCGCGACACGGCCGCCCGGTTCGCCGACTACGCGCAGCTCATGGCGGGTGCGTTGGGCGACCGGGTGAAGTACTGGACGACGCTCAATGAGCCGTGGTGCTCGGCGTTCCTCGGCTATGGCTCGGGCGTGCACGCGCCCGGCCGCCAGAACGGTGCGGACGCGGTCCGGGCCGGGCACCACCTGATGCTCGGCCACGGGCTCGCCGTCCAGGCGCTGCGCGCGGCCATCCCGAGCGCCCAGCTCGGCGTGACCGTCAACCTGTACCCGGTGACCCCGGCCAGCAACACGCCCGGGGACCTGGACGCGGCCCGGCGCATCGACGGGCTGGCCAACCGGTTCTTCCTGGACCCGATCCTGCGTGGGTCGTACCCGGAGGACCTGGTCGCGGACCTGGCGAAGGTGACCGACTTCGGGCACGTCCACGACGGTGACCTGGAGATCATTTCCAGCCCGCTGGACGTGGTCGGCATCAACTACTACAGCCGGCACGTGGTGGCCGCGCCGGTGCCCGGGGAAGACCCGGAGGAGTACTGGCGGGCCCCGTCGACCTGGCCGGGCAGCGAGAACGTCCGGTTCGTCACCCGGGGCTACCCGGTCACCGACATGAACTGGGAGATCGATGCTCCCGGCCTGGTCGAGACCCTGCGCCGGGTGCACGAGGAGTACACCGACCTGCCGCTCTACGTCACCGAGAACGGCTCGGCCTTCGTCGACGCGGTGATCGACGGCCAGGTCGACGACGCCGACCGGCTGGCGTACTTCGACGCCCACCTGCGCGCCTCGCACGAGGCGATCAGCGCCGGCGTGCCCCTGCGGGGATACTTCGCCTGGTCGCTGTTGGATAATTTCGAATGGGCCTGGGGTTATACCAAGCGGTTCGGAATGATCTACGTCGACTACGACAGCCAGACTCGTATCCCCAAGTCCAGCGCCAGGTGGTACGCGGAGGTGATCCGACGCAACGGTCTGGCCGCACAATAAGGCGACGGCCAGCCAGTAACGGGTGGCCCGGCACCGACGCTGAACCAGGTGCCGGGTCCGCCCATGTCGGAGGAGCAGACGATGACAACGCAGCGCACCCGGTCGCTCGGGCGCCCGACCCTCGACGCGGTCGCCGCCCGCGCCGGAGTCGGCCGCGGGACGGTCTCCCGCGTGGTCAACGGCTCCCCCCAGGTGAGTCCCGAGGCCCGCGCCGCCGTGCAGCAGGCCATCGCCGAGCTGGGGTACGTGCCGAACCGGGCGGCCCGCGCCCTGGTGACCCAACGCACCGACTCGGTGGCCCTGGTGGTCAGCGAATCCGGTGAGCGCATCTTCGCCGAGCCGTTCTTCGCCGGCATCGTGCGCGGGATCAGCTCGGTCCTGCTGGAGACGCCGTTGCAGCTCTGGCTGGCGATGGCCCAGTCGCCGCTGGAGCGGGAACGGGTCGAGCACCACCTGACCAACCAGCACGTGGACGGGGTGTTGCTGCTGTCGCTGCACGACTCCGACCCGCTGCCCACCCTTCTGGAGGAGCGGGGCCTGCCCACCGTGCTGGGCGGACGCCCGGCGCGGATGCTGCACCCCGAGGCCCAGCCCGCCTCCTTCGTCGACGTGGACAACGCCGGTGGCGCGCGGCAGGCCGTGGAGTACCTCGCCGCCCGGGGACGACGCCGGATCGCCACCATCGCGGGCCCGCAGGACATGGGCGCCGGCCTGGCCCGGCTCGCTGGCTACCGGGACGCGGTCCGCACCGCCGGCTTCGGCGTCAACCCCGACCTGATCGGGTACGGCGACTTCAGCGAGGAGAGCGGGTCGACCGCGATGCGGCAACTGCTGGACCGCTGCCCCGACCTGGACGCGGTTTTCGTCGCCGCCGACCTGATGGCCTTCGGCGCCATGCGGACGCTGCGCGAGACCGGCCGCCGCGTACCGGAGGACGTGGCCGTGATCGGCTTCGACGACGCACCCATCGCCCGACAGGCCAACCCGCCGCTCACCTCGGTGTTCCAGCCCGTCGACGAGATGGGCCGGCAGATGGCCCGCCTGCTGGTGGCCCGCATCCGCGGCGACGAGATCCCCGACCCGCACATCGTCCTGGACACCCAACTCGTCGAGCGCGCCACCGCCTGACGCACACCCCAGAGCCTGCCTGTGCCTGATGACCAGCGGCCGGGTGGGTGCACGACAACTGAGAGCGTGGTCGGCAGCGAGTGCGTGAAGCGGACCCTTCCGGGCGGAGGCCGCCGCGACACGCTCACCGGCAGTGAGCCCGCCGGCCGCTCGATCGCCCAGATCGCCGGTCGGGAACTCAGGAAGAACCGAGGCCGTGACCTACCCCTGCTTCGGGCACTGTCGAGCTGAACCGTTTTCGCTATCACCTCCCGGCCTGCCGCTACCGAACCGCGCTCCCGCTTGACCTCATCGCTGGCCGCAGCCGGTTGACCTTGCCCCGTTCCTCTACACCGCTTGGCCCCTTTCGGCCGGCCCCGCCGAATGGGCCGCCGTTGGTGCTCGATGCCGAATGGGCCGCCGTTGGTGCTCGATGCCGGACGAGCCGCCGCTGGCTGCTCGCTGCCGAGTGGGCTATCGGTGATCCGTCTCTGCTCTCAGCTCGACAGGCGCCGGGGTGGCAGTACTGCTCGGTCAGGGTGCTGCCGCCGCACGGCGCATGGCGGCCGGTCGGAACAGGGCCGGCGACGGCGGGCCGGCCGACGGTAGGCCCAGGGTGATGCTGCGTGGAGCGACGCTAGGCCGGGGTGACGGCGCGTCGAGCGACGGTCGGCCGAGGGACGGTGGGGGCGGCGTGTCAGGTGGGGCGGGTCCAGCGGCGTAGTTCGCGTCTGGCGAGGCTGGCGCGGTGCACCTCGTCGGGGCCGTCGGCGAGGCGGAGCGTACGGGCGTGGGTCCAGAGTGCGGCCAGGGGAGTGTCCTGGCTGACGCCGGCTGCGCCGTACGTCTGGATCGCCTTGTCGATCACCCACTCGGCCATCGCCGGGGTAGCGATCTTGATGGCCTGGATCTCGGTGTGCGCGCCCTTGTTGCCGACGGTGTCCATCAGCCAGGCGGTCTTGAGCACCAGCAGGCGGGCCTGCTCGATGCGGACCCGGGACTCGGCGATCCACTCCCGCACCACGCCCTGCTCGGCCAGGGGGCGGCCGAACGCGACCCGGTCGGCGGCCCGACGGCAGAGCAGCTCCAGGGCCCGTTCGGCCATGCCGATCAGGCGCATGCAGTGGTGGATGCGGCCGGGGCCGAGCCGGGCCTGGGCGATGGCGAACCCGGTGCCCTCGGCGCCCACGAGATTCTCCGCCGGGACTCGTACGCCGTCGAAGTCGATCTCGGCGTGACCACCGTGCGGGGCGTCGCTGAAGCCGAAGACGGTCATCCCCCGGCGGACCGTGACCCCGGGGGTGTCCCGGGGGACCAGGATCATGCTCTGCTGCTGGTGTCGGTCGGCGTCCGGGTCGGTCTTGCCCATCACGATGAAGATCTCGCAGGCCGGGTCCATCGCCCCGGACGACCACCACTTGCGGCCGTCGATCACGTAGTGGTCGCCGTCGCGGCGGATGGCGGTGGCGATGTTCGTCGCGTCGGAGGAGGCGACGTCGGGTTCGGTCATGCAGAACGCCGAGCGGATCTCGCCGGCCAGCAGCGGGCCGAGCCACCGTTCCTGCTGGGCGGGGGAGCCGAACTCGGCGAGCAGTTCCATGTTGCCGGTGTCCGGCGCGGCGCAGTTGAGCGACTCCGGGGCCAGGTGCGGGCTGCGGCCGGTCAACTCGGCCAGCGGCGCGTACTGGAGGTTGGTCAGCCCGGCACCGTGGCGCGGATCGGGGAGGAAGAGGTTCCACAGGCCACGCCGACGGGCCTCGTCGGTCAACCGCGCCAGCACCGGCGGCCGGGCCCACGGGTCACCGGCAGCGGCCACCTCGGCGGCGTACACGGCCTCGGCCGGGTAGACGTGGTCGGTCAGGAACTCGGTCAGCTCTCCGCGCAACTGCTCGGTGCGGTCGTCGTACCCGAAGTGCATCATGCCTCCCTGAGCGTGGCCAGTCCGTGGGCGACCAGCGGCGCGACCATGCCGCCGATGGTGTCGAAACCCTCGCCGAGGGTCTGCCCGAGGGTGTGCCGGTAGTGGATGCCCTCGCAGATCACCGCGAGTTTGAAACAGCCCAGTGCCACGTGCCAGTCGAGCGGGCCGACGTCGACGTCGCTGCGGGCGGCGTACCGGTCGATCAGCTCCGCGCCGGTCGGGAACCCGGCGCGCGGGCCGAGCCCGTCGGCGACCGGGTTGTCGACGGTGGCGACGCCGCCGCCCAGGACGTCCCAGTACGTCAACAGCAGCCCGAGATCGGCCAGCGGGTCGCCGAGCGTGGCCATCTCCCAGTCCAGCACCGCGGTCACGCTCATCGATCCGGCCGCCGGGTCGACTGCGGCGAGCAGGTTGTCCAGCCGGTAGTCGCCGTGCACGATCCGGCCCGTACCGGTGCTGTCGGGGACCGTGGCGGCGAGCCGGTCGCGCAGCTCGTCGATGTCGGGCAGCGGTCGGCTGCGGGACCGGTCGAGCTGCCCGGCCCAGCGGCGTACCTGCCGGGCCAGGTAGCCGTCGGGGCGACCGAAGTCGGCCAGGCCGACCGCCGCCGGGTCGACGGTGTGCAGCGTGGCGAGGGTGTCCATCATCGCCATGGCCAGGTCGTGCCGCTGCCCCGCGCCGAGCCGGTCGGTCTGTTCGCGACTCCGGTACACCTCGCCGGGAACGCGCTCCATCAGATAGAACGGCGCGCCGAGCACGTCCGGGTCGGCGCAGAGCAGCAGGGCGCGGGGGACCGGCACGTCGGTGGCGGCCAGCGCCGAGATCACCCGGAACTCGCGGGTCATGTCGTGCGCGGTGGCCAGCACATGCCCGAGCGGTGGTCGCCGGAGCACCAGGTCACGATCGCCGGCGTGGACCAGGTAGGTGAGGTTCGACCGCCCACCGGCGATCAGGTCGGCGCGCAGCGGTGCCCCGGTCGACTCGGGTCGATGCGTCGCGAGGTACGCGCCGAGGCGGTCCAGGTCCAGACCGGCGGGGGAACGGGCAGCCGGATCGGTCATTCGGACAGTTGATGGCAGCCCCGACGGGTTGTCAAGGTCAGGTTTTGCCCAGGGGACATGCCGCAGCAACAGGGACGAAATGGTCAACTGCCAAGCTCTGGGTCAGCCTGCCGGCATTGTGCCGGCCCGCCGAGCGGAGGGTTCAGATGTTGCTGCGCGTACGGGTCACCCTGCCGGACCGTCCGGGCACGCTCGGCCAGGTGGCCCGCACCCTCGGTGTCTCGGGCGCGGACATCGTCCAGGTGGTCGTCCTGGAACGGCTCGGCGGACGGGCGGTCGACGACTTCACCGTGGTCTGGCCGGGCGCCGCCCGGGTGGAACGGTTGCTGGCCGGCCTGGCCGCGATCCCGGGCGTACGCGTCGACGGGGTGTGGCGGGCCATCGGCGCGCCCACCACCACCGGGCAGGACGCCGAGTTGCTGGCCCAGGTCGCCGCCAACCCGGCCGACGGGCTGGCCACCCTGGTCGACGCGGTACCCGGGCTGCTCGCCGCCGAGTGGTCCGTGGCCGCGGTCGTACCGGTCGACTGGGCCTCCCGCACCGGAGGCGGCGGGGCGACGGTCGGGCACGCGAGCTGGCGTACGCCGGTGTCGCCCCGGCTGCCGGAGGTGACCCCGCTGCGGGCCCGGTCGATGACGATGCCCGACGGCAGTCACTTCGCGGTCGCGCCGTTCGGTCGCGCCGGGCTGGTCCTGGTGGTCTCCCGCGAGCACAACGAGACGCTGACCCCGGCCGCCTTCCACAGCACCGAGGTCGACCGGCTCGCCCAACTGGTCCGGGCCAGCGCGGTCATCCTCGGCGACCGGCTCGACCTGGTCGGCTCCCCGGCCGTCACCGCCAACCCGTGACCGGCCGCGACCTGGTGTGACGCAGACCGCAGGGCCCGTGGCAGCCGGACACGGTGGGGCAACCGGCCCGCAACAGCCGCAGGCCAGGGTGACAGGTGAAAGGAGGCGACCATGACGCTGTGGCGGATCCGGGCCACCGTGGACGACCGGCCGGGCTACCTGTCGGTGCTCACGGCGAGCCTCGCGCTGCGTGGAGTCAACATCCTCACCGTGCAGGTGCACACCACCGAACGTGGCGCCGTCGACGACTTCCTCGTGGACGCGCCGGACACCCTCGACGAGGCGGGTCTGATCGCCGCCGTGGAACGGGGCCGGGGCCGGGACTGCTGGGTGGCGCGCAGTGAGGCGCGTGGCCTGGCGGACCAGCCGACCCGGGTACTCGGGCTGGCCACCCGGCTGGTCCACGACCCGGACGCGACCGGCGAGGTGCTGCGCGCCCTGCTCGGCGCGGACGAGGTGACCTGGCGTCCGGCGCTCGCCGTGACGCGCGCCGGAGTCGACGAGGCGACGATGCTGCTGGCCGACCCCAACGGCGGCTCCTACCTGCTGCGCCGGGTCGCGCCGAGCTTCACCCCCGCCGAGTACGCCCGCGCCCAGGCCCTGCTGGAGTTGGGCGCCACCGCGGCCCGCCGCACCGCCGAGCAGGTCACCGTGGTCCTGCCGGACGGCGCCGAGCTGACCGTACGCCCCGCCGTCGCCGACGACCTGGCGGCCGTGACCGAACTGCACGAGGCGTGCTCGGCGGACACCCGCCAACGCCGCTACCTGGGCGGGGCCTGCCTGCCCACCCCGGCCCGCCTGCGTCAGCTCCTGGAGCCGGCGCGCGGGCAGACCCTGATCGCCGTGACGACCGGCTCCGACGGGGCGGCGGAGTCGGTCGTCGCGATGGCTAACCTGCTCGCCGAGGGCGACGAGGCCGAACTGGCCCTGCTGGTCCGGGACGACTGGCAGCGGCGCGGCCTCGGCTCGACCCTGCTGCGCCGGTTGACCCGGCAGGCCGAGTCCGCCGGGTACGCGGCAATGGTGCTGCACATCCAGGCGGACAACACCCCCATGCTGCGTACCCTGCGTCGGCTGGCCCGACCCACCACCGCCGAACGCGACGGCTCCCTGCTCACCATGACCGTGCCCCTCGGGGCCGAGGTGTCGGCGGCGACGGAACGCGCCGGCTGACACCACAGACGACCGACCTCCGGTGCGGAGGACGGTGAGGTGGGCGGGACTCCCGGTGCGGGAGCCCCGCCCACCGCCCTTCTCCACCCCTCGCGCTGTGCCGCGTCGCGTGCTGTGTCGCGTCGCCTGCTCTGCCGTGTCGCGCGCCTTGCCGCGTCGCGTGCTTTGCCGTGTCGCGTGCTTTGCCGTGTCGCGCGCCTTGCCGTGTCGCGCGCCTTGCCGCGTCGATCATGGAGTTGTGGTGCCCGTTGGCTGATGAAACGCCCCTGTTTGCCGATGCCACAACTCCATGATCGGCGGGGACTGTGGCTGACGGGGCTGTCGGGGCGGCTGCTGGGGACGGTGAGAGCGCCCGGCCCCGGTGGGGCGAGCGCTCTCGGATGTCCGGAGTGGTTGGTCAGGCTTGTTTGGCGAGTTGAGAGACGAACGCCTGCCACGCGGTCGGGGCGAACGCCAGCGTCCCGCCGTCACGGTCCTTGGTGTCGCGGACGAGGACGGTGCGGGGAAGGTTGTCCGCCACTTCGACGCAGGATCCGCCGTTGTTGCCGCTCTTGCTGCTCTTGTGCCACCGTGCGCCGGTCAGGTCCATGATGCTGCCGCTTTCCTGATGACATCGAGGGATTAAGAGCGAGAACGAGCCTCGCTTCTGATGCGTTCCATCTGCGATTCAGCGTAGCGACCTCAGCCGCCGCCCCGATGAGCTGCGCAGGCGCCTGTCGCCGCATCGTGTGCTGTGCCATGTCACGTGATTTGCCGTGTCGATCATGGAGTTGTGGTGCCCGTTGGCTGATGAAACGCCCCTGTTTGTCGATGCCACAACTCCATGATCGGCGGGGACTGTGGCTGACGGGGCTGTCGGGGCGGCTGCTGGGGACGGTGAGAGCGCCCGGTCCCGGTGGGGGCAGCGCTCTCGGATGTCCGGAGTGGTCGATCAGGCGCGCTTGGTGAGTTCGGCGACGAACGCCTGCCAAGCGGTGGGATCGAAGGCCAAGGCGGGACCGCCCGGGTCCTTGGAGTCCCGGACGCCGACGATGCCCGGCAAGTTGTCGGTGACTTCCACGCAGTTCCCGCCGTTGGAACTGCTACGAGTGCTTGTGCGCCAGTGGGCGCCGGTCAGGTCAGCCATGCCCGCGCTCTCAGAAACTCGATGGACTGGTCGCGCGGAAGCGCCACCGACCTCACGGTATCCCAGACGGCCCAGAGTGGAGCAACGTCATTGGTGATCCGTCCCTGGGCCTGATCGTCCAGGTATCCGACGTCGTCTCCGTCCGCGGTCGTGGCGATCACGAACGGCCCGGCCTGGCCCGGATGTAGACCGGCCGTCAGTGGAACGATGTGCACCATGACGTTCGGCCGCTGCGCCATGGCGATCAGGTGGTCGAGTTGAGGTCCCATGACCTCCGGTGCGCCCCGGCGTAACGCGGCTTCGTCGATCACGAAGACCGCCAGCGGCGGTCGAGGCCGGTCGAACACCGCTGCCTGCCGCTCCATCCTGAGTGCGACGAGGCTTTCGGTGTCGGCCATCAGAGGCCCGGAGGCGAGCACGGCCCGCGCGTATTCCTCGGTTTGAAGAAGCCCCGGAATCACCGACGACTCGTAACAGCGGAGTCCGGTCGCTTCCCGCTCGATCTGCGTCCACGGCAGGAACCACGCGGGCTCCTTACGTCGCAGTGCGTCCGGCCAGAGGTCCTCCATGTCCCGCCGCAGGATTTCTGCCACGCGGGCACGATGACGCATCTGCGGAACGCGTCCCTGACTGACCCACCGCGCAGCGGTCTTCGGGTCTACCCCAACCTGAGCTGCGAGACTGTCGGCAGTCTCCCCAGCCGCTGCCATCGCAAGCTGAACGGCCCGATTCATCCCCTGCTCCAAACACATCGTCCGGAATGTCTGCGGTACAGACTCCTACGCGGTGTAACTGCCCCGCAACCCTTGGCAAGGTCTTGTTCAGATGGCGCGTTCGGTGGAGGTCAATCCCCCTGACCCGGCGGGCGCGTTCGTCCCGGGGGTCGCCGCCGGGCGAGCATCCGCGGCGACCCCCGGTCCACCGAGGCGACGAGGAGGCTCCCGTGTCCACACCCAGACCGACGAACGACGTCCCGCCGTCGCGCTGGTCCACGCCCACCGTTCCGGCGGGGGAGGCGTCGATCCGGCCGACGGGGGAGAGGTCCGTCGGCGACCGGGCCGGGCAGCCGTCGTCCACAGGGGCGGCGGGAGCACCGGCGCTCTGTACGGGCGCGGCTTCGGCTGCTGCGGCCACCGGCGAATATCCGCCTGCTCCGTCGTGTGCCGCAGTGCTCGGAGGGGAGGCGTCGGGCACCGTGGCGGTGGGGGACGTGATCCGTGTGCCGGAGGGGGCGTACCTGCCCGGGGCGGGAGAGTTGCTGCTCTACGTGGCCGAGGTGATCGGCCGGGCGCAGCAGGCGGACGGCCACGTGTGGGCTGAGGTGAGCGGGCACGCGGTGCAGAAGGACGGGTCGCTCCAGGTCCGTCGCCGGTACGCCCGGGTACGGGTGGACCAGGCCGTGGTCGTACCGCGTCGTGCCTGGTGAGCGGCGTCGGCCGGACGGTACGCCGGTGGTCGCGCCCGGTGTGTACCTGCTGACCCGCGACGCGAGTCCGCAGTTTCGCACGCCGATCGCGGTGCGGGTCGTTCGCGAGCAGGTCGACTGGCATCCGCCGTACGGCTGGACCTGGATTCAGTGTTACCAGCTCGACCGGTACGGGGACGCGGTCGAGACGCGGCACCTGTTCGTGATGCCCGACGAGCTGCGGCGACTCGTGCTCACCCCATCCCCGCACACCCGACCACACCGCCCCGATCGTGCGGTGCGACTGTCTATCTTGGACAGTTTCCGTTAGCTCCTAACGGAAACTGTCCAAAATTGCCGCCGCCGCCGCAGCACGGGCTGCCGACGGCCCGCCGGCACCGCGCTGCCGCAGCCGCCGCCGGTCCCGCGCTGCGCCTGGTCCCGCGCTGCGCTTGGTCCCGCGCTGCGCTTGGTCCCGCGCTGCGCTTGGTCCCGCGCTGCGCTTGGTCCCGCGCTGCGCTTGGTCCCGCGCTGCGCTTGGTCCCGCGCTGCGCTTGGTCCCGCGCG